>JAUSFL010000016.1 GCA_030649735.1 Candidatus Iainarchaeum sp. | reverse complement strand
TCCGCAAGCTTTGTTCCGGCTCCGCGAACATCCATTGAATCATGCAGCCATTGGTGCAATTCGCCTTCAAAATCTAAAATGGAGTCTTTCCCGAAAATGTCAGGCAGGCAAAAGTAATACAAGTGCATTCCGTGATCGCGGATCATTTCCCCAAAAAGCAAAAGCTTGCGCAAAAGCATTGTCTGCTCTGAAGGCTTAAAGTCAAAGGCTTTTTCCACAGCCTCAATTGAAGCAAGCAAGTGCGCGGCAGAGCAAGTTCCGCAAATCCTGCTCACAAGCATTGGAATTTCCTTGAAATTCTTTCCCTCGCATGCGGCTTCAAAAAAGCGCTTGTTTTCAGCAACCTGCAATTTAACGCTTTCAACTTTTCCAGACTTTACAATGACTGAAAGATTGGCATGGCCTTCCATTTTTGAAAGCCCGTCCAAATGAATTTCGGCATTATGCATATTTTACACCAAACTCTTTGAATTGCTGCTTGAGCAATTCCTTGAATTGCTCATTATTGATTGGGCAGCCGAATAATTTAGCGTCAACTTTCACAATGCTTTCAGGCTTTAAGACTTCATTCAACTGGCCTGCCTTTCGAACGCTCAAGGCAATCTCTGACTTTCGCGCATTGCTGAAATTATTCCTTTGCGTTGAAGGCCAGCCGTCAGTGGCGCAAGTGCCAAGCAGTATGATTTTTTTCGAGTTTTCGCGGATTTCCTTAAGCTTTTCCAAATCTTTTGAAGTTGCAATGCTGCCTTCAACAAAAGCCACGTCCAAGTCCTTGATTTCAGACTTTTTTTGGATCAAGCGAGCGCTTTTGATTTCCAAAAGCGCAAGAATTTTTTCATGCTCCTGGTCCAAGAGCTCCAAAACTTTGCAAAAGCAGCCTTCGCAGGAAGTGAAAGAAAACATTCCAATCCTTAACTTTGCAGGCATTACTAACTGAGGGAAAAACTTATTAAAGAATTTTGCCTTCAAATAAAGCATGATTGCAGTAAAATTGTCCAAATTAAGGCCTTTGGAAAAAAAGCTCTTGAAAGCCGCTGAAAGCGCGTTAAAAAACGCGTACAATCCCTACACCAGGACTACAGTTGGCGCTGCAGTGCTTTCTAAGGAAGGCAAAATTTTCAAAGGCTCTAGCTTTGCAAACCAATCCAGCGGCTCTAATGTTTGCGCAGAACGAGCCGCGGTCTTGAACGCAAACACCAATGGCTTCAGGAAAATAGAAAAGCTCGCGATTTTCGAGAACGATTCAGTGAAAGGCGGAGAGCCCGCAATGCCTTGCGGAATTTGCCTGCAATTCCTTGAAGAACTGCCAAAAATTTCAGGCAAAGACCTGGAAATAATAACAAGCAATGATTCCAAAACCAGGATTTTCAAAACCAAGCTTTCAGAACTACTGCCTTTCCCATACAACGGAAGCAATGGAAAAAAAGCAAAGCGCTAGATATTTAGCATGAAACATTAACAATTTCGTTTTTTCACTCGGCATTTTTAATAATGTCTATAATGTCCTTTTCAGCCTCTGCGGCTTCATTTTGGCTGACTTCTGGAAAAAACTGTGAAATCATGGTTGGCTTCATTCCTATAATCTTGACTTTCCCATTATCTTCCAAAACATTGATTTTGCAAGGCATGCAAAGAGAAGTCAGCCTGTTCTTGTTCAAGAATTGGTTTGCGTATTTGCCTGAGCAAATTTCAATTATTTTTAATGATTTTTGTTCAAACCCCTTTACAGCCAGTATTTCCTTGTAGTCATACACTTGAAATATTGCCCAGCCCTTATTTTCCACTGCCTTTCTTACGGAAATGACTGCTTCATCAAATCCCTTTTTAGTTTCAACAACATATGCAAAATCTTCAATTTCCATTTCTATAACCCCCTTATTGCGCTGTTTTTCTCATTATAATTCCGTAATGGTATGGCTTCAAATCATGTTTTTGATAAAGCTCAAACCCTGCGGATTTTGCCCACTCAATGCATTGCTCTGGTTTTGGCCTAATATCCATTGGCGGACCTCTTGGCGTTGATGGGTCATAATTCCAGTGAATAATCCCAAGTTTCCCGTTATTTTTTAAGATTCTGTAAGCTTCCCTAATTAATTTTTTTGGCTCTTTGACATGAAGAATATTGAATAACATTGCATAATCAACGCTTTCATCGTCAAGGCCAGAGCCATTAGACATGAAATCACGGAGCATTGTTTCCACATTGTTCAATCCATTCTCTTTTGCCTTCCTTTTCGTAATTTCCGTCATTTCTGGTTCGATATCAATCGCATAGACTTTTCCGCTCACTAATTTCGCTGCAGGTATGGCAAAAGTGCCGTAACCGCAGCCAAAATCAACCACATCATTAACTCTGATATTTACGCCCATTTTTTTTAGGGTGTTTTCAGGGCTGAAGAATTCTTTCCAAAGCTCTTCCTTCGGCATGCCGCTTTCTCTGGCTTTCATTTTCCACCCCTTTGAGTTAAAGAGACAATTAGCCAGACTATCAGCGCTATTATCAACACCATGAAGATTGGCCCAAAAAACATCATTCCGCCCATGTAGCCAAATCCCCCACCAAAGCCAAACATCAAAAGCAAGGCTAATAAGACTGCGATGATTATTGGCGCATTATCTTTATTCTTCATTCTTGAATTCGCCTCACGTCTTTTTGACTATCTTTCCATTCTCTTTCAGTCTTTCTGCCAAAATTTCCCTAATGATGTCAAATGCCTTGACAATTTTCGGGTTTGAAAGCCTGTAATAGACGTTCTTGCCTTTCCTGATTGATATTGCAATTCCCTTAGACTTCATGATTGACAAGTGTTGGGAAATATTGGCCTGGCTTAGCCTTGTTTTTTTCATAAGTTCAGTGACTGACAGCTCCCTGTCTTTCAGAAGATTCAAGATTTCCAGCCTGGTGGGATTTGAGAATACTTTGCACATTTCGGCATGAAGCTCATACAATCTTTTCATAATATCATATTAGCATATTCTAATGTTTAAAAACCTTTCGGCGAACTGGAATACTGGAATGCTAACGCAGCCCGCGGGGCCAAAACTCGGCCAAAAAAAGCAAATTTGCCGGCTCATGTCTAGTGGCTATTTAAAAAGATTCAAGCAAAATGTTTTTCATGGAAGAAATTGTCCTAAAACCGATAGGCATTGTCAAGAATAATGTAAAAGAGGCAAGGCTCGGGGGCTTTGCCAAGGAAGTTTCTGAAATAATAATTGATGAGAAATTTGCTGAATCCTTGAAGGGAATTGAGGATTACTCGCACATTATAGTTGTTTACTGGATGGATAGAATCAAGGATTATGTCATTACCCACAGGCCTCAGGGAAATCCTGAAGTCCCGATTGTTGGAATTTTTGCCTGCAGGTGCCCCCAAAGGCCAAACCCGATAGCAATTTCCACTGTAAAACTGTTAAGGCATGAAAGAAACAAGATAGTGGTTGAAGGCTTGGACACTTTGGATGGAACCCCAGTCATTGACATAAAGCCTTATTGGCCGCAATACGACAAGGTCAAGAACGAAAAAGTCCCAAAATGGGTTGGCAAGCTAAAATTCTAGAATTTGAAAAGCCTTTTTTCAAAATCCAAAATTCTTCCATTCTTTACTTTCACGCCCTCTTTTTCCAAAAGCAAAATTTTCTTTTTAACTCCAAAAACATACCCGCCAATTTTTCCATCAGAGCAAACCACTCTATGGCAAGGCACTTTCACTGGCGCTGGATTTGCGTTAAGCGCATTACCCACAGCACGCGCAGCCTTTGCATTTCCTGCAGCGCGGGCAAGCAGTAGATATGTAGAAACTTTTCCTTTGGGGATTTGGGAAGTCAATTGCAAAACGCGCCTTGAAAAACTCATTTTTAAATTAAGAAGCAATTTTATTAAAGAATTGTCGCAAATTTTAATTATGGACAATTTCGGGGTTGCAGTAAAAGGATTCATTGTTGATGATGGAAAGCTTTTGCTTCTAAAGCGCGAGCCAAAGAATGTCCAAATGCCCGGAATTTGGGAAATTTCTGGCGGAAGATTGGAACTTGGAGAAAGCCCTTTTGATGGATTAAAGAGAGAGGTTTTGGAAGAGACCGGGCTAAATGTTGAAATTGTAATGCCTTTAAGCGTCAGGCATTTCACGCGCTCTGACAAGCAAACAATCACAATGATAATATTTCTGTGCAAGCCTTTAGGGAATGAAGTGAAATTGAGCAAAGAACACACTGAATTTGAATGGATTCCTTTGGAAAATGCAAAGGAAAAAATCACTGATTTCTTCTTCCAGGAAATAGACTTTTACAACAAGCACGACTTGCAAAAACTTTTATAAACTCCAAAAGCCTTCTTGTAAAAGGTGTTTTGAAAAATGGTTTCTTTCAGCGATCATCACAAGGTAGAATGGTATTTGGATTTTGTTGACGAAAACTACAGGCCTTCAAAGGACGACTTGCAAGTGCTGTTTTATTACGAGCCTGCGCACGGAATTACAGTAAAAGAGGCAGTTGGAAGAATTGCTTCAGAAAGCTCGACTGGAACTTGGACAACGCTTTTCAAAATGCCCGCAAGAATGAAAAAGCTTGAAGCCACGGCTTTTGAAATTCATGGAAACTTTGTGAAAATAGCCTATCCTTTAGAATTGTGGGAAATGGGAAACGCGCCGCAATTGCTTTCAGGGATTGCCGGCAATATTTTTGGAATGAAAGCATTGGAAAACTTGCGCCTATTGGATGCAAGCCTGCCTGCAAAGTACATGAAGGACTTTAAAGGACCAAATCAAGGAATCAAGGGATTGCGAAAATACTTCAAGCAAAAGAAAAGGCCTTTGACCGGAGCAGTTCCAAAGCCAAAAATCGGCTTCAGCGCAAAAGAGCACGCTGAAATTGCTTTCGAAACCTGGATGGGTGGCTTTGACCTTTGCAAAGACGATGAAAACCTCACAAGCACAAAATTCAACAATTTTGACGAACGCGTAAAATTAATGACTAAATTGCGGGACAAGGCAGAGAAAGAAACCGGCGAAGTCAAAGATGCGTTGCTGAATATTACTGGCCCCGTAAAACTAATGGAAAAGCGCGCAAAGCTCTTGCACCAGAACAACTGGAATTACGCAATGATTGACGTTGTAACTGTTGGAACTGCAGGAGTACAGCAAATGCGCGAT
>JAUSFL010000007.1 GCA_030649735.1 Candidatus Iainarchaeum sp. | reverse complement strand
AGTAGACGTGCATGACCGGCTTTTTCAAATGTATTCTGAAAAAGAACTTAAGGAGAAAGGAATTCAATATATTGAATTAAAGTGAATTTATGGAAAAAGAAGTAGGAACTGTTGTTTCAACAATGGAAGGCCCAAGCCCTTCAAGCGTCGACTTTGTAGTTAGCGCCGAAAACAAGGTGCACAGGGGACAATTCATTGAATTGGACTATTCTGAAGGCAAAATGGTCTGCATGATTAACGACTTGCAAAAGACCAATCGTTATTTCGAGCGCGCTGAAAGCGTCAAAGAGTTTGAAAGCAATGGCCGCGCGCTCTTTGAACAGTTTCCAGTGCACGAGTGGGAATACTTGCTTGCAAAAACCCGCCCGCTTGGAGTAATTTCCAAAGAAGGCAAAATCAAAAGGCCTTCATTCCCTGCAGGCCCAGGAACTAAAGTGCGCGTTGCATCAAGCGAAACCTTGAAGAAAATATTGCATTTTGACGAAAACAATGGAATGGAATTGGGAGAGCTTGAATTCCACGATTTGAAAGTAAAATTGAATTTGACGCGCTTGCTGCAAAAGCACCTTTGCATTCTGGCTCAAAGCGGTTCTGGAAAATGCCTGAACGGAAACACTAAAATCTGGATTGAAGGCCAAGAGCAAAAGGCAATTTCAGAAATCGTTGATCCTATACTGGAAAAAAACAAGAAAATTGACGGCAATTGTGAATTCTGGCAAGAAGACTTGAATCAAAGGATTTACGCGCTTGATGATTTTGATGGAAAAATAAAGCCAGGCAAAATTTTAGGGTATGCTAGGAGAAAAGCGCCGGAAGAGTTAATTAAAATCACAACAAGGACTGGAAAAGTAATTGAATTGACTCCAGAACACCCGGTGCCAATATTCAATGGGAAAATAGAGTGGATAAACGCAGGGCAATTGTCAACCGAAAACTACCTTTTTTCCCCAAGGATTGAATGGAACGGCAAAGAACAGCTAATAGATTTCACAAAAGCAGCCGGGGAATTTCCCAATGTTGAAATAAATGGTGAATTTGCAAAATCAAAGTTTTCAAAGGCAAAAGTCAGACTAAAGCATGCTGTTGATGAAGACCTTGCAAGGCTTTTTGCATACTTGCTTGCAGAAGGTCATAACACAATAAAATACCCTAGAATGACATTCACCAATGAAAACCCAGAAATCAGGAAAGAATTCTCAAGAATAATCGGCAAAAAATTCGGAATTGAATGCAAAACAACAAAAAGAGGTGGCGAGTTTGTTTTTGACAACAAGCTTTTGGGAAAATGCCTTGCAGAATTTGGGTTTACAAAATCAAGCTGGACAAAATTCATCCCTAAAGAAATCACGGCAAGCAAAAAAGAAATATTGCTGGCTTTCCTTGCCGCATTCATTGACTGCGACGGATTTGTCAACTCAAAAAAGTCAGAAATTGAGATAACCTTGGCAAGCAAAAGGCTTTCTGAAGGAATTGCTGAAATAATCAGCAAAATGGGCTGCATTTCAATCAAGAAAACCAAAAAACTTGGCGAAAAAGAATATCAAAAGTTAATTATTCCTGGCTCTGAAGAGTTGAAAAAACTTAGTGCTTTGGATTTGAAAATAGGCTACAAGAAAAAAGCGCTTGAAAAATGGCAGAATGTAAAAAGTAACACAAACATTGATGTAGTGCCTAACTTGCGCGAGCACTTCAAAGAATTGCTGAAACTTTTAAGAATGCCTGCTCCGTCAAAAGAATCAACAGGAATATTCAACTACCTTAATCGGAAAGACAATCCAAGCAGGCAAAGCCTCGCAACCCTAGTAAACTGCTTCGAAAAAAGAATAGTGGAAGTTGAAACAGCCTCAAACGAAGCATTACGGCTTTATGAAAACATCCCAAAAGCCAGCGAAGCAGAAGCGTTGGAAATAATCGAAGACGCGTACTTTAACAAAGGGCTTGAGTTTGGGCAAATTGCGCAAAATAGTGGAATCTCAAGCACTACTGCAAGAAGAGTTGTCAGGAAAATTACTGCCCCAAGATACTCTGCATTTGCGCTTGCAAAAAACGTGCTGAAAAAACAGGGAATGGACTTCGAAAAGTTTGAGAGTGCGGCTGGATTTGAAGCAAATGTTGCGCTAGCTAAAATAAAGAAACTCTGCGAAATCTTGAATTATCAAACGCAAGAGCTTTGCATCAAAACAGGAAACTTCAAGCAATTCCTTTATTACCATTCAAACAACACAGGAGTGCCAGAACAATCCAAAGTCATAAAGCTTTCAGAAGAATTGGCAATTCTTGCCAACAAGTCCAAGGAAAATTTAATCCAAGCAAAAGCCAGAACTCAAGTGCTAAAGCAAGCATTAAAATTGAACGCATTCTTTGATAAAATAGTAAAAATAGAGAAAATTAAGCCAGCAAGCGAATTTGTTTATGACTTGTCAGTTGAAAACTCAAACTTTACAGCCAATGGAATTCTAGTACATAACAGCTATTTTACTTCAGTGCTTTTGGAAGAGCTTTTGGACAGGAAGAAAGAGAATGGAAGGATTGCTGCTGTAATGTTTGACACCCATGGGGAATACAGCAGTTTTGCAGAGCCTCAAACTGACAAGAGCAAGAAAGACTATTCTTCAAAAACAATCCTAATTCCATCGCATTCAATAAAGATTGGAGTTCCAAAACTTTCCGCGGGCGATTTTTCAGCATTAATGCCTGGAATGAGCGCTCCGCAAAAGCGCGATTTGGGAAAGGCAATCTCTAAATTAAAGGATGAAATGAAGGCAGGCCTTGGGCCTTATTCATTGACTGCCTTAATGCAGGAAGTATTGAAGAATGAGGAAGGCAAAAAGACAGCCGCGTCTCTTTCAGGCTGGCTTTTTGAGCTTTCAGAAATGAACTTGTTTGACGAGACAGACTCTTTCTCCCTGCATGATGTCATAAGGCCTGGCTTTTTGACAATCATTGACTTCAGCGCTGAAATAAACACCAAAAGAAAGCAAATAATGGCAAGCTATTTTTTGAGAAAATTGTTTTATGAACGCAGGGCGAAAAAAATCCCGCCATTTGTGGCCTTGATTGAGGAAGCGCACCAGTTCGCGCCTGAAGGCGTGAAGTTCGAGCAGGCAATGGCCAAGGGGATCATTGAAACAATAGCGCGTGAGGGAAGGAAATTTGGCGCGAGCATTTGCCTGATTTCCCAAAGGCCAAAGCGCTTGAGCACTACTGCCCTTTCGCAATGCAACACCCACTTGATTTTGCGCATTACAAACCCTTACGACATAAAGCACTTGAGCGAGAGCAGTGAAGGAATTGATTTTGCAAGCGAACGCATGATTACAAGCCTGAGGGTTGGAGAAGCATTGATTGTGGGCGAGGCAGTCGGTTTTCCGGTCTTTTTCAAGGTAAGGGAACGCAAGAGCGCTGAAAGCAGGCATGAAGTCTCATTGGAAAAGGCGGCTTTGGATTTTGAGGCAAGCTCTGACAAAAAAACTGAAGAAGTTGAAGAATTCCTGTAAAATCAACGGCAAAAAAAGACAGGTTAATTAAGCCTGAAAGATTTCATGTTAAACTATGGTTAAAGGATTCTTTTCAAAAGAAGAGGCGGGAAACCTGAAAAAAACTCTCCTGCTGATTGCAGTGCTTGCGATAGCGTGGATTGCTGTGACCGCTGCCATAATGCTGGTTAATGGCTTTGTAAAGTGAAAGAAATGGCAGTTACTGGCCGGCTCTTGAAGACCGCGAAAGACTTGATCAGCATTGAGTCTGTAAAGTCAAGGCCTGAAAAACTGAAAGAATGCATTGCTTATGCCAAAAAGTTTTTCAAAGGCCAAAACGTGCGGTTTCAAGAGTTCGAGTTTGCGGAAAAGCCGAGCATTGTTGTTACAGCCAAAAGAAGAAAGAACGCCGGCTTGTTTTTTCTGATTCACTTGGATGTGGTGGAGGCAGAAAAGCGGCAGTTTAAGCCAGCGGTCAAAAAAGGAATGCTTTTTGGACGCGGTTCCGGAGACATGAAAACAAACGCCGCAATCGCAATGCACGCGTTCAAGGAAACTTTCGCAAATCATTCTGTAGGATTGATTATTACAACAGACGAGGAAATCGGCGGCTTTAACGGGGCTGAAAAAATCGCGGGCAAAGTAAAGCCAGAATTTGTCATTGGAACAGAGCCAACGCAAAATGGCGTTGTCGTAAAGGAAAAGGGAATTTTGCTTCTTAAAATCAAGGCCAGTGGAAAGGCAGCGCACGGGTCAAGGCCATGGCTTGGCGAAAACGCGATTGAAAAATTAATGAAAGACTTGCAGGCAATCGGGAAATTATTCAAGAAAGCCAGTGCAAGAAATTACTGGATTCCAACAATGAACATTGGCAAAATTTCCGGCGGAGATGCGGCAAACAAGGTTCCGGACAGCGCAAAGGCCTTGGTTGACATCAGGTTTACTGAAAACTTCAGGAAGAAAGAATTTTTGGGAAAGCTGAAAAAATTGAAGATTGATTTTGAAATCCTCGAGAACGAGCCATTGATGGAAACCAAAAAATCGAATTATTTTGTCCAAAAGCTTGCAAGAATTCACTCGCGAAATTCCGGCAGGAAAATCCATGCAATTAAGGAAAATGGCGCAAGCGATGGAAGGTTTTTTTCCGCAAGGGGAATTCCGACAGTAATGCTTGGAATTCCATGCCTTTCAATCCATGGAAGCGAAGAAAGCATCAATGTTTCAGAAATCCAGAAAATTTACAAGACTTACAGGGAAATTGCGGAACAATTCTAGGCAGTTTAATTCAGAGCTTTTTCTTCAGCCTGTCAAACTCTTTTTCCAGGAATTCCCAGCGTTTTTCTTCAAAGATAATTTTGGCTTTTTCCTTGCAGTTTTTTTCCAAAAACTTTTTGACAACGGCAAAGCTTGTTTTCTTGAGCTTTTTCACGTAATCTTCGGGCAGAAAAACCAGGAATGGCTCAAGCTCTGCAAAAAGGCCTGCGCGGATTTTTTGCCTGAATTCTTCAGAGTCCATTTCGTTTACGAAATTCCCTAAAATTTTCATCAAGTCCTGCAAGTTTTCACCACAATTTTTCGCCGCGCAATCTCAAATAATCAGCATATGCTTTTCTGCCAATCTCCTTCATTTGCTCGTTTTCGTCATTTTCAAAGAATTTCCTGAAAAATTCCCTTGCTTTTCCGGGGTTTTTCCAGCGAATTACTGAAAGCAATGCCTTTCGAATCATTTCCTTGTTTTGCCTCTGAAGGCCAAGCATGAACATTTGCTCCACTCCATCGGCTGTTCTCAAATCAATGCGGTCCAATTCCTCAGGCCATCTTTTCAAAAGCTCTTCTTTGTCTAAAGGCTGTTCAGCCATTCTTTCTCCAGCGCGGGGAATTGCCGCAAGCTTTCCCAACTGAGAAAGCTCTCTTGAAAGCCTTCCAACATTGGCTCCAATGCCTGGCATTCCATGCTGGTGCATTTGCTTCTTTCTTGGAGGGGCATGAAGGGCTGGCATGAAATATTATACGCTTTTGAAGGTTTAAAACCTTGCAGGCTTTCACTGCCTGGGAAGGCACGACCGGAAATCTCGCGCTTCAAGGGCTTTTTAAATGCCTGAAAGCAAGTTCTAATTCATGGGCCTTGACGCAAACCGCATGCTGCTTTTCCTTTCGCGCGTTTCTTACAATGAAGAACGCAGGGAAATCATTGCGGAATTTGAAAACAGTGGGGAAAAAAGAATTGAAAGATTCAAGTTTTTTCCAAAAGCGCTCCTGCCAGCGGCTGAAGGCATTGAAGAAAGAATTGCAAAAGAAATAATTTCAATGTATAATTTGAAAAAATTCAGGATTTCAAGAAAGAATGAGAAAATCCTTGCAATTGAGGCCTCAACTTTCAAGGACTTGAAGAAAATCTCGAATCTTTTGCAGCAAAGCCTGAAAAAAAGCCTGCAATTGATAGAGCCTGAAAGGCAGTTCTTGCTTGAGAAAGAATGGAATTACTTTCAGGCATTCAAGAATGGAAAATTTGGCATGGAAATGCAGGAAATCCTATTGTTTCCTGAAGCAATGATTGAAGGCTGCAGCGAAAGCATTCGCGCAACAGCAAGGCAGTTGCTAAAGCATGACAAAAAAGCGGCTGAATCTTTCTTGAAAAACATTGCATTGTCAAAGTTTTTGAAAATTCCATCGCAATACGCGCCGGAAAGCATTAAGGAAGCAAGCGAAAAATTCCTTGAAAACTCGCTGTTCAAGAATTCATTCATTATTGAAAAATTGCGGGCAAAAAACCCGAGTGCTTTGGAAAAAAGTGCGCACGGATTTTTTGAGAATGTTGCAGAAATCGACTTCACTCCAGTATGGGCAAGCCTGCTTTCCAATGGAGACTTTAACATCGGCTTTGAAACAATAAATTGCAATTGCTGCAGGCCTGAAAGCATTAATGCAGCCAATGTTTTGCCAAGCTCTAAAGCCGAAGTTTCATTCCTGCAAAACGGCCTTTATTTTGAATCGTCAATCCTTGATTTTGCGTTGGAATTCCACAATTCCCACGAGAACAAGCAAGCCAGGATTAAAAGAATGAACGAATGGTTCTTGAAAACAATACCGACAGGGCCTTTCAACAATGGGGAGAAATCTGAAGTTCCGCTTGCTGACGCTTTTGCATTGCAAAATTCTGGAAAGGCAATAATTTCCAAAAATTCCAAAATTGAATGGTTTTGCACTAAAAGGCAAAGCTTCATTTCTAAAGAAATCAAGGCACTAATTCTAGAAATCACCCAATTTGAAGACAAGCTGATTGCTTGGGAGCAAAGCGCGTTAAGCACTCATAAAGTGCTTTGCGCTTCCCAGCTCAGCGAAACCCCGGAATACTTGCTTGATTATTACTCTAAAAAAATGCTTGAAGAAATTTTAAGGCAGGTTTTAAAAGAATTGAACAGCAGCAATTCCAAATTTTACCAGCAAAGCCTTGCAAGCTCTTTGAATGCGCTGCAGTCAGCCAAAATTGCAGAATTCAAGCAATTGGCAAAGGCAAACGGGGAAAAAATCCTCCAGTCCAGCAGTCATGAAATGCTTGTAAAGGCCGAAAGGCCAAGTTATTTAATCAAGGAATTCGCGAGAAAAAGCAAGACTTCAATTCCGACAATCCGCAAAAACTTCAAGGAACTCGTAATTGACTGAAATTCAAGCAAGGCAAATGCCGGGTGGGCAGGTTTTTTAAGGCTTTTGCCCGATAAAAGACTATACTAATTATTGCCAATAGTGAAACCACCTTGAAATTGACACGTTTTGAAGAAACCAGGCTTATTTCAGCAAGGGCTTTACAGCTCTCTTTAGGGGCTCCGCCATTGGTCAAGCCTGCAAAAGAAATCTCGATTTTTGAGCTTGCAAAGGAAGAATTCAGGCAAAGCGTTCTGCCGCTAGCTGTTCTTCGAGAATACCCTGACGGTTCAGTGAAAAAAATAGAGGCGTTCTAGAATGGGAAAGGCAGTTCCAAAAAACGTTAAAAGCCGTGCAAGAATGCTTGCCAAGGACAAGTCTGAATTGTTCAGCCAGGATTTTGACAAAAACAAGCGCGCTTTGGATTCTTTAGAGCTTCCATTTTCAAAAACAATAAGAAACCTAGTTGCCGGCTACATAACTAGGGAAATGATTAAGAAAGCAAAAAAAGAAAGAAAAGACAAAGCATTCAGCGAAAGACAGCAAGCCCCAAGAATTGCCGCTTAAATCCCCTAATTTTTAACTTTTTTAAATTCAAATGCTTCTTTGAACTACTTCAGTTATTCCGTCATCGTTCTTGTTGCGCATCATTTCAAAGACATTGCTTGACGCAGCGCTTTCTAAAGTCCTGTCGTGAGTGATGACAAACACTTGCTCCACTAATTGAGGCAAATGGTCTTTCAGCATTTCAGAAAGCACTTTCACTGCATTAGAGTCCAGGTTGTGCGTTGGCTCGTCCAAAATAAGCCAGCTTAACTGCCTTGCAAGCACTAATGAAAAGGCAACGCGGATTGTTATTGCAGCGGCCATTCTTTCTCCGCCTGAAAGAATTCCTTCAACCCTCTGCCACTTGCCAGAGCGCTCTTGCACTACAAGCTCGTAGCTTCCAGAGCTAACGTCAATCTTGGCGCTCAAGAAATCCTTGTAAGGGTAAACGCGCGGCCAAACATCAGCCATTGCCGCATTGACTGCCTCAATCAAGTAATTCCTCATTTCAGACTGCGCGCTTTCCAAGGAATTAGTGAAAATTCCGAGCTTTTCCGCAAAGAAACCACTGTTGGAAATTTCAGCCTCCAAGCTTTCAATCTGCGCCTGCAATTCCTTCAATGTTTTCAACTGTTCGCTAAAGCTGGCAATCAATTCTTTTGCAGAATTGATTTCAGACTGCAGGGAATTGAAAACTTCCCTTTCTGAAACCATTGAAAGGCTTGCGTTTTGGAAAACTTCCGGATTGAAAGCAAGCCTGCCGAGGTTTTTTTGCAATTCTTCAAGAATTGCCTGAATTTGCGCGAGCTCTTTTTGCTTCAGCGCAGCATCAAATGCCTTCTCGAGCTTTTTCAATTCTTCTTCAACGAGCTTTTGCTCTGTTTCAGAAAACCCGGATTTTTTTGCATCCAAAGAGTTTTGCTTTCCTGAAATTTCCAGGCCCATTTTCTGGATTTTTTCAAAAACCAGCGAAATTTCCTTCAAAATATCCAGGGATTTTTCAAGGCTGTTTTTTGCAGAGCTTGCGGCATCAAACTCGGTTTGCAATTGCTTTTTCTTCGCCTCCAAATTCAAAAGATTGGACGCGTTTGTTGAAAGGGCCTTTTCAAGCCCGGAAATTTTCTGCAATGATTCTTCCTTCAACTGCTGCTTGTGCTCGAAAGTCAATTTTTGCCTGCAGGTTGGGCAGTCAGAGTCTTTTCCCAATTGCTCGAGCTCTTGAACAAAGCTTTTTTGCTCGAGAATTTGGCTTTCCAATTGGCCGTGCTGCACTTTGACTGCGGAAAACTGCTCTTCAATTTCCTGCCTGTGGAATTCAAGCTCTTTTGCGACTGACTTGTTTTTCTCAACTTCTTCAAGCAGTTGCTGATTGCTTCTTGGCTCCACTGCTTCCTTGGCTTTCACTTCATCCTCCAAAAAGCGCTTGCTGGCATTCAGTGAGGAAATTTCAGAGCCCAATTGCATTATTGCCTTTTCGCTTTCCCGCAATTCCTTGATTTTTTGCTCAATGGTTTTTTTGCGCGAAGAGATTTTCTCAAAATCCAGCTCAAAACCATCCAATTCTGCAGTCAAGGATTGAATGCCTGCCTTTAGCTGCTCTGCCTTTCCGGAATTCCTTAAGAATTCATGATTCAAGAGCTCGAATTCTTTCTTTTTTCCAGAAAGCACTGCAAGCTCTCTTTCCAGCTCTTGCAGGATTTTGCGCTTTTCCAGAAACTCATTCTCCAATTTGGAAAGCTGCTTTTCCTTTAACGCGATTTTTTCAAGCAATTCTTCAGTCTTGGATTCCTGCAGGCGTTTTTTGAAGCTTTCCAGCAGTACTTTTCCCTCGCTTGCTGATTTTTTCAAGGAGTTTTGCACTTGCACTGCATTCTGCCTTACTGTCTCGTACTTGTCAAGCTCCAAGAGCTCGTCAAACTTTCGCTTTCTTTCAGAAGGCGCCAGGCGAAGGAAAGAGTCAATCTGGTTTTGCTCTGAATAAATCGCCCGTGAAAAAAGCTCAAAGTCTATTTCAAGGATTCTTTCAATTTCTTTAGAGACTTCAGTGGGCTTTGGGCCTGCAATCAATTTTCCTGCCTCGAAAAGCTTTGCCTGATTGGCTTTTCCGTCAGCAAAAATAGTCCTTTCAACCGCAAATTGCTTTTCAGAATGCGCAAACTCCAATCGAACGCGGGCCTGCTGCATTTTGCTGGGCTTTGCCATTACAATTTCATCAAGCGAGACCTTGCGAGACTGCAGGTTTGGGAAAGTGCCGAATAATGCAAAGCACAAGGCATCCATCACGCTTGTTTTGCCAGAGCCCATTACTCCAATCAAAACATTGGTTCCTTTTTCAAAATTCAATGTCGAAAGCTTGTGCGAGCGCCAGTTCTCCAAAGTAATGGATTGAATCATTCTCTAAAATTAGGGGCAAACTTGTTTAAAACAAAATCCGGCTTTTATAAAAGAGTCATTCCGGCCTGTTCGACTTCTGTCGTGTTCGGAATTTTCTTCAATTCTTCCTCTAGCTTTTCAAAAATTCCAGGAATCTTGTCTGGAAGCATGAATCCGACCTTGACGCATTCAATGCCGAAAGCTATCGGGTCTTTCCTGCCGTCCTTATACTGCACTTGGTCTACTTTCAAGTCCTTGCAGGCTTGGAGTATTCCGTCAAGCTGTTCGTTCTCTTCAGCGTAAAGCTTGAAAATTGCAAGCATGTTTCCCATTATATCCCGCCTTTAAAAAAAAGGATTTTAAGGCCCAATAAACCCGCAAGTTTTGCAAGTGTAAGGCTTTGAGGTTGAACGGCAGTTCTTGCACCTTACAATTGTTTCCTTGCCGCATTTCGGGCATTTGAATTCAACGAATTCTTTTCCAATCTTGATATTACAGCTTGAACAAACTTTCAAAAAAAAACACCTTATTTGCCATTTAACAACTAATAAAAATTAGTCTTTATAGAAATATCAGACGCAATTATTAAAAAACCAAGTCACGAGCGGAAATCTAGGGCTTCAAAGGGAAGTTAAAAGCCGAAAATCAGAATTAATCGATGGAAACTGAAATGACGCCAGAGCTTGCCGAAGTTTGCGGAATCCATGCTGGTGATGGCTACCTGCGAGGGCCCGACAAAAGAAGAGAGCTGGACATTAGCGGGAGTATTGAAGAACAAGAATATTATAACAACCATGTAGTGCCGTTATTTGAAAAAGCGTTTGATTTGAAAATAAATGCTAAATTTTTTCCAGGCAGAAATACTTATGGGTTTGTAATAAGAAATAAGGAAGCGATTACAAAAATGCATGATTTTGGATTTCCTTATGGTGCAAAAAGCACAATTGTTTCAGCACCTAAAAAAGTATTGAATTCAAAAAATAAAGAAGTAAAATGCATGTTTTTACGGGGTCTATTTGATACTGATGGCTGCTTGCACTTTCTAAAGAGAAATTACGGGAAATATGGAATTTTCAAGAGTACAAGAGAATACTATCCTCGAATCGCAATAAGAATTGTGTCAAAAAAGCTTTTTCAGGATATTTGTACTTTGCTAACTAATTTGGGTTTTAATTATTATTCAAATAATTATCAACCTAAATCACCCAATTTTAATTATTGCTATGGAATATATTTGAGCGGCACGGGAAACCTTGAGAAATGGATTCAAAATATCGGTTTCAAAAATTCGTGCAAATTATCAAGATATTCAGTTTGGAAAGAGCATGGGTTTTGCCCAGCAAACCTTTCTTTTGAACAAAGAAAGCAAATACTAAATAAACAAATCGACCCAAATTCTTTTTATTAGGGCCTGTGGCGCAATGGATAGCGCATTCGGCTTCGGATGATTTAGTCAAAAGTTACCGAACGGTTGGGGGTTCGAGTCCCTCCAGGCCCGATATTGCAAAAAAAAGGCGGTTTTTTGAAGAAAGTCTTTTGCTTGGGCTCTTTTGACATTTTGCATCAAGGGCATTTGGAGTTTTTGCAGGACGCAAAAAGCAAAGGTGACAGGCTTTTTGTGCTTGTAATGAGCGATAATGCAGTGTTCAACTTTAAGGGCAAGAATCCAATGAATTCGCAAAAAAAGCGCGTTCGCGCTTTGGAAAAGACCGGAATTCCATACAAGGTGATTGCAGGAACTTATTTTGGAGAAAACCTGCAGAAAATTCTCGAGGCAAGGCCGGACATTGTGGTTTTTGGCTATGACCAAAAGTCAATGTTTGAAAGAAAAATCCGCTCTTTCCTGAAAGCCCGCGGCCTTAAGACAAAATTCCTGCATTCGAAAAAATTCGCTGGCGGACTGCATTCGAGCGACTTGCGTGAAAAACTGGAAAAAAACTAGATGATATTGAATTTTTTCAGGATTTGTTCAAGGCTTGGCTTTTGCATTTCTTTCAGACTGTAAGAAACGTGGATTATTGGCTTGTTGACTTTCAGGATTCTTGACAGGTCTATTGGAGTTCCTGAAAGCACAAAGTCTGCAGGCGTGTTGTTTATTGTTTTTTCCAATTCTTCAAGCTGTTTTTTGCCGTAACCCATTGCAGGCAATATGTTGTGCAAGTGCGGGAATTTCTTGAAAGTTTCCTTAATGCTTCCGACAGAGTGCTTTTCTGGATTTGCGAGAATTGCTTTTTGCTTTTTGGCAATTATTGAAGCAACTCCAAAAGGCAGTCCTCCATGCGTGACTGAAGGCCCGTCCTCTATTGCAATCACTCGCTTGCCCTTGATTCGCCCAGGATTTTCCGCAAAAATTTCCGAACCAACTTTAACAACCAAAGCTTTAGGATTTACTGCTTTGGCATTCTGCAAGATTATTTTAACACTCTCTCGCGGAGCAGTATTAACCTTGTTTATCAAAATCACATTAGCCATTCTAAAGTTTGTTTCTCCGGGATGGTAAAGCAATTCATGGCCTGCACGAAATGGATCAGTTACGCAAATATTCAAGTTTGGCTCCAAAAAATAGAAATCATTATTTCCGCCATCATTTATGATTATGTCTGCCTCTTTTTCAGCTTCGTGCAAAATCTTTCCATAATCTACACCAGCATAAACCACAAATCTTTCAGTAATCAATGGCTCGTACTCTTCCCTTTCCTCTATAGTGCACTTGAATTTTTCAAGGTCTGAAATTTTTGCAAAACGCTCGCAAATTTCGTCCTTCAATATCCCATATGGCATTGGGTGCCTAATTATTACTACGCGTTTCCCGGCATCGCGTAATATTTCAGCAATTCTTCTAGTAGTTTGGCTTTTTCCGGCACCAGTTCGCGTTGCAGTTACAGCAATAACTAGCTTATTAGACTTGATTGCAGTATCACCCGGTCCAAGAATCGTAAAACTGGCTTTACAAGACAGTGCTATTGAAGCCAAATGCATTACTTCCTCATGTGTAACGTCTGAATATGCAAAAATGACATCGCTCACGCAAAATTTCTTAATAAGCTCTGCTAGCCTAGCTTGCGGGAAAATAGGTATTCCTTTTGGATAACCCTTGCCAGCAAGTTTCGACGGGTAAACCCGGTTTTCGATGCCAGAAATTTGTGCGGCAGTAAAAGCAACAACTTCATAGTGCGAATTATTGCGGAAAAATACATTAAAATTGTGAAAATCTCTGCCCGCAGCGCCAATAATAATAACCCTTCTTTTACTGCTCTTTCGCATCAACAAATTGAGGGATTTTCTCGTATTTTATACTTTTCTTCAAAGCTAGCCACAAGTTTGTCTTGCTTTTCCTTTAAAGGCAAGCCAATCTCATCTTTCAAAATAGATAAATCATTTTTATTGGTGATACAAAAGTTCCAAGCTGCTGAAACACTATTCCTCTTTGTTTTCCAAAGCAGTTTTAGCCTCGGTTCTCGGTAAACACCAAAATCCCTTAGAAGCTGAAGTTCCCCAAGCAAAAGATTAGGCTTCCTTTTCTCAAGCAATGCTTTTACATTATCTGGAATTTTACCATTAAAATTTGCTCCAAAATCGAGTTTTGAAATATAATTTTCATCAAGCAATTCAGTTACATCAACGTGCCGGGTCAATTTGACAATTCCATCACTATTTTCCATCTCGCTTGCAAATGACCATTGTAAATATGCTCTTTTCACTTGCTGGCTTCCGTTCACGATATCTTCTGGAATATGAGTATTTTGTAATATTTTACTGCCTCTTGTAATACCACTCAGCTCAAGAGAATCTCCAATTACCGTTGGAAAGTAGACTTCAAACGAGTTCTTCCCTTTCGTTTTCTTTATTAATGTATTAAATTCGCCAAAAACTGTTTTGGCGTATTGAATCGATTTCTCCAACAATTCTGTTTCTGCAACCCTGATTTTAATTGTTGAGCCTTTAACTATTGGAATGTGCCCTTCTGAATTTATTATTGAACGCAAGGCAACTGCGTTGCAAGAATTAAGCATAAAAGGAAGCTTTGGATCCAGAATTATGTTTTTCTTGCCTATTGCAATTATATTTTTCTCTATCATTCCCAAATCTATTGAAAAAGCTGCACAAATTTTCACTAATGTCGCAACTGAAAAATTAGATTTTAAACATTTATATAATTGGAGTTGACTCGTAGATATTCTTAAAAGATTAGCAAGGTTTTTTATTTTTGGTTTGGGAGTTTTCCCCAAAATTGTTGAAATTAATTCATTTTGAAACTGCTTTGAAAGACGAATATTTGTAGAATTTGGCAAGTCATACCAATGTACAATCGACAAACAACCCATAGCAATATCTTGCTTTTATAATTTAATAATCAAGCGAAGCCAGATTTCCAGTCGTGCGAAGCACACTAAAGCTCCAAAAACTCTTCTTTTCCTTTCAGGAATTTTGTGAAGTATTCCTGGAATTTGCGGTTTTTCTTGTACAATGCAAGAATTTGCTTTTGGTTTAAAACGCGGGCTTTTTTCAATGAGCTGCGGAATTGCTTGACTTCTTCCTTTGAAAGTTTTGCAAGAAGGAATTTCAAAAACTCTGTTGCAAGGTACTGCTCGCGCAATTCTTCAATTACCCAACGCGAGCCTTCAATTCTCGGCCCGGAAATCGGGTGCGGGTGCGCTTTCAGGAAGTTTTCGCAGGCAAGTTTATTGAAGACTTCGGGGCCTTCGCGCCTGAAAATCTGCTCCAGCCTATTGGCCTGCAAGTCCAAGGCAATCGTGACCAAATGCTTTTCGTCAGTCCATGCTTCGCACCGTATTGCTGTAAAATCTTTCTCGCCAAGCGCTGAATGAATTTTTCTGGCAAGGCGCTTTATTATTCCCCAAACAATGTCTGGCAGGATTTTTTTCGGGAAAGGAATTTCCAAAACAATCAATCCTTCCTTTTGGACTAGGGTTGAAACTTTTCTCACTGGGAAAGGCGCCTGCTTTTTTGGGAAAAAGAAATTTTCCGAAGGCTTTTTCAGGAAAGCGCGCGCTGCCGCAATGAAGCGGCACATTTGCTGGATGCTTACTGCGGCGGCAACATTCCTTGAACTGTCTGTAGGGTCAATGACAATCAAGAAGTTTTCGCGGAATTTTTCCAGTGCTTCTTCCTTAAGCAAGTGCTTTTCAAAATCAAGCACTGCATTTTTAGGCCATTCTGAAACTTTTTTCAGGCAGTTTTCAAAATCATCGTACTCTAAAATCAAAAGCTCTGTCAAATACCCTGAAAAGCTCGCTTGCTTTAAGTCAGCGCCATAGCAGCCGATTCCTTTCAAGAACTGCTTCAAAAGCCTGACTTGGTCTTTCTGCTCTTCACGCATTTTGCGCAGCAAGTATTGCGTGTGGAATGACGAGCGGTCAACGCTTGACTTCAAGTCCGCAGTGCTTTTAATGTCAAATGAAGGCACTACTTCCACGTCAAAGCCGTCGATTGTTCCGCGGACATAAGGGTGCTCTGAATACGCTATTTCAAAGTGTTTTCCCTTGAAAATTTCTTTTCCAATCCGCAAGCCTTCCTTTTCAAATTCTTTCCTTTCCAAATGCTCTGGAAACATCAGAAACAAGTCAATGTCCCTGTCTCCCCTCAAGTGAGTGTTCCTGGACAGCGAGCCCCCAAGCCTGGCTGAAACGTGCTTTCCTTCAATTTTGTATATTTTCTTGATTAATTCCTCGGCCATTCCCATTTCTTTGACGAATTCTTGGGAAGATGGCTTTACTTTGGCAAGAACTTTGCTGAAAATCTTTTCCAAGGAAAGCATAGTTTAAATATTGAAGATTCTTTAATATAATTGTTTCATTGCGCGTTCAACAGCGCATTAATGGCAGTGGCGGTTATGACTGACAAGATTTCCGAAATCAAGGGAAGCGTTCTTTTCGCCGGAAAAGGAGTGAAAATTTTTGAGGGCTTTCCTTATTATTATTACGAGCTTGCTGAAAAGCCATTGGATTCCAAAACCGAAAGAATCAGGAAAACTCTTGTTGAAGTGATTTCCAGAAAGTCCCCGCTTAATGATGTCGCAAAGGCATTGGAAAAGAACATTCCTGAAACAGGCTTGACTGCCTTGCGGCTGATTATTGGAAAAATTGAGAGCGAAGACTTGCTTGACACTTTGCCGACAAGCGAGCAGATGGAAAAGCTTGAAGAAGAGCTTTCGGGCTTTTTGCAAAAGCACTCAAGCATTGAAAACACTGAGGAAATTGCCGAAAGAATTCTGGAAGAAAGCATTGGGTATGGAGAATTAAGCCCGTTAGTCAAGGACCCGGAGCTTGAGGAAATAATGGTGAATTCTTTTGAAAGCATTTTCGTGTTCCACCGGAATTTTGGAATGTGCAAAAGCAATGTGAAAATTGCAAAGCCAGAGAACATGACGCAGCTTGTCAAAAAAATCGCCAAAAGAGTCGGGAAAGTCTTTGACACCAACAACCCATTGCTTGACGCAAGATTGCCGGACGGAAACAGGGCCAATGCGACATTCAGTTACGTGACTCCTTTCGGAATGACCTTGACAATAAGAAAATTCAAGAAAGAGCCATTGACTGTGATTGACTTGATCGCGAATGGAACTCTCAATGCCGAAATTGCGGCTTTCTTATGGGCAATGGTTGAAGGGCTGGAAATAGAGCCAATGAACATTATTGTTGCCGGCGGAACAACAAGCGGCAAAACAACAACATTAAACTGCCTTGCGCAGTTTTTGCGCTACAGGAACAGGATAGTCACGATTGAAGACACTTTAGAACTGCAGCTTGGGGACAGGGAAAACTGGATCAGAATGGAAGCAAGGCTCAAAAGCAGCGACAATAAGGAAGTTTCAATGGATGACTTGCTTAAGAATTCCTTGCGAATGCGCCCTGACAGGATTCTGGTCGGTGAAGTGCGCGGCAGCGAAGCGCAGACAATGTTTGTCGCAATGGACACCGGGCACAAGGGATTGATGGGCACTTTGCACGCGAACAACGCCAAAGAAACGCTCATCAGGTTAAAGTCAGAGCCAATGGCTGTTCCAGAGGCAATGCTTCCGCTCCTTGACTTGATTGTAGTGCAGTACAGGCAGTACATCAGGGACAAAGGGCTCATAAGGCGTGTTTACCAAGTGACTGAAGTCAGCAGAATGAATGAGCAAGTGCTGTTGAGCAATATTTTCGAATGGGACAGGAACAAGGACGAAATCAAAAAAACAGATGTTCCTGCAAGGGTCTTGGAAACTCTTTCAGAAAAGGCAGGCATTACAAAAAAAGAGCTCATGAGGGAAATTGCGGTAAGGCAAAAAATCCTCGAGTGGATGTTTGAAAACAACATCAGCCAGCAGACCGAAGTTGAAAAAATAATCCAAGGATACTACTACAATCCAAAATACATTTTGGAAAAGATTGCCGAAGGCATTTCAGCCAATATTTGAAAGCGCGAATTCCTTCAAGACAGAATGCTTCGGGCCTTGAGGCAAAAGCCGCGATTCCAAAAGATTGAAACCGTCTACAAAGAATTCTGCAGTGATTTTCGCGTCTTGGATCTTGCGGAATGCCTGTGCAAACTCTGCGCTTGAAGCGCTCTTGTTTCTGGCAATTGTCAAATGCGGCTTGAATTCTTCTCCAAAAAATCCTATAGCGCTCCTTGAATTTGCCGCGAGCCCTTCAATCTCTTGCTTTCCTTTGGAAATTCCAATCCAAAGGATGTTTTTTCCAAAAAATCCAGCGCCTTCAATCTTGAGCCTGAATTTTTTTGCTGAAACTTTGGAAAGATTTTCTTCCAGCCCCGCGATCTTTTCTTCCGCAACATTTCCCAAAAACATCAAGGTCAAGTGCATGCTTTCAGGCATTACAATCTTGAATTTCTCACTGTCTAAAAGCCGCGAGTATTTGTCAAACAATTCTTGCTTTTGCTTTGCAGGAATTTCAACAGCCACAAACAGTCTTTTTTCAGCCATTCAATCGCCTAAAATTTTATTCTCTCAAATTTCGGTTTTTCAAAGCCATTCAATTCCAAAATCACTGCATTTCCATGCGTTAATGGGCCCACATTAATGCATAATGTTTTGCCAATGAAGTCTTCGCCAAAGGCCTCGTGCACGTGACCGCAAATTACAAGCAATGGCTGTTTTTCCTCAATTGTTTCACGCAATGCCTTAAGGCCCAAGTCAATTCCAGTGGCAGTCTTTCCAATGCTGGCTCCTGAAGGAGGAGTGTGGGTTAAAACAATCACTGGCTTTCCGGAAGCAGGATAGTTTTCCTTGAAGAATTTTTTGGCCTCCAACTCTCCGGCATTAATCCTATAAAAAGTGTTGACTGGCTTTCCGCCCCCGATTCCAATGAACTCAAAGCCATTGAATTCCACGGCTTTCTTGTGAAGGCTGGCGCCTTTGCTTTCAAGGAATTCAATGATTTCCTTGCTGTCTTGATTGCCTGGAATTGCAAGAATTCTCGCTTTCGGAAAGGCTTTTTCAATGATTGAAATTGTTTTTTCGGCAAATTTCAAGGTTCCTTCATTGGTGAAGTCGCCAGTTATTAAAACAAGCTCGAAGGCTTGCCCGCTGGTTTTGTCCGCCAATTCCTGCACTTTTTCGGTTTCTGAGTGGATATCGCCAAAAACTAGGGCTTTCAAGCACATTACCTTTTAAAATATTTTCAGCTTTTATAATAAAAGTGAAGCAATGTTAAAAAAAACTCTTGTTTTGATTGCTGTTTTGTTATTTTCTGCAATAGCGCTGGCTGACGTCAAGGTTGTTTCGCCAGTCGAGAAATACTCCTTGGAAAACCAGGTTATTGAGGCTGGAAGCATTCAGGCTGGAGAAACTTTGGAAATTATTTTTTCAACATTTTCAGGAAGCCAGGAAGATTGGGTTAAGGCAAGCGCTGCAAGCCTTCCTGAAGGCTGGACTGCTTTAGCAGTCTTGCAGGCAAGGAACAAGAACACATTGATATTGCATGTTACTGCGCCAAAAACAGCAGCCAATGGCGCATTCCAGTTTGATTCAGTGCTGGAAGACGCCAAAGGAAGCCAGCAAAAGGCCGGGTTTTTGGTTTTCGTCCAGGACGACTTGATTACAAGCCAGGTTGATTCATTGAAGAAAACAGCAAATTCCGGCGAAGACATTACTTTCGTTTATACTTTAAACAACGATTCAATAGCAGAGCACAAGGTGGAAATCTATTCTTCTTTGCCGCTAACTTGGTTTGCGCCCAAAACTTTAACATTAAAGCCAAAGTCTTCACAGCAGTTGGTCATTGCAATAAGCCCAAAAAATTATGGGGTGAAAAAATTCTCTTTCTTTACAAAATCATTGCTTACTGAAAAAGTGCTGAGTGAAATAAGTCCTAGAATTGAAGTGAAGCCAAGCCTGAAAAGCAAGTACGAGGCCGCATTGTACGGTTTTCCATTCTTCACTCCAAGCCTTTTGCCGTATTACTGGTTCAATTCTTTCATTGGACAACTGGCTTGAAAGCCAGCAATTGAAAAATTTAACACTTTACTAATTCATTATGCAAAGCCCAAAATCAAAGTACTGCCTTGAAATCATTAAGGCAGTAAACAAAGGCAGTGTTGAAAACATTAAGCAGCTAAACAAGCTCAAAAACACTCTTTGCAAAAAGCACAAAATTGATTTTGCGCCTTCAAACGCTACAATTCTTTCTTTCGCGAAAAAACGGAATGAAAGGCTGTTGAAATTGCTTGAAATGAAGCATGTGAAAAGCATTTCAGGAATTGTTGCAGTCGCCTTAATGCCAAAACCGCAAAAATGCCCGGGAAAATGCATTTACTGCCCTAACAGCCTGGTTGATGAAGAAACCCCAAAAAGTTATACTGGAAGAGAGCCTGCAACTTTACGCGCACTGCAGGCAAAATTCAATGCAAGAAAGCAAATTCAAGGCCGCATTAAACAATTGGAAGAAATGGGCCACTCTGCAGAAAAAATAGAATTGATAATAATGGGCGGGACTTTTCCGGCAGCGCCCTTCAATTTCCAGAAAAAATTCATGCTTGACTGCTTTAATGCAGTGAACTGGAAGAATTCAAAAAGCCTTAAAGCCGCAAAAAAGAACGCGGAGCATTCAATCCACAGGATTGTGGGCTTGACTTTTGAAACAAGGCCGGACTATTGCGGAAAGACAGAAATTGACAGAATGCTTGATTTTGGCGCAACGCGCGTTGAGCTTGGAGTGCAAACAGTATTTGACGACTTGTACAAGAAACTAAACCGCGGGCACACTGTAAAAGACGTTGTGCAGGCAACTCAATTGCTCAAAGACTCTGCATTGAAAATAAATTATCACTTGATGCCTGGACTGCCTTACAGCAATTTCAAAAAAGACCTATTGGCTTTCAAGAAAGTCTTTTCAGAGCAAGAATTCAGGCCGGACATGGCAAAAATCTATCCTTGCCTTGTAATGAAGGGAACAAGGCTTTACAATTTGTGGAAACGCGGGGATTTTGAGCCGTTTGATGACGAAAAGGCAGTCGAATTCATTGTGAAAGCGAAAAGGTTTTTTCCAAAATGGGTCCGCGTAATGAGGATTCAAAGGGACATTCCAACGCAATTCATTGAGGCCGGAGTGAAAAGCTCGAACATTCGGCAATTGGTCCACAAACGGCTTGCAGAGCTTGGGGAAAAATGCGGTTGCATTCGCTGCCGCGAGATTGGCCTTGCGGAGTACTTGAAAAGCAAAACTCCTGCCTTTGAAAAACTGCACGTTGAAAGAATTGACTACAATGCAAGCAATGGAAAGGAAATTTTCCTTTCAATGGAAGATGATGCCGAAAACCTTTACGGTTTTTTGCGCTTGAGAAAGCCATTCGAGCCTTTCAGGAAAGAATTGCAGGACTCTGCATTAGTGCGCGAATTGCATGTTTACGGAACTGCGTTGGGAATCGGGAAAAAAAACCCGGCAAAAATACAGCATTTTGGAATTGGAAAAAAGCTCCTTTCAGAAGCTGAAGAAATCGCAAGGCAAGAATTGGGCTTTGGAAAGCTTTCAGTGATTTCAGGAATTGGAGTGAAAGAATACTACAGAAAGCAAGGCTATTTTGATGACGGAGTTTTTGAAAGCAAACTACTTTAAGCTTTCCAGCACTAATATTTCAGGAAACCAAAAGCGTGAAATTCAATGGAAGATAACGAAGTAAGCCAGTATTTTTTAGAGCATCCGGACCAGTACTCTGCAGTCCAGGATGATGAAGTAATAAGGTTTTTGAAAAGCCTTCAAACGCAGGCGTTGACTGAAGACGAAATTTTTTTCCTTTACAAGAAAAACGCAAAGCGCATTTTCCAAAAATGCCTTGACCTAAACTTCATTGAAAAAGTAATGGTTGCGGGCAAGCAAAGATTTTTCGTGACTGCTGAAGGAAAAATTTTCCTGCAAGAGTGGGAAAAATTAAGGAAAAGCTTTGAAATGTTCAGGTAAGCTTTCCCAAGCCAGGCAGTTCTAGAGCATTTTGTACTTCAAGAGCGCTGCAAAGCCGCCGAATCCTTCAAGCTGCTGGAGCGCGTCGCTTTTTGAAACAAACACGTGAACTTCTGCCTTTGCGCGCTCGCAAGAACGCATTAAAGGCTCAAGCAATTTGCGGTTTTCAAAAAAAGAATTTTGCGAAACAAGCAATTGCTTCACGGCTTTGGCTTCAATTGCCTTTGAGACTTCGTCAATGCCGTAAGCAAAAAGCCCTGTGTTTTTGCCCAATTCTTTCAAGAACTCTGACATTAGCGCTGACTCTTTCGCGGCCTCGCTTTCCTGCAATGCCTTTAACGCTACACCGCGCTTCAATAGCTCGCTCAAGCCAGTGTGGCCTACGGAATTAACGCTTTCAAAAGAGGCTTTCAATGCCGGCGCCTTGTCTTTCAGGAATTTCTTGAAATCATCCAATGCAAAGCCCATTCCTGCAACAAGCAGGCTTTCAGGCCTTGAGTCCTGGATTTTTTTCAGGATTTCTGGAAAAAACTTGCTTTCAGCCTGGTCTGCAAATCCTTTTCCCGCACGCTGGGCGAGAATTTTCGCTTTAGTTTCAAAGCCAAAGCCTTTCAATTCGGCGATTGTGGCTTCCTCGTCATCCAACAGCACAACCATCAGTTTGGGCTGTAAAGTCGCTTTTTCTGCCTTGCGCAATAAGTCAAGCTCGAATTCTGAAAGCTGCTTTTTTTTCACCCTCAATTTTTCATTCAATTCAATTTCCAAGGAATGATGCGCCTTGATTTCAACAAACTCTTCAGGCCTGCCTGAAAGGATTATTCCCAAAACCTTCAGGCTTCCGGAAAACTTGTGGAATTCCGGCTTTTCAACCTCCAATTCAAGGAACACGTTCTTCCGGACAGTTGTTTCGCTGTTTTTTGGCTTGAAAGAACGCGTGGAATGGCCTGAAATAATGTCCCCTTTTTGCAGAAACTGCTCCAAAACCCACAAGTCGTCAAAATTGTGCGGAATTAACTCCACAAAATTCTCCAACTTGTCAATTTTCAAAATTTTCAAAACAATGCACCATTACGCTTTATAAATCTAAAACTGGAACTTAATATTAAGGTGATGCGAATATGGGATTCAACAGGACCAGCCTAATAGCTATAGTAATTTCACTAGCAGTCCTTGCGGGAGAGTTTTTGCTGATATTCAACGGGCCTGCAAATCCTGCAAAAGCAGTCATTGACATGGCAAGCGTTACAATAAACGGCGTGATAATGGCGTTTGCATTAATGCTATTGCTCATTGGAGCATTGCTTTTAGCGAATTAAAAAACTTTAAAGAAAATCTTTTTCTGGTTTTTTAAGGTAAATTAAGGAATTTTATGCCACAAGACTTGAGGAAAAGAATTGCAGTCATTGACTATGACTTGTGCAATTTTGAAAAATGCGGCTTTTACCTTTGCGAAAAGGTCTGTCCAGTCAACAGAATGCAAAAAGAATGCATAAAGCACGAGCAGGGATTAAAGCCGGCAATTTCTGAAGAGCTTTGCGTGGCCTGCCTTTTGTGCGTTAAAAAATGCCCTTTCAAGGCGATCACTGTGGAAAACCTTTCATTGAACTTGAAAGAACCAATACACCAGTATGGAAAAAACTCTTTCAGGCTTTACAGGCTTCCGGTTCCAAAGGAAAAAAGCATTGTCGGGCTTTTGGGCCAGAACGGCTGCGGAAAAACAACCTGCATCAACATTCTTTCAGGCAGCATTGTGCCAAACTTGGGGGATTTTTCAAAGCCTCAAGAGCAAAAAAAAATAATCGAATACTTTAAAGGAAAGGAAATCCAGGCATTCTTCAAAAAACTCTATGGCAAGAAAATGAGGCTGGCGCTAAAGCAGCAGAACATTACAGAACTTTCTGAAATTGAAAAAAGCCTTGAAGAATGGCTTAAGGAAAAAGATGAAAGAAAAATCCTGCAAGAATTGGAAAAAAAATTGGATTTGAAAAAAATAATGCAAAGAAAGCTCTCGCAGCTTTCAGGCGGAGAGCTCCAAAGGGCGGCAATTGCCACGGCAATAATGCAAAATGCAGAATTGTACTTTTTTGACGAGCCTTCAAACTACCTTGATGTTTCAGAAAGGCTTAAAGTGGCTAAAATACTGCGCGAACTTGCATTGGAAAAAAGCGTTATTGTAATAGAGCACGACTTGGCAGTATTGGACTACCTGTCCGACACAATTCACTTGTTTTTCGGCACTCCAGGCGCTTTTGGGGTCATAAGCAATCCAAAAACAGTGAAAGCAGGCATTAACGAATTCTTGGAAGGCTACTTGAAGGACGAAAACCTGCGCTTCAGAAGCACTGAATTAAAGTTTGACATCAAGCCGCCTTCAGAAATAACCAAGTCCAAAATAATTGCGGAATACCCTAAATTGCAGAAATCCTTGGGAAGTTTCAGGCTGGAGACAAACGCAGGAATCATCAAGGAAGGCGAAGTCTTGGGAATCTTAGGGCCTAACGCAATTGGAAAAACAACTTTCGTGAAAATGCTCGCAGGGCTTTTGAAGGCAGACAATAAAGGAATTGAATTCAAAAAAAGCGTTTCCTACAAGCCGCAGTACATCAGCGCAAAAAAGGGAGTAATTGTAAGAGAATTATTCAACAGCCCAAGCATTGACTCAGAATTATTCAATGGAGAAGTGAAAAAGCGCCTGAACATTGAAGCGCTAATGGAAAAAAGCCTTGACAAGCTCTCTGGAGGAGAACTGCAGAGAGTCGCAATAGCGCTTTGCCTTTCACGCGCAAACGCAGACTTGTATCTTTTGGACGAGCCTTCGGCATTCTTGGATGTAGAACAAAGGCTTCAGGCAGCAAGCTGCATCAGAAGAATCATTGACATTAAAAAAAAGGCGGCCTTTGTCGTGGACCACGACATTTTATTCCAGGATTTTGTAAGCAACAGGATAATTGTTTTTGAAGGAATTCCAGGCATTGAAGGAAAGGCCTTGGAGCCAAAAAGCATGCGTGACGGAATGAATTCTTTCCTGAAAATGCAGGGGATTACAATGCGCAGGGATGCAGAAAGCGGAAGGCCGCGAATCAACAAACAGGATTCAGTGCTTGACCAAGAGCAGAAAAAATCAGGCGAGTACTTTTACGGCAAATGATTCTTATGGATTCTGGCGCGCAAAAATTGGAAATTGAATTCTGGAAAGCAATTGAAAAAAGCGCTGAAGGACTGAAAAAGGCGGGTGTGCTTTTTTCTGCAGGCGTTGACTCTGCAGTCATTGCAAAGGCAGTTTCTGCAAAAGTTTCAAAAACAGTATTGTTTTGTGCCGGACTGGAAAATTCGCAAGACCTGAAGTTTGCCGAAAAAAGCTCTGCAGAAATGAATTTAGAGCTTGTTGAAAAAATAATTTCAGAAAAAGAAATCGGGCCGGCTCTTTCGCAAGTGAGAAAAATTCTTGCCCCTTTAGGCCTTGATGACTCATTAAACCTGCAAATTGGAGTTTCAGAATTTTTTGCAATGAAAGCCGCAAAAGACTCTGGATTCAAAGTCATTTTCATGGGCCAAGGCGGAGACGAGCTTTTCGCAGGCTATGACCGCTTTAGAAAAACTGTTGAAGAAAAAGGGCTTAAGTCAGTGAATGCAGAATGCAAAAGGCTTTTTGCAAAAGCCGCAAGAGTTGACTTGAAAAGAGACAATGCAATTGCAAAAAGCCTTGGGCTGGAATTACGGCTGCCTTTTTGCGAAAAAGAATTCGCTAAATTCTGCCTTAAAATTCCAGCAAAGGAAAAAATCCATTCAAAAGACGATTTTTTGAGAAAGCACGCGTTGAGAAAGCTCGCTGAAAAAATTGGAGTCCCGGAAATTTCCTACAACAGGCCAAAAAAGGCAATGCAGTACGGAAGCTCTGTCGGAAAAAAAGTGATCAAACTGCTGGATTAAACGTCCTTAAACGCATCGCCTTGAATGTCCCAGACTTCACAGCCAGTGCCTGCCCGCACTTCCTTCTCAAAAATTACTGAATCAGAATAAGACAATCCGGCTTTAGAGCAAGTCAGCTTGAAAGCAATATTTGACGGACTTGTCACAATAAGGCTTCCGGCGCCTGATGCCGGAATGCTGCATATAACAGAGCTTTTCGTATTATTCAAAACAGTAGTGAAATAAGCGCTGACATTAGCGCTGTCAAAGCTGTAAACCGTGCAAGTTACGGCGTAAACTGTATGTTCTGAAAGCGCTTTCGCCACTGCCTTGTCAAGCAAAAACCTTGTTTGAGCCCACTGATTCCTTAACTCTAAAGAATCCTGCTGTTCAAGCAAAGCCTTTTGGGAAACTCCGTTTGAATAAAAAGTGAATCCAATCGCCGCTATCAAAACAACCAATGAAACAGCGACAATTGCTGAAAAAGAGCCTTTGGAATTCATTAATTTCCCTCGCAAAAATCCACTGAAGCGACATTAGTTGTTGAAAAATCATAATAGTAAGCCTTTGAGCAATACGCTGTTTTTTTGGAGTCAATAAAAGAGCTAACGCCAGCAGGAACATTAGTAATGTTTTTCAAGTAAAATCCTACAATGGCGTCATCGCTTGCGGCAATTCTTTTGTCCTGCGCCAGCAAAAGCTCAGAGTCAGACTCTTGGACTAGCATTGCAAAAGCAAGGCTTGCTGAAACAATCAATGCAATCGCAAGCAAGGCGTCAATGCTGAACATAAACCCCTTATTCATGTTTTCCACACCTGCAATGAAAATGTTGCTGGCTTTAGGGGACAAGTTCCAATAGTAACGCAAGAATTGAATTCTGACTTTGAAATTTGACTAAGCCCGTCAGGGCTTGAATTATCCAAAAAAACCACGCTTCTTTTGATTGAGAAGATATTAGGAACATTTAAAGGGTCTCCATTGCACCCCAAATTTCCCGGAGCTATCAAAATCCTTTTGCCCCCGCCTAAAGGAGGGTTTGTAGAAAAGTCTATTTTGCAATCATAACCTTCAGGAATTCCCAAATCTTCCTTTAGGATAACTCTCGCATTCGTCCTGTGGTTTTTATACCACCCGTGCCTGACTCCTGGAGGAATGTTTCCCGGGCTTACTGTAAGGCAGTTTGGCAAATAATCAATATGGCCTGCTGAAGGCCCTGCAAGATCTACAAGTTCGCAAGTCGTTGCTGGGTTTCCGACCAATTGGTTGCTCGCGTTATACCCTATCCTGTAAAGCTCTGACTGGATTGAGTCATCTTTTTGCGAGTACTGGAACAATTCAGCCTGCTTGTAAAGCAGGCCAATGGCAAGCATTATCAAAGCCACTGCGATTATGAAATCCAGCGAAAACAACTGGCCTTTAGAATTCATGGTGTTCAGTATTCTGGAAGTGGTTTTAGTTATTTAAATCTAGCGTGGATTCAGGCGCCGTAAATTTTGCTTCTGCCCGCAAGGTTTATCAGTTCTGGAACAAGCTCAATTCCCTTGATTCTTCCAATCGCGCCGTGAGCGCAGCTTCTTTCAGAAAAGTTCGTTACCGGGTCAACCCTGATGTTAGGCCCGTAAACCAATAAAGGAACAGGGTCTGCAGAATGCTTTTTCAAAGCGCAAGGCGTTGAATGGTCGCCAGTTATTGCAATCACTGCATTCTGCAATTCAGGCAAGGAACGGCAGGCCTTGTCGACTCTTTCAATGAATTCTTTCTTTCCAATGAAGTCGCCGTCTTCCCCAAAAGAGTCAGTGGCTTTAATGTGCAAGAACACAAAATCAAAGTCTTTCAGGCAGTTCACTGCCTGCTCGAGCTTTGCGTTCAAGTCAGTGTCTGCCTTTCCAGTGAATGCAGGATTTTCAAAAACCTTCATTCCCAAAGACCTTGCAATTCCCTTGTATAATGCGCCGCCTGCAATGCAGGCAGCATTCAAGCCGAATTTTTGCTCGAAAGTTTCAAGCTCGTGCATTCTTCCAGCGCCTCTTGCGAGAATGCAGTTTGCCAATGGCAAATTGTCCTTTGCCCTTTTCAAATTCACTGGGCTTTTTTCCAATGCTTTCGCGGCTTTTTCCAAAAACTTGTTCAAAGCCTGCGCTGTGAACTTTGCTTCCTTGCTTTGGTCCAAAGGCTTCACAGGCAAGGGCTTAACTCTAATGAGCTTTGGGTCTGAATTTGATACTTTAGGGCTTAATCCTTTTCCCTGCATTACAAGCACTGCCCTGTGGCCAGTGGTCGGCTTCAGGCAAAACTTTACCTTGTCAATTGTCACTCCATCCAATTCTTTGCAAAAATCAATTACTGAAGCAATTCTTCCGGCACGCCTGTCAACTATAATTCCTTTTTCATCAATTGTCCCAAAATTCACCCTAAATGCAATGTCTGCTTTTTGCAGTGGAAAATTGACTCCCAAGGCCTCTAAAGGCCCGCGGCCGAAATAGACTTTTTCAGGCTCAAAGCCCAAAACAGCAAATTGCGCAACATCGCTTCCAGGCATTACTCCAACCCCGCAAGGGTTCATTAAGCCAGTGATTCCCTTTCTTGCAAGCTTGTTCAAGTTTGGCTTTTCAGCGGCTTCCAGCGGAGTCTGGTCTTCAAGCTGCTTTAAAGGCCTGTCTCCAAGGCCGTCCATTACAATGAGAAGGATTTTTTCAGGCATTATTCATCACTCCATTATTTCAAGACTTAATTCCTTTCCAAAATTGTCAAATGCTCTGATGCTGTCTAAAGCATAGGGCAAGCCAATTATTAAATTTACTCTGCCCCCTGCAAAAACCCGCAGGTCAGCCTGCGACGGGCTGTTGTTTCTTGAAGGATGGGAATGGATTGTCCCGACAATCTTGGAATCAAAAGGAAGCAAGTCAGGCTGGAATGAGGAAAAGTTTTTTCCAAAAATTGCTTGAACTACAACAAACTCTTCAACAAGCGCCAAGTCTTTCTTGACTGAAAGCATTGCAAGAAACTCGTCAGGATAGACTGACTTTGCCGCCTCGCACAATGCCTCTAAAAGGCCTTTCTTGAATTTCATGACAGATTTTTCAGGAAGAGTTAATTAAAGCACTAATGTAAAAGGCAAGGGTCGGCAGCATCAGGAAAGCCATGCAGTTCGAGCGGCGCACTCCTGAAGAGATTGCAAAAAAGCCAATGCTTGAGGCAGTTGCAAAAACAAGCAGCCCTTTAAGGCCAGAGAATGCAAAAACCAATGCGCTTAAAAAAATCAGGACAGCCAAATTGGCCAATGAATAATTTATTTTCTGGAAAAAAGCCAGTGCTTTTTTTGAAAGCCATACTGAAATGAAGAATGAAATTCCCGCAGAGAAAACAATTATTGCAAGCAAGGCGTGAAAATTGCTTTCAGAAAGCCTGATGAGCTGGCTGATGGCGACCGCGGGCCCATTGCGGGCTTTGGAAAAGAAAAAAAGCACGAAAAACCCGAAGACAGTGTTTGCCGTGGAAATGCCGCCAAGCAAAACAAGGTATGATTTTGTTGAAATTTCGCCGGCCACTTTCCTGACCATTAACGCTGCCTCGCTTGGCCCAATGCTAGGCAGCAATGCGACAATGCTGCCTGCAATTCCCCCAAGAAAGCCCGCAGAAATTGTCTGCTTTTTTTCAAAGAAAGCCTCGCAAGTATTTTGCGGCTTGAAGGAAGTTTTTTCAAAAAAGCTCCAAAGCAGTCCAGCGGCGGCAAAAAACCCTGAAACCAATGCAAGCAATGAATCCTGGGTTGAAAAATTCAATGACAAAAACCCAACCGCGCCTGAAATCAGGATCACAAACAATGCCATTGCCTTCTTCAAGAGAGTTTTTTCTGAAAAAACCATCAAAAGCAAAACAATGCAAATCACTGCAGGAATCAATTTTGGGAAAATGCCTGAAATTTGCAGGGCAAAACTGACAAAAACAATGGACAGCATCAAAGAGAAAAAAACTCCCAAAAGGCAGCCAATGCATGAAAGCTTCACTGCCTCAAGCGCGTTTCCTTCCAAAAACATCCTGTGGCCTGGAAGGACTGAAGCGCAGTTTTGAGTGCTATCGCTCGCGCCCAAAAAAACGCTTGGGATAAAGTCAACAAAGCAGTGGGTAATGCTCATTGAAACAATCAATGCAACAATGTTGAAGTCTCCGTGCAGTGCAAAGGCCGCTGCAAAAAAGCACACTGTGTTCAAGTGAATTCCCGGCGTTAAGCCTGAAAAAATGCCTAGTGCAATTCCCGCAATGACATAAATGAAAATTTCAAGCAATTCGCCACAACCTTGAAACAATCAATGTCTTTCCATTGCCTGTTGGGTTTTTGCGCAATTCCCCAGAAGCAGAAACAAGCGAGTTTTCTTCAGCAGCCTGCAAAATCTCTGCCGAAGGGCTGTAAACAATGGCGTTCAAGGAATTGCCGTCAAAAAGCCGCAGGTATAACGCGTTTTTTGAAAGCTTGACTGAGGCAATCCTGGCATTGACTTGGACTATTCCGGAATCAATTCCTTGAATTTCAGAAATTTTAATTTCCCGCGGGCTTTCCAAAGCATTCAGCAAAAGCAATGCTGTGAATCCAATGAGTGAAAACGCAAACGCAATCATTGACGCGTTTTTTTCAGAAATCATTCGTTAAAAACTGGAGAAAAAGAATTAAAAGAAAGGCCTTGCTTTCGGCAATCGTCCTACTAGCAGATGTTTTTTGAAGTGCTAACGCTTAAAATTACAACATCATCAATTCCGGGCACTTCGGCCTTTATTGCATTCTTGATTGATTCTTCAGAAGCCGGAATTGCAGGAATCAGGCAAATTTGCAATGTTTTATTTGCAGGGCTAGACGAGCTAACGAGGTCAAACTGCTGGATTGAGTAAAATCCATTCTCATTGTTTAATTCCCGCAGAAAGACAGACTTTGAATTGGCCAATAGCTTGGAGTTTTCAGAATCCTGGAAAAAATAGCTTCCAATCAAAATGCTTAATGTTATGACAAAAGCGACAAGCAAAATCAATTCAAAACTTGCCTGTCCCTTGCTATAATTCATAAAAAAATCACTCTAAATTCAAAGAAACAACGTCTGAAGCATTCACTATTTGGACTGTCACTGATATGGAATTGCTGTCAAACCTCTTAAGCACATCGCTTGAGAAAGTCCCGCAGTCAAAAGTCATGCCAGTGGAAAGAGACAATGGAATTATTCCAGTGCACAAGTCTTCATTATTTCCTGAAGGAAAAGACGCGCTAAAGTCAGAGTCGTGCTTGCAGACTTCAGGAACCCCAAGTTCATGGTATGGCTGCACTTGATAATAAATTTGCATTATTGGCGGGTTTGAATCGCAGCCGATTTTTGCATGCGCTGGAACAACCAAATGGATTGTCTGCTTTGCGCCAGAATTTGAAGAGCCGACCAAGTCAATCGCGTTTGCGAGCTTTTGCGCCTGGCTTCTGACAATCGCCATGCTTGAAACATCGCTGGAAGCTTTTTGCGCGGCTTCAAAGGAAGGCAGGATTATTGTCTGAACCAAAAGCAATACTACAGCCAAAAGCAGTATCAGCTCAATGCTCGCCTGCCCTTTTTTTCCCAAACTCATTTGAAAAACACTCTCCAAAAAACATCGCTAATGAAAGCCAAAATCAAGAATGCAACAAGCACTCCAGGCACAAAAGGCGTGCTCAATTTCACCTTGATTTTCAAGCCAATCTTTTTAAGCCTCGCAAGCTTTTTCAATTCCTTCAATTCCTCAACTGTCAAGCCGGCGGCAGAATGCCTGTCGGCAATCAGCCTTCCTTTAGGATTAAGCCGCTCCAGCAATCCTGCAAGATTATTGGTTTTCAAGTATTTAAAAGTTTCAGAAAAACCAGCTCCAGCGGCCGTTAAAATTTTTCCATTACTTTCCATGACTGATTCTGCAACAATGTCCCCTTCCTCAAGCCGCGAGACTTTCTTCTCAACAACCAAAACCTCGCGCTTGCTCAGCAAAAAAACCTTGATGAATGCCGAAACAAAAAACAAGGAAGCCAAAGAGCCGGCAAAAATCCACAAAACCTCAATAGGCCCCCAAACAAAAAGCCCTATCGCAAAAGCCGCAACGCTGGCGAAAAGCCGCAAGCGTTCCTTCAAGAAAGCCATTGCCAAAAGCGGCAAAAAGATTAAAAAAAGTGAAATTTCCAGCTTTTGGAAAATTCCCTCAAGGCCAGCAATTGCCAAGGCAAAAAACAATGAATTGAAAAAGACTGCATTCAAATCCTTCAAAAGAGTTTCCTTGAGCCTTTTGATTTTCAAAATTCCATTAACTCCAATGAAAACCCCTAAAGGAAGCATGCTAAAAATGCTGAAAATGAACAAAGTCAAAGGAAACACAGGCAATTGCAAGGGCGCAAAAATTCCTTGCGCATAGCCTAAAGCCTGCGGAATCACTGCAGGATTTAAGGGAACCAAGGCCGCGAGAGCAGTGAAAAGCTTTACATCTCCCCCAGCCCAGACTCCAAGCTTCCAAAGCAAGTAAGAGCCAAGAAAAGTCGCAATAACGCAGGCGATTGTGAAATAGAAGATTGTCCAATTGCTTTCAAAAAAAGCCTGCAGGAAGTGCAATGCAATGCCCAAGGCAAGCATTGAATAATTCAGCCTGTTGCTTACAACCCTTGATTTCAAGTCAGTAAAGCTGGCAATCGCCAGAAAAATCAAGGCTGTTGAAAAAAACAATAAAGAAAAAGAAAAAAGAAAGGGCATTGGAAAGCCC
>JAUSFL010000023.1 GCA_030649735.1 Candidatus Iainarchaeum sp. | reverse complement strand
CCAAAGCCGCATTTGGCTGCTGAACTTTTTGAAAAAATGGGAAAGCCAGGCTGGGCCTTAAGGAATAGGCTTGCGCATTCTGGAAAAAACCGCTCTTTCTATAAAACGCCGCAAGGCGGAATTGCAGTTCTTTCAGAAAACGCTGGAAAAAAAGCAGAAGCAAGGGGCTGGAAGAAATTAAGCATTACGCAAGTTTGGGCAATGCTTGGAAGAAAATGATTCTTTCGACCGGAAATCTCGCGCTTGCAAACTTTAAAAACACTGATTTTCCAAAAACCATAATATAGTATTTTTTGGGAGAGTGGAATTCATGCAGCCAGTAAAAAAGTTTTCAGCAGGGGCAGTAAGCGCAAGCATTTGGGAAAACAAGAAAGAGCTCAATGGGAAGGAAACAACAGTGGAAAGCGTGAGCTTTCAAAAGTCTTTCAAGACCCAAAGCGGGGAATGGCAGCATTCGCAAAGCTTCAGAAAGGCAGACTTGCCTAATTTGCTGCTTGCAGGCCAAAAGGCATTCGAGTACTTGGCTTTAAAGGAATAATTCAAAACAGATAAGATTATGGAAGTCAAGGAAATAGAGTGCAAGTCCTGCCTAACGCCTTGCGGGATTGAAGGCATTGATTATGCAATAAACCCTTACATTGGCTGCCAGCATTCCTGCAATTACTGCTATGCGGACTTCATGAAGCGCTTTACTGGCCATTCTGGGGAAGACTGGGGGCAATTTGTTGATGTTAGAACAAACATTGCTGAAGTGCTTGCAAAAGAGCTGGAAAAGAAAAAGCCGGGAAGCGTTTGGCTTTCAAGCGTTACAGACTGCTACCAGCCTTTAGAACGCAAATTCCAGCTCACTAAAGGGATTCTTGAAGCTTTTGCAGCCTCAAAAAATGGAAGAAAGTTTGAACTGCAAATTCTCACAAAATCCTCGCTTGTTGAAAGGGATTTTGGGGTTTTGAAGGAATTGAATGCTGAAGTTGGCTTGACAGTGAACACTTTGCAAGACAAGTGCTCTAAAGCCATAGAGCCGTTTGCAAGCCCGGCTTCTGAAAGAATTCGCGTTTTAAAAAAGGCAAAAAAAAGCGGGTTGAAAACTTATGCTTTCTTTGGTCCAGTGCTGCCGGGCATTACTGACTTGGAAGCATTGTTTTCTGAAATGCAAGATTTGGACTTTGTGTTTGTTGAAATGCTCAACACAAAGCCGACAGTTTTGGCAAGAATGATTCCTTTAATGAAGAAAGAGTTTCCTGAAGAATTCAGGCAATGGAATGAATTGATGGGAAATCCAGAGCAATATTATGAAAGCCTAAAAAAAGAAGCCACTAGGTTAGAAAAGCAGTTCGGGCTAAAAGTAAAAGCTGTAATAAAGCATTAAAGCGGGAAAAAAGCATGGAAAAGATTGAGGAAGTTGTCCTTGAAGCCAATGGCTTCCAAGAATTCAATGAAATGCAATTGAAGGTCTTGAAGAAGGATTGGAAGGCAAAAAACATTGTTGTTTCAGCGCCGACTGCTTCTGGAAAAACAATTGCTGCAGAGCTTTTGGCTTTGAACAGCATTATTGCAAAAAAGCGAAAGGCAGTTTATACTTGCCCTTTACGCGCTTTGGCTTCAGAACATTTCAAGGACTGGAAGAAAAAATACTCTGACAAATGCAAAATCCGCATGGCATTGAGCACTGGAGACTTTGACTCAAGCTCCAACTATCTGCAGAACTATGACTTGATTTTCACTACTTTTGAAAAACTGCAAAGCCTTGTAAGGCACAAGGCAGAATGGCTTTCAGGCATTGGCCTGCTCATTATTGATGAAATTCACGAACTTGATTCAAACCGCGGCCCGACAATTGAAGTGACAACCGCAGAATTAATGCAGCTGAATCCAAAAGTGCAAATTCTCGCTCTTTCTGCAACAATTCCCAACTCGAAAGAGATTTCAAAATGGCTAAATGCCGAATTAGTGGAAAGCGATTTTCGGCCAGTGCATTTGAAAGAAGGAGTTCATTTTAACGAGCAATTGCATTTTGGGAGGGAAATTGAGGAAGTTCCAGGAGACGATTCAGTGAAGGCAATCATTGAGCAGACTTTGCATGAAAAGGAAAAGCAGGCGCTAGTGTTTTGCGCAACGCGCAAGTCAGCAGAAGCGACGGCAAAAAAGCTCGCCAAAACCGTTGAAAAGAGATTAAGTGAGAAGGAAAAAGAGTCTTTACTTAAGAAATCCCAAGAATTGCTGCACACATTAGAGCAGCCGACAGAGCAATGCCGCACTTTAAGCGAATTGGCAAGGCAAGGCATTGCATTCCATCACGCGGGATTAATGGCAAAACAAAGGGAACTAATTGAAGAATTGTTCAAAAGCAACCATTTGAAGGTTTTGACAGCAACTCCAACACTTGCTGCAGGCGTGAATTTGCCGGCATTCCGTGTTATAATCTCCAGCGTTTACAGATACAGCGAAGCTGAGGGAAGCGCAAAAATTCCAGTGCGCGAATACAAGCAAATGGCCGGCAGGGCAGGAAGGCCAAAGTACGATAAGTTTGGAGAATCAATAATCATTGCGAGGACTGAAAGCGAGGCAGACTTTCTGAAAGACTATTACATTACCGGCCAAATGGAGGCAATAACTTCCCAATTAGGAATTGAACCAATTTTGAGAACGCACACTCTCGCAGTGATTGCGTCAGGCTTTGTCTTTGACCTAGCATCGCTCGAGGATTTTTTCAAAAAAACATTTTACGCGCTCCAGTACGGAAACCTGGAAGCGCTTTTCCTGAAAATTCAAGGCATTTTGGAAGAACTGCAAAATTTGGGCTTTGTGCAATTGAATGAAAAGGAAATCAAGGCAACAAAGCTTGGAAAACGCGTGAGCGAACTTTACTTGGATCCGCTTTCAGCCTTCAAAATAATCACTGCCCTGGGAAAAAAAGAAATTTCAAACCCTGGATTACTTTTCTTGCTTTGCGACAATTTCGAGTTCGCGCCATATCCAACAGTGCCTAAAGGAATGCACGAATTGCTTTGGGAAGAAATGCTCGAAAGAAAACAAGAATTTCCAGTCAATGTGGACATTGCAATGTTTGAAGACTCTGACTTATTGAAAAAATTCAGTGCAGTGAAACTGCTCGAACTTTGGCTGCAGGAAAAGCCCGAAATTCTTTTAATGAAAGAATTCAACGTGCAGCCCGGAATTTTGCACGCAAAGCTTGAAAGGCTTGACTGGCTTGCCTATGCCGCTTTCGAGCTTGCGCAATTGCTGGAGTTAAAGCGGCATCTTTTGCCTTTAGGCAAGCTGCGCAAAAGATTGAAGTACGGAATCAAGGAAGAGTTGATTGCATTGGTTGAATTGAAAGGAATTGGAAGAGTCAGGGCTCGCAAACTGTACAATGCTGGCCTGACCACTATTTCTTCAGTGAAAAAGGCAGACTTGCGGGACTTGGAAATCTTGCTTGGCGCAGGAGTCGCAAAAAACCTCAAGGAGCACTTTGGCGAAAAGATAGGAAAAGAAAAGCCTTCAGCTGAAGAGCTAGAGCAAAGCACTATTGACGAGTTTTAAAACCTATAACAGGCGAAAACAAAGCGAAAAGACGAAGATTGACAAGGTTAGAATTATTGGAATTAAAATTAAAAATTTGGATTTTGCCTGCAAAGCCCAAACGCCAATAATTGAAACAAACCAACCCCAAAACAAGGAGAACAAAATAGTATTGCTTGAATCACAAATTAAATTTGGAAAAATTCTAGGAAACAAGATAATAACGCAGCCTAAAAAAAACAAAATCCAGCCCAAAAGTTCTTTCTTTTCCATAGCTTTTCACTTTTTTGCCGCTGTTTGCGGCTTGCCTTTTTTCGGAAACAAGCCAGGATATTTAGTGTAAATTCGCCCAATCCATTCAGTCAGCTTTTCAAGCATTTCGCCAAGCTTTGCGTCATTTGCCTTTGCCAGGTCAATGTAGGCAAACAATTGCTTGTTGTCTAAAGAAGAGTACAGTTTTGGAAGCGGCGTGAAATTGTAATTGTCAATTATTTGAAAGCCTTCCTCAAAAATTGCGTCCTCTGGGGCTTTTTTCAAAAACTCTTTTGCTTTTGGCATTTGCGCTAACAGGCCTGCCTGTATGTCTTGAATAATTTGAATCCGCTTATCCGGCAGCTCTTGCTTCATTTCATTGATTGTCTGCTTCACTTTTTCCTTGCTTTTTTCAGAATCAGGCCCAATTCCAGCAACAGCAGTTCCAATTCCTTCGCTCATTTTCACGCCAGCATCCATTACAAAATCAAGCATTGGGCCAGCCAGTATCAAAGCGAAGTTTATGTTAAAATTAGCGAATTTTTCGCAAGCCTTATCATTCATTCAAACCACAGAATCAAAAAAAGCAGTTGAACAATTTAATCTTTCCCTTTTGTAAAAATCAGCCCGCAATTTCCTTCTCAATGCTTTCTTTCACTTTGTGGGCTTCGACATTCAGTTTTATCAAGCGCGTGTTGCCGACCATTCCAGGCCCGCTTTTTGTTGTGGAAATTAGGCCGTAGGTTTCCAGCTCGCTGATGTAAGCGCGGAACCAGCGCGCGCTGACGTTTGATTCCTTAAATCTTTTCGCTACTTTCTGGTACTCTTCAAAAACCTCGCCGGACATTAAGACGCCTTGCTCTTGCTGGCCAGTGATTTTAGGCAATGGCTTTTCCTTCAAGGCCATCAAGGCAATGGTGTAAAGCACTAACTGCTCTTGGTCTGGAAGAGTTGAAACCATGCTGTAAGTTATTTCTTCCTCAACCTTGCTTTTTGCGTCTTTCACTTGAACGTCAGAAACTTTCACAAGCCCTTGCTTGTCTGCAAGCTCTCCGGCACGCAGCAAAAGCAATACTGCAGTGCGGGCATCTCCAGACTCTTGGGCAGAAATTGCAGCTGCCAAATTTAACGCGCTTTCCTGAACAGTGTTTGGCAAGAAAGCCAGAGAAATTCTTTGCTTCAGGATTTCCTTCAATTCTTCAGCATTGTACGGTGGAAAAACAAGCTCTTCCTGGCAAAGCGAGCTTTTGGTCCTCGCATCCAATCTTTCCTTGAAGAGCACATTATTGGAAATTCCAATCAATGACACACCGCCAAAGCCATTCTCTATCTCATCATTTCCACGAGAAAGCGCGTAAACCAATTCGTCCAAATCTTTCACTTTGTCAATCTCGTCCAATGCAATGATCAAGTTGGCTTTTTTTGCGCGGGAAAAATCCAAAACCTTGTCAAAAACAAAAGAGGCAGAATAGCCAAGGAAGTTTTCATTAGGATAAAGTGTTTTGCAAAGCTTTTGCAAAACCTTATACTTTGAGTTGTGAAGCCTGCAGTTTATGTAGCATGATTGTGTTTGGGCATTCTGCTTTTGCTTAAACTCATCCAATTCCTGCAAGACATGCTTTACAACGCAAGTTTTTCCAGTACCAACTTTTCCATAAACAAAAAGATTGTTCGGCTTTTTACCTTTCAAAACAACAGCCAAAAGGCCAGTGATCTCTTTAATCTGCTTTTCGCGGAATGGAAGCGCGTCTGGAATAAAGTACGGGCTTATTGCGTCACGGTTTGAAAAAACGCTTTCCCTATTCAATTCCTGCTCAAACAAGTTTCCCAAAAAAATCCCCAAAAAAACAGCAATATGTTATTTAGTAAAGAAAGTTTAAACTTTTAATCAGTTCGCTTTCCAAACTTTTTTCTTTTTCGTTGTTCGCAGAAGTTTGTGTTTAACGATAGCCTTAAAATAAAGTTCGGCATAAATAATAGACTAGTAATTTTTTCTCAAAAAAGGCTCTTTTGGGGTGGTTTAATGGGTTTTTTTGATAAGGTATTCAGCAAAAAAGCTGATGATGAACAAATCGAGGACTTCCTGAACAACTTGGATGTTTCCGAAGAAAGCATGTACGAGAATGCTGACGCATTAGTCAAGCCAATGGTCTTGAATGAAGACGCTGACGTTGCAAAAGCAATCGAGGAAATGAAGAAAGGAAACATTCTATTGTTGAACATTGGGGAAATGCAAAAAAGAAACGCTCTCAAATTGAGGGAATACATTTCAGCAATGAAGACAGTTGCCGGGCAAATTGACGGGGACATTGCAAGAATTTCTGCAGACAGAGTTCTAGTGACTCCTTCAAAAGTCAAAATAATCAAGAAAAGAGGAGCAGATTAATTTCTGCTTTTTCTTTCCAAATTATTTTTCTAAAAAAAACTAATTTTTAATCAGTTTTACAATTTGCTTCAGGAGTTTCTGCGCGCTTTGCCTTCAAGGAACGCGTTTTCAAAAAGCCCAAAACTTGAAGGGCAATTGTGATTCCAGCCAACGCAAGCATTGATATTTCCGCGGCATTGACAAAAACCTTGCTTCCAAAAACAACAAACAATCCGTTAGAGCTCAGCAAAAAATGCGCCAAAGAAAGCGCAAATACAAAGTAAGCAAGCCTTTGGATTGTTTTCCACTTGAAAAAACCAAGCTTTTCCAAAGCCCATTGCGTTGATGTCAAGGCAATCAGCACTAAAATCAAGAAAGCAAAAAATGCAATGCTTAATGAAGGGCTTGAAAAAAACACTGCAGGGTCTGCCTTAAAATTCGCAAAAGCCAGGAAAAAATGCGCTAAGACGACAGCAAAGGAAGCAATGCCGATTGCCTTTCTCGGCTTGATTAAAGCGCAGAATTTTTCAGGATTTAAAACAGCCAATGGCCCGACAATTAATGAAACGCAAAGCAGGAAAAACCCTTCAAGCGCCAAAAACCGTATGGTTGAAGTCAATGCAGGAATTGGAAACAATGACTGATAGGCCGCCAAAAGAACAGTCGCTAAAGCCAGAAAAATGTAAAGGACTTTTCGCATTTCAATCATCATCCCTTTCAAAATCGCGTTCTCTTCCAGACTGGCTGCTTGAAGGCTGATTATTGCTTGAATTGCTTGAAACGCTTGAGACAGTTGAATTTCCCAAAACAGAAACAGAAATTTTGTCGCCCAAGTTTCCAATAAAGAAACTTTGCATCATTGCATCTGCTGTTGAAGAATGCGGAGGACCTCCACCGCCTTTATTGCCGTATGCTTGGGTTGCGTCAGTGCCGCAGTAAGGCGCGTAAGTCAAGCCGCTTGGATGGTTTGTAAAGCCTGATAAGTCCAGGACTTTTCCATTAATTGCCATCCAGCAATCCCCCGCTTTATTGTGCTTTGCAACTTCAGCCAAGGTTAAAGTGACTTGAAATATTTGGGGATTTTGGTCTTGCGAAATGCCTGAATTAATGCTTCCAGCACTGCCAGAATTCACTGGCGTTTGGCTTAATTCAATGTCTTTAGGGTTTAAAGTAATTGCGCATCCTGAAAGCAATAAAGCTGCTGAAAGCAAGAGAATGAAAATTAGCTTCTGGCCCATTGAAAACTCTAGAAAACCTGTTTCAAACGATTTTTAAAAAGAGTTCTTTAGCATGGCGCAAAGGCAAAATTTTAATAGCCTGAAAGGCCTTTTATTTCTCGTGTTTTAATGTTTTTGACAAAGCCTTCATTTCCGGTTTCCTTCACCAAAGAACAGCTTGGCGAGCTTGTCAAGAAGACCTTGGGGAGAAAGTTCTGGCACCATTATGAAACAAAGTCTACAATGCTGCAGTTCTTGCCTTACTATTTTTTCGCTTACGACGCTTTTTTTGAAGAAAAGAACGCAGACAGCGGGGCATTGGTTGTGAAAGACACTCAAGCCGGAAGCATGGCTTTGAACGCGCAAAGCGGGGAATTTGATGAATCGCTTTTAGAACTGGGCGAAAGCGAAGAGCCAATAATGCTTAAGGAAAGCCCGGCGCCTGAAGGAATTGAAGTCGATATTGAAAGAGCAAACATGTCAGAGAGCGAAGTGAAAAAAATCGCGCCAATCCGCCTGGCCGCAAAGCTCGGAGTTTCAAAGCAAAACGTCGAATTGTCAAATTTTAAACTAGTTTTCGTGCCTTTCTGGAGAGTTGAAGTAATAATCAATGAGGAAACATTCGAGCTTGTAGTGAATGCAACAACCGGGGAAATAGCGCCAGAAGATGAAATTCCCTACAGGGAAAAAAGCATCATGGAATTGACTGGAGAGACAGCAATGGAATTAAGGCGGCCTAGCGCCTGGCTTGAGTACAGCAGGGCAGTCTATCATTCAGTGGTCGATTCTGAAACAATGCGAAGCATTGGAAAGGCAATCATGACAAACCATTACCTGCAGGCGGCAATAATCATAATCCTCATAATAATTCTTTTTTGGCCCAGGACTGCGCTGAAATAATCCAAGAATTAGAAAATACCGCCAGTGAAACTAATGCCCGAAACTAAAAACCCACAATTTTCAGCCAATAATTTTGATAATGTCCTTGGCATTCTGACCAACAAGGAAAAATTGTTCCCGTTCATAAAGAACTCCTTCAACAAGGACCCGACAGTAAGGCTATTGGTCCTTTCCAATATTTCAACAATAATTTTCGCAATCATGCTCCAATGGGGCTTGAATGACATTCTGTTCACTTATTGGATTCAAAGCGCCCTTATAGGAGTTTTCCATTTTTTAAGGATGGCTTATTTTAAAACAGAAAAAAAAATCAACAATAAGAAAAAACTCGGGTTTGCTCTTTTCTTTCTGCTGCATTATGGCTTTTTCCATTTTGGGTACTTGATGTTCATTGGAATTCCAGAAAGCAAAATGCTGGCGGGAATTTTGATAAGCGCACTGCCCTTTGCCGCAAATCACGCGGCTTCCTTAGTTTATTACCTGAAAAATTCCAAGCCAAAAAAGGCAAAAGACTTTGGAAATTTCATGTTCAAACCATATCTCAGAATAATTCCAATGCATTTTACAATAATTTTGGGGGGCTTCTTTTTCGGCATTCTGACAATTCCGTTGTTTATATACTCTGTTTTTACTGGAAATCCGGACCAGATTGACGCATTGTCAATGATTTTGGAAATTCCAGTAATTGTCTTTTTCATGTTCTTGAAAACTGTGGTTGACGTTGCATCTCATGCAATCGAACATGAAGACGAATGATCAAACATACTCAAACAATGACTTTTGCTCTTTCTTGTCGTTTTGGAAGACTGAATTGATTTCTTGCTCGGCAAGTTCTAAACGCTGGCGCAAGTAGTCTGAAAGCTCGAAATCCCTGACTAAGTTTTTTGCGATTTCGACGTATTTTCTGACACTGCCTTGCGCGATTGTCAAAATTAGCGGGCCTCCGCACTTAGTGCATTTTCCAACCAATGGAATCCGGCGGTACTTGCTGTTGCATTTTGTGCAGCGAAAATTCTGTCGTGAAAAAGCGCGCGTGTTTCCAATAATGTCCGGAATGAAGTGCGAAACAATGACTCTTTCAAGAGCATCCTTCTTGTCGATTGCGCGGATTTTCTGCTGCAAGCGGGCCTGGACTTTCATTTTGTCTTCCATGCTTTGCAATTCAACGTACTTTGTTGTTTTTGGGCCGGCGTCAAAAGCCATTGTTCCATGGGTGAAATTCAGCCCATTGTACTGTCCTTCAGTTCCAAGCTTTTGCAATACTGTGGGTATTGGAATGCTTGCTGCAGAAGCCATTGAAGCGCTTTTTTCATACAGCTCTAAAGGATATTCAGTGCAGGTTTCCATTTCATAGGCTTCATCGTCAATTTCCCCAGGATCCAATGCAACCGTGAAAACCAAGGGCGCGTCCATCCTACCTCCTCGAGAGCTTGAAAGAAACAATTCTGAAAAATTAAGCAGCGCATCCATAAGCAAAAGCACTGAGTCCTGGTCTCCGTCAACATTGCGGCGCTTGCACAAGTGAAAGAACGGATGCGCAAAGCAAACCCTTGCTTTTGTAAAACCAAGCACTCTTCCAACAATTGCCGCGCTAGTGTGGGGAGCAAGCCCAAGAACCAGCTCTCCAATCAATTCCTGCCTGCTGGTTTTGTTGTAATGGCGCGGAAGCTTGTAAAATTTTTCCAATAAGTCGTCAATGAATTTAGTGACTGTAATGAAAAAGTCCCCGGCGTTCTCATTGATTATTACGTCCTGCACGAAAAGCTCCACAATCTGGCCTTCAGAAACCAGCGGGTTTCCTTTCCAGTCCTTTTCATAGCCAAGCTCTCTGGCTTTTTCAACAGAAAGGCCAATTTCTTTGGGAGTGAAGTGGGAGATTGGCGCATTAATCATTTCATAACGGATTGTTCCATCACGAAAAATGTGCAAGTCATACTTTGCGCGAAGCAGGCCTTTTTCCAAAGGCTCTGCAATTTTGTCCGAACTGAACAAGCCCTTCACGCCCTTGACTGTTTCAGGCAGTTGGATTTGCAGGCTTTTCATTGCCTTCCTGACTTCGTCATTCACGTCAACCCTTGTTTTGGTTGCGGCAGTTGTTGGAAGGCGGCACTGCGGGCATTTTGCGTCAAACATTGTCCTGCCGCATTGCTTGCAATGCCTTAATAATTCAGTCCGGCAATTGCATTCCGGGCAGTAATTATGGATTGTTGTTTTGGCACAGCTTGGGCACTTGAATAACGCAAGCTCGATCTCAAGCTTTTTGTCGCCAGCCTGCATTGCTTTGTTGAGCGAACGAGTGCTTCCGCCAAACAATCCAATCGGGAATAATGAATGCGGGTTTCCAGTCATTTTCCTTGGCTTTGCCTGCTCTGGCCTTCCCATCCTTGAGCCAATGAAAGTTCCCCCTTTCTCGCGAAGCGCAAGCCCTGAAATTATTGAAAGGTTTTCAAGAATTTTTTTGCCCTTATCCAAAAGCAGGCCTTGGTCGCTTGCATTCAATGCCCCAAAAACCTTCAGCAAGGGGTAAGCGTATTCTTTTTCAACAATTATTTCCTCGCCGGAAACTTTGTGCGGCAGGCCGATTTTTTCAAAAGATTTTTTCACGCCTTGCTTTAAGGAAAACTTTGCCTGCGCAATGCTGTCTTTTTCAAAGACTTTTTCGGCACTACGGGCCTCTTTCACCAGCTCTTGCAGTTCTTCAAAATTCAAAAGCTCAAAGTAATGCGAAAATTCAGGGTGCAATGGAATTCCTAGCTGCAGTGAAATTTCAACAGCCTCAAATGGCGAAATTTCCTTTGGGTTTTGCAAAAACTTTTCAGCACTCAATCCATCCAGTTTTTTTCCCTCATTCAACGCCTTTTGCAATTCCAGCTTCCACCATTCCTCGCAATAGCCGACAGGCACTAAAGGATGCGCTGTTTTTTTGAAATCCCCAAAGCTTACAAGCATGTCCCCCAAGAAAAGGAATTCTTTCACCATTGGCTTTATTCTTTCAGCATCTTCTAAATTGCTTACCTTGACCACTGAGTCATTGTTCAACAATACAATCGGGCCTTCTATGGAATCGCAGGGAAACATTCCTGCGCTTTTTCCCGGCCTTTCAACCTTCAACTGGGTTCCAACAGCAATAAAGCCTTCCAGCAAGTGCATTGAGGCAGGATGCACTGCCTTTGCCATTATTCCAGTGTTTCTTCCCCTGCCGTAACGCAGCCGAAATCCGCCTGGCCGCAAGGGATAGGAAAAAATCGGCCTTCCTGCAGCAATCCTGTCCAAAAACTTCCAGTCCGGAGATAATGAAGCTTCTTTTCCGTCTGCTTTTTTCACGTCAGACTTTTGCAAGTCCATAAGCCATCCCCAGTCCAAGTCAAGCATTTTTGCGTAAGTGAGGATTTTTTTTGCCTTTAACGCGACTCCTTCAGTAATGACAAGCATTGCCCCGCCGCGAATCCTGTTTGTTGGAATGCGGGGAATGTCACGATGCACTGAAACTTCCCGCTCTTCAGTAGGATCGCCGTTAATGCAGACTGGACAGCCTTTAACAATTTTTTTCGTGAGCTCAGTGCTTACTTTAATCTGCCTGCTCACGATTTCATTCTGGTAAATGTCGGACTCTTCGGCATATCTTTCAATCTCGCTTTCAGTCGGCTTGTAACGGTCAAGGCCAAAAAGCCTTTGGGCATAGTCTCCCAAAATCAATGGAAACACAGTCGCTGTTCCGCCTGCAGCCCTTATCGGGCCTGCATAATACAAGTCAACAAATTCAGTGCTGTCAGAATTTTTTGAAATTTTTATTGCAGGCAGTCCATCCAATGGGGCGACAACAACTCCTTCAGTGACAATTACTAGGGCAGTCCGCATTGCCTGCTCCAATCTTTTTTCCCTGTCTGGCTCTTGATACCATTCGCCTTCCTGCATGAGGATTTCCTTGAACAGCTTGAAGATTGCCTTGGTCCTGTCTTTCCCGCACTCGACAAACAACTGCCTGTATCTTTGCGCAACGCCTTTAGGCCCGATGATTGCTTCAGTGCGGTCTGCAAGGTCCAATGCAGGCCTTGTTTCAGGAATTGCGGAAATATCAAATCCTTTTGCCTTTGCAAGCTTTGCAAGCTCAAACTGCTCTAAAACAACAGAGTTTATTTTTGAAAAATAGTTTTTGACTTCAGGGATTGCAATAATCTTTAACTCTTGCTGATGCTGCACTACAAACCAACTCGCTAAAACAGGCTTTAAGGCCTTTTGAACGATAATTTTTGGAAGAAAAGTGTTTAAAACAAAATCGCGCTCTTTTAAGTCATGCCTTTAAAACGTCCTTTGCGCGAGAGAATTGGAAGAAACTTGCTTGCTTTTCAAATCAGGCGCGCACGCAAAAGAAAGGACTTTCTTTCAAAGGCTTCCAAGAGGGAATTGCAAGACGCAAAATTGGGCTTTGAAAAAGCAAAAGCTTTGAAGGCAGAAGCCAAAAAAGCCAAGGGAGAAATCGGGCAATTCGTTGAAAAGGGCGATTATTTGAGCGCTTTTGGAAAGGCTTTTGTTGCAGAGCATTTTCCAAAAAAGGCAAGAAGAATTAAGGAACAAGCCAAAACATTGAAAAATTCTGCGAGAATTTCAAGGCAGCTTTCTGAAGAAAGAAAAGCCGAGATTCAAATGCTAAGAGCAATGGCGAGAAGAAAAAAACATTAAAAAAGATTAGGCCATGGTTTTAATCAATGGCTAGAATCATTGCTGGAAGTAAATAATTTCAGCAAGTTGGCTGGTAAAAGCAGTTTTCCGTGATTTTGCCATTGCTCAAGTCAATTGTCGGGCAAATTCCCGGAGTCGGAACATGGCCTAATTCTTGCTGGAATTTCGTGACTGTCTGCCAAGTGCCTGCATTCAAGCAAAGAACTCCCTTGTAATTGCTGTAGCCCTTGTGGTGCATGTCTCCAGTCAAGAAAATGTCCGGCTCTTCACGAATCAGCAAGTAGTCTTTTCTTTCAGGGACTAGAGTGTGGCGCATTCCGTAAGTCGGAACCAAAGTTCTGCGCTTCAAAAGCTCTTCCATTGTTTTTTCAGGCCTTTTAAAGTCCATTCCTGAAACATTAGCGTTGACTTGATGCATTGAGTTTCCATGGTAAAGCAAGGTTTTGAAGCCTTCAATTTCAGCCATGCTTGGGCTGCCCATGAAATGAAAATTTCCCAATGCATGCAGTTCCTTGCAGAATTCTTTTGGAATTGCAGGCTGCGGGTCTGCCCTTCGAACAACGCAGTCGTGGTTTCCTGGAATTATGAAAACTTCAATGCTTTCAGGAATTCTCTTCATGAAGGAAGCGAAAACCTCGTACTGTTCATTAATGTCCTTGATGTTCAATTCATTGATTTGGTCAGGATAAACTCCAATGCCATCGCATAAGTCGCCTGCAATAAGCAAGTACTTAATGCGCGAGACTTTCTCCAATTCTTTCTCGTCGCCATAGTCTCCGTCAATCCAGGAAATGAATTTCGAGAATTCTTTCTCCAAGAACATTTTGCTGCCAATGTGAATGTCTGAAATGCACGCAATGCTCAATTGCTCATTGATTGTCTTCAACTTCCTGTTAGGCATGTCAGGCCATAAAACATCCTTAATGATTACCAAATCGTCATTGCCTTTCACTGCCCGAAATCCCAAAACCTCGTCAGGCATTATGTTTCTGCAAATGTCCATTATTTTATTGTCGTCCTTTAATGCCAGGCCAGTGCATTCTGCCTCCAAATCTTCCAGCTTGAAAATCAAATGGCCGGAACGCGACTTTTGCTTTTCTCTAACCATTGCAATGAAGTGAACTTCCTTGTTTTTTGCAGTGCGGTCCAAGCGGCTTAAAGGCTTTGGCTCAAAGCCCTGCCTCTTGTGCAATAAAGGCTCTAAAAAATTGAATTTGTCCCTAAAGTAGGAAAGAAAGTCCCCGACTTTTCCTTCACTATAGCTTTTTCCAGTAACGTCGCATTCGTCCAAAATCCTGAATTTTGAGGAATACTCGTCGCGAAAAAGCCTCTTGCCCGACTTTTCAACAATCACTTCTTGAGAAACTCCGGAAAGCTTTGTTTCCTTGCGGATTATCAAGTCTTTAATGCGGTCTTCAGTAATGAATTCTTCAGGGTTTTCCTTCAAGGACTCTTCAATCAATTCTTCAAAATTGTCCCTTTGAATTAGAAGGTTTATTGCCTTCAAGTCAATGAACGCGTTCTTTAAAGTGGCAAAATCCAAAACCTGCTTTGGGCTTACTTGATTTTCGCCAATCATTAAAACCAATCACTTCAATTTTTCCTTAATTGACTCCAGCTCTGAAATAATTCCCCAAATTTCAGTGCGAGTGTGCGAAGGCATGTTAATGTCATTGCTGATGTCATCCAACTGGTAGATTGCAGTGCTTACCGCGACTGCCTTTTCCTCTAAAGAGCTTATTTTCTTCAAGGCCTCGTCAACCACTGCGCGAATGTTCCTTGGCACTGAAGTGTCTGAAAGCACGGCTTCCATCAGCTCGGAAACTGCCGTCAATTCCTGGGAAACATCGACTTTTGCTTTAGTTTTGCTGTCTGCAATCATTTGCCAAACACCCCTGCATTCAGAATTAGAAAACCCTGCCTACTGGAAGCACTTTGGTGAAGGAATCTTTAAAAAAAGATTTTTTTCACTCCGAGAACTTTTTCTTGAAGAAAACACGCGCTTTTTTAACTATTTCATTCCTTAATTCCAGAATTTCAAGGCCTTCGCCTTCTTCAAAGACAGGAATTCCCGATTTTTCAAATCCGGCATGCATTTCCTGCCTTAAGCTTTCATTCGCAATATCGCACTTGTTCAAAACAGCCACAAACTCGTTTTTTGGAAACTCTGCCTTGAGCTTTTCAAAAAGGCTGAATTGCTCTTTTGCAGAATAGCCGGAGTTTTTCGAGACATCAGCAATGAAAACAATGAATTCTGCCAAATGCCTCAAGGCGGAAGCCGCTTTTCTTTCAATCGGGTTTCTTTCAGAAGGCATCCTGTCCAAAAGGCCCGGAGTGTCAAAAACCTGGACTTTAACAAAATCTTCCACAATAAAGCCTTGCTGAATGCTTTTGGTAGTGAAAGCATAATGCGCGATTTCAGGCTTTGAGCCAGTCATTCTTTCAAGCATTGTGCTTTTGCCTGAATTCGGAAAGCCGGCAAAAACCACGTTGAAAGAGTTCTCGTCAATGTGCGGCAGTTCTCTAAGCTTGCTCAATGACTTTTTCAAAACAGTGATTGAAGAGTCTGCCTTGCGCAAAACTCCAGCAGCCCTGCCGTAAAATTTTTTCCGCTCCAGGCTCATTGAATCCCACTTTTGGATTCTTTTGACTCCGTGAAGCTTTTTCAATGCCTCAAACTTTAGCTTTTTCACAATGCGAGAGCTCTCAGTCAAGTGAGAAATCGCTTTCTTTAATGCAGTAAGGTCAATTGTTGATTCAACAAGCTCCAGATAGAATGGATTGGATTCGCTGAAGTCAGGAAAGCTTTGCGCAGTGCTTGAAAGCTTTTCAATAATGTAATCAGCAACTGCAGTCAACATCATTGACTCTTCAGTCCTGATTTGCCTGAACTTGTCATCCAGTCCCTTAGTGCTCATTGACTTGACTTTTTTTCTTGCATCGCGAAAGGCAGAGTCAAGCAATTGCTTAGAGTCAATGAAATAAAGCTTCATGAGAAATTAGTGAAAAGAGCTTGATTTAATGCTTTACGGCTTTCTTTTTGCCTTTTTTCTTTTTCGCATGCTTTAATTTTCTTTTCCTTGAAGCCTCGGCCTTGCGGGCTTTCTTCAAGTGCTGCAGCAGGAAAATCTGGTGGATTTGATGCTGTTCCAGCTCATTGAGTTTTGGCTGGATTGTCCTCATTTTTTCCTCAATTGGCAATCCAGGGTTTTGCAAAAGGTATTTTGTCATGAAAACCAACTGCTGCAAGTAAAGCTTTCCGTCATCCCTGACGTGCTTTTGCTTCTCAAACTGCATTATGCGGGTTGTTCTCTTAAGAGAATTGGCGAAAGTTTTTGCAGTGCGCCTTGTTTCAAAATCCCTACTGTCCAAGCCTTCATGAATTAAAGCAAAAATCTCTTCCTTCATCCAAACGCCTTCGCTTTCCCGTATGTTTTCAAAAGCCAGGCTTTTGAAAATTATCAAATTCTGCCAAATCTCCAGAATTTGATATGTTTTTAATGTTTTTCTTTGCTTATTAATGTAATTGTTCGCTTTGGGGTGCTTTATTCTTGACAGGGTTCTATGAGAAAAACTACAAGCTATACTTGGCAGTGCCTCTTGTTCTATTGTTTGTGTTTTTGGGATTTGTCCTTGTGTGGCCTGGAGTCACCCAAGGCGTTGACTTGAAGGGCGGAAGCCTTTTGATAATTGACGCGCCAAAGCCAGTGGACCAAGAGCAAGTCACTGACTTTTTGAGCAAAGAATTCGACTTGGTTGATGTGAGCGTTAACACTGTAAGCTCTCCTTTAGGGAACAAGATTAGGATCCAGTTTGTTGAAAGCAAAAGCATTGCGGCATTAAAGTCAAATTTGGACAAGGCTGCAGGCCTTTTGAAGGACAATCCGCAAGAGTCAAAGCAATACTCACTGCAAGTTTTGGAAAGCGCAAAGGCCTTTGTTTCAGGAACTTACTCTCCAAGCGACAAGGCAGACGCTTTATTCAGCATGGCATCTGACGCTTACTTGAAGGCAAACCAGTCATTCAATGAAACAATCAAGCAAAAAATCATCCAAAACTTCAATCTCGGAAGCAATGTTGCAATGCAGTCTGAAGACATAAACCCTATTTTAGGGCAATTGTTCTGGCAAGGGGCCTTATGGGTTGCATTGCTTGGAATAATATTCATTATAATAGTTGTTTTCATTTTCTTCAGGGAAGTCATTCCAACATTGGCAATTGTTTTCTCCGCATTGTTTGACGCGCTGGCCGCATTGGCGGCAATGGCCTTCTTCCACATTCCATTAGGCCTTGCAACAATCCCGACAATTCTGCTGGTTATTGGATACAGCATTGACACTGACATTTTATTGACAACAAGGGTTTTGAAAAGAAAGGACGGAACAGCCCAAGAAAGAGCATGGGATTCCTTAATCACTGGAGTCACAATGACTTCAACAGCGCTGGTTTCAGTCATTGTAATGGCTGTTCTTTCTTACTTCGCGCAAATTGAAGTGATGTTTACAATAGCATTCCTGCTGGTGTTTGGACTACTTGCGGACTTGATTGGAACCTGGCTGATGAATGCCCCGATGCTGTTATGGTATGTTGAAAAAAAGCACAAGGGTGCGGCGCAATGAATCAATTATTAAAAAACAACAAGGTATTGTTTGCAATCATTGCAGTAATATTGTGCATTGGAATTTTAGTTGTAAAAGGCCCGACTTTTGGAGTTGACTTTGGGGGCGGAACGCTTTTCCAAATCCACTTGGCTGAAAAAGTCACTGACACTGCGGAAAAAGAGCAAATCCGCTCCATCATCCAGCAAAGACTGGATTTTTCAGGAACAAAAGATTCCACAGTCCAATTTGTGGGAAATGAATTCGTTTTTGCGCAATTGGCAGAAACAGACCCCTTGCAGGTTGAAAAACTGGAGTCAGTGCTGCTAAAGCAGGGAAAGTTTGAGGCAGTCCTTGACGGAAACACAATATTCAGCGGAAACGACTTTGTTGACATTTCAAAAGACCCTGCAAAAGGCTATGGAGTGACTCCTTCAGGCAAATTCTCCACTTGGACATTGCCTTTCACTCTGACAGAACAGGCGTCGCAAAAATTCAGCCAAATGACATTCCACCGCTGCACCAGGACAGGCTTTGATTCAGCGACTGGAAAAGTCACTTACGAATGCGACAACACATTCTTTTTCCTCGACAGGCCTTCAGATTCAGTGCTAATAATCCCAAAAGACATTTACAGCAAAGACTCAGACAAGCTTGCCGCAGGCATTCAGTCAAGGAACATTCCTGCAGGACTGAAAATCCAGGAAATCCTGCTTAACGCAAACATGCCAAACTTTATACTGGATTCAAATGGATTTAGCAAAGAGCAAATTGCGCAATTGCAGTCGCTTGTGCAGCAAAGAAAATTCGCTATCATTCCTTCATTAAATGACGCCGCACTAAAAAAACAGCTTGAAGAGATTGGGTTTACAGTCAATGAAGTAGTCACTCCTTCAGACCTGCCTTTCACTTGGTTCGCGACAGGGCTTAAGGAAGTCATCAAGCTTTCTGAAGACGTAACCAACATGGATGTCAGTTCATTAAACGACCCTAACGCGAAAGTCTACTCTTCACTGCTCATCAGGGGCTCTTCTGGAACAAATGCTGACGCAAGGGCTGAATTGCAGTCGCTTTCAATACTTTTGGAGTCTGGAAGCCTGCCAGTCGCAGTCGACAATGTAAGCAAAGTGACAGTCACTGCCGCATTGGGAAAAAGCTTCCTTTGGACTGTCGCACTGATTGGAATCATTGCCGCAATCTCTGTTGCCTGCGTATTGTTCTTCAGGTACAGGGTAATTGCATTAGTAATTCCAATGATGCTCACAGTGTTTGCTGAAGCAATCTTAACTTTGGGAATTTCAGCGCTTTTCAGCTGGCCTTTAGACTTGGCCGCAATTGCAGGAATAATTGCCGCAATCGGTTATGGAGTCGACGACCAAATAGTAATAACTGACGAACTGAAGAAAAGCAAGGGCGAAGAAGAAGTAATTGGAATGTCACTTGTCAACAGGGCAAAAAGGGCATTCTTCATTGTAATCGCTTCTGCAGCAACATTGATTGCAGTAATGCTCCCACTGCTCGTTGTAGGGCCAAGCTCTGGAATGGCAAGGCTGGTCGGGTTTGCATTCACGACAATCATTGGAGTCCTAGTGGGCGTTCTAATAACAAGGCCTGCATTCCAGGAAATCGCAAAAGCAGTCATTCACAAGGCAAAATAGAAGCCCCCACACAATCACAAATTGTTGGAATAATTTTCGTGAAATAATAGCATCATTGATGATGTTTTCTTCAGAAAATTTATTAGCAGTGTAATTTGCCTTTTCTTGATGCGCAAATGATTAAATAGGTAAAAGCAATAGTAAACTTATGAAATTGGCTAAAATAGCAATTGCAGGAATCATAATAATCATGCTCATTTTTCTTAGCCAATTTATTTTAGGAAATTGGCTTAACAAGTTAGCGTCAACTCCATGCGGCTACAATTATGGGCTTCTTGATTTAGGTCCTTCCCCAACAAAGAAAACTTGCGACTGTTCTGGAGTAACTGTTGACACGAGCAATTCAAGCCTGTTAAGTATGGGTGCTCGTCCAACCACCGGGTGCATTGGAAGCGCTTCCAATTTCAAATGCTATTATGATTTATCTTATCAAGTACCAATGCTCAAAAATCAAGGAACTGACAATCACTTTTGGATTGAGCAGCCGTGTGTTGGAACTTATGACTCGCAGCTTAGATTGCAAAATATTAGCCTAGAAGTTTGCAATTCACTAAAGGATGATTATTCAAAGCAAACTTGCCTTGATGAGTTAGATCGGCTAAATAAACGGATTGGAAAATAAGAGAAAATTCAAGTTATTGTGAATTACTCTGTTGATATAACTTTTAACTTTTTTATTACCAATGGTAATAATTTTCGTGAAGAATTATTACCGCAATCCCAAATTTCGGGTTTTTTTCTAAATCAATTCCTTGAATTCTTTGCCGACGATTTTTTCAGCAAGCAAGTACCAGACTGCAATGATGAAGAATGTTGTTGCAAACCAGCTTGCAAAATGCGTCAAGTCTGCCGCGCTTGGGCCAAAGTTTTGGCCGGCCCAAAGCACCAAATACACGCGGGGAATGTTCAAGAGGAAAAGCGCTGCGGCCCCGGCAATTGCCATTGCAATCTTTGCCTTCAAGCCTGGCTTTTTGCACGCAAAAATTATTGCAAAAAGCACTATTCCGGAAAACAAGCCAATGCAAGACTGCGAAATAACGTATGTAAAATCATTAATACTTACAGAATTCCCAACAGCATTCAATCCCAAAAATCCGGCTTCCAAAGAAGCAAGCCAGTTTTCAATTGGGGAAAAATCCAATATGAAAAGCAACGCGTAAAGCACTGAAAAAATAATGAAGAATTTTAACGCAAACCAGAAAGACTTGCTGAAAAACTCGCTTTTCTTATTCAGTGCATTGTGTTTTTTCGCCAATCAATTCACCACGGCACTTTCTTCAAGCCAAGCTTGAAAGCAAAGTAATTTGTAGAAATGTGAGTTATTATTGTAAAAATGCAGACAAAAAAGAAATCATCATAGCTAGGCCAAGGCCAGTAAAAAATTGCCAAAAGAACGTAAGCCCCGACAATAAAGTCCAACTGATCGAGTATTGGAGTTGGAGAGCCGGACTTTATCAAAAGCCTTCTCTTTACAAAACTGCCCGCAAGGTCTCCAAAAATTGCGCCCGCGGAAATCAAAAACCCGGCAAGCAAGTAATTAGGGTAAAAGTCAAAGGCCTGCTTTGGGAACAAAACCATCAATGCAAAAGCTACAATTGTTCCCGCAAAAATTCCAAAAAAAGTGCCTTTCCAAGTCTTTCCCTTGCCAAGCAATGGCTGCCTATCAATGAATTGAATCCCAAAATCAAGCGGAGTCTTGCTTTTCAAAACCATTCCAAAAAGCATTGCGCCGGCATTAGCCACGTAAGCTGGAGCCAAAAACAATGCAATGTCCCACCAATTCATAAAAAACAGGCCTTTTCAAAAGAAATTGAGAAACCAAAAGGAATAAAATACATTAAACTGTATATTTTGTCATGATAAAGCCAAGAATTGAAGTTAAACGGCCAGTAAAGCCAATAGCCAAAAAAACAATTCAAAGAGCGCCAGGGCAGACCACAATCCTTGAAGGCATTTTTGCGGCAGCAGGCGTTGGAAAGCACCACTTAAGGCAAATACAGCCAGGCGCTTGGAAAAACGCATTAAGAAGACCAAGGCCAACAACAATAGCAACGAGAGGATTGCAGGCAAGAACAGCAGCAAGGCCTAATGCCAAAGCCGCAAATAATTCCAGAAGGCCAATTAAAACAATCCCAAAAACAGGTGAATTAAGGACCAGGCAAGCACTTCGAACAAGGCCAAAGCATTAAAAACTTTTTTTTTAAACTGTTGAAAGATTCCTTGAATGCATTGCCTTAAGCAAATTCTTGAAAGCAATCAACGCGTGCACGAAAGGCGCTATTGCAAAAAACAGGAAAATCAATGAAGCATTAACCTGCCTTACAAAAGGAATTGGAACTCCAAAAGTAGGAAGCTTGCTGTACAAAATCACTGAAAGCCAGGCAAGGCACAAAATCACGAACAAGTTCCAAATCAAAGACCGCAATTGCCTTTGAGTGTAAGACGTGTGGCCTGCAACTTGCGAGTGATGAACTTCCTTGAAAAGTGAAGGAATGAAAGAAAGAACTTTTTCAACAAACCGCCTTGCATTATACAATGGCTCGAAAACAAAAACCGTGAAAATAATCAGCATGAAAGCAAGCACGGGCACTATTGCCTTTTCAGAGGCAGGAACAACAAGCAATGCCGCAGTCGCTATGATTATTACAAATTCTCCCAATGGAATAAGCATTGCTGAAGCGCTCACTGAATCTTCCCTGTTCAATCCAAACCTCGAGCCAAAAAGCAAAAACACAATGAAATGAGCTGCAATCGCAACCAAAGCTAAGACCAAAGCCATTAACCCAATGCTCAACAAGGTTTCAACAGAAGGAAATGCTTGAAGAATTGCGCCAGAATTGTAAAAAATTGTTGTTCCAAAGCCGACAAAGAAAAACACCAGGAAAAAATCGCGCATGAAATTCACGTCATGCTTTATCCGCCTGCCAGCCTGGGTTTCAGCCAATGCAAAGCCAGCAAAGTAAGCCCCAAGCGCTGCGGAAAGCCCAAGCATGGTTGCAATTGTCGCAACAATCAATCCAACTCCCAAGGCATAAAGAGTGATTTCAGTCTGGCCAAGCTTGTTTGAAATCATCCAGCCTTCAACAAACCTTGAAAGCTGGTGCACTGCAACAAATACAGAAATTGCAAAAACAAGCGAAGTCAATGCGACATCCAATGCAGAGCCGTTTTTAGAGCTGCTAGTCACCAAGACAACAAGCAAAATTCCCAAAAAATCCTGCAGTATTGCAATGGAAAGCACAAACTTTGCAGACGGAGTCTGCATGAGCTTCCTGTCAATCGCAAACTTTGCAATAATTGCAGTGCTTGTTGAAAAAAGCATGAAGCCAACAAGGACTGAAAAAATCAATGAAAAACCGAAAAGCAATGAAAGCAAAAAACCGGCAATAGTGCAGGCAAGCATGTCAATTACTGCCAGTCCAAAGCCAGAGCTTCCGGCCTCCAAAAACTCTCGCCAAGAAAGCTCCAATCCCAAATAAAACAAGAGAATGAAAAGTCCAAGCTCGCTGAAAGCAATGACCACTGGGTCTGAAGGATGCAAAACCTTCAATACAAAAGGCCCTAAAATAAAGCCAGTGAGAATAAAGCCGATTGCGGCATTCTGCCCGAGCTTTTTTGCAATAATAGAAAAGAAAATCGCGATCAAAATCACGATTCCAATAAGCTCTAAAGGCAACAAAGCGACTTCAACCATCAAGAATCCAAATAATAAAGAAAGCAGGGAATAAAAATGTTTTCAAAAACCAGGTTTTGCTTAATACTGCCAAAAAATAGGGGCAATACACAACTTGAATACAATCAAACAAATAAGTTGAAAATAATTTAGGCAAGTCGAAGCAAAAGCTTTTATTAATAAAAATAGTTAATTTTACAATGAAAATACTTCTGATTTTGATATTTTTAAGTTTGGCAGTACTGGCAGGATGCACTCAAAATACAAATAACAATCAAACCAACGATGTTAATGGAGAATTTCGAAATATCAATTTTAATTCCTTAACTGACAGCCAGATTATTGACTTGGCAAAAGCTGGTTTTGATAAATCTATATTAGATTATACCAAAGGAGATCATATAGGCCTTGTAATTTTAGTAAAGGAAGAGATTGAAGATTTTGAAGAATTACAGGCAGTAATAATTAGTGGCGATCCAGACAACTGTCCAAAATTGGGCTCAGTGAATAAATACACCGAACAAACCTGCTATCTTCTTTTTTCAGTCATAAAATCAGATAAAAACATCTGCAATAAAATAGATCCAGCATACAACACTGGCTTAACAAATATGACTATGAAACAAGAGTGCGAAACTTTTGATTTACAGAAAAGCCTTTCTAACACTCGCCATCCACTGATTGCCTGTGGTGCTGGCGGCAACATTAATGCTTCAAGAAATTGGTGCACATATATATTGGCTTTAGGGATGCAAGACAAAAAAATTTGTGATAGAATTGAAAATTACGACTATCACGAAACTGAGTCTACCACCACTCCAAAAGAAAACATTTATTTGAAGTCCAAGTGCACGAATGAAATCAATCGTTAACTAATACAATTATTTGCACAAAAGTTCAAAAAAACTTTAAAGCCCAAAAAGCAAAACAGCCGCGATTGCCGCAAGGCCGCAAGCGACAAAATTTACTGTGCTGTTGTTCAATACTCCAATCTTTTGGAGAGTCGCGCCAAACACTGAATCAGCAAGCATTCCAAAAAATCCCGCAAAAGAGATTATTGCAAAAGCCTTCAAGTCATTGAAAAGCAAAAAATAAATCGCGCCAATCAGCAATGCTCCAAAAGCTGCAGTCGTGGTTCCTAAAGAACTGATTGCGCCGTCAGTGCCTGGCGCCACGTGCCTGAAAGTAGTTATCAAGCGGGGCTTCACTTTGGAAAGCAAGCCGACTTCAGAGCTTAAAGTGTCAGCCAAAGCGCACGCGATTGCCGCAAAAAAGCCGATTGGAGAAACAAACACCAATGCAATCAAGGCTGCTCCAGAATTGCCTAAAATGTTCCCAACGCTCCTGATTTCATGATGGGTTTTCTTGAGCATTCTGGCATAGCGAGTGCATGATTCTGCAATGGCAAAAAACAATACAATCAAGAAGAAAGGAACTAGGCCAGTGGAAAAAGCGTCTTTTCCAAACCAAAAAATCAAAAGCCCGACAATGTTTGCTGCCAGGATTCCGCGCTTGTCCAAAGCCTTTTTCCAGTAGGAAATCAGCGAAAAAACGACTAATGAAAGAAATAAGACAAAAACTTCAATTTCAATCATTCAATTGCCTGACTGCCATTATTTCAATTCTCTTAATGCCTGCAATTGTTTTGACAGACGCAAACAAGGAATTGAGTGAATTTCCAAAAATCGCGTCACTGATCAAGTCTTCAAAATTCTTTGAAACAGCCATTTTAGAAAGCTCTTCCAAAAGCTTTTTCCTTATTGCCGTTTCCTTGATTCGCTCGATTTTTTTCAGGCAGACAACAGTCGCCTTAATGCGGGCTTTCTTATTATCTTTGGTCCTTGAATCGAGGACAACGTCAATTTTTGAATTCCTTCGCCTGACAACCCTTCTCAAAGTTTCAGGCTTTACAATCATTCCGGAAATTTCAGTGCTCGCGTTCAAGCCTTGAACATCCATTATCTTGAAAATCAAGTCAACGTGGGCCTTTTTTATCTGGCCGGTCAAGGCGCGCACGTTCGCCTTTACAGTCCTGCCCATGACATTCTCTGGCTTTTCCGCAGGAGTCTCGCCAATCTCGCGCTTGTCGAATAGAGGCGGAGCGAAAATTTTGAACCATTTTTTCTTTTTCCACTTGTCAACTGTCTTTGCTGTTGTTGCCATAAAAATCACTTAACCAACAATTGCGCGGTTTCCGCAGTGTATCTCCAGTTTGAAGGGAGTTTTCTCTCTTTAATGTAATATTTTGCCAAGCGCCTGATTTTGCTTACTGAAAGCTGGTAGCCGCGCTTTGCAGAAGTGTCTTTCCTGTGCTCTACCATGTGCTTTTGCAGCCTCACTGAAGTCTTTATCAAATTCATCATGTCTTCAGGAATGTCTTGGACAATGCCTTTCTCATGCATTAATTGCGTTATTCTCTTTCCAGTGATTGCCTTTACTGAATGAATGTTATGCTGGTCCCTTAAAATAAGCCCAATCTCTGAAGCATTATGGCCTTTGTTTGAAAGCGAGCTGATCAATTCTGCAATCTCTTGCTTGCTCAAGTCTGCAGACTGCTGCTTTGCCTTATTGCCAGAATGGGCTGTTGCTTCATGCTGTTTGGTTTCTGCCAAAAAATTCACCAAGTAAAAAACATTACTTTGCCTTCCCAACCTTTAGAGGGCTTGAGACAGCTGATATAAAAAACAAAGTATAACTAGAAATTGGGAAAAAAGGTTTAAAAAAGGGGCTGGTTAACGCTGGGGAACAAAACGAAGCTTTTTTTCAATCACGCAAAATGCGTTTTCCCAAAGCACAATCTGCTGTGCCTGATGCCGTCCAGTCTTTGCAACAATCCTTGGCCTGCTTAGCTTTCTTGCCTCTGCTGCAATCCTGTCGCCTTTAAGGCAGTCTCCAACCTCAAAGCAATCAGTCATTATTAATCACTTCAAGCCTTTTTTCAGCAATCAATTCTTTTGTCAGTTTATGCACGGTTTCCAAGTCCAAACTCAAGGCATTCGCGGCATCTGAAGGGAAGGCTTCAGAATATTTCTCAAAATAGCCCAAAACTTCCTTCTTTGCAGTCTTAAGGGAAATGTTTCTTGTTTGCACTATTTCAATGCTTTCAAGCTTTTCCCTGACAGCGCTTCGCAAAAAATCAGAAACTCCCAAAAACTCACCTAAGTCAACAAGCCTTTGAATTTGCAAAAGCTCTTTTGGAGTGAGCTTTGTTCCGACAACTTGATTTGAAGCCTGGACAGTGACTGAAGAACTTTTAGAAGCCATAAACAAAAAGTAAGGTTAAACATATTTAAACATATTGTTTGATTCGTGCTTTGACGAAACTCTAATTTCTCGGCCAATTCCTTCTTTTTGCCTTGTCTGGAATTGCCTTCTTCAATCCCAATGTAAATTCATACTGCCAAGGTACAAAGCCGTATTGTTCAAACCATGCCGCAGCTTTAGGACTGTATTTTGCGAAAGAATGCTGTGTTGAATTTTCAGGAGTTTTTGCTACCCTAAAACTGAATCCTTCCAACTTGAATGCTTCAGCAATTCCTTCAAAACGTTCAGGCTCTAAAGGGCTCAAAAAATGCACTTTTCCATTAGAAAGCAAAACCTTTGCTGCAGATTTTGCAATATTCTGCAAATATTCTCTGCTAAAAATTCTTCCAGACGGCATTGAAATCTGAACATGCCTTGATCTAACGCCCAAGCGATGCAGTTCTTGAAGCTTGAGCAAAGAACCCTTCATCGAAACTTTGAGGTTTTTTGGAATTCTCTGATAAGGCTTTAAGAATCTAGGATGGCCTGCAGGCCTGCCTCCAAGAATAATTCCTTCAGTGTCAATTGCCAAGTATTCTCTTTTCGGGTTTTTCTTCGCTTGCCCGTAAAGATAGCTTGCTTCTCTGCCAGATCCCAAATCAACGGTTTGAAAAACTTTTTTTGGAGTCTGTCCTTTGAAAGGCCCTTTTCCAATTCTTTTCAAGCTTTTCAAAGGCATTTTTCATCACTAAAATTCAAGAATACCTAACACGCTTTTCAACATTCTCAACCTGCCTTAAAACCTGCTTTCCTGAAACTGCTTTTGCAGAATAGGCTTTTTCAAACGTTTTCCAGTGCTTAAAGAGCGCAAAATGAGTGCTTTGAAAGGTTTTTTTCAAATTCAAAAGATCGACTGCCTGGTCTTCAAGCTTGGAACTGTAAAAGCCCAATCCAAAATCAATCAGGCAAAAATCGCCAATGCGCTCGTTCACAATCACATTGCTTGTTGTCAAGTCGCCGTGGATTATTCCCGCATTGTGCAACAAGGCAATTTGCTCTGCGAGCTTTTCGCAGTATTTTTGCGCGTTTTTCGCTGAAAGAACGTCCTTCAAGCGCTTGCCTTCCACAAACTCCATTATTATTTCAAAATTTTTCCTGTCAATCTTGTGAATGAATGGAGTCCTAACTCCTTGCTGTTTTGCAAAATTCAATAGGCCAGCCTCAAGCTTTGTGCGTTCCTTTCGGATTTTCAAATCCAACTGCTGAATGCGATAATCTTTGGCAATCCTGCGCTTTACCAAAGCCTTCTCGCCCAAGTATTCAACAGAGTAAAGCTCTGCTTCAGCGCCCTTGCGGAGCAATGTCTCATTCATAATGAAAAGATTGTTTGGAAAAGTTAAAAATAGAAAAGGGTTGGATTACCAGCCTTTGATTATTATTCCTTTTTCCTTCCATTCGCCCATGCAGTACTTCCTGTCCTGGACATTCCAGTAGTAGGTTCCGCACCTTGCAGAGTCAAAAGTCCGATGCTTTGGCTGGCTTACGTGCTTGTAGGTGAAATGCCAGTCTGTCTTTAGGTTTTTGGAACTGACTTCATCCTTGATGTTATGGCCTAATTGTGAAAGCCAGCTAGCGCTTGCAAAGCCAGAAAGCCCGATTAGAACAATTAATGCAAAAAGCAAGGGAATTAAACGCATAAAAAAACTCTTATGTAGATGTTCTTTTATTTGTTTGGTTTTGGTTTAAAAAGAAAAAACTCATTTCTTGAATTTTTTCTTCAAGGAGTCAAAAAAGCTTTGCCTTTCCTTAAAGCCATCCAGAGAACTCAGCTTTTCAAAAGCCTCGCGCTGGGTTGGAGTGAGAATTGATGGAGTTTTCACAATTGCTTTCACGAACAAGTCTCCTGTTCCGCTTGATTCTTTGACTCCCAAGCCGCGCAGCTTGAACAAAGTGCCGCTTTGCGTGCCTGCAGGAACTTTCAATTTTGCAGTGCCTGCATTGATTGTCGGCACTTCAACCTCCCCACCCAATGCTGCTTCAGCAAAGCTGATTGGCACTTCAACAAACAAGTCAGCCCCGTCCCTTTTGAAAATCTTGTGCGGCTTTATCAAAACCACCACATACAAGTCTCCTTTTTGGCCGCCGCGGCTGCCTGCATTTCCCTCTCCCTTTAAACGCAAATGGCTTTGATTCTCTATCCCCATCGGGATTTTCACGCTAATTTTTTTCCTCACGCGAATTTGCCCAGACCCATTGCATTTTTTGCAGGGATTTTTCACAACGCCTCCGGCCCCAGTGCATTTATTGCAAGTCATTCTTGTTGCAAAAACTCCGAAAGGCGTTTTTTGAGTGCGTTCAACAATCCCTTTCCCATTGCATTGCGGGCATTTCAGGACTTCCTTGTCCTTGCTGCCTGTTCCATTGCATTCGTCGCAAGTGTCAGTCTTCACAAACTCTATTGTTTTTTCAGTCCCTAAAACAGCGTCTTCCAATTCCAGCTCCAAATCAAACCGCAAGTCAAATCCCCTTTGGGCAGACTGCTTTTTTTCAACGCGGAAGAATTGCTCGAAAGGGTCAAATCCGGCGTCTCCGAACAAGTCTGAAAAGTCAAAGTGCATTCCCCCGCGCTTCATGAACTCTTCGACATCAAAGTTTGAGAATTCTGGAGAATTGAATCCGTGATTGTCAAAGTCCGCGCGCTTTTTAGGGTCTGAAAGCACAGAGTATGCTTCCAAAACTTCCTTGAATTTTTCCTCTGCACCGGCTTCCTTATTGATGTCAGGATGGAATTTTTTCGCCAATTCCTTGTATGCCTGCTTTATCTGCTCTGGAGTAGAGTTTTTTGGAAGCCCCAATATTTCATAATAGTCTCTCTTTTGCGCTGGCATTTTTCAATCTCCAAGTTTTGCCTATTTTAATCTGCAATATTTCATTTGGGCCTAAATTTATAAGCACCTAAATTTTTTTTTCTTGAATGTTCCTTCGCGAGCCTAAGCGCTTCTTTAATAAGTGCTTCATCGCGCGCGCTAGTAGCTTCTTTCTCTCTCCTCTTTCTTTCCAAAACTTCTCTAGCAACTTTAAGTCCTTCTCTAACAACTGCGTCCACATCTCTCGGCTTTTCTTTAGCCCTATGAGGCGGTTCCTGCGAAAAATTCAAATTTCGGTCGTAGACAGCACGTTTTTGAGGATCTAAAAGTACCGAATACGCTGTGTTTATTTCTCTAAAAATTGCTGCAGTTTCACTGGTTCTACTAGTGTCGGGGTGATATCTTTTCGCAAGCCTTCTGTATACTTGCTTAATTTGCCCTATTGTTGCATTTTTTGGAACTCCAAGCAATTCATAAAAATCTTTAGCCATTCAAAATCACCCCTCCATTTTGATTGAACTCTCAATTATATTCTAGCTAATCACTTTTTCTTGTCGTCTTCTACCTTGAAGTCTGCGTCAACTGCATTGTCGTGGCTGGAGCTTGAGCCTTTTCCAGAATCTTGCGCTTGGCCTTGGCCTTGAGAATCTTGGGGCTGCTCGGCATCCTGCGAATTTTGCGAGGCCTTTTGGTAAAGCTCTGTCGAGGCCTGCTGGACCAAGGACTGAAGCTCTTCAAACTTTGACTTGATTATTGCAGAATCTTTCTTTTCAGGCTTTAGCAAAAACTTCAATTCCTCGATTTTCTTTTTAATGGCGTCAATTTCTTCTGCCGAGACTTTTCCCTCAAAGTCTTTCAATAATCTTTCAGTGCTGTAAACCATTGAGTCTGCAGAATTTATTATTTCAGCGCCCTGCTTTCTTTTCTCGTCTTCTGAGGCGTGCTCTTCGGCCTCTTTTTGCATTCTTTTTATTTCATCTTCAGAAAGCTTTTGCGAAGCCACGATTTTAATGCTTTGGGTCTTTCCAGTGCCAAGGTCTTTTGCTGCAACATGCACTATTCCATTGGCGTCAATGTCGAAAGAGACTTCAATTTGCGGAATGCCCCTTGGCGCTGGCGGCAGCCCGACAAGCTGGAACCGCCCGAGAGTTTTATTGTCCTGCGCCATTGGCCTTTCTCCCTGCAGAACGTGAATGTCAACCGCGGTTTGGTTATCGGCTGCAGTTGAAAAAATCTGGCTCTTGCGCGTTGGAATTGTCGTGTTTCTTTCAATGAGCTTTGTCAAAACACTGCCCATTGTTTCAACTCCAAGGCTTAATGGAGTCACGTCCAAAAGCAAAATGTCCTTTACTTCCCCGGCCAAAACTCCAGCCTGAATTGCAGCTCCAATTGCGACTGCTTCCATTGGATCTACGCCGCGCTCAGGAATTTTTCCCAATTGGGTTTCAATGAATTTTTGCACTGAAGGCATTCTTGTAGGGCCTCCTACAAGCACAATGCGGTCCACTTCAGAGGCTTCAAGCTTTGCGTCAGCCAATGCCTGCCTTAAAGGCTTTTCACAGCGCTTGATCAACGGCATTACAATCTCTTCCAGTTTTGCGCGGTTCAATGATAGGGTGAAATGCTTTGGGCCACTAGCGTTCGCAGTCAAGTAAGGCAAGTTGATTTCTGTGGTGACTGTTGTTGACAATTCAATTTTTGCCCGCTCTGCGGCTTCCTTCAATCGCTGCATTGCAACATTGTCATTCTTCAAGTCAATGCCTTCGATTTTCTTGAATTCTGCAACCAAAAAGTCAGTCAGCGAAGCATCCATGTCTGTTCCGCCCAACTGAGTGTCTCCAGAAGTCGATTTCACTTCAAAGACTCCGCCGCCAAATTCCATTACAGTAACGTCTAAAGTTCCACCGCCAAGGTCAAACACTATGATTTTTTGCTCTTTGGACTGCTTGTCAAGGCCATAAGCCAAGGCCGCTGCCGTTGGCTCGTTGATTATCCTAATGACTTCAAGCCCGGCAATCAAGCCGGCGTCTTTAGTGGCCTGCCGTTGGTTGTCGTCAAAGTATGCGGGAACAGTGATTACTGCCTTTTCCACTTTTTCCCCAAAAAAAGCCTCGGCGTCTTTCTTGATTTTTTGCAGAAGGAAAGCGCTTAATTGCTGGGGATTGTATTCTTTTCCATTCACGGAATATTTGAAGTCAGTTCCCATTTTTCTCTTGAAAGCAGTGAAGGTTCCTGAAGGGTTTGACACTGCCTGCCTTTTTGCAGGCTCTCCGACAAGCATTTGCCCGTCTTTAGTGAAAGCGACAACGCTTGGAAATGCCTTGCCATAAAGGCTCATTCCTTCGGCTGAGGGAATGATTCGCGGCTTTCCGGCTTCAAGAACTGAAGCAGCAGAATTGGAAGTCCCGAGGTCGATGCCGATGATCTTACTCATTTAACAATCCCCCTTCAAAATTTCTTTAACCATAATTGCTTTTTTACTGTGTTTTAAGTGCAAGCCAATCAGTTCACCCCATTGTTTAAAATGCTTTTTAGGGATTCCAAGACGATAAACTGTTTTTCTTGGCACAATTATTCTTCCGTTTAGATTATATTCTTTATTTCTTTTTTTCATGGGAATAATTGAATTTTCAATTCCGACCGAATTCAAAAACTCTGAAATATTGTCTATTAGGTTTTTATCCGAATTATATAAGTAAATGTGGAAATATTTTCCCTGCTTGAGAACACTCCCTTCAGCATCCCAAAGCCCAGCCAAGAACTGGCGTGCTAATTTGTCATTTGTTAGAATATAATCAATAGTATCTTGTCTGATAGATTTATTTCTTTTTATCAAATCAGCTATTTTCACACTTGATAATCTCAACTTCCACAAACCATTTTGCCTTATGCTTTCGCCTACTTTTCCGTACCTTTTCATTACTTGAGCCAGATGCTCTTTCATCCCAGAGTCCTTATTGAACACTTCGATACAGAATTTTTGCACAGAACCATCCCCAATGCAGAATCCAACTAAATAAGACAAACCTTCATCAATAGTTATTGCAGAAATTTTTGTTGATTTGCTTCTTTCAGTTAAAACTACAGAACTTTCAAAATTTGCTGGAACTACTAAGTTAGTTATATGATTTCGCGTTAATTCAACCCCTAATTGTTTGAGCCATCTTTCAACAGTAGAGTCAGGAACTCCAATAATTTCCTGAATCTCAGTAATATTATATTTGGGGTAGAAAGCAATTAATAGAGATTTTAAGTTTTCAGAGCCTATTTGCTTTCGCATTGTCTGCAAATTCCCATTCACCCTGATTTTTTGTATTTGATTGATTAAATCAAAATTAGCATCGTGCAGAGTATTAAAATTATTTTGCATTTTGAGAACCCCCGTTTTCTGGATTCAAATTGCTTTCCTTTTGAGAAGTATTATTGCCTGAATTTTGAGAATTGCTTTCTTTGGCTTGCTGGTTTTCTTTTGCTTCATTTTGCGGAGAAGCGCTTTCTTTGGAGAACAGCTTGTCTGCAACAGCGTCCTTGCCTTTTTGCTCTTCCCTTTCTTTTTTCGCGCTTGCTTCAGTCCCTGAAAGCTTGTTCAATTGGTCCTTTAGCTCTTTTTTTATTTCCTCGATTTTTTTCACTGGCCTTTGGTTTATTTTCACTTGCGCGTGCCTTAAGACCTTGTCAAAAACAAAATACCCTTTCTTTATTTCCTCCAGGACAATGTTTTCGTCCTTGTAGGAATTGTATCCTGTAAGCAGCACTTCATGCAGTTCTGGATTGAACATTTCATTCAATGCCGAAAACTGGGTTACGTTGTTTTTTTCAAGGAATTTTTTCAAGTGGTAATACAACGGCTCTAACGCCTCGTTTTGGTCTGGAGTGCATTTTTGCATTGCGCTTTCAAAAGAATCCATTATTTCCAGCAGGTCAAAGAAAATGCTTGCAGTGCAGAATTTTGAGAACTCTTCGCGGTTTTTTTCCTCGCGTTTCTTGAAGTTTTCAAAGTCTGCCTGAAGCCTTTGCAAAGTCTCAATTAAGGCCTTGTTGTCTTCAACAGCTTCTTCAATTGTTATTCTTTTAGGCTCTGGGCTTTCTTTAGGATCTTCTTTCTTTGCTTGCTCTTTTTTTTTCTCAAACACAAAAAAAACTCCAAAGTGTCTAGATTTTACAGACTATACTACTTTAATTTAAACAATTAACTTTTTAAGGCTTTCTGAACCCCTAATTTGCATGCATCCGACAAACAGACGGCTATTGAATGCCCCTGAAAACTCTTTCCTTATAACAACAAAGCCATTCCCAAAGCCAACAAGAAGGGTCCATTCTTTCGAACTGTCAGTGAAAAGCATTGAACCGCCATTCTCAAACAAAGTAGAGGAAGAATTAGACTACTTGTGCAAAAGCTTTGGGCTTTTAGAGCCTTTAGGAAAGGAAAAAACAACAAGCCAAGTGTTCAAGGAATTATTCAACACTTCCCACAATTCAATCAAAGAGCCAGGACAGCATGGAATGCTCTCAAGCTCTGAACTGGCCAAAAAAATGGGGATTTCCCGCGGAGCAGTAATAAACCAATTGAACAACCTCCAAAGAAGCGGCCTTGTAGTAAAGCGCGGAAGGCTTTACGGAGTAAGAAGCAACTCAATACTCCGAACAATCGAAGAGCTAGAAGCCGATGTGAACAAAGTCTTCGAAAAAACGAAAAAAATCGCAAAGCAAATAGACGACGAAAGCGGAATAATGCAATAAAACTTCACAGCTTCAAAAAAAAAACTAATTCTTTGAACTTTTTCTAAAAAACTCCACAACTCCGCAAGAAAGCAAGTAAGGAATCACCAAAAGAAAGACTGCAAGCAAAAGCATTGAAACTGGAGTGTACTGAATGCTTGCTCCAAAAACAATGTTAAAAGGAAACCCGCAAATGCTTTCAGAAAATGCCGGTGGATTGGGAATGACCGGCCGTGCAAGGCAAGGAAAAATTATTGGATTAGCCGCACTTAAAATAAAAAAAGAAATAACTGCAAAAATTACAAAAAGAATTTTTTTCCCAAAATTTGGCTTTAAAAAATCAATTCCCATTTTTCAATCAGCTTTCAAATCGGCAGTATTGGAACTTCAGCATTGCCTTCTTCAGGGTTTGCCGGAGGCATTGGAATGCTTGAAGCAGCGCCGGTCGCATTGCCTGGATTGCTCGCTGAATTATTGTCAACGCCAGGCCCTATTTTTTGCTCAGCGCAGCCGCTCAAAAACAGCAAAGAAAACACTAGCAAAACAATTCCTAAAACAAAAAACTTTCTCATTTCACGACTTCCTTGCATAATTACAGTCTCCAAATTTTTAATAGTTGCTGTTTTACTGGTTTTTTTCCCAAAACTCAAGGGCTCGGAGGCATTGGGGGCTGAGTCTCCACAGCGCCCGCCAAAGAGCAAGCGCCTTCAGAGAATACAACAATTGCGCTCCCTAAGTCTTCACTTGCCAACTTCTTGTTCAATGCATTCTGCCAGATTTTTGAAGAAGCATTCCAAGAGAAAGCACTCTTGAACTTGCAGTTCCCAAGCCCGCTGATTTTGCTTCCGAGCATTTCAGGAACTATTGCGACAAAATTCCAGCCGGCATTCAAGGAAGGCAGGCCGCTTAATGCAACGGCATCCCTGATTGTCGCCTTTGCTTCGCAAGACTTTCCAGAATTAAAAAGCCAGTATGCCTTTCCTGGAGAAGGCTCTGAAACACTATTGAATTTCTTTGCTGCTGAATCATACTCGAAAAGCTTGAAATTGCCGCTCTCGCAATTATTGCTTCCGGAATCAATCTTCCCAGGGACTGAAAACAAGTTCCAGCCAGCCTTAATTACATAATTGAAGGACTGCCCGGTGGATTTTTTCAAGACTTCAAACTCAGCGCTTTCAGAACTAACATTCAAAACCCTGATTTCAAAGTCTCCAACTTCAGTGCTTTCTCCGGCTGAAAGAGTGAAAGTCTTCCAAGGCATTGGAGGAATTTCAATAAAAGCGCTTCCTGAACCGCCGCCACTACTACTAGCACTTGAAGTGCTGTTTGACTCGGTTGTTGAAACCGTAGTGCTGTTTATTACTGTAGTGCTGACTGTAGTTCCAATCTTTGACTGCTCGAATGCATAATTGCTCACGCTGAATTGCACGCTTGAATAGCAAAGCCCGCCAACGCAAGATGCAACCGCATTTGAGTCAGAAGTTGAAGCGCAGCTTGCGCAGACATTAATCAAATTCAATACATCAATCCTCAAGTTTGCCTCTAAAACCCTTGCAGCCTTGTCTTTCTGCAATTTGAAAGGCTCTCCGACATGCACGTTAATGACTTCAGGGTTTGAATCCTTGGCCGCAATGAAAATTGCGCTTCCGCAAGTAGTCCCCAAAAGGCTTAATTTCAGGCCGTAAATGCTCAATGACTCGCCAACATTGATTCCAAATCCTTGCGATGCATTGTCAGATTCTTTCCACACTGAAACTTTTGCATAACGTGGGTTGCCGGCATCAGCACGCGCCTGAACGCATTCGTTTGAAAGGCCTTCAAGCTTTACAAAAATTCCCTCTCCAGCAATCAATGCAGTATTTGCTCCAGAACTTAATAGATTCAATTCAAACTTTTCATCCAAGCTTGCTTTAATGTATTCAGGAATGCTCGGCTGCCTTACAATGAAAACTCCAGAATTTGGGGCTTGCAATGAAACATCAAGCAAGTTCACTTCAAATCCATTGAACCAGATGCTTCCGCCTTCACTAATTGTTGTTTCAGTTGCCGTTCCAATATTGCCATCTTCATAGCCTAGCACAACTCTTGCAAAAGGCTTGCTTCCAATGCATTTCACTGAAACTCCGCTAGTGCTGGTTTCAGCGCATTTGTACTGGCTAATTGACAAGAGCTTAATTTTCATTATTTCGCGCGCCGGCATTGCGCTCGCAATGCAGGTTGCGCCTTGAGGGCATCTTTGATTACCGCTTAACACGCGGGCGCTTTCCTTCTCAGCAAGCTTGAATTTTTCATTCAAATAAACTGTCTTTTCTACAGGGTTTTCCTGGATTTTTGAAATCACAAACTTTGCGGTCTTTCCCGAAAAATCAATTCCCACGACAGTTATTGAAAAGCCATTTCTTTCAGCGCTCTCGCCTTGTTTTAAAGTAACTAAAGAGCTTCCAAGCAGCCCATTAAGTGAATTTATGCCTATCTTTACTACTGACTGTGAAGGCGGACAGCCTATTGCACTGCATGTTGCAGTATTTTCAACGCCTGCAAGAGTCACTGAAAATTCCCCAGTCTTAAAGATTGCTGTCTGGCTTTCGACAAGCTTGAAGTATTCATCAACATTGACATAAATGTCTGCTGGAGTTGTGTTAGTGTCTGAAATTTTCTTTACAACAAACTTTCCTGAAGTCCCGTCAGTGGAAGTAAAGTTAACAACGTAATTTCCAAGGAAATAGCTGGAGCCATTAAGGACTTTGAAAGAATACATTCCGTCATTTGCAATGCTTGCAGTCATTACTGCAGAATAATTCGGGCAAGGCGCCTTAATGCACACAATGTGCAAGTTGTCAATTCTTTCCAGAACAAGCTTCATCGCAGTGCTTCCGTTATCCTGGATGTTGGCTTGCTGCAATTGCAAAAGCTTGAATTCTTCGCCAAGAGCTGCTTTGATTGGCTCTGGCATGATGTTTTCCTTGAAAACAGTCAAGACAGCATATCCCGAAACTGAATTTATACCGCGTGACTGGATTTTGATTCCTAAAAGGCCGGCCTCTGAATATTCTCCCAAGTAAGCCTTTTCAGAAACATAGCCATTGTCAGACTTTTTGCTGACTTCCAAAATAATTTGGACTTGTGAAGCTATTTCTGGGCAAACGCCATCAACGCATTGCACTTCTATAGGAACAAGAATTTTTGCGAGGGCAATCTTATAATTCTCCAAAACAGCAGTTTGGGTTTGGAAAAGCTTGAAGTCAACCCCAAATGAAGGATAAATCACTTCAGGAATTGAGTCATTGCAGGCGCCTGGCTTAAAATCAATTATTCCGGCGCATTTTGCAACACAACCGTTAGAATAGGTTTTCCCATCAGAACCGCACACTGGCGCGTACTCCATTGTGCAAATGCAAGCAACAGGCTTGTCTGAGTTTGAATCGGAACCGTTTGAATCAACAGCCAAGGCAAAGCCCGCTGAAAAAATCAAGGCAGCGAATAATATGATAAATTTTTTACTGTCCATTTTAGAAAAACCCCCACACAACTAACAATATTCTCTTGCTATTTAAATATTGTTTTCTTTTTGGTAAGGTAAAAACCTAACCAAAGCCGGCTTTTTGAGGCAAATTTTTTAAAGGCATGGAATGTAATAAACTAATGCAGTTGAACAAAAAGCTGACGCTGGCAATTTTTGCCTTGCTAATTGTCGGAATAGCGATTTCAGGATGCACCAAGAAAAAACCGCCCGTAAAAACGCCTGCAGAACTGATTTTAGAATGCAAATCCCTCCCAGCACAGCTAACCAAGGAAAATTGCCTTTTAAGCCTTGCAAGCACTGGAATTGAAAGCTGCAGTGAAATAGCAACAGCAGGCAAAAAAGACTCATGCTTTCAAGCACTGGCAACTGCAAAAAATGACCAAAACTATTGCGGCAAAATAAGCTCCCAAACAGTGAAAGACAGCTGCAACATCATTTTCACTGCAAACCCGCAAAGCAAGGAAGCCTGCCTGAAAATGGAAAATGCCGAAAACAGGGACAATTGCCTAAACCAGGCGGCAACAGCGGCAAAAGACATTGAAACATGCAAGCTTGTTTCAAGCATTGACATTAAAGAAAACTGCATTTCAATAGTAGCGCAACAGACAGGAAATTTGCAGGCCTGCGAAGAAATAACCAATGAAACAGCAAGGCAAAGCTGCATTGCAGAAACAACCAAGCAGGCAAAAAGCCCCGAAACCTGCAATGTGCTGAAAGGCACTGCAGAAAAAGACGACTGCATATTGAACGCGGCATCAAGCAGCCAAAACGAAGAATACTGCCGTTCAATAACAAACAGCGAAAAAAAAGACTCCTGCCACTACCAAATCGCAAGGGCATTGAAAAAAATTGACAGCTGCCAGCAGATAGAAAACGCGCAGTCAAAGAACGACTGCATCAATGAAATCGCATTAGCGCAGGAAACTTCCGAAAACTGCGGCAAAATAGCCAGCAGCGTGAAAAGAGACGAATGCTTCAATTCTTTCGCGGTGAAAGAAAAAAACACCGACCTTTGCTATTCAATCTCAAGCCAGCAGCCAAGGGACGCATGCATCAACCAAATTGCAAACTTGCTTGAAAATGAAAGCGAATGCCCAAAAATAAGCCAGCCCGCTGAAAAAAACAACTGCTATTACAACCTTGCAGTGATAAAAACCACGGCTTCAATCTGCGACAGCATTTCAAGCGACCAAAACCTTTCAGACAAGTGCTACAATGACACTGCCATCAATGACGCAAACACGTGCACGAAAATAATCACGCAAGAATTGAAGGACGACTGCATCCTGAACGCTTCAAAAAACACAAAAACCACGGATTACTGCAAGTTCATTAATGACAAGATAAAGAAAATAAACTGCCATTCGCAAACAGCAATAGCCCAAATTGACGAAAAATACTGCAGTGAAATCCTGCTCGAGGCAAAAAACAGCACTGAAAAGCTTGAAACATACGGTCCGGGAAACGACAGCTGCGTTTCAGAAATTGCGGGCCTGAAAACTGACGAAAAAATCTGCGACATCCTTTATTTTGCGTCAAACAAGCCAAAATGCTTTGGAAATGTCGCGGCTGCAAGGTCAAACGATTCACTCTGCGCAACTCTTCCAGTGGGCGCAGTCTACCAGCTTGGTGCATTCGACAAGCCTGACGACTGCTATTACACTTTCGCAAAAAAAACAAGCAAGCAAGAGGCCTGCTCCAAAATCAACGGCAGCAGCTTCAAAAACAAATGCGACTGCCTTTTCAACAGCGCAAGCTGCTCGGCCACTGGAAACTCGACAGTAACAATCACCATAAAATCATTTGACGGAAACCTGCTGCCAAACATCAGCGCAGTGCTTTTCAAAAACCCCGCGGATTATTACAGTTCATTCTTTACTAGCGAAACAGGAATCGCGGTATTTGACCCAGTAATTGAAGGAAACTACACTTTGCTTATCTCAGACAATTCAGGACAATTTGCCCCTCAAGAAATGCAGCTAAAACTAATGCTTGGCATCCCAATCAGCCAGGAAATAACTTTAAACGAGGCATGCAATCCAAGCCAGATAAAAAACAATTACCAAGGCACTGACTGCTGCTACTTGGGAAACATGGTCACAAACAATTATCCGCTTTCAGCAGACAACAGCCCGGACAAGGCAAAAATACTGTGCTCTGCAAAAAGCATTTATTCCTGCGGAAGCACCGCATGCACTGCCCCAACGTGCGTGCTTGCTGCAAACGCGCAAATTGTCGAAAGCTACACTTGCAATTCAGCCACTGGCTGGACGCTAAACGGGTGAATTAATGGGCGCCATGAAAAAAATCAGGGCAAAAAATCTGGAAATAGGCCTTCGCATAAGAAACAAGGCAATTGAAAAAGCGCTGAAAATAAAAAACCCGCGCGCGGTCTTCAAGTACTTTAGCCAAATATTGATAGTGTTCCTGATAGCAGCAGGAATTTACGTTTGGGTGGACCCTGCAATAAACTTCATTCCGGCGCCATTAAGCTATTTCTTCCTGGCAGTGCTGATTGTGCTCTTTGCATACATTCATTTTGCGTTCAAGGCAAAATAACACAATTTATAATAATTCTCTGCGTTAAGACTCTATAATGAAAATGAAACAAGAGGTAGGTTTAGGATGGCTTTGAAAAAATTCTCTCAAGAAAACGGCATAAAACTGCTGGGTTTTCCGGAATTGGATGAAATTGACGAACTGACTGCATTAAGCACGGTAAAGGAAAATTTTGAAAAAATCTCCAACGTGCTTCCAGAATTCGAAATGACAATTCAAGCCAAGGAATTCGGGCAAAAAAACAAGAAAGGCGCGCGCAAGCAGTACGAAGTCCACTGCAGGATAATCGCGCCAAAGAAAAAAATTGTCTCAACAGCAACTGAATGGAATTTCATTTCAGCACTGCAGGAAAGCTGCAAAAGCCTGAAGCAAGAAGTATTGAAAGCAGTCGCAAAAAAATAAAGTGGTATTTTGGACATTCAGGCAATTGCATTCTTGATTGCCGCAATCGCGGCAACATTTTTCGGGGGCTTTCTTGCAACAAAATTCGAGAAAAACCTTAAATTGCTTGTTGCATTAAGCTCTGGACTGCTGATTGGAATTGCATTCTTTGACTTGCTGCCTGAAGCATTCGGCCTTTCAGAAGCGCGCCTGACAAGCTTTTTTCTCGCGTTCGGATTCTTGCTCTATTTTTTGCTTGAACGATTCATTCTGGTCCACCCGTGCACTGAAAAGCACTGCGATTCTGAAAGGCACGCAAAGCCTTCAAGCGCTTCGGCAATTCTTGGGCTTGTATTGCACAGGTTCTTGGATGGCGCAGTCATAATTCTTTCATTCAAGACAAGCCCCCAGGTCGGAATAATCGTTGCATTGGCAATCGTAGTGCACAGCATTCCAGACGGGGTCAATTCAGTTACAGTAATGCTTTTGAGAAAGAAAAACCAGTTTTGGAAATGGTTCATTGCATTGGCGATTGCAGTGTTTGCAGGCGCTGGAACCGCATTGGCGCTTCCAATTGACGAAAGCCAGCTTGGTTTCCTGATAGCATTCGTTGCAGGATGGTTCCTTTACTTGGGCGCAAGCGACCTATTGCCTGAAGCGCACAAGCAGCAAAAGGACTTTCCGGCACTCTTGGCAACCCTTGCGGGATTTGTGGCAATTGCAATTGCAACAATGCTTTTGAAATTCTAAACTTTAGGCCAACTCCGTCTCTTTTCCTTTCTGGAATTAGTACCATGCGACATTTATCTATTTACTTTCTTTTTGTGTGGCGTTTTGTTAAAAGCCTTAAAAGATTTCGATGCATTTTCAAGTTTAGGGATGAATAAAGCGAAAATAATGCAATTATTATAAAATAAATCAAGGCAGTAAAAGCAATAGTCAGCTGGGTGTATAAACCGCCAGCAGTTAATCCAAAGCCTAATGGTAGTATGACGAGCCCGGAAATCATTCCAGATGCAAAAAAAAGACAGAACTTTTGAATTGTATGTCCCACATTTTCTGAAAACTCCGCTGAAATTTGCTTTTGGTCATTCTCTAAAATCCCATCCATTTTTGCTTTTTCTTTTGCAAAGTGAAAGAATAGAAAAAAGCGCGAAAATATTGAAATATAAAAATATGAAAGAGAGTAAATTGTCAGAATGCCTGAATTTAATTTTCCAATAGCGAATGGAAAAAAAGCCACGAAAGCAACATACAATGCAAGTATTAGCTTTGCAGAATGCTTTTTTGAAACAATGAGTTGGGAAGCGGCATAGAAAAGCACTATATTTATTAGAAGGGCAAGGGATTCAAAAGCAATAATTCCCCGCATTATTGCAAAATTTCCCGTAAGATAAGCGATTACAAGAAAAATTACCGTTGTTGAATAGAACAAAAAATCAAAAAAGCGTTCTTGCATATTTTATTAATGGGCTTTTAGTTTTTAATCCAGATTGCCTCTGCCTGGTCTGTCCGCCATTTTGGGTTAATGTCAATTTCTGAAAGCTTTTGCGCTCTTCCGGCATTCTGCTCCAAAAGAGCAAGCCACGCAATCATTGCGGCATTGTCCACGACAACTGAAAGCGGAGTGATGAACAATTGCGCGCCGCGCGCCTTGCACATTTTCTCAAGCATTTCCTTTAAAGCGCGCGAAGCCCCAACTCCCCCAACAACCAAAACCTCGCTTTTTTCAGTATGCGCCAAAGCTCGTTCTGTAACCTCAGTCAATTCAGCAAACGCGTTATGCAGCAAGGAAAAAGCAAGGTCTTTTTTCAACTGCCCTTGCTCTTCCAAAGTCTTCCCGAAAGAATTCTTTTCCCAGTATTTTTCGGCAAAAGTTTCAAGGCCGGAAAAAACCAAGTCCATTCCCTTCACAGTGTAAGGCAATTCAATGAATTGCCTGCCTTCAAAATACCACTTGTCTAACGCCGGGCCTGCCGGAAATCCCAATCCTAAAGAGCGCCCGAAAGAGTCCAAAAGATTCCCGATTCCAATGTCCAAAGTTTCGCCAAAAACCCTGTAATATCCTGTTTCAAAGCCAATGATTTGAGTGTTGGCCCCGGAAGCGTAAACTACAACAGGGTCTTTGCTTCCAGCCAATGCCTTTCCAATCTCAATGTGCGCGACGCAATGATTGACTCCTAACAATGGCTTCTTGTTTTCCAACGCAAGCTTTTTTGCAACCTGCATGCCGGCAATCAACGCGGGCGCCATGCCAGGCCCTGAAGAAAACGCAATCAAGTCAATGCCATCCCATGCTTTGCCTGAATTTTCAAGCGCCTTTTGTAAAACGCTTTCCCAAACTCGCTCGTGATGAGCGCGAAGCTCTAACGGAACCATTCCGCCGCTTTCAGTCTTGAAAGTGTCTTTTTCATTGGAAAGAATCTTGCACTCTCCGGCAGCAGTTCTTTCAACAACTGCAAACCCTAAAGTGTGCGCTGTGCATTCCAAAGCCAAACAAATCATAAAATCACGCGATTCCGGCCCCAAAAATGACTATTGCATTCCACAGCAAGTGGGCGTAAGTGTTTGCGTAAAGGTTCTGGTATTTCTTGAAAAACAAGGCCAAAACAAGCCCCAAGCTCACTGCCCCAATTATTTCTGAAACGCTCCCATAGCCAAAATGCAAAACTCCAAAAAACAGCGAAGAAAGAATCACTCCAGAATACTCCTGCAAAAATCCCCTGGCTTTTGCGCGCCTGCTTTGCGATTTTTTTTCGCCCCACAATTGCCTGTCAATGAATTTTATCAAAAAGCCGCGGAAGAAAAACTCCTCCAAAACAACGCCCACGGTGATTGTGAAAACGAAAAACAGCGATGCTGATTTTGCGGCCTGCAAAACATCAGCGACTTTGGAAATGTCGTTCGCGCCAAAAAAATTGAAAACCAGCGCAAGCGCAAAAGAAACCAAAGCCATTGCGCCAAGGATTATCAAAGAGTATTTCCAAGCGCTTGAGGCTTTCTTTCCCTCCAACCCAAGCTCTTTGACAGCATTCAATCCATTCCTTTTGAAGTAAACCAAAGGAACCAAAAGCAGGACTGCCTCAAGCAAAAAATTGAATATCATAATGATTTTTGGTCTTGAAATGTTTAAAATCTCATTGTGCAAAAAAGCGAAAGCACGGCTTTTGCTAGCGCGGGCTTTTTACTTTTGCTTCCATTCAGCATAGCCGCATTTTCCGCAAGAAACCCTGTCCTTGTGGTTTGCCAAGAAAACTCCGGCGCCGCATTTCGGGCAGAACTTGTTTTTTCGCGAAACACTGTCGCCCTTAATCTCGTACAATGCATTCTTGAGCTTTTTTTTCTTGCCTTTCACAGGGCCTTTGGCCGCGGCCTTTGCGTCAGTCTTTTTTTCAACCATAATTCATTTTCACCTTTTTACTTGCTTAGTTTTACCGCAGTTCCATAAGCCAAAAGCTCCGCTGCCCCGGGCATTACTTCACTGGTTACAAAACGAATGTTAATTACTGCATCGGCGCCAAGCTTGCCTGCATCTTCAAGCATTCTATTGTATGCTTCAGTCCTTGCCTCATTCAAGGCAACAACATAAGCCGTTATTTCGCCGCCGAAAGCCCCTTGAAGGCCTGCAATAAAGTGGCCGCCAACACCCCTTGACCTTATCGTGTTCCCGCGGACTACTCCAAGAATTCTTGCAATCTTCATTCCTGGAACAAAATCTGTCGTGGTTTCAATCATTCAATTCACCAAATTACTTTTTTTCCTCTTCTTTTTTAGCGTACTTTTCAGGAAAGTTTTTCCTCTTGAACTTCAAAAGCTCTATCTTTTCAAGGCTTTCCTCATTGTCGTAAAGCATTGCGTTTCCTGAAATTTGCATTGAGCCGTAATCTTGCGAGATTTTTCCCAGAATCAAAAGCTCTGGCTTTGCTGCCGTAAGCGCGGCAAGCTTTTCACGCAGGTCTTTCCTGTTCGGGGTTTTTTCCGCATTCTCGACCTTGAAGCTAATGTCAGTCCTGTGCAACAATGGATTCTTGACTTTTTTTTCAATTTCTACCTTCACTAAATCACCTGCTTAACCTTAAAGCGTACTTTCCAGGCAGTTCAATTGCCATTTTCTTTGCGATTTCACTGTGCTCTGGCTTTAGCAATACGACAAAGCCGCGCCAGAAAGTGGTGAAGCTTTCGCCCTTGCAATTGGGGCACTTGCTGCCTTCCTCAATGACTTTCCTGCAATTCCTGCAAGCCTTTCCCTGCATTACCATCTGCTTTCACTTCCTTAAAAAATTATTTTTTGGGCCTTTGCTCGCGGTCTCCGCCTTTTGACTTGGCAAACTTGTCTTCCTTTTTTACCTTGTCTGTCTCTTTCTTTTCCTTCTTTTTCTCGTCAACCTTAAGCCAGTCTTCCTTTCCAAGCCCGAATTGCCTCATTGTCAGGCCGATTTTTGATTCCGGAATAGTTCCCCTCAATGAAACAGTCACAATCCTTGCAAGCACATTCTCGTTCTTTGTTAATTTTTTCCCGGACTCTTTTCCGACAAAGCCAGGAAGCTTTGCGTCATGATTTATGTAATCATCCATTATTTGCGAAACGTGAATCAAGCCTTCCAAAGGCCCTGTTTTTATGAAAGCCCCAAATTCAGTCACTTCAGAAATGCTTCCTTCAACTACTTCCTGCACTATTGGCTTGTACATCAAAAGCTCGAGGTCTGCATCATAATATGCCGCGCCGTCCCCTGGAACGACTTTTCCCTCGCTGGTTTTTGAAGCGCTAACTACTGAAACAACAACGCCCAAATCCTCGTCCACGAGCCCTTCATACTGCTCTTGAACAATCTTTAAGATTGACTTGTTGATTTCTCCCGCAAACTTGTTTGGCGGAACCCTGACAGTGTCGTGAACAGTGCATACTTGATACATTCTTTCAACCTCTTTTTTTCAAAATTTTTCAAAACCATTATTCCAAAATTAAGTACTTTTTTTTCCTGAGTATTAAGCATTTGCCAGAATTCTTTTTTATGCTTTTCCTCAGTTCCTTGTCGTTAGTCGCTATTATAAAACCATTCTTCGAAAGCCCTAAAAGGGCTTTGTCGGCGTTAATTTCACGCCATTTCAATGTTTTGACTTTCTCAGCCTTCAAAAACGCAAGCGCGATTTTAACCTGCTTTTCCAATGCCTTGCTTTTGAAAGCGAGCTTTCCCAATTCTTCAATAACCTGGTCCGGGACAGCCAATTCTGCCTTGGGCAAAACCCTGTCGATTTCTTCCTTCAAGTGAAGCTTGAATTGCTCAATGCCCAAAAGCATGTTGGTGTCAAACGCGATTTTAATTGCAGATTCCAAAAGCAGCCAACCTCCATCTTCCGGCATCTTTCTTGCTGATTGCGATTTTTTGGCCTTTTTCCGCAATCACTTTCGCTTTCAATAAAACATCAATTCTCTCTTTAGTGCTTGAAACAACTGTTCCGACAGTGGTCATTGTGCCTACAGTCAAGACAACAGGCTCGTTCATTTTAATTTCCTGCAATTCCTGCGTTATCAGCCTTTTGATTAAATGCAATTCCAGCTTAAGGCGGGAAACAGGCTCTGGAAGCTTTCCAGGCATTCCGACAACTTGGCCGCGCAATTGGTCATTGCGAGTAATTGAAGGATCAATCAAAGTTCCGATTGCAATCAATCCGCCAGGCATTGCCTCTTGAAGCTTGTTGTTTGAAGTGCTAAGGCTTGAAACCTTGGTCAGCACTTTTTTTCCCTCAATGCCTGGAGAAATTTCAATTTCATCACCGACTTTAATTTTGCCTTCAATAATGCTTCCCCCAACAACTCCGCCAACAAGCTGTTCTGGAATAATTCCAGGCTTGTTGATGTCAAAGCTCCTTGCAACATACATTTTTGCAGGCTTTGAAGTGTCAAACTCTGGAGTCGGAATTGCTTCCTGGATTGCCTCAATAAGCAAGTCAATGTTTGCCCCAATATTTGCTGCAGTCGGGATTATCGGCGCTTTTTCAAATCCGTTCTCTTGCAGGAATTTCTTTATTGCCTGATAATTTTGCATTGCCTGCTCCCTAGGCACTAGGTCAACCTTGTTTTGGGCAACGACAATGTGCTCGATCCCTGAAAGCATCAAGGCCATCAAATGCTCTGCAGTGCGAGGCTGAGGGCAAGGCTCGTTTGCAGCAATGACCAAAATCGCGCCATGCATTAAAGCCGCGCCTGAAAGCATTGTTGCCATTAAAGTCTCATGGCCTGGAGCGTCAACAATGCTGATTTTCCGCAAGACTTTTGCTGCTGTGCCGCAGGAAGGGCAGGTTTTTTGCGAAGTGAATGCCTCGCTTCCCTTACAGTTCGGGCATTTCCTGAAAGTCGCGTCAGCATAGCCTAGGCGAATTGAAATTCCCCTCTTGAGCTCTTCACTGTGCGTGTCAGTCCAGCGGCCAGTCAACGCTTTTGTCAAAGAAGTTTTTCCATGATCTACATGGCCTACCATTCCAATGTTCAAGGCCGCCTGCAAAGGCTCTGGCTCGCCTGCAAAAATTTTCTCCTGCTTTTTTTCAGGTTTTTTTGCTTCAGCAATTGCGGGAATTTCTTTTTCCCTCGCTTTTTTTGCAGAAGATTTTGTTTTGACTGGCTTTTCAGCCAAAGCCGAAGCTTCAGAAATCTCCGCGATTGGAGTTTCCGGAACTTTTGCTTTTTTTGGAACTTTAGTTTTTTTTTCAGCCACTATTCAAAACCACTCTTTAATGCTTTTTGATTTCCTTGACCATTGCAGCCGCTTCTTCAGCAGTCACTTTGTCGACTGAATCCAAGGACTTCTTTACCATTTCTTCCTTAACGCTCAATTTTTGCTCTTCTTCCTTCTTTTCAGCCTTTGGGAAATACTCTTCCAAAGATTTTGAGCCGAATTTTGTGACTTTCAGGTTCAATTGATGAATGTCTTCAGCAACAGCGTTTCCGCGCACGAAAACCCTTCTCCTCTGGCCTTTCCTTAAAGGAACAAATCCAGGGCCTGTTGTAATGTAAACTTTCTTTCTGCCAATGCCTGGAATGTCAAAGCGCATTGGAGTGCCAGTCTTGTCACTGCCGCCAGTAATTTTTGCCTCATAGCCTTCCAAGCCAACGCTTGAAAGCTGGACAGTGTCACCGACTTTTTTTCCAATAAAAGGCTTTGAATCCTCGATTTTTTTTGCAAAAGCCTTTGCGTTTTTAGGATCGCTGATTATTAACTGCATTGAAAACAACCCCCTCGCCAGTTTCCCAGACGAAAATGCAGAAATTCCAAAAAATTAGGAATTAATACAGTAAAATTGGTGGAAAATCTTTAAAAAGCCCCTGCTTTTTAAACTTACAAATCCTTGACCCAAAATTCTCCTTCTTTCCTGTAATGGTGGCTTAATGCAGTGCCGTCATACAGCTTGTGCATTTGCTGCCTGATTTTCAATTTTTCCCCATCAGTTGCAGGCCTTCTGGAACTGCCAGGCTTTGAAACCACTGGAGTTTGGTAAAATACGAGCGTGCTTGGCTCCCTGATTTTGCATTGCTTAAAGCCCAATTGCCTTGCGTGCTCTTCAACTCTTTCAACAAGAAAGTCAGCCCAAGATTTTCCAGAACAGTTTTTGAACAAGTCAAGCAATGGCTTGGCTTTCTGCTCTCTTTCAGTTAATTGCCTTCCTTGAAGAGTCATTATTACACTATTTTTGTCAAATTCCAAGCCGGCTTCAGCAAGCTTGCTTTGCATTAGCCTGGGATGCCAAGCGCCAGGCAAGTTGCTTCCCTTTGGCACGTCCTGGACATTCAATGCAATTGAAACCGGAGACTCCCAATCAGTCCTAGAAAGAAATAATGCAAATTTTTTCCTTTTCTTCCCGCGCACTTCAATTTCAGGAAAAGTTGAAAGGAATTTCTTTCCAAAAACAATTGTTTTCCTCAAGTCAGCGTACATTCTCCTCTGATGCGCGCTGGCCCCTTTGAAAACCCTTAATTTGTCATGAAGGCTTTTCCGCGCTTGCTGCAGTCTTTCAGAACGCCACTTGGCAGCAACGCCTTGACGGATGATTTGAGGCATTAAACAATAAAGAATTCCAAGAATTTAAAATATGCCAGTTTTTAAAACCAAAAACCAAAAAAAAGTCAGTCTTTCTGCAGCGCGTTGACTCCGGTCCTGCTTAATTCCTTGATTCCAAAAGGGGCAAGGGTTTCAATCAATGAATCAATTTTTGAAGGAGAGCTTGCGAGTTCCACAATGACGCTTTCAGTGTTCACGTGAAGCACGCGGGCCTCGAAAAGTTTGCATACATTATTCAAGTGCTCAACGCTTTTTTCAGTGGAAGAAACCTTCAAGAGGCAATGCTCTCGAACCACTGCATTTGACTCGCTAAAGTCAGCAAGCTTTACAATGTCAATCATTTTGTACAATTGCTTGTCCAACTGCTCTATAGTCCTGTCATTCCCCAAAAGGCTTATTACAATGTGGGAAACATCAGGAATGTTTGTCTTTCCGACAATGATAGTGTCAATGTTAAAGCCGCGGCGAGTGAACATTCCGGAAATCTTTGCCAAAACCCCGGGCTCGTCATTCACAAGCATTCCAACAATGTGCTTTCTCAACCCATTGGATTTTTTCTCAAAACTCATTACAATGCCCTCTTAAAATAATTTTCAGTAATGCAAGGTCCGAACATTTCAAAGACTGAAGAGCCCGCAGAAAACATTGGAGTGATGTTTGCTTCTGGCGCGATTGCAACATCAATTACAGTTGTTTCATCATTCTTCAACGCGGCCTGGAACGCTTCAGCAAGCTCTGAAGGCCTTTCAACCCTCAATCCCTTCACTCCAAAGCCTTCAGAAATTTTAGAAAAGTCAGTGCTTTGCCCCAAGTCAACAGTGGAATACCGCTTTTCATAAAACAGTTCAAGCCACTGCCTGACCATTCCTAAGTAAGAATTATTGAAAATTACCGGAATGACCTTAATGTTTTCAAACCTGCAGGTTGCAAGCTCCTGGACATTCATTCCAAAGCTTCCATCGCCATCAATGTTGAAAACTTCAGAATCCGGCCTTGCAAGCCTTGCGCCAATCGCGGCAGGAAATCCAAATCCCATTGTTCCGGCGCCGCCGCTGGAAATGAAAGTCCTTGGCCTATCGCGCTTTAGGAAGTGCGCTGCAAACATTTGATGCTGGCCTACCCCAGTGGTTACAATGTCATTTTCCTTGAGGACTTTGGAAATTTCAAAAATCACTCTTTTAGGGTCTGCCGGATTTGAAGAAATATTCAAGTCACAGTCGCATTCTTTCGCCAAAACCTTTAATTTTTCAGACCAAGTTGTTTTCTTCGCTAAAGAAAACTTTTTTGCGGCCAAAAGCAAGTCTTGCAAAACAAGCTTTGCGTCCCCAACAATCGGAATTGCTGAAGGAACGATTTTTCCAATCTCTGAATTATCAACGTCAATGTGGATTAATTTTGCGTCCTTCAAGAATGTTGAAAGCTTTCCAGTAATCCTGTCATTAAACCTGCAGCCGACAGCCAAAACCACATCAGCATTGGAAATAGCGTAATTCGCGCATTTTCTCCCATGCATGCCAAGCATTCCAAGCGAGAGAGCATTTGTTTCAGGAAATGCCGACTTTCCCATTAAAGTGGTTATTACTGGAATGTTGAATTCCAAAGCCAATTCTGCAGCTTCCTTTGCGGCGTTTGCAAGAATGACTCCGCCGCCCAAAAGCAAGACAGGCCTTTCGGCATTCAGCAAAAGCTCTGCAGCCTTTTTCACCTGCAATGGATGGCCTTTCAAGTTCGGCTTATAGCCATGCAATGGAACTTTCTCCACAGCAGAAACTTCCTTCATTAAAGTGTCTTTAGGCAAGTCAATGTAAACAGGCCCGGGCCTTCCAGTGGTCGCAATCTTGAACGCGTTCTTTATTGTGGAATTGATTTTTTCCGGAGAGCGGATTTGAAAATTATGCTTTGTTATTGGAAGAGTTATTCCCATCATGTCAGACTCTTGAAAGGCGTCATTCCCAATCAGCGAAGTAGCAACCTGCCCGCCCAAAGCAACCATTGGACTAGAATCCATGAAAGCAGTCATTATTCCAGTGACCAAATTAGTTGCTCCAGGGCCTGAAGTCGCAATGCAAACTCCTGGCTTTCCAGAAGCCCTTGCATAGCCGTCAGCCGCGTGCGCAGCGCCCTGCTCATGCCTTACTGGAATGTGCCTGATTTCATGATTGTCCTTGAAGTACTCGTCAAACAATGGAATTACAGAACCGCCAGTAACCCCGAAAGAATGCCTGACTTTCTCTTCCTGCAATGCCTTCAACACTGCCTCAGCACCATTCATTTTTTTCCACTTTCTTTCCTTTTTTTCTAAAGACTTCTGAACTTTTTAATCCCGCACTCCCAGAATTCGATTTTTTTCAGGAATGCTTAAGCAACCAGTGCAACAACCAAGACTACCAAAACAGCGACTGGCAGCAGAACTTTTGATGGCATTGCACTAAACATGACAATAAATAACTTGCGAGGAATTTAAAAAATGTGCGGAAAAACTACTTGCTTTGCTTCCTTAACTTGTTCCTGATTTCTTCAGCCAAGTCCAATTCAGCCTGCGTAAAGGCGTCCTTTATTTTCAAAATTTCCGCATAATCATTGACTGAAAGCACTGTCAAAAGCTCGTCCTCTTCGAAAAGATTGCGGCCGCAAACCGCGTCAGTTATGGAAATCGCGGCCTCTTGGCCTTGCTTTAATTCCTGCAAATTGCTTCCCTTGTCCTGTATTGCAATGACTTCGCCAAGCAATTTCTCGCCATTGAACAATTTGGCGCCAGGCCTTAATTTGCCGCCCAAAACCTTCACTCCAACAATCGCGGGATTTGCGTTGCGAAAAATGCAATTTCGGACCACAATGATTCTTGCAGGAAACACGATTTTTTCCAAAACAGACTTTTTCTCTGCCGCGTTTTCATCACTAACCCACTTTTCATAATCTTCAATGAGCCTGTAAATGACATTTGCTGAAAAAACTTTCACTGGATTTTTTTTCAATTCTTCAACAGCGCCGTCATTCAATTTTGTGTTGAATGCAAAAACAACTCCCTTGAACTTGTCTTCTTTGGCAACGCCGACAGCCTCAATAATGTCCCTTCTTGAAACCTCGCCAACTGACGCAAAGCGCGGCTTGATTCCGGCCTTGTCCAAAAGCATTGTCAAGGCCTCCAAACTGCCCAATGCATCAGTCCTCACAACAGGCCCCAAAGCCTCTGACTCAATGTTCAATCCAACAACTTCCTTGAGCACTTCCTCTTCATCCTCTGGCTTTTGGTAAACAATCAAAGGACTGCCTGCAAGAACGCCTTCCAAATTCGGGGCTGCAATCTTTATTCCAACTGCAGCGCTTACTTCCCTGACTGAATCAAACTTTTGCTCTGGAGAGCGAATTTCATCCAAGGGCTTTGGCTGGAGCAAGGCGCGAATCTTGGTTTTCACAAACCCATTAACTGCGCCGACAATAATCTCATCGCCGACTTTCAAAGAGCCATCATACAAAATGACATCAATTGTTTTTCCCAACCCTTTCTCTTCCTTCACTTCAAGCACTGTTCCCTTTCCCTGGCCTGAAACTTCAATCCTCAACTGGCTTTCCAAAAACTTTTGGCTCAAGCCAGCAAGAAAAAGCAAAACTTCAGGCAATCCTTCAGCGTCTTTCGCGCTTAAAGGAATTATCGCAACCTGCTTTGTAAAATCAGAAATCCTGTCAAAGCGCTCGCACACAAAGCCCTTGTGGAACATTTCCCCAACCAGACAGTAAATTTTCTCATCCAAATCAGTTTGAACATAGTCTTCCTGAAGCTTGATGCTTTCAGTAAAGCTCATTCCAGGATGCTTTTCCCAGCCTTGAATCAAGTCAACCTTGTTTGCAACAATCACAAAAGGAACCTTGAAAGCCTTCAAGATTTCAATGCTTTCAGAAGTCTGGGGCTGGCAGGCCTGCATTATGTCAATGACCAAAACAGCCAAGTCCGCAATGCTTCCGCCTCTCCTGCGCAAGTTTGAAAAAGCCTCATGGCCCGGAGTGTCAATGAACAAAAGCCCGGGAATTGTCAAATTAAACTTGTATTTTTCAAGAAGCGGGCCGGCAATCTTTGTAACTGCTTCTATTGGGACTTCAGTAGCGCCAATGTGCTGCGTAATCCTGCCGGCTTCCTTCTCAACAACAGTGGTTCCGCGAATGGCGTCCAAAAAAGAGGTCTTTCCATGGTCAACATGCCCAAGGACTGTGATGATTGGCTTCCTGATGGTAGGCATAAAAAAACACTTTCTGAAATTTTGCTTGAATTCATCTTTGTAAAACAAGTAATGTCACTAAAGGCTTTTAAAACAGTAAATTCATTCAATCTGAAATGCAAGGAAAATTCATAATTTGGGAAGGCATTGACGGGTGCGGAAAAAGCACGCAGTTCTTGAAGGCAGCAAATTACATTTTCAAAAAATCAAAAAAGAATTACATTCTCTTGACGCGCGAGCCTACATACAGGAAATATGGGACAATGATTAGAGAATTGCTATCCAAAGACACAGAGCCAGAAGCCAATGCAGAAAAATACCTCGAGCTTTATTTAAAGGACAGGCAAGACCACTTGCAGAATCTGATTTTGCCAAACTTGAAGCAGGGAACAATAGTGCTTTGCGACAGGTTCATGTACTCTACTTTCGCTTACCAAAAAGCCCAAGGCAATGACTTGCAAAAAATCATCAAGCTTCATGCAAAAGTGCAAAAGCCGGATTTAGTGCTGTTAATTGACTGCCCTGCAGAACTTGCAATGCAGCGCTCTGCAATAGACAATGAAAGGAAAAAAATTACGGGAAATTTCAAGAATGAAAAGTTTGAAAAAACAGGCTTTTTGGAAAAGGCAAGGCAGAATTACTTGGAACTTCCAAAACTGCTTCCAGACCACAATATCAAAGTCATTGACGGAAGCAAAAGCATTGAAGAAGTCTGGATTCAAGTGCAAAAAGAGCTGGACTTGCTTTTTAAAAACTGAACAAAACCAACGTTCTGGTTTTAATCATTTTGCAGACTATTTAAAAAAAAGGGAATAGCAATGGCTGGATTGATTGATGAAATAAAAAACCAGAAAGACAGCACTGGAGGCAAAGGCTGGCCAGTGGTTGTGAAAGACAGGGTCTCGTTCGCTGTCGGAAAAGACGCAGAACTTAATGACGCGCAAGTCTCAGTCACTTTCCTCTGGACAATGCGTGATGTAATAATGCCAAAGCTTTCCAAAGAAAACCTTGCAATCGCGACAAACTTTTACACTCCAGCAGGGCTTGCGGGAATGGTCAGGAATTTACTTGCAAACCCGCAAATACGCTATATGATAATGCTCGGCAACGAGTATGCCTGCGCTTCCCCAAACAACCAAGGCCTGCAGCAAGTGACAAGCGCTAACGCAATCCGCGCGTTTTTCAAGCAAGGAATTACTGGCGAAAGAAAAATTCCAGGATTTGAAAGCGCGGTTTACTTTGACAAGAACATCCCCACAGGAATGATTCAAAAAGTCTCGGAAAACGTGCAATTGATAGATTTGAACTCTGAAATGCCCAATGCATCATTGGATGAAAAAATTGAAAGAGCAAATGAGCTTTTGAAAACATTGGAAAAGAAAAAGGTATTCTTGGAAAATCCAGTGGTTTTTGCGTTTGAAGAAATGGGTGAAAGCCTGCCTTTCGAAGGCGGGCCTTTACTGGTTCAGGGGAAAACAATTCCTGAAACCTGGCTGGAAATGATTCACGCAATTTACACTTACGGAAGAAAAAACCTGATGAACGCGAATACTGACCGCTGGGTGAAGGAAATAAACAACATGGCGTGCGTTATTGAAGACGCGCAAAACATGGACTTGTCATTGAATCCATTCCTGATTCCATTGACTGTTGAAAAAATCCGCGCATACCAGTCAGAAATTCTTTCGCCAGAACTGCCAGCAGGAAAGGCATACACTTACGGAAACAAGCTCCGCGCTTACTACAGCCCTTCAAGCAAGGAACTGAAAGAACTTTTGGAAAATGACGCAATCCAAAACTTCGAGTTCGGAAAGGGAGAATTCATTCTCGAAAACGTGAAATTCAACGGGGAAAAAGCGGAAATAAATCAAGTGAAAGACATGATTGAAACCTTAAAGCGCGACCCTTACTCAAAAGCGATTGTTGCAGTGACATGGCATCCCGCAGACGAGCTTTTAAGAAAGCACAAGAGCTCTCCTTGCTTAGTGATGATTCAGGCAATGGTCCAGGACGAAAAATTGAATTTAACAGTTTATTTCAGAAGCCATGACATGGTTCAAGGCTGGCCTGAAAACGCCTACGGAATGGCCGCAATCCAGAAAGAAATTGCGGAAGCAATCAAAGTGCCTTGCGGATTATTGATAATAATTTCAAGCAGCGCGCAAATCTACAACAACTACTACCAGCAGGTTGAAACAGCCCTAAAGCTTTACAGAAAACCACGCAAGGACTTTAGAGATGCGAAAGGAAACTTTCTCGTGGAATTAAAAGGCGAAGAAATTTCATGCACTTTAATGCATCCTGAAAGCTCGCAGGCATTAAGAATGTGGGGCGGAAAGACTGCAAAAGAACTGTACTCCAGAATCTCAAACGACATCAGCATGCAAGGAAGCCACGCAATGTACCTTGGAACAGAACTGCAAAAGGCAGAAATCGCGTTAAAGAAAGGCATTTCTTTCGAGCAAGACAAGGAATTGAAAATCTAAAGCGGCCTTTTCAAAACAACATGCCTTGGGCTTTTGGCAAATTTTTTTCTCGCCCTTAATCTCCAAAGCTTTTTCGCGGCATTCTTCCTTTCAGCCATTTTCATTTTCACAATTCCCCTGCCCTGCTCTTGCACCATTCCATGGTTGGAATTCTTCCTGAAAGCAGGCCTAGTGCAAACAGGAAATTCCTGAAGAAAGACAGCTTTTCCTGCGGGAATCAAATAGTCCAACGCAAACTCAAGGCCCCACTTGCTGCCAGCAGCCTTTTCAGTACGAGTCAAGAACTTATGAGCCTTTGAAGTGAGCAAAGAAACCCACTTCTTGTTGTTCCTAAACAATGGCTCCAATGCACTAATGCTAAAAGCCCTTTGGGCATTAGAATGATAGTTATTGACTTTGTAATGCGAAACGCCGTCAAGGACTTCCTTAGGGCTGGGCGATTCCTCAAACTGCTGCGCAATTGCCATCAGCTTTCCCTCACTAGTCACTGAAGAAACCATTTTCCTGAAAGTTTGTTCCGGGAATTCCATGATGTCCGCATCAAGCATAAACATTGTGGAAGCGCCAAGCTCCCTTGCTTTGAAAGCGCCAGTAATAAAGCAAGCCCGCTTTCCCTGGTTTCTTGAATGGCTTGCAACAACAGCGCCAAAACGCCTTGCAATCTCAGCAGTCCTATCAGTGCTGCCGTCATTCACAACCACAATTTCATCAAGCAGCCTTTTTTGCCTGAAAGAATTAAGGATTTCCAAAGTGTCCTGAATTGAAACTTCCTCATTATGCGCTGCAATAACTGCAACAACTTTCTGGCCCATAAGGAACAATCATGCTTTTTTTGTTAATAAAACCTCGGGAAAATCTAGCAATGGAACAATTCAACACATTCCTTGCGCATGAATTCCTTGACTAAAAAAAGCTTTGGGTTTCCTTTTTCCAAAACTTTTCCTGCAGAAATTGAAATAGTCCTCCAAGAGAATTCCTTGCCCCTGTTTTTTGAAGCAAACTCAAACATGTCCTGCATTGTTGCCCCAAAAACAATCCCATCCATTCTGGCCCAAACAGCGGCTGAAGCACACATTGGGCAAGGCTCGTGAGTAGTGTACAGAACGCAACCTTCCAAAACCCTGTTTCCCAAAAATTTCGCCGCCTTTTGAATGGCGACCATTTCTCCATGGTTTACAGGGTTTTGGTCAGTCTTGACGCTTGTGCCCGCCTTTGCAATAATCGTTCCATCTTTCACAACCGCTGCGCCAATCGCATAATCGCCAATATTTTTTGCCCCCAAAGCAGCCTCGATTGCAGCAAGCATGAATTCTTTTTTCGGCTCATACATCGAAATCACAAAAACAATTTTTTATAATCGTATTTTTTCAATGCTGGCTCTATGTCCTTGTATGATTTTCCGCAAAGCATTCCGCCCGCGGCAAACTTTTCCAAAGTCACGTCAGCAAGGCAGAATTCAGGCATTTCAAAAGAGTCTTTTTCATTCTCGTCATCAAATTCAATGTCAACCAAAACCAGTCCTTCAAGCGCGCCGCAAAAAACGTCAATTTCAAAAGTTTTTCCGCCAAACTTGTAATAATGCCTGAGTTTTGCGACTTTTTTTCCATCAAGCCTTGCAAGAGACTCGAATTCTTCCTTGGAAAGATGAATTGTCTGCTCCAATTGCTTTGAAGCATCATCGCCTTGCACTGGCTCTTTCTTTGTGATTTCAAAGCTTTCGCCATTCTTGCGAATCCTCAAAGTAGGATGCTCCCTTGATCTTGGAATGTAAACGTCAATTATTTCCTTGCGCTTGCATTCCTTAAGGCCTTCAGGCAGGAATTTTGCGAGAAAAGTCCGTTCAAGCTCTAGCTCACGCATAAAAAAAACCAGGATTACTTTTTCCACTGCCTTACCTTGACGCCGGCCTCTTCCAAAAGAGAAGCGGCAAGCAAGTCTGACTCAGGCAATGGCTGCTTTTTGTTGAAGTCTTTTTGGGGAATTTCAAAAACAACTTCCTTAATTCCAGCATTAATGATTACCTTTGCGCACAAAACGCAAGGCTGGACAGTAGTGTAAAGCGCTGAATTATCTATTGAAACTCCAGAACGCGCTGCCTGAACAATTGCATTCTGCTCTGCATGGGTTGCCATGCAATACTCCAAGCGGGTTCCTGAAGGAACATTGTCCTTCTGGCGCATGCACTCGCCTTTTTCAAAGCAGTCCTTGACTCCGCGCGGAGCGCCATTAAATCCAGTTGAAAGAATCTGCTTGTTTTTCACAATCACTGCGCCGGCCTGCTTTTTGAAGCAGGAAGCGCGCTTTGCAGAAGCACGGGCAATTTCCATAAAGTATTCATCCCAGGAAATTCTCTTGCAGTCAGGAACCGCGGGCCTTGGTTTTTCTTCAATAGTCATAAGTTAAATTGAATTTGGGAAAAACCCATAATAAAACAATGCCTTTTCCAGGCGCCTTAAAGGAAATCATTTAAAAAGCCTGAAAAGTTAAGTAATTATGGAAAAGCAATTTTACAACTGGAAAGCGACTGACTCGCTCTCAAGGCAATTGGCCTGGAAAGTGATTAATTCAAAATTCAGGCCTCAAATTTTGGTTGCAGTGATTCGCGGAGGGCTTTTTCCCGCATTGATAATTTCCCACGAGCTCGACAACAAGGAATTGTACGCTGTAAAATGCATCCACTACAAGGACTTAAAGCACCAAAAGGCAGAACTTGTTTTCCAGCAGGACATTCCAAAAAAACTCTGCACGGGAAAAAGGGTTTTAGTCATTGATGAAGTCGCAGACTCCGGAGAAAGCCTGGAATTGATAAAAAAAATCCTCAAAAGGCAAAAGCCAAAATCAATCAAGACCGCAGTACTGCACAAAAAGCCAGGCTCAATGCACAAGCCAGACTACTTCATGGAAGAAACCAGCGCTTGGATAGTTTACCCTTGGGAAAAACAGTAAAATTAGAAAACGCGGGAAAAATTATTGCGTCAAGTGCTGATGCACTGTCTTGTAATCAAACAATTCGCTTTCAGAAAACCATAATGGAACTTCAAATTCAGCGTCTTCCTTGTTTCCCGAGGCATGAACGAGATTTTTTATGGGAATTTTCTTTTCGTCAGCATGCCCATAGCTCATGTGCGCGTAATCTCCGCGGATTGTTCCAGGAGCAGCGCTTTTAGGCTCTGTAACCCCAGTCAATTTCCTCACATGGTCTATTGCGTCAACGCCTTCCAAAACCAATGCAACAACAGGGCCTTCAGTAATATATTCTATAAGCCAGTTCCTCACTTGCTCGCCGCGCCTTTTCGCAACATCTTCAGTGTAATGCTTTCTTGCAAATTCCTTGTCAATGTGAACCAGCTTCATTCCAATGATTTTCAAGCCGGCTCTCTCAAACCGTGAAATGATTTCCCCAGCAAGGCTTCTTTGGACAGCATCAGGCTTCAAAAGCACGAGAGTTTTTTCAATCATTCAGAATTTCACTTTTCTTTCTTGTGCAGTGCAATAAGCCTTACTTTCTTTTCCTTCTGGTAGGCCGCAGTCCACTTGACTTTTTCCTTTTTCCTTCCCAGCTTTAAGGAATTCTTTTCGCACTTTTGGGCGCAAAAATAGCTGACATTGCCTTCTTTGGTCACGAAAATTTTTCCAGTCCCTTTAAGGATTTCTTTACCGCAAAAAGTACAGTTCATTAAAGCACACCCTTTTACCTTGCCCTGATTTCCTTGGCTTCTCTTTCAGCGCTTAGCAAAATAAGAACGTCGCCGACCTTGCAGTTTCCCTTAACGTTTCGCCTTTTGATTCGGCCTTTTTCCTCGCCTTCAAGAATCCTGCAAAGGACTTGGATGATTTCTCCATTAGCGCCAGTTCTTTTTACAATTTCAACAATTTCTGCCGGAGTTCCCTGCTCTGCCATAAACATTCACCTACTTTGCCAATTCCTTGACTTTCTTGACAATGTCTTCAAGGTCTTTTTTTGCTTCGCCTTCGTCAACAACAGCAATTGCTGAAGTGCCCACTCCAATGCCTGCTCTTTCGCCAAGCTCTTTCTTAGTGTCGACAAAAGTGCACGGAATGTTCTTTTCCTTGCAGATTAAAGGCAAGTGCATTACCAATTCTGCAGGCGAAACGTCTTTTGCGACAATGACTAATTTTGCTGTTCCGCGCTCAACCATTTTGGTTGTTTCATTGACTCCGACTTTTATTTTCCCGCCCTTGTGGATTTTTTCCAAAAACTGCAGTTGCTTTTCCTGCAATTCTTTCGGGACTTCAAAACCAAAATTAGCCATTTTAAATCACCTCTTAAAGCCGCAAATAGGGCTTTTTTCATTGGCTTAAAACTAAATTAATACAATACTCTTGCGAGGGAATCTTTAAAAAAGAAAGCGTTTTCCTTTCAAGAGTTCAAAACATGTAGTGCCTAACTCTATTTGTGCGAATACCAAAGCTTCACAAGCTTTTTCGAGCATTCGTCAACAATGCAATAGCCAAACTTTTCCAAAAGCACGCGGTCGCCGGCTTTCTTTTCCAGAATGAAAGATTCAGCAACGCCTTCAACTTTTTCAGCATCATCCATTGTCACTTCAGCATCAACCAATTCTTCAGGCAAAAGCCAGACAAGAACTATCTTGTTGATCTTTTCAAAGCCAGTGAAATGCGCAAAAGCCACCTTGTCTTTCAAGTCAACAAGCTTTGCATTGTACGCATTCCTCAAGCGGAAAGTCTCTCCAACCTTGAGCTTTTCAAGCTCTTTTTTAGAGACAGTGAAAATTTGGCTGCCTTCAGAAAGCGCAAAAACTTTTTCCCCGCGTTCTGGAAAGTCAGGATGGATTGGAACTTTAACCTCAAACCTTGGAGAAAACTGCACGTCCAATTGAATTGGATCTTCAACAAAGCTTACTCTGTCAGAAATTGGATCAATGATTTTGCGATTCGCGTCATACAAAGCGTCAACACTAATTACTGAATCATTAGGATTAATTCCCAAATTCAAAATTACTTTCTGCAAAGACTCTGGAGTAATCCCACGCCTGCGCAAAGTCTGGATTGTTCCAACCCTTGGATCATCAACTCCGGAAAGCTCTCCGGCTTCAATTGCCGCCTTGATTTTGCTCTTGCTCATTAAAGAGCCTTCAAGCCTTATTCTACCAGTCGTGATAGTGTGCGGGTAAACCCAGCCAAAATAATCAGCAACCCATTTTTGCTTTGTTGCGTTTTGCGCGTGCTCTTGTCCGCGAATGATTAAAGTGACTCCAAAATCATGGTCATCAACCACTGAAGCTAAATTATAAGACGGCCAAACATGAACTCCCTTGGTTACGGGATTTGGGTGGTCTGGATTGTCAACAATTTTTGCAAGCCACCAGTCCCTAATGCTCGGGTCCTTGTCATTCAAGTCAGTCTTAACTCTTGCAACAACTTGGCCTTCCTTAAACTCGTGGGAAAGCATTTTCTTCCATTTTGCAATCTGGTCTTCCACTGAAAGCTCGCGGCAAGGACAAGCCTTGGAGTTTTTAGTTAGTTCACGCCATTTTTCAGGCTCGCAGTCACAAACATATGCTTTTCCCATTTCAAAAAGCTTTCCAATAATCTCGTGATATCTTTCAATCCTATCTGATGCAAAGAATATTGTTGAAATTTTCTTCACTCCAAGCCATTCCAAATCTTCAAGATAGCATTTTTTTGCCTCTTGCATTGGCATTGGCCTTTTCACTTTAGGGTCAGTGTCGTCAAAACGCAAAATGAATTTTCCGCCATATTTTTCAACATAGTAATAGTTTGGAATAACTTGCCTCGCATGCCCCAAGTGCATTACACTTGAAGGGTTTGGCGCAATTCTTGCAACCAATTCCTCGCCTTTCTCTGCCCAGTCTAAAGGTGGAAGGCCTTCTTCCTTGTCTTTTGGCTTTAGCTCGTAGCCTGTTTCAGAAAACTTTTCATACTCTTCCTTGATTTGCTCAAAAGACATTGCATTCACTTGCGCGACAATTTCCTTAATTCGCGGCATTGCAGAGACAAAATCCAGGTCTTTTTTTAACGCAATGACTTTTCCAACAACTGCCGCAAGGTCTGCCTTTCCAGCATGCAAAAAGGCATTCTTTATGGCATACCTGTAAGCAACATCCTCAAATCCCATAATTACCACTAAAACTCAATCAATTAAATTAAAGGTGAAAGGCATTTAAGGCTTTTTCCTAACTGCCCGCCCAAACATTGCATTCTGCCTGATTAAAGGCAATGCCTTTTGCGTCACACGCCTTATCAAAAAATTGTAGGCAAAATTGATGGCACTGTGGCCTTCAGCATAGCCTTTGCTGAACAATTCAATGTTTTTCTGCCTGTAAGCTTCCCAAGCTTTATTCGCGTCGGCAAAGTCTTTTTCTGAAATTTCAATGGGCAAGACTTTCGCGTTCTTTCCAAACTGCGGAATTTCAGTAACATTAAGGATTCTGTTGTCTTTAGCTTTTTTCACAGTGGCAATATTAGTTGTGGAAAAAGCCCTTCTTTCTTCAGGAAAATTCCAGCTTTCAACATGAGCTCCCTTGCCTTTCCTTGGATTGACTACCAAAAGAACGACTGGAGTTTTTGACGGCTTTGAAACAGTCAAAGAATGGTTTTCAAACCCAATTTTCGCTCCAGAATAATGGAACGCGCTGTTCATTGACTCTGCAACAGTGGAGTAAAGCCTGTGCACAATGTTTCTTGTCTTTCCATGAAACAAGTCTTCAGTAGTAATGAAAAAGTGAGGAATTCCCTCAACGCGCTTTTTTCCATAATGTATTTCTTGAGGAATATGGTCTAGCGTTGTTCCGCGAAATGCAAGCTGCGGCATTTTCTTCAAAAAATTCCTAGTATTGGAAAGCCTTGGCTTTTTTGCAGGCATGCAAAAAAATAGCGCTTGAGAATTAATAAATTAGATTGCGGCTTTGCCGGACTTAATCACTGCTTTTTCCCTTGCAGCATTGAGGCATAACGCCTTGCAATCGCAATCCTGCGCAAAGAAGACTTTTTTTTACCCGTTGCAGCCTTTGACGCGTCCAGAACCATTTTTCCAAAAAACAAGTTGTCCTCGCGCAGCCTTGTTTGGAAGAATTCAGCATGCCTTAGAACAACGCGCTTGTTGTTCTTTCTTTTCAAAAAAGGAGTTTTTCTGGCGGGCATTTTCAAACATCTTTGCCTTGGGCCCAGCAGTGGTCAAAGTATTTCTGGATTGTGTTGACCATTGGCTTGTGGTTGTTCCAGATAGTAAAATGGTATTCTGGCTTTTCCTTTGAAAAATCGCTCAATGCCAAAATGACTTTTTTTCCATCAATGATGTAAGCGTTCATTCCATGATCATGGTCTCTCAAGGACATTCCATTCTTTGAAAAAAGCTTTGCCTCAGCGCTTAAAGACTTTGGGACTTTTGAAAGCATTTTCACGTTAACATTCCTTTCCAAGGCATTATGCAATGCTTCCTTCAAGATTGCCTGGTTTTCGTCAAGCTTTGAGAAAGCCACAACCTCGCTTTTTGCGGAATCAATTTCTTGCGCGAGAATCCGCAAAAAGTCATTCTTGTCCTTGACTTTCATGACTTTTTCCCCGGACTCTTCTTCAGAAAGCTTCACATTGCCAAACAAGTTTTTGACAATCCTTGCCTTTTCCTCAAGGCCTTTAATCTCCGCCTTTTTTCCATTAATCAATTCTTCAAAGACAGTTTCCGGCTCCATAACGCGGTATTTTTTCGGCCTGCCGTAAATTTCAATCACCAGGCCGCGCTTTGTCAAGCGCTCCAATACATCATAAACCCTTGTTTTTGGAACCTGGGCCAAGCGGCTGATTTCCGGAGCCTCTGTTTCCTTAAGCCTGAACAATGTGGAAAGAGTCTTGGCCTCGTATTCTGTAAGCCCTAATTGCTCCAGCAATTCAATCGATTCAGCAGCCATTAAAAATCACTCTAGAAAAACACGCAAAACTGTATTATTTACTGATTACAGTTAATAAAAGCCTTTTGGTATTTAAGCCCTTGGAAAAAAGCGAAAAATGAAGAAATTAGCGCCTTGCTTTAGAGTTTTTTTTCAATCTCTTCAAAGAGCCGGACTTTTCCATTGCTGAAAAACGAGTGGCCAAAGCCAGTTCCTTATGGCCTCTTGCGCTAAGCTGCCTGCTTGCAGCCCTTAATTCTTCCGGAGAATAACTTTTCTTCCTCAAACTTTTAATATTTGCAACTACCATTTTTCTTGAAGCCTTGCTTTTTCTTCCGGCAGCAGCCCTTAATTTAATTCGTTCCAAAGCCCCTGACTTTTGCATTGCAGCAAACCTTGAGGCAATCGCAGCTCTTCTGGAATTCTCCGCATACTCTGGGCGATAATCTGTTCTCTTGAAAAGACTCTCAGATTGCCTAAAACTTGCGCTTTCAGCCCTTAAACCAGCAGGAGTGTAGCCGTCGCTGCCAAACATTCTAATCTGCTTTATCAATTCTTTTCTTCCAGGCTTTGCCGGCTTTCTGGCAGGCATTTATTGCTCGACCCATTCCGCGGTTTTTCCAAACAAGTAATACTTTCTGCCCTTTAATTCCTCGGGCTTTTTTGCGCCAGTCAAAAACATTCCAATCCTGAATTCTTTCTGCATTTTTGAGAACAATTCTTCAATTCCCTTCACTCCACCCTTGTGCTGCGCATGCAGTACAGGCATTGCAGTTCCAGCCAAGTCAGCGCCTAAAGTGATTGCTTTTGCAACGTCAAGCCCGGAGCGGATTCCTCCAGAAGCGATTATTGGAGTGGAATCAAAAACCATTCTTGCCTGAATCAAGCTCACTGCAGTCGGGGTTCCAAAATCCCAAAAAGTTTCCGCAATTTCCTTATTGCCCCTTAAAGAATCAATTGCAGTCCAGGAAGTCCCGCCAGCGCCCGCAACATCCAAAGCCTCAAACTCAACGTCCTTTAGCATTTCGGCAGTGGTTCCGGAAATTCCATTACCCACTTCCTTCAAAATAACCGGCTTTTCAAAAGCCTCGCAAAAATCATATAATTGCTTGATGCAGTTCTTGAAGTTTGGAGTTCCATCCTTTTGCAATGCCTCTTGGGCAGCGTTCAAATGAATGAACAACGCGTCAGCCTGCAATTCATCAAGCGCTTTTCCAATCTGCTGTGCAGAATAATCCTTCAATTGGGAAACTCCTAAATTTCCCGCCAAGAATCCTTTAGGCAAAAACTTTCGGACTTTGTAAGAATCTGCAACTTTCTTGTCCTCTAGCATTGCTCGAATGCTTCCCAAAGCCATTCCAATTCCTGCATTGCTGCAGGCCTTTGCTATTTCCTCGTTGATTTTCTTAACATCAGCATGGCCGCCAGTGATAGAACTGGCAAACAGTGGGAATGAAAAATTAAAGCCCAAAAACTTTGTTGAAGTGTCAATTTCCTTAAAATCCAATTCAGGCAAAGCCAAGTACTCCAGCTCTACATCCTCAAAGCCAGTGGTCTTTTTCTTGAACTGCACGTCATGCTTTAACGAAATGTCAATGTGCTCTCTCTTTCGAGAAACAGTCTGGATTTCCTTCTTTTTTAAAGCCATGATAAAACTATCCAAAAAGGAGTTTTTAAAGGTTTCAAAAATTTGGCTTGTTTTTGAAACTTTAAAACCTTTTTAGAGGTTTTAAAGGTTAATTAGTTTAAAGGCATTTTAACCCTAATTTGAATATTCCACTAAATTTATAGTATTTAAATCAGAGTTCTCTAATTTTAAGCTTATTACCCTTGAGTATTTTATGGTTTTAAGTTTCTTGATGCAAAAAGAATCAGTTAGTAAAAACATAATTGCGGTTCTTTCTGAAGAATGGCCTTTGAATGCAAAAGAAGTTTACCATAAAGTTCAAAGGAATCTTGGAAGAAATCTGTCATATCAAGCCATTCACAAGTGTTTAACTGTGCTTTTGGATGACGGCATAATCACAAAAAAGGAAAGAGAATATAGTTTAAACCCAATTTGGCTCAAAGAAATAAATGCCTTTACTAGAAGAGTTTTAGAAAATTACGAGTCAGGAAAAGAATGCAAAGACTGGGTCAATGCAAAAATATTCTTTAATCGAAAGGAAAGTTGGAATCATCTTTGTAAAATTATAAGCAAAGCAAAAAACATAAAGCTTAGCTCGAAAACTCCGGGGCTTATTTTTGAGAGTGAACGTTATTTTGAACCGGATATGGGCAAATATTTGGATGCTTTGATAGCTAAAATAGAAAAAAACGAAATTTTTGTCAAATACTTGATTGCTGGGGATTTGACAAAATCCACAATAATAGAAAAAAAGGACAAGCAAGCATTTGAAAACCTGAAAAAACTCTCCAAATTAGAAAACATGGAATTGAGATATGCCCCCTTAAGAAGCATTAATTCAATGGCAATAACAGAAAAAGAATTAATGCTTGGATTTACTCTTCCATCCAATATGCATTCAAGCTGTTGGATTTGCATTAAAGGATTAAAGGATTTTTCAGAAATTTATGACCAAATATTCGAGAATTCCCAGCCAATAACTAAGTTAATTGCCGAAATTGAAAAAGCATTCAAGAAATCAAAGTAGAATTTTAGTTCCTTCAACGCTTCCGACAAGCGCTTTGATAGTGTTTTCGGCAATGCGCATGTCAAAAATCAGTGCATTGCAGCCAGAAAGCTGCTGCCGTAATTTCAAGAGTTTCTCTTTCATTCCCCCCGTAACGTCAATTGCATTAGATCCAGTCACGTTTTTTATTATTTGATTGAAATTTTTCTTGTCAATTATTTCAATTCGTTTGGCGTTGGGAAATTTTTTAGGGTCTGCCTCAAAAACTCCGGCAACATCAGTCCCAAGCAGAATCTTGCTTGCCTTCAATCGGTGTGCAAGGTAAGAAATTATCGCATCGCCGCTCACTACACTGCCGCCAATTTTCAAGTCAACAACCATGTCGCCGTACATTATGGAAATTATTTTAGAGTTCATTTTCAAAAGAAGTTCTAGAGGTAAAGTTTCAAACTTTGAGATTTTCTTGTTGTTTTGAACAATGCAAGCTGTCGGGTCAATTGCAATCGCCTTCAAGCCTGCGTTTTCAAACTCTTGCAAAAACACAGAATTTAATTCCTGCATTGCCAAGTGAGTTTTGATAAATCCTTCAACATGCTGTTCTGTCTTTATTCCATCATTAATGCCGTAATTTTTCACATTAGTGTGCCCAAAGGGCCCTGCGCCATGGACTAAAATTAATTGGAATTCTTTATTTGCTTGCGCGCGCTTTATTTCAGAAGCGACTTTTGCTATTAATTCGCGATTTGCCTCAAATTTGTTCTCTGCCTTTTTAGTGCAAACAGAACCGCCAACCTTCATAATATACAATGGAACAGGCATTATTGCACTTCCACAATTCCGTTCTCTGCATCAACCGCTAAATTTTGGCCGGTTTTTATTTGGGAAATGTCAATCTTGTCAATGCAGGGAATTTCTGAAATTATTGCCCCAACAGCAACTATTGTTTCGCATTCCTTGTTTATAATTGCTAAAGGCGCTTTTCCATTCTTTTTCAGGCGGTACATTGTGTAGCTCCCTACAGTGCTGCCTTTTCCTTGCGGAAAAACAAGAATTTTTCCTGCAATGCTTTTGCCTTCAAGCTCGTGGCCTTTTTCAACAACAATTCCAGTGTTAGGGTCTACGCCGCCATAAAATGAAATTCCTTGATTTGAAACAATTGCCTCGCCTTTGGCTTTTCCAGCGCAGATTTTCCTTCCTTTAAGATTCATTCAATCGCCTCTTGAATGCATTCTTCCATTGTGCAAAATTTTGTCTTGAAAGAATTGCTGCCCCTGCCATAAAAACAGCCCTTGGCAGAGTCTGTAGCCAGCCCCTTAAACCTGCCTTTCAACGGAGCGACTGCCATGCAAGTGTCGCATGCAAATTTTGCCCCTGACTCTTCAATTGTTTTTGAATATCCCATTTTGTCAGCAATGCTTTTCACTGGTCTTGCAACGCAAATCCAAATTTCCTTTTTAACTTTCTTCCCTTTCAAAAGCTTTGCAATATTTTGCAATTCTTTAATTGAGCAATGCGGGCAGCCTATTGCAACAAGGTCAATTTCACCTTCAACCGCGTCATTTAATGCTGTTTTTGCGGCTTCAATGTCTGATTCGCCTATTGAAACTATTTCCTTAGGGGCTTGTGTTTTTGCAGGAGTAATGCCCGCAATATGATAAAGCCCGGTTCCGCCGTAAGTTGCAATGCTCGCGCTGAAATTTTTCAGTTCTTCAATGCTTGCTTTCTTAATTCCTTTAATCAATGGAATTTTTGTGCCAATCTTTTTTCCAATCGCATAACCTAATGCCCCAAAATCCCGCGTTCCTTCAAGCCTTGCTTTTACATTTACTAAGACTTGAGCTTGTCTGTTTTCTTTCAAATGCAGACCATATTCAGGAGTTTTTCCAGTCAATGCAGCAGCCAAAGCACTTGGTCCACCCTCCTTGTTTGTGAACGCCCCAATAATAGAATTTGAAAATGCGACAGCACTGCTTTCGCTCCATGCAATGTGCTCTCCAAATCGCGGCAAGTTTCCCACAAAATAAGGAGTGCAAGTGCAAGTTGTTACAACGCCTAATTTTTCAAAGGCATCAATAACTTTCTTTTGCTTTTCGGCAAACTCTGGGGAAATTCCCAAGTTCTTCCAGTTTTCCAAGTCCATTCCTGCAGGATTCAAAGTAGTCAATACTTTGACTTTGCCATCCTTTGCAAGCTCTTCCAAGAATTCCAATCCAGCATCGCCCAAATTATGATAGCTTACTCCAGCAACCTGAACGCTTGCAACATCAATCAGCCTTTTAGCTCCAAAAATCTCTCCAAGCGCCACTAGAATTTCCATTGACTTCTTTACTGCATTCCCGTGCTTGCCTGCAAGCATTTTCTTTTCGTCAGCAGTCAGTTTCATTTCAAATCACTTCAAATACTTTTTCAAGTCAACCTGCGGGAAAGGCTCTTTGGAAAAATTCTTTCCTTTGACCTGCAAGGATGCAGTGCAGTCCAAACCACATTTTGTGGTAAAGTGGGTTTCAGGATCAGCGCTTGGATCAAGGCTTGAGCCTTTTTCCCTGGCTTTCATTTTAAAGTCCACATCTGCCTGAAAGCGCGTTGCCATTGCCCACTCCACATCCAATGGATTGTAAATGTCAATGTCCTTGTCGACAATAAAAATATGCTTGCAGCTCTTATGGCCTTCAAATGCAGCGTCAATTGCCTTTTTTCCATCGTCTTCATTTTGCTTGTCGATCTTCACAATAGCATGCAACCAGCTGCAGCCTCCAGGATTTACATTAACATCAATGCATTTCACTCCTGCCTCGTTGACTTTCTTGAAAATTGTGGGTTCGCGCGGCATTCCCATCAAAACCTTGTGCTCTAATGCACCTGGAAGCAGTGCCTGCCAGATTGCGTCTTTCCTGTGGGTTATTTTTTTTACTGTAAGAACTGGCTCTTGCCTTACAACATCAAGAGTTTCAGTCAAGTCAACAAACGGACCTTCATTTGCCTTTTCTTCAAGCACAATCCTTCCTTCAATCACAAACTCGCAGTCTGAAGGGATAAGCAAGTCCGAAGTTTTAGCGCGAGTGACTGTCAAAGGCTCTAGCGCATTTGCAATTCCAAGCTCGTTTTTTCCAATTTCTATTGAAGTTGCAGCAGCAACCAGAACATTTGCTCCGTTTCCTATGCAAACAGCAATGTCCATTTCGCCGTTTTTCTTCAAGAAAGTGTCAAAATTTCGCTCTTTAACAATCCTTACTGAAAACTTATTCTTTCCAATCTGCATCATCCTGTGAAAGTCAAGGTTTTGCCCGAATTCTTTGTCTTTTGAAACAACAATCCCAGAGCTTATGTAATTTCCACCATCATGCGCACAATGGAATAAAATAGGCAATTTATCAAGGTCAACGATTTCTTCAACGACTTCCTGGCATTTTGCATTCTTTGTTTCCTCAGGGGCTTTCATGTTAGAGATTGCTTTATTGATTGTTGAAATCAATTCACTTGTCTCGCAACCCACATAATCGGCTATTGAATCTTTTGTCGGAAAAACATTTCCAGCCACTTTAAAATTGCTTTCTTTGATTTTTTCAAAAAGAACTGCCTTAGGCTCAATGGCTTTTAGAATCCCTGAAGCTTCCAAATGCTTTGAAACAGACGCGCTAATTTTTTGCAACTTGTGAGACTTTTCAAGCTTTTGCAAATAATCCCTAAAACCCATTATTTCCACCTTTTGAAGTCATTGTCAATTTCCAAAGAATCAAGGCACTTACCAATCATAAAAAAGATTAAGTCTTTTTTAGACTTTGGATTCAAATAAAAGCCAGGACTTAAAGGCATCACAACTGCACCCATCAGTGAAAGCTCGTGCAAATTTTTCAGGCAAGCGGAACTTAATGGCGTTTCTCTAATACAAACAACTAATTTTTTCTTAAACTTTAACATGTTATCAGCGCAGCGCACAATCAATTCGTCAGTGTAAGCATTCGCTATTGCAGAGCAGGTTTTCACAGAAGCTGGAATTACAATCATTGAATCAATCTTAAAGCTCGAAGAACTTACTGAAGCAGCCATGTTTTTGTTGTCGTAAACAAAGTCAACAAGCTTTTCCAGATCCTTGCTTTTGAATTCGGTCTCTATTTCGAGAACTTTCTTTGCGGCCTCGCTAATTATCAAGTGAGTCTCTATTTCCTTGCGCTCTTTCAGTCCCTTCAAGAACTCGATAGCGTATTCTATTCCAGAAGCGCCAGTAATTCCAACGATAATTTTCTTTTTCATAATATCAAATTATTCCTCAACTCTGACTCCTTCTCCGCCAATTTCGGTAATTATTGCCTCGCTTCCAGTGCTTTCAATTGCCTTTGCAACTTTATCCTCGTCTTCCTTGCGCACTAAGGCAAACATTACTCCGCCCCAGCCTCCGCCAGAAAGCTTTGCTCCTAAAGCACCGGCCTTCAAGGCTTCAGTAATGCAATCGTCCAATTTTGGGTGAGAAAGCATAATTTTGGAAAGAACTTTCTGGTTTGCAGTCATTAACTTTCCAACTTTTACCACATCCCCTTTTTTTATTGCTGACTGCATTGACTTCACGATTTTTTCAATTTTTTTCCAAGAATCCCGAACTAATTCTGGAAATCTCTTAATTATACTTGGGTGATGAACTCCAACAACAAGTGCTGTTGGGCCGCGCACTTTAGTGTTCCCAATAACCACTGAAAACTCTTGCTTTCCCAAAGACTTTACTTTCTGCACGACTTTTCCGTTCTCTTCAACTTTTTGAATCCTGTTGAATCCACCAACTGAAGAAGAGTAAATTTCCGCGCCTGAAGCCTTTCCACCGTGAATTTTCACCTGCAAAGGATACAAAGAATCAAAATACTTTTCAGGCTTTACGTGCTGACCGAACAATTCAGTGATTGCGCAAAAACTAGCGCACAAAACAGCAGTGCTTGAAGACATTCCAGACTCTACTGGAATTTCGGACTCAATCTTTAAGGAAAAGCCGTCAGAAATCTTGAAGTCTTGAATTACTTTCTCGCACAAATCCATTACAGAATTCAATTCTTTCTTTTCCATGGAGCGCTCAATCAACTGGCCATTGCGGTTTTTTGCTGTCGCAATTCCAAAAGCACTACTCTCAATTTCAACTATAATATCTTCTCTTGAAGAAGCTGTGACAAAAGTCCGCTTTCCAATGGAAGTGACAATTGCTGGATAATTGTAAACCACTGCGTGCTCTCCTGCAAAGAACAGATTTCCCGGAGCTGAAGCCTTGACTTGTTTCATAATAATCAATTACTGCAATGAATGATTAAAAACTATTTTTTGAAAGACAATGAACGAAAAATCACCATTTCGGCGTGAATTTTGTTCCGTAATAAATTGCGCCTTTTTCTCCGGAAGAGTAAAACTTCCTGAAAGTCGCAATCATTTGCATTCCAATCTTCAAGTCTTCCAACTTGCAGTCTGAAAGCTGGCTTGTAATCTTAGGGCCTTCAGACAATTGGATTATTCCAAGGCAGTAAGGCGCATGCTCTGCATAGGCCTCTGGGCCAGAGCCAATGTCAGTGAAAGAAAGCAAAGTGCCTTCTCCCTTGAACTTGTGCGCAATGAATTTTGAAGAACCGCAAGTGCATAATGCAGGCTGCGGGTAATGTAGTTTGCCGCACTTCTCGCACTTTGCGCCCATCAAATTATAGCGCTCTTGGTATTTTCTCCAGCGAATTATTGGCGTGCTTCGAAACATTATTTAGCCCTCCTTTTGACTGATGTAGGATGCGGGACTTCGGCAATTATTCTCGATTCCCTTAACGCCAGGCCAAAATGCCTTGGAGGAGAACCAGTCTTTTTACTAATTGCTCTCACGATCTTTTTTCTTTGGACAACTTTTTCTCTTTTAGTCCCACGAATCCTAGTTTTTCCCAAATTTCTTAAAATTTGGGCATAATCTGGAGAAAACCTATCTTGTTCATTTGCCAAAGACTTTGCGATTGCAGGCCTGCCAGTGGCTACAGACAATTGCTTAGTGTAAACTTTTGCAAAATTCCTTGACCCAGCCTGTGAAAAAGCGCCAACTTTTTCAAAGAGCCGGCCTCTTGTCAATCTTGCTTTCTTGAATAATGGCATTAATTTCACCTTTTGAACACATTCACTACTACAGTAGCGCCTGTGCCTCCAACGTTTTGTGCAACTCCAACTTCTGCCTTTTTCACTTGGCGTTTTCCAGCGCGATTCTGCAATTGATGCACTATTTCAACAGCCTGCTTTACTCCAGTCGCTCCAATTGGATGGCCGCAAGACTTTAAGCCGCCGCAAGTGTTGATTGGCATTTTAGAATCAAAGTAATGATGGCCTGCTGCAGCGTGCTTTCCAGCCTCTCCCTTCTTTGCCAATCCCAATCCTTCAATTGCCAAAAGCTCTGCAATTGAAAAGCAATCATGCACTTCAGCCAAGTGAACATCCCTTGCAGTAATTCCAGCCTGCTTGAAAGCATGCTCTGCAGCAAAACGCGTTGCCTTAATCTCGCTGAGCGAGTCGCGGTTTGAAAGAGCAAGAGTGTCAGAAGCCTGTCCGCTTCCCACAACCCAGACAGCATCATTGTTCAATTTTTTTGCAATGCTTTCAGTGGCAAGGATTATTGAAGAAGCACCGTCAGTTATTGGGGAGCAATCCATTAGCGTGAGCGGGTCTGAAACCATTGAGGCATTAATCACGTCATCAATTGAAAGCTCTTTCTGGTACTGGGCTATTGGATTCATTGAACCGTGCTTGTGGCTTTTCACAGGAACTGCAGCAAGCTCTTCGCGAGTCAAGCCAAACTCTTGCATGTAAGCGCGCGCCATTAAAGCGTAAAGTGCAGGAAAAGTCGCTCCTTGAAATCCTTCAACTTCCTCGTCTCCAGCGCCCATCAAGGCAGTGGTCACTTGCTCTGTTGAAACATCAGTCATTTTTTCAACGCCATTCACTTGAACTATTTTTGCGGCTCCAGATTCGATTGCAGCAATTCCTGCCCTTATTGCCAATGCTCCAGAAGCGCAAGCGCCTTCAACTCGAGTTGACGGAACATTTAATCGCAGGTTTTCTGCAGCCATTGCGCCAATGTGCAATTGACCGCTTAAAGCGCCAGCGCACATGTTGCCTGTAAAAATCATTTCAATGTCTTTTGGAGAAATTCCTGCCTCTTCCAAAGACTTTAGCTGCGCTTCTGCCAAAAGGTCACGGAGCGACTTGTCCCAAATTTCGCCAAACTTTGTCAAACCAGTTCCAATGACTCCAATTTTCATTTAGAATGCCTCATAATTAAAAAAGTCACGCCAGCAGAAATAATCGCGGCAATTGCAATATCCACAACTAGAAATGCATATTCTCTGCACATTAAGGAATCTTCCCTCGAAGAGCAAGGTAATTCTGCGTAGTAAGGAAATGGAAAACCCCTTTGTGAACTAAATCCTGAAACTAAGCTATAATTTGAAACCGAAAATATAATTTCAAAGAGTATAAGAATCAAAATTGTCAAAGCCAAAAAAACAATAATTTTCTTCTTATCCATAAATTTCACACTACCATTGCCATGTGCTGCCTGTATTTTGAATATCCAACATATTCTTTTCGGGCAACGTAATCTTCTGTTTTTTTTGCCTTGTCTTGCACTTCTTCCAAACGCTTTGTTGTCTTGAAAATGAAAGAATCGCTTCCAGAGCCAGAACCATAACTTGTAACAAGAATTTTCTGGCCTGCTTTTGCAATGTCCAAAACACTAGAGAGTCCTAAAAGCGAAGAGCCAGAATAAGTATTGCCAATTTTTGAAACAACCAATCCAGGCTTTACTTGCTCTGTTGAAAATCCAAGCTTTTTTGCAGCCTGTAATGGAAACTTTCCATTAGGCATGTGGAATACTGCATAGTCAAAGTCTGACGGCTTTGAGTTTGTTTCTGAAAGAATCATTTGAGTTGCCCCCAAAACATGCTTCATGTAAGCAGGTTCTCCAGTAAATCTTCCAGCATGCTCTGGAGTTTCCTGCAAACCTCTGCGCCAAAAGTCCGGAGTGTCACTAGTGAAAGAAAGAGTTTTTTCCAATTCTGCAATAATCTCTTTTTTTTCGCGGCCTAAAATAAATGCTGCGCCACCAGAAGCTGCTGAATATTCCAATGCATTTCCTTGGGATGATTGTGAAGTGTCAGAGCCAATTGCCATTCCATACTCTATCATTTCACTCTTTACTAAGCCAGCAACCATTTGAATTGCGGCGCTTCCAGCCTTGCAGGCAAATTCAGTGTCTGCAGCCATTGTGTCAAAGCCGGCCTGAATTGCGTCAGCGACTGTTGCAGCAGTCGGCTTTACAGCGTAAGGGTGTGATTCAGAGCCAATGTATAATGCGCCAATTTTTTTTCCAACAATTCCAGCACGGAGCAGCGCATTGCGTGCTGCTTGAACGCTGATTGTTGTAGTGTCTTCGTCTTTTGCAGGCAATGACTTTTCCGTAAGCCCAAGGCCTGCCTTGATTTTATCGGCGTTTTCGCCCCAAACTTCAGCAATGGCTTCTGCCTTGATCCTGAATTTTGGAATGTATGCTCCGTAACCGACAATTCCTATTTTTTCCAATTATTTCACCAATTTTCCTAAAACTTACTCAAAGATTCTTATTATTTGTTTTGGTATTGTTTCAGCAATTCTTGCGCGCGCTGCGCGTTAACGCTTTTTTCAGCAATCATTTGCTCTGCAATCTTGTCAACCATTTCCTTGGAAGCCCCGGCGTTTACTGCAACGTTTTTTGCATGAAGTTTCATGTGGCCTGCCTGTATTCCTTCGGTTGCCAGGGCGCGGATTGCTGCAAAGTTTTGCGCCAGGCCAACAGAGGCAATGATTTCTGCAAGCTCGCTTGCTGTTTGCACGTCAAGGATTTTCAAAGAAATTTTTGCGATCGGGTGGGTTTTTGTTGCGCCGCCGACAAGGCCTACTGCCATTGGAATGTTTATTTCTCCCTGCAAGTCTCCTTCTTTTGTTTTGGAGTATTTTGTAAGGGAAGAATATTGGTGCTTTCCGAAAGAAGCGAAAGAATGCGCTCCGGCTTCTATTGCGCGCCAGTCATTTCCAGTTGCAAGGACTACTGCGTCAATGCCGTTCATTATTCCCTTATTGTGAGTTGTTGCGCGGAAAGGGTCTTGCTCTGCAAAGTCAAACATTTGAAGGATTGCTTCAACAACGTCTTCTCCTTTCACTTGCCCTTTGGTGCTTTCTTCAAGCTCTTTTTTGCTCCAAATGCATTCTGCATGCACTGTCCTGTGGACTGCAAGGTTGGAGAGTATTTTAGCGCGCGCTATTGCGCCAGTCAATTCCTCAATTTTTGGCGCAATTCCTTCAAGCATTGTGTTGACTGCGTTTGCTCCCATTGCGTCGCCGCAATTCACAAGCAAGTGAACCACTAGCATTTTGTGCAGTTTGCGGACTTGTAAGTCTTTTGCTCCGCCAGTGATTTTGCAAAGCACTGGGTCTTTAGAGTTTGCAAACTCAATGAGCTTTTGCTTGTTGATCATTAATTCCTTGATTGCCTTTTCAGGGTTTTTTGCATTGACCAAGAGAATTTGACCAATCATTATTGGATCTGAAGCTTTTGCTTTGAAGCCGCCGGTAGAGCGCGAGAGCTTTGCGGCATTGGAGGCTGCGGCAATAACGCTTGGCTCTTCAATTGCCATTGGAATCAAAAGCTCGCGGCCATTGATTATGAAGTTTGTTGCAATGCCAAAAGGAAGCGCGAAAGTTCCAATTACATTTTCTATCATGCGATTTGCTGTTTCGAAATCAAGCGCAGAATACTTTTTGAGCTGTGCAAGGTCTTCGTCTGAAAGCCCAGTTGTTTCCTTGAGGATTTGCAAACGCTCATCCAATGTTTTCTTGTAAAATTCTTGAAGTGCGGAAGTCTTAGGCATTTTTTCCACCTTTTTTTTCCAAATCTTTCTTTTGCAAAAAAGTGTGCATTGAAAGAGCGGCTTTTTTTGCTGCTGCAATTGCGGCAATTACTGTTTTTGGGCCAGTGACTGCGTCGCCTGCCGCAAAAATCCCTTCAATTGAGGTCATGTTGTTTTCGTCAACATTGATTTTACCGCCTTCAGTCCTTAAAGGCTGCTTTACCTTGTCGTCAATGCTTGGCCTTAAGCCAATTGCTATGAGCACTTTGCTTGATTTAATTGTTTCGAAATCGTCAGTGTCAATCACTGTTCCGTCTTCAAGCTCGCGGAGCTTTCTTAGCTTTACTGCCTCAATGATTCCTTCGCCCAAGAATTCTTCAGCGCGAAGCAAGTACTTGAATGAAATTCCTTCATCCTGCGCTTCCTTGATTTCCTTGATTCCTAAAGTCATTTTTTTCGGGCTTTCAAACGCGGCAACAGTGACTTCTTTTGCGCCTAAGCGCATTGCAGTCCTTGCCGCGTCCATTCCAACAAAGCCTGCTCCAATTACCAATACCTTGTCGCCTTTTTCAATCATGTTTTTTTCATGCAAGTTTTTTGCAATCAAAAAATTGACTGCGGGAATTATTCCAGTCAATTGCTTGCCTGGCATTTCAAGCATTTTTGCCTCTCCGACTCCAGTTCCGACAAAGACAGCGTCAAACCCATCGTGCAGTAAGTCAATGACTGACTGTTCTGAGCCAATGAACTGCTTTCTTGAAAATTTCACTCCAAGCTTTTTTATTTTGCGCAATTCGCTTTCAACGATTTTTTTCGGAAGCCTGAATTCGGGCACTCCATACTTTATCACTCCGCCAATTGTCTTGCTTGAGTCAAAAACTGTGGTGTCATAGCCGAGCTGGCTCAATTGGATTGCGACTGTAAGGCCTGAAGGCCCGCTTCCGACAACCGCGACTTTTTGGCCATTGGCCTTGATTGGCTTCAGGCTTGTTGAATGAGTGTCTCCGACAAATCTTTCCAGGCCGCCAATGTTTATTGCCTTGCCTGATTTTGCAAGAATGCAATTTCCTTCGCATTGGAATTCTTGCTGGCAAATTCTGCCGCAGATTTTAGGAAAATAATTGGATTGCTCAATGATTTCAATTGCTTCGCCATTGCTGCCTTCAAGCAATGCCTTGATGAAGTCCCTGATTTGGATTTTTGCAGGACAGCCTTGAATGCAGGAAGGCTCTGCGCATTGCAGGCAGCGCGAGGCTTCCTTTAATGCCTGCTCTTTAGAGAATCCAAGCTCTACTTCCTTGAAATTGTGCACGCGCTTTCTTGCATCTAATTGCGGGATTTGGACGCGTTCGTTATTGCCGTTGCTGTTATGGCTGTTTCCATTGGTTCCATTGGACAAAGAAAGACTCACCTAAAGTCCTTATGAAACAGGCAGAATAAAAACATTACGTCAAAAAGCCAACTCATTTAAGACAATTAGCGTAAAGGTTGTTTTTGGTTTAAGGCAATCAACAATTCAATTTTTGAGTTTTTGCAGAACTGCTTCAAACTCTTCCTTGTTTTCAAAGCATTTTGGAAAAAAAGCGCAGTACTCGCAAAGCCTTGAAGGCTTTTTGCGAAAGTTTGAAATCTCACGGCCTTTAGAGCGAATTTCCTCAATAGAATCATCGACTTCCTTAAGGTCTTTTTCAGAAATCGGGTAATAAACGCTCTCGCCGTCCCTCACGTAAAAAATCGAGACAAAGCGGGGAATTTCATTGAATTTTTTGTTCCAAAGCCAGGCATAAACCTTGCACTGCTTCAAGTCGGCTTCTGAAATGAAATGCGGCAATGAAGATTTTGAAGTCTTGTAATCGACAATCGCGACCCCATCACCATAAAGATTCAATGTCTTGTCAATGAAGCCAATGATGTTTTCTTCAACAAGCTCTATTTTGAACTCGCGGCCTTTAGGGTAAAAGTGCTTTTTCAAATTCGCGTCAAACCACTCGTCCTTTTCAAGCTCGTGCAATTTATTATAGAACGAATAGGCCATTTTTGCGGAAAAAAAATCCAAAAACTCCCGCGTTTCTTCAAAAAGCCCTTTTTTCTGTTCGGCGCTTTCAAAAATATCATCATAGCCCGCGCCAGGCTTTCCAATCTTTGACCATTCCTCATCCAGCAATGCAAAGCAAACTGCCCGAAAATCATCCCAAATGCCATGCCAGTGCTTTTTCTGGTCGATTTTTGAAATGTCAATTGTCTGGAAAAAAAGCTCAAAAACCTTGTGGATTATTTTGCCGCGGACCTGAAAGACAGACGCCGGTTCAGGAAGCCTTTCAATATGGCGAAAATAGAATTTTCGCGGGCATTGCGTGAATGCGGAAATTCCAGAAGGTGACAATCTAACGCTTGGAGCCATAATACAATGTTTTGAAAGAATTGGTTTTAAAGAAGTTTCAAGCCATAATTCCAGTCGTTATGGGTTTTTTGGACAAGATTTTCGGAAAGAAAGAGCAAATGCCAGAAGGCAAGAGAGCCATTGGCGTTGAAGAGCTAAAGGCCGAAGTTGAAAAAATCTTCGAGCAGGAAAAGAAAGAATTCGGCAAGGAATGCCTTTCAAAATTCGCAAAAATAAAGGAAACAATCCACTCGGCTGAAGACAGCACAAAAAACATTGAAGGCCTGGATTTTGAGCAGGAAGGCGAAAACAAATACTTCAGGAAAATCGTCCAGTCAAGCAAGGAAAGCTTTTCAGGAAAAATGCAGACTCTTCTGGAAAAAACAAGGCCGCCTGAAAGAAAATCGTTTGAGCAAAACTTTGCGTACTGCCAAAATTCCGCGAGGGAATTCCAGCAAGACATAATGTCCTTCAGGAAAAACATCGCGTACACCGGGCTTTTGGCGAAAAAAGAAATGAACGAGCTTGGAAAAACAATTGAAGAATTGGAAAAGCAATTGATTGAATTATTCGAGCTTTCAAAAAGCTCCAAAACAGCGCAAATGCAAAGAGTCCTGGAAATAATTGGCGGCATTCGAGGAAAAGAAAGGCAAGTTGCGGAAAAAGAGAATGAAATCAAGGACAGGGAAAAAGAAATCCAGGAGCTTGACGCTGAAAAAAGCGGGGTTTTGAAAGACGCGGACGGGCTGAAAAATGGCGAAGCATTCCAGGAATTTGAAAAAAACGAGAAATCAAAAGAAAAACTGCTGGGCGAAAAAAAAGACCTTCGGGAAAAAGCCGCAAATTTACTTATGCCTTTGGAAAAGCAACTGAGAAAAATGCAAACCCTGTCGTCAAACAAGGAATGGATTCTGGAAAAAGAGCAGGAAAGAATGCTTTCATCATACTTGGAAGACAGCTTTAACGCATTAAGGCAGGACCCAAAGGGAGAAATCCTAAAGCAATGCCTGCAAGAAATGGAAAACGCGATAAATAAAGGGAAAATCTCATTCAAGGACGAGAAAGAAAAAAACAGGAAAATCCAGGCAATTGAAGAATTGAAAAATTTCGATTTCTTCAGCACTTTTTTCTGGCGGCTTAATGAAATAGACAAGGAATTGCCCAAAGTCCACGAAGCATTGGAAAAAAGCACGCTGTTCAGGCAAATAAACGGCCTTAAAGCAAGGGAAGAAAGCATTGAAAGGGAAGCCGTCCAAAAAACCAACGAACTTTCGGCAGTAAAGACAATCAAGGAAACTCAAAAAATGAAAATAAGGGAAGAAATCATCAAACTGCAGGAAAAAGCCAAAGAAATCCTGGGGCAGGAAATTGAAGTGAAAAGCCAGCCTTAAATTTCAACAATCTTGTCGACAAACTGGCTGATTGTTTCAATCAATCCGGCATGCTCAGAGCTTTTTACAGTAATCAAAAAGCCCTTGACCCTGGAGCCGCGCATTTTGCCGACCAAAACATGCAGGAATTTCTCAACAGCCATTGGCTTATTGTACAAAAGCAAAGTGCTCAATGAGTCAAAAACAACAAACTTGCTCTCTTCCAACGCGATTTTTTTCGAAACAATATTGTTTATTTCAATCAAGTCCGTGGGACTGTCAAGCAAAATAATGTTTTGGGACTCCAAAGTCTTCCTTTCAGAAAGAGCGCTTATTGCGTCAATGAAAAAAATCTTTTCAGTGTCAAGCCTTTGGGCTTTGAAAGTGCGGATTAAATCCTCAACCGGCTTGTTTATTGTCAAGTAAACCCCAGTATTATTTTCCAATTGAAGCACACGCAATAATTCAACAACAGTTCCCGCATAATTCTTCAAGTCAACAATGAACAAAACCACAAAATCATTGGGAATGCCATCCAAAGCCAAGGAAATCTTTGAGTTTATCGCGCGGTTCGGGCTAAGCAATTGCTCAAAGTCAAAATCAGAAAAACCAGAAGGCTTTAAAGGCATCTTACTCAACATCCTCAAACAATTCCTGCGTTGACAAAACCTTCAATCCATTCTTTGCAATCTGCAAAGGATGCAGGTTTTCCGAAATCTTTGTGCCGCGCATTTTCACTACGGCAATGCTTCGAATGAAGCGATTTTGGGACTTGGTGTGATACATTAAAACCACGCCGTCAGCAACATACTCTTCCAATCCAAAAAGGCTCTTGCTATCATCCAGCGAAAGCTCGTTTGTCACGACGCTGGTGCAGCCCAAATGCTTGAGCATTTTTCCAAGCGAAAGAATGCGCTTTCTGGCGTCAAGCTCTTTCTCAAAGAAAAGCCTGAAAACAACGCCTGGATCAACGACAACGCGCTTTGCGCCAATGCTTTGCACGGCATCCTCAATCGAGCTTTTCAGCTTGTCAAAGTCATAAAGCTCGATTGTTATTATTTTCAGCTTGTTTGCCTTGATCAACGGGGCCAGGTCCATTCCAAACTCCAATGAATTGCTCAAAAGATCGTCAGCGCTTTCTTCCAGGCTGACGTAAATTCCGGGCTCGTCAAAGCGCAAAACGCCCTCATACAAAAACATGAAGCAAAAAACAGTCTTTCCAGAGCCGGGGTCTCCTGAAAGCACTACAAGGTTTCCTTTCGGAATGCCCCCATACAATAATTCATCAAAGCCGGGAATTCCGGACTTTGTCCTCTCAAATTCCATTGTAACCATTCATTATCAACTAAGACTTAGAAAAAAACAAGTATAAAAACCAATTCTAAAATTCAGTGAAAACTTCCTCAGAAGCAAAAACCGTAATGCCCCCGGGCCTTTTAATGTGGATTGGGTGGATTTTCATTGAATGGTTTGTGGAACGCATTTTCCTGATGTTTATTGCCCTAGTGTACAGGTTTTCCTTCTTCTGGCAGTACAATACAATGACGCCGTCGGCAATGAATTCTTCAACGCCGTAAGTTGAAAGCCCGGCATCGCCTTCCTTGACTTCATTAATCACCATCGCAGTGCAATTCAATCGCTTGAGCATTGTCTCAAGGTCAACCATTGCCTTTCTTACCTTGAAAGCGTCCTTAAAATACAAGCCAATCAATGAGGAAGAGTCAATTACGATCCGCTTTGCCTTCAATTTTGAGACAAAATCCTCAATGTGGGTTACAAGCTTGTCAAAATCATACAGTTCAGGCTGTGTTATGGCAAGCTTTTTTTCTTCAATCAATTTCTTGATTGGCCAGCCAAACAAAGTCATTTCTTGAATGTTGTCGTCAACATTCTCTTCCAGGCTAATGTACAATCCTGGCTCGCCATTCAACGCGCCCTGCACCAGAAAATTCATTGCAAAAGTGCTTTTTCCAGTGCCGCAAGAGCCAGTCAAGACAACCAATGAGTTTGCGGGAATTCCACCCTCAACCAATTCATCAAAGCCTTGAATTCCTGTTTGAATTCGCTTTACGGAATCTAAAGAGGCGCCGGCCAATTCCTGCTTTTTTGAAGCTGCAGCCATAATTACAAACATAATGACTCAATGCGACAATTTAAAGTTTTCCGAAAAACAAAAGCCAGCATTAGGTTTAAATACTGCCAAAGCATAATAGAAACTATTACATTCATAAAATTAAAAGGAGGAATGCAATTGAACAGTAAGGGACAATCAGCCTTGGAATACCTCATGACTTACGGGTGGGCCTTGGTAGTAATAGTAATTGTTGTCGCAGCCTTGTTCGCTTTCGGTGTTTTCAACACTCCAGCAAACTGCACGCAGTTCGGCGGAAGACTGCTGTTGAAGGATTACGCAATTCAAGCAACAGGAATCAGCCTAGCAATCCAAAACGGCTCTTCAGGCACAATGAGCGACCTTAACGCAAGCGGAGACTTAGGCGCGGGATTAATGGGAAGCACTAGCTTATCAAGAAGCGCAGACACTAACGCTGTCTTCACAAGTCCAATAGCGGCAGGGTCAACGTATGTAATGAGCATCTCATACACTGCCAACGGAATTTCACACACTGAATCAACAACTTGCGTTGCAGGAACTGTTTAATTGAAAGGAAATAATTCTTCCTTTCTTTTTTCTTTTTTTTAAAAGCCGAAAGGCTCAAAGCAAACTTTGACTCTGAAATCCAAACTTGGATAGAACTAGACCATTGCCTTGAACATTGTGAAAAGCACAAACCGTATTGCCAGGAAAATCCCGAAAGAAACAATCAGCAAGGCAGGAAAGTACTTCAAGCCGTTCTTTTCATTGCCAGTATTGATTATTCCCATTGTCATTGAGGCAAAAATCGTCGTGACAAGCAAGGACAATTCTGCAAAAACCAGCACAAAGTCAGGGTCAATGCTTGATTTTGGAATTCCAGAAAACGGGCTTTTGGAATGCGCAGAAATCCTTGAAGTGTCAACAGTCTGAATGCCTGAAATCTGCTTGTGCAGAATCTGCACTATAAAAGAGGAAATTCCAAGCATTATTGGAGACCCAATTGCTGCGGAAAAGAAAATGAGCATCACATAAATGCTGATGTTCGCGCGAATTTCATCCTGCAATGAATTCTGCTCCCGCAAGTCGTCAGAAAGCTGTGTCAAGACATCCGCAATCTGGCCGCCTGAAGAAACTCCCTTATTCACAAGCCAAATTGTTTTCTCGACAGTCTTGGAATTAATGCGCTTTGGAATGTCTGACAATGCCTCCTGTATTGGAGTTCCTGTAAGAATGCGCTTGGATGCTTTTCTCAACTCTTCCTCCAAAGGCCCGAATTCAGGCCTTGCAGAAACCAATAATGCCCTTTCAGTCGTCAAGCCAGAGCGAATGTTGCTTGCAATCAACTGCAAGGCATCGGGCAAGATTTTTTCGACAAACTTTCCCTTGCTTTCCGCAGTAATGCTAAGCCAGACATAAATTCCGCCAATGAAAAGGCTCGCAAAAAGCGCGAATGAAAGCAGGAAAGGAATTTGGTAAAACAATTGAAGATTTAATGCAATGCCAAGGCTTAAGGCAAGCCCGAATGAAAAAATGAATCCGACAAACTTTCCGGACTCGATATTAATTCCTAAATAATCTATTTCTTTCGCAAAGGCTTCCCTGATGCCTGAAGGAATAAACGCTGAAATCCTGCTGTAAACCATTCTTTATTCACCCGATAAGATTCGGCCTCTTGCTTTTCATAAACCCCAAAAACATGAACTGCATTAAAACAACCAATGCAAGCAGTCCCCAAAACATTTCATCCACAATCTTGATTTGCGGAAAAGAAGACAGCACAATGAGCAAAGTCAAGCCCATTGAAGGAATAATGACCCCCATCATCATGTAAATCAATGAAAGCAGTCGTAGCGAGCCGCCGTAACGGTTTATTTCAATGACCTGCTCTTTTCCAATTGAATTGACAAGCTCTGTCATTACAGTCGCGACATCAGCGCCGGCCTTCATTCCATTAACCAATTGCCACAATGCCTTCCTGAAAAACAATGAAGGATTTTGCATTGCAATCTTCTGCAAAGCGTCCTCTTCCGCAGTGCCAGTCTCTATCTCATCAATTGCCTGCTTGAATTCATCGCTCAAAATCCCATAATCGCCTTGCGCAATGACATTCAATGTATCAAACAAGGAAACCCCGGACTTTATTTCAATGAGCATTGTGCGCAAGGCAAAAACCAAGTTCCTTTCAATGTCGCGAACTTTCTTTTTGACAAGGATTGCTGGATAAGCGCTTAATTGAACAAGAATCAAAAGCCCTAAAACTCCGCCAATAGTGAAAGCCATTGGCAACGCCTGCTTTGGCGCAAGCCTTAATGCCACAAAGTAAACAAGCAGCCCAAAAAGCAAAAAGTAAAAAACAAACATCAAGAACATTATCGCGCCGTACTCTTCCTTCTTCAATTCAATTTCAGCCTGCTTTAGCTGAAGCTCAAGGTATGGAAAGGCATGCGCTATCATTTCCCCGATTCCTAAAAAATTTTGCGCAATGTTCTTCAAGACAGGCAGTGGAAAAGGCGCGAAAGGAATTGAAATCTTCTTTTTTGCCTTTGGCTTGGCTTTCACTCTACAACCGCCCTCTTCTCAACAAACCATGAAGGAACCTTGTTTTTTTCAACAAGCGAAGTAATGCTTGAAGTGTCCAGATAATATTCGGCAATCACTCTTCCAACGCTTGAAATGTCGCGAATCTTGTTTTTCACAAGCCATTCGAGGATTTCCTTCTTTTGCTTCAAGTCAGCCTGCATTTCATCAGGCGTGAAGCCAGTGTGCATTGCAAGCTCATCATAAAATCGAATGCTTTCAGAATGCTTTGAAATTTCGTCAGAGGCTGGCTTCCAGCGGTACAAAATGTTCGCGCGCACGCGCTCTTCATTTTCAGAGCGCTTTTCACTGATGTATTCGGCAAGCTGCAAAACCCTTCTTGCGCCAACGCGCCTGTTCCTGAACATTACAAGGTTCAAATGCACTGAATCAAGCATTGTTATCGGAATGCTTATTGGGGGGCTGACCAAGCGGCGGATTGTTTCATCGGCAGTGTTGGCGTGCACTGTAGTGTACACTGAATGGCCTGTGTGCATTGCCTCAAACATCACTTCGGCTTCCCTTTGCCTCCTGACTTCTCCGACAATTATCCTGTCAGGCCGCATTCTCAAGCTATTGACAAGCAAGTCAAGCATTGAGATTTCTCCCTTGCCTTCAGAATTCGGCTCGCGCGTTGTCAAAGGAACCCAGTGCAAAAACTCGGGCAATTGGATTTCCCTGGTGTCCTCAATAGATATTATTCGATTGTTTGCTTCAATGAAAGGCATGCATACGTTCAGCATTGAGGTTTTTCCAGAGCCAGTTCCGCCGGAAATCAAAATGTTCATTTCATACTGTATTGCAAGCCACACCAAAGACATTAATTCCGCAGACGCCGTCTTGTTGTCAATAATGTCTGTAACAGTCCAAGGGTCTCTCCTAAAGCGCCTTATTGTGATTGTGTTTCCGCGCGTGGAAATCGGGAATAAAGTCGCGTTTGCGCGGTCTCCAGTAATCAAGTGCGCGTCAAGCAATGGATTCAAAGTGGTTATTTGCTTTCCAACCCTTCTTGCAATGATGTTTGCAAAATTCTGGATTTCAGCCTCTGGCTCGACAAAAACATTGGATTTCAGCCAGCCGAACTTCTTGTGATAAACCCAAATTGGCTCTGCTGCAGAATTAATGACAATTTCTTCCAAATTCCCGTCAGCAAGCAAAAACTCTATTTTTCCCAAGCCAAGCATTTCATGGATCAAAAGCCCAATCAAAGTGTTCCTTATTTCAGGCTTTGAGTCAGGCAATTCCCTCTGCAATAATTTGCCGGCTTTTTCTGCAAACCTGTCCTTTAATTCTTTCATGAATTTTGGGTTGAGCATTTTCTCCGCATTGATGCCCGCATCGGTTATTATTGACGCTTTCAAGTTTTCCAAAAGCGCCTTTGTCCCAAGGCCGTATTCTGGAATGCTGAGCAAGTACTGCCTTACAAACTCGTTCTCTGCCTCGACAACCTGCACTTCAACGGCGACATTGTCTGCCTTCACGTCATAATTTTCCAAAATCTTTGCCGACATTCACAAATCACTTTTTTTCATTCTTTTCCTGCTTGGATAGCTTCACTGGAGGGATGTAATTAACGTCAAAAATGACTGACGTTCCAATCGGCGGAAACTCAACCCTCACAAGATTGTTCTGCTCCAAAACATTAATGCAATCCTTTAATTTGTCCTTGGAAATCTTCAATTCCTTAAATGCGTCGCTTTCACTCACTTTTCCCTTACTTTGAACCAGCTCCAAAAGCTTGTCAAAGTCTGTCACAATGCGGTGCTTTTGCAATTCAACAACAATTGCCTTCACTTCTTCAATTTTCTTTTTTGGAACCCCTGCCTCAAACCCGCTTCCAAACTCGGACTTTTCCTCCTGCTTTGGAGAACGGTCTTTTGCAATCTGCAATTGCTCCTGCATTAATTTCTGGGTGCGCTGCTCAAGCTCAATCAAGTCAACAAGCTTGTCAAAGCTTTGCAAGACCTTCGGGCTGTCAATTTTCGCTATTTTTTCCTCTGCCTCTGATTCTGAAAGATTGTATTTTTTCATTAGCTTTTGCACGTTCGCTTCAAGCTCTGAAAGCTTTGCGTCATCGCTTTTGCCAAGCCGTTCCTGCAAAAACTTCTGCATTTCCGGAGTCAAGGAATCATTGCCTTGCGGAACAGCATAATGCACTGAAGGCCTGGAAAACTGAAATTTTGATCTTAAAGGCTTTGAGGCTGGCGCGGGCGCTGGAATTTTTTGTTCCGGATCTTCCAGGGGTTTTTCAGAATCAGGAAGCTTTATTTCAACAGGCTTTTCTCCCTGAATTTTCTTCTTGATTTTCAATTCGCGCAATCTTTGGTTCAGGTCCAAAACCCTTTGCCTGTACTCTTGCTCTGAAATCCTGCGCTTCAAATAATCCTGCTCCAAGGCCTTAAGCAGCCTTTCAGTCGCTGAAATGTCATCATCAATGCTTAATTGGGACTCTTCAGACTTTTTTTGCTGAACAGCCTGCTGGACTTGCGGCGGCTGGCTTCCTATGAAAACGCTCGCGCCTTCAGGCACTTGGACAACAGTTCCTTGAATTCCGGAAAATTGCGGCTGTGAATTCTGCTGCCGAACAGAAGGCATTGAATCCTGCTGTTGAAGACTTTGAGATTTAGGAATGGCTTGAAAGTTATTTTGCGAGGCTTGAGACTGTGTTTCTGCTGATTGAAAAGGCCGGTCGCGGCCATTTCCTCCAGGCTCTGCAAGAGACTTGCGGATTCTTTCCAATTCTTCAGTGCGCAATTCTTTTTCAGTAATGCTTGCCGCGGGCTTTTCCAAAAGGGTTTTTCTAATGCGGTCAAGCTCTTCAGTGCGGATTTCGGCCTCTTCGGGGTTTTTGGCAGCAAGGCCGCTGTTCAAATTAAACCTCAAGCGCTGGATTTCAACGGCAGTCAAAGGATTTGCCCGGGAAACCTTGTTTTTCATTTTATTAAGCACTTCGGGAGACAATGGAGTCAAAGTTTCCTTCAATTCCTTGATTAAAAGCCGCCTTTGCTGCTTTTTTGAAAGCTTTTTTGGCTTTTTTTTCTTTGATTTAGAATGCTTTTTCCTTTTCCTGGCTTCAATCTTTTTTTTCAATGAAAGCGCGGCAGTCAAAATCTGCTCTACCTCAAACTGCAAGGGATTAACCGACTTTTGCTTTGCCCGCTTCAAAACAGGCTTGTTTTTCCCGAAAGCGAACTTTTTCCTTGAAGAACTTGAAGAAGGCGAATCAAACTTTTCCTCAAGCAAGGAATTTTTTGGCAGGGCTTTTTCAGCAAGCCTTGGGACAGGCTGGACAGGGATTGCAGCCTTGCTGGAAGAATCTAGAATTTTCTTCTTTCTCAGGCCAAAAAGCTCCATTATGCTTTGGAAAAAACCCATTAAACCACGTTAAATATAATGCATTTTGGCTTTTAATTACTGACGGTTAGGCATTCGAATAGACAATGTTAAAATCATTGTTTGTCACTGACGCATTAAAGTCCTTGAAATAAAAGGAATCAATGAAATTCTTGAATTTTACAGTGAAATTCACGTCCACGCGCTCTCCAGAATGAAATGCCTGCAAGCCGGAACTGACGAAAATATTAATGTCTTTGGAATGGCACAAAGCCCCAACGCACTTTACAGTAATCCAGCCGCTTTGCGTCGGGTCAAAATAGCCAATAATGCTCTTGCTTGCCTGGGAAAGAGAGCATTTGGCGCAGTTATTGTCCAAAAGCAGGAATTCAAAAGCCGGATTTGCCGGATTTGAAAAGCCGGGAATATTGTAAGTTATTGAATTATAGTCTTCAACAGCAGGGCTTTTCAAGGAAACAATTACCGAATACTTGCCGATTTTTGAAGAGTCAAAAGAACAGCCAGAAAAAGATGCTGAATAAAACCCGGCCGAGTAAAGCGAAGAATTCACGTCATAAAAAAGGCACTGGGGCAAAAGCACGAAATTCAAGTCTTGAACGCTGCCGCCCCAAATCGCGTTTTTCACAGTGTTTGCATCAACTGCAAATTCGCTTGAAAACCCGGTGTTAGAGTCCTTCAAAAAAATAACATAAGCGTTTACAAGGTCAAAGTAATTGTTCCAAACACTAATCCTCAAAGGAAGCTCTTGAACAATGCTCAAAGAATTATAATCCATAGAGTATGAAAAAGGCAGGTTCCTTTGGTCAACAAGCCTTGCATTGGCGTCCTTGTCCAAAAAAACAAAGTCGGAATATACGTTGTCAAAGCGAGAACTAGTGGAATTCAGGGAATAAACTAAAGCCGCGTTTGCCTTAAGGCTTGACCTTTGCGAATTCAAAGAATCAACCAATGAAAGCAGTGAAAGAATCAAAAGCAAGGACATGAAAGTGAACAAAATTCCCTTCCGGGAAATTCGCAGGCTCATTTTTCCCACACTCCAAACTCAACAACATAAAATTGGGTGATTAATTGAGAATTGCAGATTATTTTTACAGAATTCCCCAAAGGACAATCACGCGCCTTATTTGCGTCAATAGAAACCTCAATTTCACCCTCCCGAAACAATTCCACGCTGTTTAAGTCAAACCAAAGGCCGCATAAAGGATTCAAATGCCCACAAAGCCCTTGAATTGTCTTGGTTCCGGCAAAAGAGCCATTTACTGAAAAGTTCAAGTCAGTCATTCCTGAAGGATAACTTAAAGTGTTCAAGTCGCCGACATTAGAAAGCTGTGCAGTGACAGTCAAATGGTTAATATCAAACAATTCGGCATTCATAAAAGAAAGCCTTAAGTCCCTATACAAAAAATTAACGTCAATGTACTTGTTTATGTCAAAATTATTCGCGTAATAATTTCCATTAGTGTCTGTGTAAGAGTAATTTGTTCCAAATTCCGGAAGGTATTTTTTTTCCGAAGCGCAAGACATTGTGCAGGGGAACGAAATATTATAAGATCCATACCAAGGACTCAAAATATTAATGTCTGTGATGAAAAATCGCAAAGAACTTGAAGAAAGCTCAAAAGTTCCCTGAAAATTGCTTGCTGGAGTGTTAATTTCACTGCCAGCAAGGACTGGAATTGTAATATTCAAGTCAGGAATTCCAATTCCGTAGGCGTAGCCCGAAAGCGCAAAAATCCTCTGCGCAATAGTATCAAAAATTGAAAGCAAAGCATTCTCGTCAGAAGCATTGTAAAAAGTCCCACCAGTAATTGCGGAAATCATTTTCAAGTCAGTGAAATTATGGTCTCTTCCAAAGCCAACAGTGAAAACAACAATGTTCCTATCCTTTGCATCCTGCGCGGCAGCGACCGCATTTGGAGTTCCATAACTATTTGCATCTCCAAAAATAATTTCTGCCCGGACTTCGGCAGACGGCTGGTCTGCAAGAATATCATTCATCATGTCGTCGCCAGACATTGCAAACCCATAAGCCGAAGAATCAACGCTTACTGGGGAAAGATTCTTCAACTGGCTTTTGAAGGCCTGGTCTCCAATAGGCCTTAAGCCACTGCTAGGTTGTATTGAAGAACCATTACCGCCACTTTTCTTGTCAGTGCCAATTTCAGCATAAGCATACTCGTCAGCAACAGGATCCCACAAAGCATTTTCATTAAACCTTGCAATAAAAACCTGGGCCAGTTCAATCTTTGAAATTGGATTATTCCAAGGCAAAACAGTCAGAGTGCTTGAGGAAAAATAATCATTCCTTATTCTTTTGACAGTCAAGTTGTAATCAATCGCGCTTCCGGACTTTCTTGCCCAAACCTGCCAAGTTCCGGACTTAGAATTTCCGACATTAGAGTTAACTGCCAAATAGTCAAAAGTGGACTTGCCCAAATAATAAGCCTTGGAATTCAAAGAGTCTCCAGAATTGCAAGTTTTGACATTCAAGTCAGTAGTTGAAGGAAAACCAAGGCCATACTTTGTAGTGCCATTAGGCGCGACAACGTACATTTCAGGACAGTTTGAAGAACAAGTGGCAGACCATTCAAGCAAGACATCAAAAGCATTATTGTCGCTTAAAGAAAACTCGTGAATTTTGACGAAAGTTGAAGAGGTTGTTCCTTTATTTGAGTCCAAAACAATTCCTTTGGCAATGGTGCATTCCCCCATGCTCAAGCTCTTGTCAGATCCAAAAATCATGTTTATTGGAGGCCTTCCAGTGGTTGGAAAATAAGCATTCAAGTCAACATGAATGTTCTCATCACACTGTATTGAACTTCCAGACATTAAAGGAAGGCTGTTATAGCTTGCGGCAACTCCGATGTTCAAATCGCCGCCAGAAGCAAAAAAAGCAGTGTCAAAAAAAGCACTGCCAAACTCTTTTGGAAACTGATTTAGCGGCAAGTCTGAAAACTGCGCGGAAATATTGCAGTCTCCGGGGCTTTGCTTTTTAACAATCAACCGCTTTCCAAAAGCAATTTCATTGCTGTCAATTGCATCACCGACAATGACTTCTCCAGCCAAAGCAAAACAGTTGTTAAAATCCTTGAATTGCCTGCAGGATTCCTTATTCAAATTATATTGTGAAAGCCTGACTTGAAGGCCAGAGTTTGAAGGCAAAAGCCCCTTCGCCTTGAAGTAAAAGGAAAGCGCGGCATTGTCCAGTGAATTCCTGTCTGTTTCCTGAAACAAAAACCCAGTGTCCTGCAAAGTCGAAAAAACGTCATCAGCAGACTTTGCAAGAACATTGATTGACGAATGGGAATACTGGAAAAAGCTTGTTTGCGTTGCAAGAATTGCAGAGCTTACTAGAATCACGGCCAAAACAGCGTCAATGCTGAAAACAAACCCTTTCAGGCTATTCTTGCCTGTAGACTGAGCAATCGACAATGCTTTCCACCCCTTGATAGTCGACAATTCTCCTCAAGGAAACAACAACCTTGTTTGAGTCTGGAGAAACGCCATAATTGAAATCGATTCCATTGGAATTGAACAAGTGAAAGTAAAAGTCAAAGCCGGAAAGCTTCAGCTTTTGCTGGGAAACATTATAATCCAATGACAAAAACCTTGAGAGCTTCCTGTCGTCAAGAGAACGCTTTTTCCTTGCGATTCCAATTGTGTTAATGTCATCCGCGCTTGAAAGCAAGAACCAGTTTGCAGGAGTTCCGGCCGAAGAAACCAAAGAATCGCAAGACATCAAGGCCCTTGAAGAAAGCTCTTCAAAATCAGACTCCTGGCTTGCCACAGAAATATTAGTTTGCCACTGCGAGTAAATGAAGGCAAACAACAGCAAGAACAAAAAAACCCCAAAAGCCAGGTCAAGAAAAATCGACTGGCCTTTAGAGTCAAGCGACTTTGGCAAAAACAACAACCCCTTGAGAATTCTTTGAAGCAATCCAAGTGCCTGAAGAAATATTCGCGTCAGAAGCAGAACCCAAAAAATCGCAATAATACTCCCCGACATAAACAAAGCCGTTCAGAACCGAAGCATTCAAGTCCAAGTCAAAAACAACGCTTGGCTTTGCGCTGGAATTGGAAAGGGAATAAATTATTGAAGAAACCTTTTCGCACTCCGCCTTTTCAGAAAAAGCAGTGAACAAGCCTGAAGACTCAGAGCTTTTCAAAGAAGCAAAAACGCTTATTACAAGCCCAATGATCAAGATAATGACAACAGCGAACAAAGCCTCTGTGGAAATCTGCGCCCTAAAGCCAGAAATCATTCATTTTACCTCTACAAAGTCAACCTTGTTGTTCAAGCGCGAAACCTTGATTGAATGAAATCCAGAAGTCAATGGAAGAACAGCAGAATTCAAGTCAAGCCTTGACTCCGCATAATACTCTTGCGTTCCTGAGCCAGTAGTCAAAAAAAGCCTGAATGTCTTTCCAGAAACCTGAAAAGACTGGATGTTTTCAGGAAACTCCAAGTCAACAACCAAAGAACTGCCATTCCCAAGGCCGGAAAGCTGCGATGCAGTATTAGACAATGAATCAACGACATTCTTTGCCTTGGTGAAAGAAACAGAATCATTATAGCTTGAAATCGAGTAAATGAAAAAAACAATCACTGCCAACAGCAAAAAACCGCTTATTATAAGGTACTCCGCGGCAACCTGGGCTTTCTTCTCACTCATAAGTCAAACACTTCCAAAGCCTTTGGAACAATAGCCTCTTTCTTCAATTTATTCTTAACCACGGCAACAAACTCCAACTGCTTTGAATGCTCGCCGTGAACAATGAAAATCTTTGAAGGCGCAATCTTTCGGACAAACTCAAACAGCCCCAAAAAATCCGCATGGCCTGAAAAGCCGAATTTTCTAACCATTGCCTTGACAGGAACCCTGCTTTCCTTTATTTTGACTTCTTTGGCCCCATTCAATAATTCCCTGCCCAAACTGTCCTTTCCTTGAAAGCCAACCAAAGCAATCAAATTGCGCTCGTTCCTCGCAAGCCTTTTGAAGTATGAAACAGAAGGCCCGCCAGTAAGCATTCCACTAGTGGCCAAAATAACCGCGTTCTCCGCAGCGTAAACTTCAGACTTGCTTTTAGATTCCGGAATCTTGAAAAAAGGGCTCTTGAAAGGATCATCATCAGAATTCAAAATCCTTGCAGGAATTTCAGGCCTCAAAAAAACGACATTATGCCTGCAAATCTTGTTCACAGAATTAATCATTCCATCAACAAAAACAACAGTGTCGCAAGGAAGATAACCAGAGCGAATGTAATTCTCCAAAACAAACATCAACTCCTGCCCTCTTCCAACAGCAAAAACAGGCACTAAAACCTTGCCGCCCAAAAGAAAAGTCCCGTTCACAGCGTCAGCAAATTCCTTGCTCACAGACTTCAATGAAGGCAGCATGTCTTTCTTGGAGCCATAAGTCGCTTCCATAATTAAAAAATCAACTTTCTCCTTAGGAATCTTACAGCCTTCCAAAAGATTTGATTCCCGAGTGTTAAAATCCCCAGTGTAAAGCAAATGCTTGCCAGCGCAATTCATCAAAATCATTGCAGAGCCAATAATATGGCCAGAAGAAAAAAGCTTGAAGGAAAAATTCCTTGAAATTTTCACTGATTTTTCAAAAGGGACAACCTCAACAAGCCGCATTGTCTTCTCAATGTCTTTCGCTGAATAAAGCTCTTGGCCGCGCTCTTTGGAAATAGCAAAAGCGTCAGCCAATAAAACGTGCATCAAATCCCTTGTCGGCTTAGTGCAGTAAATTTTTCCCTTAAAGCCATGCTTGATTAAAGCAGGAACAAAGCCAATATGGTCCAAATGCGCATGCGACAAAACAATCGCGAAAAGCTTTGCCGGAAGCTCCAAAGGAATTTCAGGAAACTCGTTCTTTTCCCTGCCGACCTTAATGCCGGCATCAAGCAAAACAGCCGTTCCGTTAAACTCAAGCAAAATGCTGCTCCTGCCTACCTCTTCAGCAGCGCCAAAAAAAGAAAGCCTAAAAATCGAAGATGCAGAATTCTTTGCAGCCATGCCTTAAAAAAGGAAGATTGGAGTTAAAAATCATGCTTTTTTCCGAGCAAATACCAATTGGTTTTAAAGAAAAAAGCACATTATGTAGTAAGGTGATTGCTTTTAGGGAAAAAAAACTGACGGCAACAGAACAAGAGCAAAAGCTCTGGAAAGAACTGCAAAACCTCAAGGAAAAGCAGGAAAAAACCCAAAACCCGGACTTGGAGAAAAGAATAGACAAGCTCGAATGCGAAATTTCCGCAATTCAAGGAAAAGACATTACAGCAATCGAGGCAGAAAACATCACGCTTAGAAAAAAAGCAATCGCCCAGGAAAAAGAACTGCTGGACTTGAGAAAAAGATACGCCGAATTAAGGAAAGTCTTCGGAAGCCTTGGGATTGGAGACCAAAAAAAAACAGAAGCAAAAACAGAAAACGAAAGCAAGCTCGCAAAAATGCTCCTGCGCAAATACGCGCAAACAATCAACGAAAAAGAAACAAAAACAGTCGGGGAAATAAAAGAATTAGTGAACAAAAAAGACCTGACAATACAGGCAATAATCCAAGACTTAAAGCCGGAAAACTACAATTTCGAAAAAGACTACTTGCAAACAGCGGAAAAAGTCCTCGAATACCTGAATGAAGAAATAGAATACGCAAAAGCAGACTTTGGAATAAACTTCTGGCTAGAGCCAAAAGAAATCCTTGAAGCTGGAGTAAGCGATGACGAAGACCTGGCAGTAATGCTCTGCAGCGCGCTGTTTGAATTAGGAGACGACAAGGCACAAGTGGTAATCACAGAATTGGACAACTTGACAACGCACGCCATAGTGATCACAGAGCACAAAGGAAACTTTTACATTCTAGACCCAAGCCAAAAGCACCATGTTGAAAAATTCGCGGGCAAAAAAGAAACAGCGCTCGCGGAATTCGAGTTCAAAAACGCCAAAATAAAGCGCTTTTTGTACAAATTCAACGCCGAAAACTACGAGCAATTCCTTTAAACGCCGGCAAACGGATTTCTTTTTATAGATTACCAAAAATCAAATTATAGCAAGTGAGCAAAAAATGGGAGTAAAAATAGACAGGACAAAATGCTGCTACTGCGGAGCATGCGTTTCAATATGCCCTGTAAACTGCATGGAATTAAAAGAAACCAGGCTAACTGTAGACAATAACACCTGCATTAATTGCCAAGCATGCGTCAGAATGTGCCCAGTAGGCGCAATAGCCCTGCAAAAAGAGCTCAAGGCAAAAGAAGAGTGAAAAAATGGACAATCAGTATGATTTGATAATTGTCGGCGCAGGGCCTTCAGGACTATGGGCTGCAGAAAAAGCGGCAAGTGCAAAACTCAAGGTTTTAGTTCTTGACAGAAAGCAAGAAATAGGCCCGCCAAAAAGATGCGCCGAAGGCCTGGGCCTAGGATGGTTCAAAAGGCTCGGCTTAAAGCCAAACAAGGAATGGGCAGTACAGCCAATCTACGGAGCAACACTAATTGCGCCAAGCGGAAAATCAATCCAAATGCGCACGAAAAAAGTCGCGGGCTATGTGCTTGAAAGAAAAGTCTTTGAAAAACACCTGGCAATCGCTGCAGCAAAAAAAGGCGCAAAAATTATAGTTAAAGCAAACGTGGAAAACTGCGAACGCAAGAATGGAATAGTTGAAGTTACTGTTAATGAGTATACAGAAATAAAAAAATACACTGCGCCGCTAATAATGGCTGCAGACGGAGTGGACAGCAGAGTAGCAAGAATGCTTGGAAAAAACACGGCAAACAAGCCTTACGACATGGACTCTGGATTCCAGTACGAAATGACAAACCTGAACACAAAACACTACGAAGAAAAAGACCTCAACATGTACTTTGGGACAGAAATAAGCCCCCGCGGCTATTTATGGATATTTCCAAAAAGAAAAGCAACAGCAAACGTTGGAATTGGAATTAGCGCAATGCAAGAAAAAACAGCAAAACACTACTTGGACAAATTCATTGAAGCAAACCCAAAAATCTTCGAGAATGCCAGCATCATTGAAGTAAACGCGGGAGCAATCCCAGTAGGCGGATTCTTGGAAGACCTGACAAGCGATAATTTGCTTGTTGTTGGGGATGCGGGGCATATGACAGACCCAATTCACGGCGGCGGAATAGGCATTGCAATGGAAGGCGGAGCAATAGCAGTCGAAACAGCAATCAAAGCCCACAAAGCAAAAAATTACTCGCACGAATTCCTGCAGCAATTCACAAAAGAATGGTTTGAAAGGCGCGGAAACCAATTGAAAAAACGCCTAAAGGCAAGGCTCTTGCTTGAAAAGCTTTCAGACGCAGACTTCAACTACCTGGCAGAAAGCCTTACAGTGGAAGACTGCCTCAAAATTGCCGGCGGAGAAATGAACGGCAAGGAAAAAATAATGCTTTTCGGAAAAAAACTCATGCAACGCCCGGGCCTAATAGCAATACTAAGCAAGTACTTGTAGCAACTGGTTTTTTAAGAAAAAACACACATTTAATTCTTTCATGCAAGCCGACAGTTTAGTCATAGCGCAATTAGTGGAAGAACTAAAACCATTGATTGAAGAAAGCCACATCAACAAAATCCAAGAGCTCGAAGGCAACAGCCTAAAGATAAGACTGCATTCCAAAGAAGGAAGTTTGGATCTAATCATCAGCCCAGAGGCAATTTGGGTTTCACAATTCAAGCTTTCAACGCTTTCAAACCCCAAAGGATTCGCCGGATTCTTGAAAAAATACCTAAGCAACAAAAAAATAATGAAAGTTTGGCAAAAAGACCTAGACAGAGTTATTGTTTTAGAAATGGAAAAATTCTTCCTTGCCTGCGAATTCTTTGACGAAGGAAACATAGTGCTTTGCGACAAAGAGTGGAAAATCTTGCAGCCATTCCGAAGGGGAGAATGGAAAGACAGAAAGCTCGCAAAAGGCGAAACTTACAAGTTTCCCCAAAACATCAATGAGCAAAAAAGGCAAGAGCTCGAGAAAAAACGCACGGGCTGGAAAAAAATTGAAGGATTAATGGAACAATTGGACGAGGAATTCTCAAAAAAAATAAGCCAGACTCCGGAAGCTGTTGAAAAAGAAAGCCAAAGCGAGAAAAAAAGGGCAAAGCTGCTGCACAGCATTAAAGAGCAGGAAAAGGCAAAAGAAAAATTCCAAAACGAGATTTTGGAAAACCAGAAAAAAGCAGAATTGATTTACGCTAACGCGCAAGAGATTGAAGAACTGCTGAATGCGATCAAGAAAGGAAAAGCAAAAGAATTGCCTGAAAAAGAAATTGAGGCAAAAATCATCGATGCTGGAAAGAAAGGAAATTTGGGCGCAAGGCTGGTCAAAGAAATCAGCTTAAAAGAGAAAAAAATAGTCTTACGACTATAATTTCATTTAAAGAAGAAATAGGAAAAAAGCGAGCGCTTCAATCCGATTCGACATTTGCCAATTCGCGCTCGTCAACAATGAAAACGTCAGAAACAGCAGTTACTGCGCTAAAAGGAATATGCAAAATCTTGTCTTTTGCGCCGATTTTCCTGATAACTTTGCTGTCACGGTCAACTTCAACCAACAAGGTTTCAAGTTCCCCAGTATTTTCGTTGACTAAAAGGTCGGTTAACCGGCCCACTTCGTCACCGCGGTTTGTTATGACACGTTTTGTTGCAAGCTGTCGAGCAATTGTGTATTTGTACATTATTCTTCACCCCAATGATAATCAAAATCTGTAGTAATGACGCTAAACTTGTTTTTAAACTTTTGTTTTCTTTGCCAAAAAACAAGTTTATTATATATAAGTGATGTTTTTAAAGAATTTTCTGGAGCAAGTTTAGTAAAGAAAAAAGGCGGTTATGTTTAAGCATGAAAAAGACTGAATTTTATCTTCCTAAAGAAGTAATTTCAATGCTGCAAAGGCAGCATTATGCCTTATTCGGGCATTCGGCAGCAAAACTATGCCACTACTTGAAAACCAGCCTTAAAGAAAGCGATGTTTGCTATAAGCAAAAGTTTTACGGCATTAACTCCCACCGCTGCCTGCAAATGACTCCGACAAGCAGCTTTTGCGACCAAAAATGCACTTACTGCTGGCGGCCAATAACTTCAAAAGAAAAAAAGCTAAAAGCATTTGACAAGCCTGAAGAAATCATAGAAAAAGCGCTGGAAGAGCAAAAACAATTGCTTTCAGGCTTCGGAAGCCTGGTAAAACAAGGCCTCACAAGCAAAAAAAAGCTCGAAGAAGCGCTCTCCCCAATGCATGCGGCAATCTCCTTGAGCGGAGAGCCAACACTCTATAAAAAACTCCCAGAACTAATCCGCGGCTTTCACAAACGCAAAATTTCAACATTCCTTGTAAGCAACGCATTGCACCCAGAAATGCTTGAATTGCTGCTTAAAAAAAAGGCAAAGCCAACCCAGCTTTACCTAAGCATTGACACCGGAGTTGAAGAAATTCACAAAAAGCTCAACAAGCCAATGCTCAAAGACTCTTGGAAAAGAATGCAAAAAAGCCTTGCGCTCTTGAAAAAATTCCCACGCACCTGCATTAGAGTCACGCTAGTGAAAGGCATCAATGACAATCACGAAAAAAAGCTTGCTGAATTGATTGCAAAGGCAAGGCCAAGCTTTGTCGAATTGAAAAGCTACATGCACGTCGGCTATTCCCAGCAAAGACTGGAAAAGGAAAACATGCTTTCAATGCGGGAAGTCCGCGCATTTTCCAAAAAGGTTTTAAAGCACCTAAAACATTATGTACTCAAAGCAGAAGACAAAAAAAGCCGCGTGGCGCTTTTATGGAATAAAAAAACAAAACTGAAAATCGACTTCAAAAAAATTGGAAAGTGAAAAATAATGAGCAAAGAAGACCAGGAACTCGGCGGCGGAAAAAAACACAACAGCGAAAGAAACCTGCTTGTTCTAATGCTGGTTTTAGGGATAATAATCGGCGGACTGCTTTCAATGTACCTGGTTTTTCCAGAAATGGAAAAGGCAGTACTGAAAGACAACGCGGCATTAAAGGAAAAAAACTCAATTCTTGAAAAAGCGGCAGACTCTTTAGTGAACTGCATGCAAAAGAAAGGCGTGAACTATTACCAAGAATGCAAATGACAAATCAGAAAATAAGCGCGAATTTTAAACCAACTTTTCTTCAACAACCTTGCCTTCAGGCCGTTCTTCCCCGAAAACTTGAGCCTCAAAAAACTCCACTTTAACGCTTTCAGACTTCCAGGCATTCTTTGGCAAGCCAGCCTTAAGGCAGCACTGCTCCAAAAACTGCAAAGAACTCCAACCCCACTCTACAGGAACTTGCGGCAAAAGCAACCCGCTTTGAAACCCATCACTAACAATCAAGCCGTGCTTTCCAACAATGATTCGCAAAGGCAATTGAGAATTTGGAGCATTGAATTTTTGCGGCTTTGAAAGAACAGAAACCTCAACCACAATCCTTGAAAGCTCTTGCTTTTGCAAAGGCTCAAAACGAGGGTCTTCAAAAGCCGCGGCCAAAGCAGCAGTTACAACAGCCTTTCCCAAAGGAATTACAGGCATTGCAAAGCCAATGCAACCCCTAAGCTCTTTTTCAGGAAAAGAACTCAAAGTAACAAAAACCCCGAGTTTTTCATTAAGAAAAGAATTTGAAGGAATTTCAGAACGCAAAGAACGCTTTTCAAAAAAGAAAGAAATGCTTTTTCTGGAAAGCGCCACCAAAACTTCAGCCCGCTTTAAAGAAAGCATAAAACTACCTTTGCCTAAGCCTGGGTTTTTGAATATGCTGGCCAGTTTCTGAAGAACCTTGCTGTGGAGAATTGTTTTTTACGCTCTTCAATTTCCTGGCTGTATCAAGCATTATTTCCTGGGCTTCAGTCCTGTAAAGCTCGGCAATGAAAGTATCCAATTCCACAAGCCTGGTCTGCTTTTCCATTGAAATCTCCTGAAACGTCTTCTCGTCAATCTTGCGCTTGTAAAACTTTGCCTTGGCAAACTCAAATTCTGAAACAACCCGCTTCTTTTCCTCAAGCAATTCCTTCAACTTATGGCGTTTCCTAATGCTTAATGCGGAGTTTTCAGCAACTGAAAAGTCAGCAACCTCCTCCCTTGCCTTCAAGTTGGCGTCAATTCCAATAATGCGCCTTTCATTATCCGAAACAATCTTCTTGAAAGTCTTCTCATCAATCAAATGCTTCAAAAAGCGCTTTTCAGCAGCCCTATTCTCGCGAACCAAAACTTCCTTATGCTCCTGCAAAGAAACATGGCTCTTCTGCAAAATCAAGAAAGCGACGACAGCAAAAATCAAAAAAATCCCGAAAGCCAATCCTAAAAGCTGGAAAAAAACAACAAGCAAAAAGCAAACAACAAACAATCCAACCAAAAGCCAAGTTTTGAGAGAAAGCCTGTTGAAAAAAAGGACAGCCTCTTCCTTAACAGCCGAAAAATCAAAGCCCATGATAAAAAAAAGGGTTCACGGCTTAAAAAACCTGCCTTCAATCATCAATCGACAAACCCCGAAATTGAAAAAGACTTTTTAAAACCAGCCAAATGCAAAGCAAAAATGAAGCCAATCATTCCAGCCATACTCTTGCTTTTTTTCCTAAGCGGCTGCGCAATGCTTTCAAGCGAACAAAAACTAGAATGCGCTTCCCTGGCGACAATCCCACAAGCAAGCATTCCAGACTGCCAAAACCCGGATTCTTGCAAAAAAATTCTTGAAGAAAAACTAAAAATCGAAAAGTTTGGAGAACCATTCGTTGACGAAGAATTGAAAAAATGGGAAAATTCAGTCTCAATGAGCTGGACTTACTACGGCAAGGCAAAAAACACGCTTAAAGAAATAAGCCAGTCCTGCCAAAGCAGCAGCCAGGCAAATTTAGTGCAAAAAACAAACGAGCTCGGATTCTACCTTGAAAAAACCATCGAATACCTGCAAGAAGCCCAAAAAAACCAGTACGCAGAAATAAGCCTGCAGGAAGCAAGGCTAAGAAAAGAAAAAATCGGGCAAATCAAAGAAGAAAAACTCTACAGCAAACTAACTGAATTGAACGAAATACTAAACCAAAGCCCAAACTCGCAAAACCAGTTCCTAAAAAAAACAAGACATGCAAATTCAGAACTAAACGGGCTCTTTTTAGGCAGCGAATCGTGGAAATTCCGGGCAGAAATCACAGAAAGAGACTTGCTGGAAGAAATGCTCCCAGAAGTCCTGAAAGACATCAGGCCAACGACAATACTGATCACTTTAGGAAAGCAAGCCGCAAAAAAAGCATCAGAAAAACTGAACAATTCAGAAAAACTGCAGGACAGCCTGCAAGAAATGGGCATAATTAGTGCGGAAAAAACCTCAAAAGCAATAGAAAGCTTCATCGGGCTCGAAAACAGCACGGCGGCAGAATTCCAAAAGCTAATGCAAGAGCAAAAAAACGAAGAATTACAGCTTGAAAAAGAAAACTCCCAAAGGCTTCAAAACACCGAAGAACTTCTGAAAAACAATTCTGAAAAAATCCAAAAAATGCTTGCCAGCAACTTGCTGGAAACAGACACTGGATTGCTGGAAAAAATAATGCAAGAATTGGGCATTGAATCAAAAATCCAGCTTCGAAAAAACGAGTTCCAAAACATTTCAGACTTCCAAAAAAACGCTCTTGAAAAAAATCAGGAACTGGAAGAGCTGATAAAAAAAGAAAAAACTCTAAAAAAAACAATTGGGGAAAAAACAAAAAGCGCAAAAGAGCTTGAAAAGCAGGCAAACAGCATTTCAAAAGAAATTGAACTCCTTGAAAAAGAAAGCTTCGAAAAAACAATAAGCGCCTGCAAGGAAAAAGCCGGCTCAATCACCAAAAACGCGGCAATACTGAAAAACCAGGATGAATTCCTGCTGCAAGACTTGCAAAACAACGCCCTCAAAACAAAAGAAAGCCAAGGAAAGCCAGCATTGCAAGCCTGCGGAAAAATGCTGGCCGACCTGAATGAAATTCAAGAAAAAAGCGCAAATCAAGAAAAATTCCTCACAAGCAAGGAAACAAGCGCAAAAAACTGCATGGAAGAACTGGAAAGAACAAAGGCAAGCAAAATGCAAAGCATTAGCGAAAAATTTGAAGTACTGCAAAAACTAATGGCTGCAGGAATTGCAATGGAAAAAGCCAGCATTGAATGCGAAAAGCTAAAAGAGCAGGCAATGCAGGAAGCAAATGAAAAAACAAGAGAAGAGCAAGAACTTTTTGCAAACGCAAAGCAAAAACAAGCAGCATTAAACAACCCAGGCAAGGAAACAAGCGCAAAAATCAAAGAATTGGAAAAATACTTCAAGCAAGACTTGGAAAACACAATGCTTAAGGCAAGCCTAAAAGAGCAAATCAAAGAAAACCTGGAAGAACTAATCAATCAATTGAACGCGGCAATAGAAAACGAGGCAGTTGAAAAAATCCAGGACAGCGCAAAAATCGAAGCAATCTCCGAACGCCCAATAGAAGCAAACAAGCAGCAAAAAACAGCATATTCCCTGATTCTGGAAAGCGATGAAAATTTGCAAAACCAGCAAATAAAAATCAGCCAAGCAATTGAAGGAAAAATAAAACCCAATGAATTGCTGGAAAAAGTTGAAAAAGACAAAAACCAAACATTGCTTTTTTTCAAAAAAATCCCGAAAGGAACTACAATTATTGAATTTGAAGAATTTTCAATGCCCGCAACAACCGATGAAAAAACAGAAAACACATTCTGCAACGAAGAGAAGGCAATCTTTGAAAGAAAAATAACAATTCACACAAAAGAAAGCGCAGAAATACCGGACTTAAAAATCAAAACAACGCTTCCCGAGAATTCAAGCCTGCTTTTCGCAGAAAGCGAACAAAAAGAAATCCCTGCAAAAAAAGAAAACGACGAAATCACGCTGGAATTAAAGAACGCAAAAAACAACCAATCATCAAGCGTCTGGTTCCAAATAGACGCGCCAATAGAAAAAACCATTGAATTGATTATGGAAAAAGACGAAATGCAAAAAACAATCCAAGAATACTCACTCACTGTAAAAAACAGGTCGGGCACAGTGCTAAAAAATGCCCGGATAAACCTTGACTTTCTTGAAAACGCGGATAAAATAACCGCAGTTGACGAGTTTGGACGCGAAAAAAAAGTGAAAAAAAACTATTCTACAGAACTAGTTGAAGAACAACTCCCGCCAATTCAAGAAAAAAGGTACAAATTGCGCGCGGAGTTTGCAAAAGACAGCTTTGACTGGAAAACAATCATTTCCCAAACAAAGCAAATTACAACCGGGCTTTCAAAATCCGAAATCTGGGAGATTTCGCAAAAAGCAAGAGAACTGCTTGAAAAAACAAATTTTTTGAGCGAAAACTTCAGCGAGCAAAACAAGCAAGACAAGCAAGAAGCGCTAAACTACTACCAAAAAGCCAAAGAACTGGAAGCAGAGCAAAAAAGGCAAGAAATCCCAAAAGAAAGAGCACAACAGCAAGCCGCAAAAACTGAAGAGCTTCCAAAACAAGAAGCCAGGCAAAACGACCAAAACAGTATAAGCAAAGCGCAACTAGCAAGAATGACAGAATTCATTAAAAGGGCAGAACTTGCAATCAAAAACAGGGAAAACGCGTTAAGCATTGCAGAACTGCTTTCAAAAAACCTGCAAAATTTTGGAGCGCAAGAAATGCTGGAAAGCAAATACTTGCCCCCAATAACCAAAGAAGAAATTGAAAAAGCAAAGCTCGACATTCAAAAAATGAATTTTTCAAAAATTGGGGAAAGCCTGCAAAAAATCAAGGATTTAAACAGTAATGGAATAATTAACAGCAGTGAAGTAGAAAAAACAATTGAAGAAAGCCAAAAAGCGCTGGATGCCGTGGAAAAAATAAACGAAATCAAACAAGCGCTAGAATCCAAAGCAAGCGAGCTAAAAATTGACGCCCAAACAATCCTGGAAAAAGAAAGCCAAAAACTTCAAGAAAAAGCCAACGGCAATGAAAAAGCAAAATTCCTGCTTGAAAAAGCCGCCAAAGAGCTGGAAAACAAAAATTACATAAAATCAATACAATATGCTGGATTTGCAAACGCGCTAGTTTCATTAAACCATGGAATCGAACTGCCAGACTTGCCAATGGCGCTAATTCCATTGGCCGGGCTAATAGCAATTGCACTGCTTTTGAAAAAAAAGAGGGAAAAAAGCGAAATCCAAAAGCAAGAGAGAATTAAAAAAATATTAAGAAAAGAAAGCGAATAAAAAATCACTTTCTTAATTTTTCAATGTAATCATCATGGCATTTTTCAGTGCAAAAGCCCCTAAGCCAAGCATGAGATCCATCATCAACAGTGTCCTTTTGGCAATTCATGCACTTTCTAGACTTAGGCAAGCCATACTGCGCCATTGAACCCCTGCGCTGAAAATTCTTACTATCCACAACCATTCAAACACCCAATAACAGAATAAAACTAATAAAATTTAAACATATTTTTTGGGAAAAAAGCGAAAAGCAATTATGTATATGATGGATTTGATTTAATAATGCAAAAAATATCATAAAATAATGCCACAAACAACAAACAAAACAAAAAAAATATTTGCAAAATCAGCAATCCAATTCATAATAGGGGTTATTTTAGCCACATTATTCTTTTGGACAATGATTGAAGGCCTGCTGGAACAAATTGCCAATAACCACACAATGTCTTTTGGATTCTATTTCCTGGCATTCCTTGCAGGAATTGCTGCAATATACAACTACATCCAGGCAAAAGAGCTATTCCACTTTGCAAAACTAGAAAATTAGCCTAAAAATTTAAAGCGGAAGAGAGTAATTATTGTATGGGGACAATAGAAGAGTTAGGCACTACGATTGGTGAATTAGGCACTACAAATTCGGAATTTGAAAAAAGAAAAACCGCAAAGCCAGAATTAAGCGAAGAAAACCAAGCGATTGTAAAAAAATTCAGGCAAGAACTGCTAGTCGCCGGCTATTCACAAAAAACCTTGACCATGTATGAATTATATGTTGAAATGTTTTTGCAATTCTTCAAAAAACCAGCCAAAGAAGCGCAAAGAGAAGACATAATCTCATTCATGGCAGAAATGAAAGAAAAAAGGCAAACAAGCAATTCAACAATAGCACTAGCGCTCTCAGCGCTAAAATACTTTTACCACACGCTGCTGCACTTAAAAATAATTGAAGAAATAAAAACCCCAAAAAAAGCCAAAAAACTTCCAATAACACTGACAAAAGAAGAATTAAAACTCCTCTTCAAAGCAACAAAAGCAGGACGCAACAGGCTAATCTTAGAATTCCTTTACAGCACTGGCTGCAGGGTTTCAGAAGCCAGCAAGCTAAAAACCGAAGACCTGGAACTAGAAGAAGGAATAGCCCGCGTAAAAGGCGGGAAAGGAAACAAAGACAGGATAATAATCCTTTCAAAACAATGGATTAGTGAAATAAAAAAATACTTAAAAAAGAAAAAAAACAAAAGCGCATTTGTATTCAGCAAAAAAAACGCAACCCCAATAAGCACTGACACAATCGAAAGAATGATCAAAGAATCAGCAGCAAAGGCAAAAATAACAAAAGACATCACGCCACACAAACTACGCCACAGCTTCGCAACGCATTTACTGGAAAGCGGAGAAAATATCCGAAAAATCCAGGAACTGCTAGGCCATTCAAACCTAAGCACAACCCAAATTTACACCCAAGTCACAACAGACGAGCTGAAAAAAGTAGTCAGCCCTTTTGACACAATGCAAAAAAAGAAAATAATTGAAAAAGAAGCGATAAAAGAGCAAAGTTAGGCACTACAAATTAGGATAAAAAGCACACGATATTAGGACAAGAGAGAATTAATGAAACAAAGCAATAATTATGTAGTTTTGGGGTGGGTTTAGTTCCACTATTATTGAAAAATACTGGTTTTGAAAAAAATTAGTAAGATTTAAATAGTTTCTTGACTTCAGTATAATGGTTTTCAAAACCTAATATCAATATTAATGGGGTGAATTTAATGACAGCAAGAATCTCAAAGCTTTTTGGAATGGATATCTACACAGATAATGCTGAATATAAGGGAAAAGTCTTCGATTTGGTAATAAACCTTGAAAAAGGAAGAATTGAAACTATCACAACAGAGCCTTTAAGAGTGCGAAGCAAGCAAGAGGCCAAAAAAATAATCAGCGAAAAAAGCATTCCGTATAGGACTGTAAAATCTGTAAAAGATATTGTAATAACTTGCCCTTCTAAAGCCTTAGAAATTGAGGAAGAAGAAGCGCCAGCTAGACAACCAGCTCCACAATATAGATATCAGAGAAGAAAATAACCAATTTCTTCTCATTTTTTAATTTTTTTTAAAGAAAAGCAAAAGTATTTATTTATGTATTTATATTATACATAAGTAATTTCTTTTGTATTATAAAAAACATAATACTGGAATTCAAGGGTGTGCTTTAGTGGCAGAAAAGAGCTATTTTATTCAATATAAATTCATAATTCCAGAAACAATGAGCCATTCAACATATACTTATCAAAAACTATTCCGCGCAATTTATGGGTACACTCAAAGAGTGACTAAAAGCAATGGCAAAACTTACGCATATCATAGAAATGGAATACTTTCAAAAGTACCATATATTAAACAAGGCAAAAATTGTGTTATCATTCCCCCGGAAATTTTTTCAAATTTAAAAAATTTTTTTCTTACAGGAAATAACCCAACCCATAAATGGCAAACTAAAGGGGATTGGAAAGCAGTCTATTACCTTAATGAAAAAGACGTTGAAGACCATTTGGTTGTAAAGTCTTTAGAGGAATTAATTGACAGGACTTTCATTCTTTCAACTTCTGAAAGCCATGAAAAGATTGAAGAGGAAATAAAAAACTTGCTTAATTTAATCCAGCAAAACCAAAAAATTGACGAAAATTACAGGCGGGTTTTGCTTGAAACAGCGCAAAAAGTCATTTCTTTCCCCTGGTTTAAACAGAATTATTCCAAATCTGAAAGATTAATGAACTTTAACAAAAATTATAATGCATTACGCAATCTTTGAAAATTAAAAATCAATTAATTTTTGCTCGTAAATTAACTAATTCTCCCTGATTTCTCTGATTTGCTCAGTCTCTTTTTTTTTCTTTTTCACAATAATCAAAAGCTCTTTTCTTCTCCATTTTCTTTTTCCACCGACATTTGAAACTTCAAAAAGGCCGCAATCTACTAGGGTTTTTATGTATGGGTAAAGGCTTCTTTCATTCTCATATTCTACAGTAAATAATTCCTTAATTCTTCGTTTTATTTCACCCATTGTAATCCATTCTTCAAACCCAATTACGCTAGTAAGGTGGAATGCCTGCGTGTTTTCAACAAATTTTAAGTAATCCCAAACACTATGGATTTCTTCAAATTCTTCTTTTTGGATTTCATATATTGTTTTTTCTATTTTTGTAGTGCCTAACTCTTTTTTTCGAAAAATATTTAAAATTTTATCTAAAAAGCCCATTTTTGATCTCATTATAGTAATGATTGTACTTACTTAAATAGTTTACGCTCATTACTCGTCATTATAGTAATTACTAGTATTGTTTTATTAGTGTTGTTTTGAGGCTTAGTATTTTGTGTGGTTGTAGTGCCTAACTATTAAGTTGTAAAACAATGAGTGGTTGTAGTTTTATTTTTTTAATTTTGTTTCTTTTTTGAGTTTGTGTTTTTTTGTCTTTTTCACTTTTGTTGTTTTTAGTTGTTTTTTTAAGTGTTTATTTTTTTTCTATTTTTAGCTGTTGGCTGCAAATTTATAATGGCTCACAGTGTAGTGCCTAACTATAATACTCATTAATTTATTATATAGAATTAGTGGTTTTTGTTAAAAATTCACAATCTAGGTTGTTTTATTGCTTTATTTTAGCTCAAATTGCTTTTTTTTACTTTAAATAAGATTAGGAGTAGTTTTTATAGTTTTTTTAGCGCGGGAAGGATTTGAACCTCCGACCTCCGGGTTATGAGCCCGACGGGCACTCCTGGCTGCCCTACCGCGCTATTTTGTGCTTTTTTAATTAGTATTTTTTGGTTGGGTTGTTTATTCTTAGTTGTCCTAATTTTAGTGTTTTTATACTACTTTTTTCAGGACATTTACTTCTCTTTTGATGCTTTCTATTTTTTGCTTACTTTCTCTTGCAATTTTCCTATTATCTATTATGTTCATTTGCTTGCCGCATTCTGGACATTTGAATTGGTATTCTGCAGCTATTTCAAAGGCCATTTGCGTGCATTTTCCTGGGCATGCAAATTGTTCATAATTTTTTTCTAACTCTTGCCTTTTTTCCATTCTGTTTATTTCTTCTGCTTTTTGTTCCAGCAGGAGTTCTGCAATTCTTTTTGTTTTGATGGTCCAAGTGTAGTTGTACCACCCGCTCCTTTTGGTTTTTGCCTTGTTATAGCAGGCTATTCCCCTATAGTGCAGTTGGTTTAGTATTGTCCTGATTTCTGTGATTTTTAGCGGGATTTTTTTGCTGATTTCTTCATCAGTGATGTCTTTGTTTTTTTCCAAACAAACTTTGACGACTTCTGGCGCGTTTTGTCCGCCAATTGTTGTTAAAAAATCTTTAGTTATGTTTAGGTTAAGGATTTTTTCCTTCAAAGAACTCCCTCTGCATTGTATTTTGTAAAGCAATTGTTTTTTAAACCTAGGATTTTCCCTTGCTTTTTTGCAATTGCCTTACATTTTTTCCTTTTTGGCAAGGGATTATTTCCACTTTTGCTTTTGGGAATTTTCTTTCTAATTCTTTGCCTTCAAACAACTCATGGAGAAATATCGCCAATGCCGCAATTTCTGAATGCGGCTGATTTCCAATTCCAATATTCCAGTCAGCTATTTTGTAAACTTCTCCAGGCACTTTTTCAGCGCCGACAAAAACCAGGATTCTTTTTTCTTTTCTGACTGCCGGCATTGCTTTCGCCAGAGTTTCTCCATACATTGTCAAATGCGCTATTTTCCAGCCCTTGTTTTTGTATTCTTTAAGCGTTTTTTTCCATGCTTTTTGCTCTACTTTGATTCCTTGCCCAAACCGTTCATTGACTCCTTTCAGTGTTTTTTCCGCCTTGTCGTCCTTGTCCCCATCAATGATTATTCTTTCAGCGCCTAACGCCCTGGCAACCAAAGCGCAGTGGCTTGTTACCCTAATGTCTCTTTTTTTCCTGTGGCCAAACCTTAAAACATGGACTTTCATTGAAACACTCAAGCAATTTCTTGCTGGAAAAGAATTAAAATGCGCAATCTTTGGCAATTGCCGTTATTTCCCCCAGATTCTGGGGTTTATTTTTAATGTTTTCTTCATGAATTTTACTTATTGGTTGTTTGATATGCAAAGAAGGGATTTACCCAAACTCGGCTGATTTTTTCTCAGCAATCAAGGAATTGTCAAGGTTTTTTTGCGAGGTTTTTTTAATTACGGGCTCGTAGCTCAGCTTGGTAGAGCACCGGACTTTTAATCCGATGGTCGAGGGTTCAAATCCCTCCGAGCTCGCTTTAAACTCAATTGAAAGGATTGGTTTGTTTTGG
>JAUSFL010000005.1 GCA_030649735.1 Candidatus Iainarchaeum sp. | reverse complement strand
ATTTTTTTAACCTTTTTAATTTTAATAAAGCATTTTAGTATTTAAACAATTGTGTTTTAGCGCGTTGTCGGGAAGCTTATCACTTCTTCCAAAAGCTTTTTTGCCTTCGCGTTTTTTTCAAAATGCTGCCTTACTGGCTTTAGCATTTCATTGATTGATTCGGCAACAGCGTTCTTCAAGTCCATTGGATGCAGTTTTCCAGCCAAGTAGTCATTTTCCAACTCAACATACGAGTTGAAAGCCAAGTCTCCGCCAAACTTTGCAGGCCTTTTGACTTCAAGCTTTCCAAACTTTTCAAAAACCAAAAACTTCGCGTACTCCATTATTGGATTTTCCGCGGACTGTTTTTCAGGACAGTATGCCTTGGAAATTTTTCTTTTAATGTCTTCTTCAGAATCAGTCATCCAAATTGCGGAGTCTGGAACGCTCTTGCTCATTTTCATTGCAATCGCGCGTTCCACAGGGTCTGTAATGTCGCTTTTTGGCGGCTTTAAGCCCATCAGCATTTTGTTGCTCACAACAACCGGCTTCCAAAACCCTAATTTTGGCCCGACCTCGCGTGCGAGAACATTGACTTTCCTTTGGTCCATTCCTAACTGGGTAATATCCGCTTTCAAGTGAAAAACATCAGCGCATTGCATGCAGGGATAGAAAATCTGGGCTGCAGAAAGCTCTTCGCTTTCAGAACGGCCCATTATTTGCGAACAGCGCAGAATGCGCTTTACTGTACTATTTCTTGCAATGTTGACTACTTTCTTCCAGTATTCCTTGTCGTTCATTGCGTCGCTTGCCCACAAGAATTCAATCTTGTCTGTCTGCATTCCGCAAGCCTTCCAGACTTCAATTTGATACTCGCCGACCTTGCGGATTTTTTCCAAGTCTCCGCCTATTTTGTTGTTCATCCAGCCAAACCAGTCGGCAACCCAAAACTTGAAGTGGATTCCGGCGTCAAGCATTTTGTTCACGTTGATTGCGCGAAAAGTGCCTTGCGCAATGTGCAATTGGCCTGAAGGCTCAAAGCCATCATAGGCGACTGGCTTGCTTTTTGTTTCAAGCAAGGCACGCAATTCTTCAATGGTTAAAATTTCCTCGCCGACCTGGCTTATCAAATCAATCCTTGACTCTAAATCCATAAAAAAAACTTTTCAAATAATATTGAATCAATAACTACTTTAAATGCCTTTTCAGCCTTGCCTCGCTT
>JAUSFL010000040.1 GCA_030649735.1 Candidatus Iainarchaeum sp. | reverse complement strand
CTGTTGGGCAATGTCTGAAATGCCGTTGATGCGGAGTATTGAGTTGTCAATGTCTCTACCTGACAAGTGAACGTATTGACTTGCCATTCTGCTTTCTGGAGTCCAGCCAGCAAACATTTTGAGTTCTTGTTCAGTGAGCTTTTTAGCCAATTCAGTCAAACGAATGTGCCTGAGCAAGTGCGGGTGAACTCTTTTCTTCAAGCCAACTCTTTTTTTTAATTTCCAAACCAAGTTTTCTAAGCCTTTAATGCGGAGTCTTTCTCCATAATAGTGAAATTGGGTTTTGACTTTAGAGCTTTCAAAGTCTCTGGGAACTCTTTTCCTAATGGCAGTCCACAAGTAAAAACTTTCTTCATTCTTTAGTGGGTGACAGTTTAGCCAAATTGTCAGGTCTGGAACTGAATTTATCAAGCGAATTGTTCTCTGGCCTGTTTTTCCTTTGACTGAAATTATCGCGCCATACTTGTCTAGTTTTACTGAGTCATTAGTCATGTCCAGTAATTCACTGGCTCTTAACGCGCCTTCATAAAGGACTGAAATCATTGCTTTATCGCGAGGGTTATCGCAAGCTTCAATTAGTGATTTTACTTGAGCTTGAGTCAGCATGTCTTCGGGCCTTTTGAGGACTTCGTCTCTTTTCTCGCGCTTTATCCAAGAAACCATTAATGGAATTCCCCTAGCATCTCTCTCAACAGTCTTGTTGTTTTCATAAAATTTTACAAAAAAGTATTTCATTGCAGTCTTGTAATGCCTAATTGTAGACTTGGATAATGGCTTTCCGGAATTCTTTGACTTTCCCTCTTCAACAACATAGCGCACGAAATCCAAGATATCCTGCTTTGAAACTTGACTGAAAGGCTTCTTGCAGAAAGAACAAAACGCTTCAAAAAAACGCAAGTAATGAATTCTCGCGCCAGCAGTAACGCCGCGACTAATGTACTCGTTATTGAAAGCCAAAACTGCCTTGCAGTTTTCTTCCGGCAAGTCCAAATAATAACGAGATTTTTCCTTAGCCCAAGCAGGGTGCGGAGTATGCAATAATCTCGCTAGCAAAACATCAGCACGCTTGCTAGATTTCGCGTAATAATCCATTCCCTCAAGCATAAGAGAAAGAATAACAGAAATGCTTATAAAACGACTTGAAAAGGAAGATAAGGGAAGCTACTGCACTTTTCACGCGCAAAGCACGCGCGATGCAATCACTCGCTTGAAAAAGCTCGGGGTTTTGGAAATCGACCTTTTGGCATTGGATTTAATCATAGTTCAAAGGCGCTGGACTTCAATGCTTGAAAGCTCGCGAATTGAGAAAAGAAGAATCACTGAAATTGCTGAAGTCCTGGAAAAAGAAGGAAAGCCAGTGCTGAATGTTCTGTTTGAATTCAATTTTTCAAAAGACTGCCTTGAAAGAAAGAACAAAAGCCAAAGGATTCTGGACAAATTCTTGAAAACAGCCGGACGGCCTGACGAAGAAGAACTTTTTTCCAAAGCGCTTTCTGAAAGAACGCAATTGATTGAAAGGCTTTCAAAGAAAGGAATGGGCTTTGAGGAGTTTTTCAAAGCGCTCAACAGGCAGGCGTGAACCATGAATTCCTTGCTCAAGCAGAAAGAACTGCCAAAAATCCTGGTTTGCTTTTTTGGAGTTTGGTTTGCTGCAAGCGCAGTACTGAATGATTTTTTGCTCGCGGCAGGGCTTGCAGTCTTTGCTTCAGGGGCTTTTGCATTCTGGCTTTTGACTTCAGGAAAAAGAAAGGCCGCAAAAAAAGCGAGAGTTTTGGAAAAAAGCCTGCCTTTCGCATTGCTTTCAATAAGCTCTGAACTTGGCTATAATTCAGACTTTGAGAAAGTCTTGGAGAATGCAGCACGGCAAAATCACGGGCTGTTCTCTGACGGCCTCAAAAAAGCATTGGCTGAAGTGAAACAGTCCGGGGCAAGCGTGCAGGAAGCATTGCTGCATTTTTCAGAAAGCTACAGTTCAACGCAATTAAAGCGCGCGATCAGCCAGTTGATTGCAGCATTCGAGCAGGGAAGCAGGAAGGCCTCTGCTGAAAACTTGAAAAAGCTTGCCTCGGAGCTTTTGGCAAGGCAAAGGATTGAAAGCAAGGAATTCAACTCAAAGCTCGCGCTGTTTTCGCTGCTTTTCATTACAATAAGCGCTGTAATTCCGGCGCTCTTCCAGTCTTTCGTGATTGTTGGAAGCGCTTTTTTGGACTTGGAGTTCTCTCCGCTTCAAGTCTTGCTCATTGGCGCAGTTGCATTTCCAGTCTTGGACGCTTTTGTGATACTATTGGTGCTTGAAAAAACTCCGGAGTTTTTGAAGGGAAAGTGAGAAAAATGATTGAAAAATTTTTTGGAAAGGAAAAGGCAGAAGACTTTGAGGCAATGCTTTTGCAAAACAATCCGCGCAATAGCCTGAAAAAGTTTTTTGAAAGCTCGCTTGCTGAAGGCGCGCTGATTCTCTTGCTTGGGCTTGCGCTTGCTTTTGAACTGCAATTGGGAGAAGAATTCCTTTTCGCGCTTCCAATAATTGCATTCATTGTCCCATTATTTGCAAATTATTTTTTTCAAAGCCTTGTTTTTGAAAAGCGCAAGCGCGAAATTGAAGAGGCAGTTCCGGACGTGCTTTTGCAGGCTGCTTCAATGCCTTCAAACTCGAGCTTTTCAAACATTGCAGAATACCTTTCAAGGCAGGATTTTGGCTCATTGAGCAAGGAATTCGAGAAAGCAAAATTGGAAGTTGAAAAAGGCGCGGCAGTGCAGGAAGCATTGGGCAATATTTCAAAAAGATGCAATTCCCCAATTGTAGAGAGAATGGCATTGCTTTTGAAGCAAGGATTTGAGTCAGGAAATGACTTGAGTTCAGTGTTTCGCGAAACCGCGGAAGACATTATTGAAACGCGCACGATTTTGAAGGAAAGAAGCGCTGCGCTTGCTCTGCAAAAAATGACCTTGCTGTTTGCCGGAGCATTAATAGTGCCTTTGGTTTTGGGCTTGATTTCCGGATTGATTAAAGGATTTGATTTCGCGCAAGTTTCAGAACTAGGCATCGGGCTTGCGGAAGCGCAAAGGAAAGAATTGATTCAAACAGCGCTGACAACATCCCAACTCTACATAATAGAGTTTGCGATTCTTGCAAGTATTTTTGCCGCATTCATTGACAGCAACCTGAAAAAAAGCGTGATTTACGCAGCGCTTTTGATTCCAGCAGGCCTTGCCGCATTCTATATTGCAGGAGCGCTTTAAAGCTCACAGTTTCCTTTTTAAATCTCGAAAGCGTTTCTTTTAATGCGCTTTTGAGATAGCAGTTGAGAGGTTTTTCTAATGAGCAGTAAAGTTGAAGTAAGCATTGTTGAAACAGGCCCTTCAGTGAAAATGGAAGATTTCACTTTGATTGAAGGATTTCCAGGAATGGGATTAGTTGGCACGATTGCCGCAAAATACCTGGTTGAAAAAATGGATTTTAAGGAAATCGGCTACATTCACGCGGACTCTTTCATGCCAATAATCAGGATTCATGACGGGCTGCCAGTAAGGCCTTCAAGAATTTACGTTAACGAAAGCGCAAAGCTCGTTGTCTTGATTTCCGAGCAAATAATCCAAAAACAGCACACGCAAGTGGTTGCTGAAAAGATTGTTGACTGGGTGAGAGATAGAAGAATCAAAAGAATAATTTCCTTAAGCGGGATTGGAAGCGAACCCGACAGCAAGGAATTCAAGATTTACGGCATTGCAAGCAATGAAGCCTCAAAAAAGCTATTGCAAGACCATAAAATCCAATTGATTAAGGAAGGAATCACGACTGGAGTCACTGCACTGATGATGCTTGAATTAAAGGACGACAAGAACATTGAGGCAATTAGCCTTTTAGGCAGCATTAAAATCGGCGCAGACTACAAGGCAGCTGCTGAATTATTGAAAAAACTTAATGAAGTGATGAGTTGGAACATTAACGTCGAGCCTTTGATGAAAGAAGCCAAGGAAACAGAAAAAGAGCTCATTAAGCAATTGGACAAGTTGAAAGAAACCCATGATGACGTTCAAAAGTTCGAGGACCAAGCGCCAATGTACGCTTAAAAAAATCCATTAAGGAGGGATTTAGAATATGCCAGCAAGACCAGCAAGAAGACCGGCAGCAAGGGCTGCGCCAGCAAAGAAAAAGCCATTTGCCCTAACAACAAACACAAAGTTCAGGGGGCCTGACAGAATCAACAAAGTGAACTATGTTGAAGGAAAAAACATTTTGGACTTTCGCGTGAAAGGCGCTCCGACAAAAGTGAGCGGAACTTACCTGCTAGGCAAAAGAAAGATTAAATTAAGGTAAAAAAGGTGAATTGAATTCCGCCAAGAGCCCCAGTCGCAAGGAAAAGGCAGCGCGTTCCGAAAATTGTGGAGCAAACCCACATTTATGGGCCTAAAAGAAAGCAAATAGTCCACTATCATGAAAGGCCTTTTGAAGTGGATTTGCAAGTTCACGGGGCAGAAGCCAAAATTAGAGAAAAATTTAACGGCAATAGGGAAAGCGAGGCAACAATTCACGCAAGGCAAGCGCAAGAAAAAGCCGACAGTCAAGCAGCGCAAGCTGTTGCTGAAGAAAGCCTTTCTGGCTTTGTCAAGAGATTGGTCAGCGAGCAAAACATTAAGGGAATGAATCCTGAAAGGCAGCGAGTGATCGCGCGAGACTATTTGAAAAGCCTTCAGGCTGCATTAAGAGATGCTGAAGGGCAAGTTAGGGTAATGGGAAACAGGAACCCAGAAGTGCGTGACGCGAAAACTTTGGAAAGCCTTGAAAAAGCAGGCAAAAAGCGTTTTATGAAAACAAGAGTAAGGCTTGCGAACATTTGGAGAAAGCTCAGGGTTCTGAAAAACTGGGTAAAATCCGGTTTTATGATATCTCCATTGACTGGAGTTTATCTTAAAAAGTACGCATATCTTAACGGCCCTCCTTCGCCTCCAAGACGAAGCTGGAAGAATGAACGCCAAGAAGCCTATATTTACAAGAAAGGCGAGCTTGAAAAGGATCTTAAAAAGGCAGAATCCCGGGTTGCAAAACTTTCAAGGCTTTTCAATGAATTCCAGGAAAGACCTGCAGAAATCATTGAACAGCTTGAGGCAGTAAAAAACAAAAAAAATGGTTTTGAAGAATTGCTAGATTCTCTTTGAATTATTTCCTAATTCTAATCAAGACTATTGAGGCAGTGATTGCTGAAACAAACAGCAAAAAAATCAAGAGTTCTTGAGGCATTGAAGGCAGGTTCAATAATCCGTTACTATTGCTTCCGCTGCCAATTTGCGGGGCGAAAATGTTTTGTCCCGGAACTCCAGAGACTGTTCCGTCAGGATTGACGCGTGGGGAAATTCCCTGCTTGAATTGGTTGTTTAATGGAATGAACTGGCCGTTTTCTGAATAATACTGTCCAGTGTCTGGATTAAAGTAGAAAGAGCCGTTCTTTCCCTGCGCTGAAAGCAAGTTTTGAGGAACTCCATTATATGTTAGGATTGGCTTTCCGTCAGGCGCTGAAAAATCCATTGTCTGGTTTTTTATGTTCCCTGCCTTGTCAATTGTCTGGAATTGTATTCCAGTGGGAGTTTGCTTCAAGCTTCCAGGCACTATTGCCTCGTCAGTAACATTGCCTGTTGCCTTATCAACCATTCTAAAGCGCGGCTGGCAGTCAGGAGGCTCTGCATAAAACGTGAAAATTGCCTTGTCTGTTTCAAAAACCTTGAAAGGGCCGTTCAATTTCGTGCCAGCATTGAAGTTCTCCACTTTTTCAGTGCTTAGGCCTGACTCTTTATTAGCCATCAAAGACAGGTCGATTGCAGGCTCGTCGCAATTAGTTAATGGATTCTTGTCTGTTGTCAAAGTAGCCTTCAATCCTTTCACGTCACTGAATGACGGAGTTGCCATTTTATGATGCTTTAGCCAAATGATAAGCTCTTTTGTTTGAGTATTGTAAACCATTACTCCATTCTCGAACACAATGCTGCTGAGCAATCCGGCCCGGACAATTAATCCACGCTCGTCAATTACATTAACGTCCCTGTTCCCAAAAATTTGCGCTTTAGAGCCAGCGCCTTCGGCAATAAACCTTAATGGGCCTTCAACAATAATGCCAGTGGCTTTTGGGGTTACTGTCGAGTTTTCAGTTTCTATTGAAGTCACAAACCCGAAAGTTTGGGCCAAATTGTCAGAGTAAAGCCTTACTCCAGTCTGCTCCATGACCGCAGTTTCAATGCAGCCCCGAACTTGCGGATCGCTAATGTACATTTCTCCATTTGCTAGCATTTCAAACATTAAAGTCCTGTCGCCTGACATTCTCATTGAAGTAAGCCTTTGCGGAACTTCCTTTGCAGGAATTGCCAAATTCAATCCTTCCATTCTTTGCAATTCAGGCCTTGAGCCGTCCTCGTTCACCAAGACTTCTCCATTCAATGAAATCTTGCCTTCCTTATAGTCGGATTTCAAAGTGTTTCCTTTAGAGTCAACATAGTTTGTCACGCCGTCAGTCCTGTATTTTGTAGGCGACAAGTCTGTTCCTTCAATCCAGAACCAAAAGAGCGCGTTAAAGAAAGCCTGGCCTGAAGCACTGCCTTGAGTCGTGAACAAAGCCTCTAAAATATCCTTGTCTTGGATTTGATTCACTATTTTGTCAGTGCTTGCCTGAATTTGGTCCGCGGCATTCTTTACAACGCCTTGGCCGCCTTGCTTTTGCTGCAATTCTTCAGGCGAAAGGCCTTGCGCTTTTGCATCAGCGGCTTTTGCAGTCGATTGCCCCGCAACATTAGTGAGCAAGTCAGTCACTGTCTTTTGGCCTGACTCAATAATGCTTGACGCCTTTTCAGCCCCGGCAATTGCAGAACTGCTTGCCGCTTTTTTTGAAGAATCAGCAGGAACAAAATAATGGATGAAATATCCTTCCCTGTCGTCAATGCAGCCGTTGAATTGCGGGGCAAAGTAAACCTGCTGTATTGCAGAACCAATCATTCCAACAGGCCCGAACAAGTAATAGCCAAGTGATTCTCCGGCCCCAAGCACTGCGGCAGCGCCTTGCGCGCCAATGTCATACCCAAAGCCAAGCCCTGATTCTTTCACTGCGTCAGTGCAGGTTTTCTTGTCTGCAATTGCATTGACAGGGTTGATTTCATTCCCTTTTCCTGAAGAGTCTTTTCCCTGCATGTTTGTGTGATGCGCATAAGCAATCAATGTCTGGCCTGATTTTTTCGCGGCAGTTGAAGACGGATATTCAAAAAGGAAAGAATTCAAGTTTTCGTTTGTTGTAAAAGTCAAAGAGCCTTCCTTTCCATCCTTGGACTGGATTCCTGCAGTGCAAGTCGAGCATTTTTTCTGCGCGCCGTAAACAAAGAACGCAAGATTTTCAGACTTTGACCGAAATCCTTTCCCTGAAATAGTGTTCCAAATATTAGCGTAAGGGGTTTTTTCAGCAAGGGGATCAAGCACAAGGCTTTTCCAAGGAAGCACGTTAAGCATTTGTGTGAAAATGTCGCCTTGGTCGCTTCCCGCATTTGAGAAGAAATCAATGAAAGCGTCATTGTAAAGCTTGTCTGTTCCTTGAGTGAAAGTGATTTCACTCCATGTTTGGGGCAAGCGGTAGATTGAAACATCCTGAAAGTTCACTCCCTTCTTCGCCCAAGAGTACATGAAAGGATAGGCAGTCCATTTTGCAGCGCCCTTAATCGAGCCCAAATAGCTTTTCAGCAATTGCTGCTCTTCAAGCATTTGCTTGTCCAATAATGAAAAATACTTTCTTGAAGCCCATCCGTGCTCTCTTAAAATGTCCTTTAATTTTCCCATGTTCCTGTTTGCTGACTCAAGCCTTGAAGGCAGCAAGTCCATTACTCTGCCGGCCATTTCATCAGGAGTCAAAATGCCTGCATCAGTGATTTTTGCCGCAAAAACGTCAACTGTTCCTGCAGTATTGGTTCTGATGTATTCCAGATTGTCTGCCGTGGCTGAAACAAAGCTTCCGTTATTCAAGCGCACTGCGGCCAATTGGTTGGCGTACTGGCCTGCGCGAACGCTTGCTTCCAAAGTGTCGAAAGGAACTCCTGTGGCAATTGGGTTTCCGACAGGATTTATTTTATAAAGTTTTAAAGCTCCGGCTGCATCTGCTTCAACTTTTGCCCCAAATCTTCCATTAGTAATGAAGTCGTCAAAAACATACGTTGGCGTGTTAAAAGCGCTTATTTTGATTGGATTGTCAACTGCTGCGCCGCCAACCATTGGCTTCACATAAGCGTCAACCAGCCCATGCCTGTCATTCTGCATGAACCAGTCCTTAAGGTTCAAGTGCGTTGCACTATCCCAGTCTGCCGCAATTTCCGCCATTTTCCTGCCGGCTTCAATCTTAGTCAGCCTTCCAGCAGCAAGCTCATCCATTACAAACTGTTTCATTTGCTGGTTGACTTGGGAATACTTGTAAACATCCATTGCTTGGTCGACAAATTTTCTCCGCGCTTCATAAGTCGTGATTTTTTGCGCGCCTTCCTGGAAAAACTTTTCCTTCCATCCAGCAAAAGCGCCGTCAGAAAGCAAAGTGCCTTTTTTCTGGTCAATGTACAAGTCAATGGTCCCTAAACCGCCAAAATCATACTTGTTTTGGATGAAATCAAACCTTTGCATTGTTCCCTTTCTCACTTCAGTCGGCTTTAGATAAGTGCTTACATTTCCCTTTGTCCAGCTTGAAATTTTTTGCTGGAATGGAAACTGCCAGCCCCTGCTTTCTGCAGTGCCGAACAAGTAAGCTGTTTTTCCAATCAAGGTCGGAGCAAGGTTTGAAATCACAAGGTTTGCCGAAAACATTGAGTTAAAGTACTTGTCAAACAATGAGTAAATGTTGATTACGCAAGCGCCATTCTGGCAGGTTGTTCCCATTGAGGCAGTGAAGTTTTGGGCTTCAACCCTGTTGTTCAAGACATTTCCAGGAATCCTGCTTGCAGTCTTGACTTGAATGCTGGAATCCTTTAAAGCGCTCAAGTCCCCTTCCTTTGCTTCAACAGGATTTGGGTTTTGCAATTCAGCCTCAATTGCCATTGTGTCCAAAGCGCTTTGGCTGATTGGCTTTTGCTTTGTGTCTCCAAAAGCGCTGGAGAAATCAAACGCGCTTTTGAAGTCCGTGACAATTCCAGTGCCGTCATTCTTGAAAGTCAAGCCCTTGTCGCGGACAGGACAGGCGCCAGGATTTGTTTTGTCTCCCTTGCAAGTTCCAACCCTTAAAGTGTCATTCAAGACAACGCCGAAGGCAAAAGCGCCTTTTCCTTTCAAGTTAAGGATGAAAGCGATTTCGTCAAGCTTTATTTCCTTGTTCGGGAATTCCTGCTTTAAGGCCAAATCGCCTTGAGCGTCTGGAATCAATGCCTTGTTGTTTTCCAATGTTTTTCTTTGAGTGTTTGCAGGAGTTCCGGAATTTAATTCGTCAAAAGTGTTGACTTTTTTTCTAAGGTCCAATAATTTCTGGGCTTCAGAGTCAGTCAATGCAGTCAAGCGGCAGGATGAGGGATTGGAATTCAGTGAATTGTCCGGAATTGTCGGCTGGTAATTGGCAGCATTTGAAGGAAGCGTAATGTCTGGAGTTCCGGCATTTGCGTTAGGGCCTGAATTGCCTGAAGCGTCTGTTGCCGCAAGGCTTAATTGCGGGGCAAAAAGGATTAAAATCAAGAGAACTGCGTTGAGCTTTTCAAGCAAAAAAAACACCTAATATTAGAGTAAGAATAATGCTTTGTTCTTTTTTAATCCTTTCCTTAAAAAGCCAAAAGCGCATTTAAAGCCAAGGGCTTTTTACGAAAAGAAAATGAAGTAAGCGATTCCTGCAGGAATCCAAGGCAATGCAAGAATTATTACCGCAATCATGAAAAGCCCCGCAAAAGAAGAAAGATAGAATGCCGGAATGTTTGCCGACTTTTTTTTCGCAAATTTTGAGAAAACCCCTGACGCCAGCAAAATCAACGGAAGCAAAAGCACTGTCAATACAGCGCTTATGAAAACAAGCCTCAAGAAAGTAACGAGCATAACTCCCAAAGAATCAAGCAATGAACTGCCGGGAATTTGCTGTTCAACCAATTGCCCGCTAGCGTCTTCAACAACTTGCGTTGTAATCCCTGTCGGAAGATTGTCATTGGATGAGAACTGCATTGCCCCTGAAAAAGGCAAGAGGTAAACAATCAGGATTGCAAGGAATACTGCAGCAAAAGCTGAAAGCGCTGAAGCCTTGATCCAAGAGAGCTTGAATTTTTTCTCAAGCCTGCCTTCAAGCCTGCCGAAAGCGAAAACAATCGCAGCCAAGGGAATTGCGAGCAAAAGCAAATTTATCAGCAAAACAAAAAATTCAACAAGCGTCTGTGCAAAATCAACCATATAGAGAATAATTTATTAACTGGTATAAATATTTAAGTACTAGATGTAATGCAAGGCTTCGATTTTTTAGGCTTTAGCGGCGTGGAACTGCTTGTTGTATTTTACTTCATCATCGGCTCTTACAGCCTTGGGTATCTGCTTTTGCGCACTGGCTGGCCAAAAATCAGGATTCTTGACGAAAACTACCGCATTGGATGGAGCATTATTTTTGGCGGGGTGTTTTCAGTGCTTTGGGCAGTGCTTGCAGTGATTTTCGGGTTCCAAAGCCTTTTCCCGATAATTCTCACAATAACGCTGGTCATAACATTAATCATGCTTTCAGCAAGGAGAGACTTCTTTTCCGCAAAAATAGGCACTGTGGCAATCCCTAAAGAAAAAGCCGCAGAGCAAATTGTAGCTGAAAAAAGCATGCGGCAATTGCTTTCAGACAAGCAATTCATACTTAACAAAAACCTGACTCCAGAGCAGGTTGAAAGAATCCGCGAAACTCTCCTGAAGAAAGGAAGTGCAAATCCTTGAGTGATGAAGAAAGCCCTGAAGAAGTTCCGCGAAGGCTGCGCAGGTTTTACAGGAACGGGCAGGGCGTTCCGCAAGATCAAGGCCAGCCTGAAAGCGAGGGCAGAATGCTTGATAGGGAGCAGGCATTGATGAAGAGAAAAAACCAGGAAGTTGCAAGCAAGGAATTGCAGAAATTCAGGGAAAAATTCAGGCGCTTTCCAAGAAATGAAGAATTTGACGAAGTTGCAGAAAAAATTTACACGCAAGTCAAAAAGGAAACAATTGCCGAAAGCCCGCAGCACGGGCGCTTCAGGCCTTCAAAAACAGGCCCGCAGCAAGGCAAAACAGCAATTGCAGAGCCCGGGAAAAAAAGCGAAGAAGCGAAAAAAGCCAGCGTTGCAGAATTATTGAACACTGAAGACTTCGACCTTGAAAAAGAGAATGACAAAAATGGCCTGCTTTCGCTTGAAGACTTGAACCTTCAAGGAGACGACTTGAAAAACTCGCTGGACAGTCTTCCTGAAAACGACAATTCAGAAAACATCATCAAGGATGTTGAAACTGACAAGAACACTTGCTCGAACTGCAAGGCAAAAACAGACCATTTGATTTTCTGCCCCAATTGCGGAACAGCATTCTGCAATCACTGCGCAAAGCAGGCCAAAGACGCAGGGGACAAAATAAATTACACATGCCCAAAATGCAACACCGAATTTAAAGCCAAGAAAACGTGAATTCAAAAAAAACTTGAATGCAATTTTTTCTAATTAGTCGTTATTTGCTTGCAGACTAAAACCCCGGGGCAGCCGGCTTCGGCTGGAAAGTTTTCAGGCGCGCATCCCCAAATATTTGAAGCATCAAATTTCACAGTGTTAAGGTCAATGCTTGCCGGCAAAATTTTCACGCTTTCAAGAACCAAGTTTCCAGAATTATTCTTGAAGGAAGCGCCAGTCCACATTGCAAGCTCTGCAACCGCGGATACTGTGTCAGCATCTTTTGTTGAAGGGTTTATTTTGGAAAGCTTTATTCCTGAAACAACCGGATTGAAGGCGCCAACGCTTTCCAAGAAAGACTGGACGTTTTCAACAGACTTTGCATTGCAGTAATACTCTTCCCTTCCTGTCCCGTCAGGATTTGACGCGTTGATGTAAAGGAAAACAAACCTGGTTGGAGTTTCCATTGTCTGAATCAAGAACATGTAATCGTAAGAGCGGTTCAATGGCTTGAACGCAATCTTTGACGCATTCTTCAAAACATTCTTTGTATTGTCATTCAATGCAGCATCATCCAAGTAGTCTTCTTTGACTACGGCAAGCAAGTAATCAACCTGGTCTGAATTGTAAACAGTCGGGTTTGGGCTTAATGCTGAAGGCATGTCTCGCGGAATGCTGCTGTAAAGCATTGTCTTCAAGGCTGTTGTCTCAAAATCAACGGCATACTGGTCTGTAATGTACTTTTGGACTGTCTTTCCATAATTTATTGAAAACAAAACCAGGGAAGTGCTCAAAATCCCGACAACCAAGAGCAAAAGCAAGGCGTCAGTCACGGCAGCCTGCGCTTTAGAATTCAACGCCAAGCAACCACCACCAATTGCATCGGGGCAGCAATAATCCCTAATTTGCCGCCTTGCGCGTCAGTGCCGCGGTCTTTCTCCAAAATTACCGGATAAGTCCGGACTATTGCGTTCTTGTATTGAAGCACGCCGGAATCAAATGTTGAAGGGTCTTTCAGATTAGTGCAGTAAAAATTTCCTGAAGCATTGCCGTAAAACAATTGGTCAATTGGCTTCATCAATCCTGAAGGCTCAAAGAAAGTGAAATTGTAAGGCTTTAAAGGGTCAAGGCTGTCTTCTGGAGTGGTGTTGAATTCTGCAAGGCCTGCAACAAACTTCAAAGACCTTACCTCAACCAGGCCGCATAATTGGTCAAAATTTTCCTTGTTGACAATGTAGCCATTGGAGCGCATTATTCGGGCAACCTTTAAGGCATCCAAGTCGTCAGCGAAAGAATTGTTCTTGCTGTCAAAAGTTGAGAGCGCGGCATTGAATGACGCGAAAAAAATCGTCAATGCAAAAACTATTGGAATCAATGACGGAAGATCGTCGCCAATTGGCCCAATGAATGCTTTATTCCTCATTCAACCACACTTGAATTTTTTTCCCTGCCCGTGAACTGCGGCGCCAACAGCGGTTTTCACGTTATCGCAAATGCTTTGCAGCCCGCCAGAAATGGCGCATGGAAAAACATAAAGTTGGGTTTTTCCATCATTGTTGATTTCCTTCACTAAATAAAATGCGTCGGAAAGCTCTGTGGAACGCGCTGAAGGGTCAAGCAGTATTCCTGCATTATCGCCAGTTACTCTTGAGTAAGTCCCTTCCAAAGGGCCTTCGGAATTTCGCTTGTAAAAAATGATTTCAGCAGTTGTGGGAGAACTGCTTGAGGCAATGACTGCGTCAGTGTTTTTCCTGTCGGCCGCTGAAAAAATCAGGTAATTTTTTGCCGGCTTTTCGCCAATTGGCGGAGCTGAAATTGAGGAAATGCGCATTATATAATACATTTCGCTCGCTGAAAGAGTTACTGTTTCGGGAATTTTGACAAGCAAAATGTCGCAGTATGACGGGGAAGACATCATTTCCGAGGCAATGGATGAATTGTGCGACAAAAGGTCATTCAATGCCTTGACTTTAAGGCTGTCAGTCAAGTGCAAAGTGAAAAAGCTCACTATTCCAAAAATTGAAATAACCAAAATCAGCAAGCTGAACTTGCTTAAAGTGAAGCCAAGCATTCAAAAACGCCTTTTCAAAATAATGCAGTACTGGTTATTAATGCTTTTTTTCAGCCGCAATTGGATCCCAAGCACTGCTTGAAAGCGCAGATTATCGGACTGCTCAAATTGTTTGTGGGAGTGACGTTCTTGAAAATCCAGAATCCTTCAGAAATTCCGCCCGGATTGTTGTCTGCCGGAGGATTGTCGCTTTCTTCGCGCAAGTCCACTGGCGTATAGCCTTCAATTGCCCCGCAAGTTGAATTGTCTTTGGAAAAGTTTGTCTGCGGTTTGATGTTAACGCACTTCACTTTGGAAAATTTTGGGTTGTAAAGCCTTAATAAAATGCAGGAAGGCCTTGGAGTGGAGCAAAATTGCGAACAGCGCGCCGGATCCTGCTCCATTGTCAAAGTGAGCCTTTGCTCTTTTTTTGGGGCGCAGGCCTCAAGGTTCAGGAGAATTTTATTCTGAATGCTTGCTTTAGTGATGTCTTCAAGCTTTGCCCGAAAGTCTTCAAGCATTTTGTCATTTTGCTGCTGGCAGTCATTGAATTTCACAATCTCAATTGCCTGATAGCCCACAATGAGCACGAAAGACATCATTATGACTGCAATCAAAAGCTCAAAAGGCCCTGACTCTTGGCCCCTGGAATTCAGCATTAAATCACTTCACCGCTGCAGTCGCAGTTGCTGTCTGGGAATTCGGGGTTTTTGTAACCACTTCCTGCGATTTTCGAAACATCGGCTTGATTAAAGCTATCAAAAGCAAGGCGGCAATAATGAAAACCAAAAGCATGTACAAGGAACTCCACTCGCTTTCAGCGCTTTCCTCATTCAAGAACTTTCCAAAAGAGCCCATAAGCAAGAAACAGGCAGAAAGTAGTATAAAAAAATATCTTTGAAAAAAAGGAAAAAAAAGCCTTTTTGGCAAAATGCCAAAAAAGCGCGTAATCAATTAAGCTGCTTTCATGATCAAAATGCAGTAAGTTTCACTGCTTTCTGAAGGAGGCTCGCTGTCTCCATTGCCGCACTTCATTGTTCCCGGAGTAATGCTCTGGTTTGTCAAGTCGCCTTCAAGGCTTTTTGCGTCATCGCAAATTATTCCAATGGTTGCCCTCTTTTGGGAAGTTCCAGTATACTTCAAGACAACATTTCCGCTGGTTCCATCAAGAGAAAACTCTTCAGAGCCTTCAAAATCTCCCATTCCAATGCAAAGCTGCGTCGCAGAAATGTTCTTTGACTGAGTTGCAATGGACTTCAAGTTCAATGAACTGGCGCTTGAATTGAACAATACTTCCTGACTGGTGCTGTATTCAGAGTACTTGTCGTAATTGCTTTTCACCAGGTCTGAAGCCGCCTTTCCAGGATCGTTCGCTGTAATGTTAATTTTCAGTATTGGGATTAAAATCGCAAGCATTGCCAACGCAATGACTGCGGCAATCAATAGTTTGAAAACATCAAAAGCCTGTCCTTTAGAATTAAAACGCATTATAATTCACCAATAAAATTAATTCTTCGACATTTAAATAGCTTTGCATTCAAGGAGTGATTTCTTCTCCAAAGCTCGCAAGGCAGCTTATTTCGCAAGCCTCGCCGCTGCCTGAAATATGCCCGTCTCCCAAAGCACAGCTGAAGTAAACATTGGTCTGGATTGCCCGGGAGATTGAAATCGCTGTTCCGCCCGCATTCACTGACCAAGAGTCTGAAGCACTGCCTTGAATTCTAATGCAATTTTCTGGAATGCTCACTTGCTTTGAAAGCGAGCTTGAAGTCTTGCTTCCGCCTGAAAGAATAATGTCTTCCGCGACAATGACAGCCCCGTTCGGCGAATTCACCGCGCTTTTCAAGGCGTCATTGAAGTTTCTTTCACTGGCCTCCATTGTCCTGCTTGAAAAATAATTGGAGATTCCCAAAACAATCACCAGTATTGCCAAGCCCATCACTGCAACAACCAAAAGCTCGAAAGTCGCTGATTCCTGGCCTTTAACATTCAAGAAAAATCACCCAAAGCTCATGTTGCCAACTACCATGCTTGAAACAATTGCTGAAATCAGAAACACCACTACTGCGACTGGAAGGGACTTTGCAATGATTATTTGCGCGGCAACATCATTGTCTTCCTCTATTTTTGAAGTGAAGTACATTAAAACAATCACGATTTCAATCACGTAAACTGCGACAATCAGCAAAAACATTGTTGGAGTGACTAGCGCCTGCATTGTGTCAGGGCTTATTGCAAAAGACTGGCTAATGTTTGCCAGGCTGCCTAAATCGCTGTTAAGAATGTCCGGAGTGTTTGTTGTCGGATTGACGCTGACAACGTTCGCCAAAGTGCTCATTACGATTTTCTGCAATGAAACAGTCACTCCCAAAATTGCCGGGCCGACCATTGTGGACATTAAGCGCATCATTTGCGAAACATCAGAAACCAAGACCTTCAGGTTTTGGTTGACCTTGTCCTGGTTTGCAAGCTGCATTGAGAGCGATGCAATTGTTCTTGAAGCGACTTCAACCCCCAATTGGACAGAGTCTACAACCAGCCTGATTGCGGACTTTACCATGCTTGATGGATTGTCTTTCAAGGAACCGTAAGTCTGGTCAAAAAAGGCCTCATTCAAGGGCATTCCCATCACTTCAATGTTGTGGACTGTCCTGCCAAAAACTTCAGTGCTTACCTTATACTTTGGCAAAAAATCCCTTACGTGCTTCATTGCGTCCTCAATCGGCTTGTTCTCGCCCATTCTTGAGGCAAGAATGTACAATGCTTCCTTGAATTCTGACTCAATGCGGATTGCGTCAAGCTGGATTTTTCTCTTGTAAATGTTGCTGTAGTAAAAGAAAATGAACAGGCATAATGAAAGCGTTAAAAGAATTCCAAAAACCAAGGTTTGGGGGGAAGTGTCATTGCTTGGCTGCGAGAAAAACTTGAACTGCTCTTTCAAAACCAAGGCGCGCGCAAGTTCAGTGTCTTCGCTTGTCTGCCGATACTTTGCGTAAAGCGTGCCTTCAACAGCCGGCTCTTCAACTGAAAAATAATTAGCTGGCTTGTTTCCAGACTTTTTCAATGCAAATTCCGGAGTCTTGTCAGCCAAAAAGCAAGGCCCTGATTTTTCAAGCCCGGGCATAATGCACAATGATGCTGCAGTCCCGTCAATTGATGGAATTCCTAGGCCAAAAAAATGCAGGAATAATGAAAGCCCGAATCCAACAATCAAAACCAATGCAATGACTGCCCTCAAGTCTGCCTTCAAGCCGCCAAATTCCATTTGCCATTTTGGCGGAAGCAATGGATGATTGTCAGGAATTTTTGGGGGCTCGTAAGTCGGAGGCCTTTTTTTAATGACGTTCAATGCAAAAACCAATGCCATTATTGGAATCACAATGTTGTACACAAAAATCAAAAGCTCTGTCCTTGCCAAAGGCTGGCCTGAAAAAGCACTGCCAACAGGCAAAATGATAATCAAAATCAAAGGCAGCAAAACACCCAAGTAGAAAAGCGAGATTGAAGGCTGGGAGAGATCGCGCGCGTACTGCTCCATTTTTGTTTTCACTGACTCCAAAAGATTTGTCATTGTCTTGTCAAGCATTGCGTAACGTTTTGCCTCGGTGTCTTCCAAAACCGAAGCCCTAACCATCATGAGGCTTTCCTTGAATTCAGTGCTGTACTTTCCCCAACGCAATGCCAGTTCATCCAATCCTTCAGAAAGCGTGTTGAAATTCCCTAATTCCAAATCCCATAAAAGAACCTTGAAGTCGTCGCAAATTTTTCCATGCCCGTGCTCTGCCGCAAACTCGACTGCCTTTTCCAGGTTCGGAACGAGCTTCATGCTCATTATCAAGTAGCCCATTATTTCAGGCACGAAAGTCAATGCCTTTACCTGCTCTGTCTTTGCCTCTTCCAAAGGAAAATTCTGCACGAAATAAGTGATCAATAAGGCAGCCAAAATTGCGGGCGCAAAAATGTAAAGGTAAGACAATGGCCCGAGAACATTGTTTAAATAATCGCCAATCAAAAACATTGTCAAAAAGCCAAGGCCTACAAAAACAATTCCCGCAACAATCATTGAAAAAGTCGCTGCGGCATTCAATTCCTCGGGCCTCAAATTCCAGTCAGCATTCATGTCTTCAGGCTGCAGGCGCCAGCCCAAAAAATCAACTGCTTCCCCAAACTCTTCATTAAACTTTGCGCCCTTGCCCCCCAAGCCAGGGGACATTTTGTAAATTTTCTTGCAGAACGCGACAAATGGGTGAAACTTTCGCTTTTCAAGCTTTTTTTCAGCAGGGTTTGAAAACAAGTCAGAGTCTACAGTAATCTGGCTGTAAAGCTGTCCAATGTTATGCTCTTGAGACTTGGCATTCTGCTTGCTTGGCATTTTCGAAAAAACCTTAAAATTAAAGGAAGCCGGGTTTTAAAATAATGCTGGAATTTAAAGCACGAAAGGCATAAATAACTCAAAGGATTTGAACATAACAATGAACTGCAAAACAGCCACTGCCTTTCTATTGCTAATCGCGGCATTAATTGCATTCTCAGGCTGCATAATCCAACCGCCACAATGCGGAGACAATGTCTGCGAGCAAGGAATCGAAGACAACCCCAGCCTTCCAACATACTGCCCGCAAGACTGCCAGCAAACAAAATACTGCGGTGACGGAACCTGCAATAATGGCGAAACGCCAGAATCCTGCCCGCAAGACTGCCCAACAACACAATACCATTCAGAATGCCAAAGCCAGCAATGCGTGCAAGTAGAAGGCAGCGGGCAAAACCAATGCGGCAATGACAATGACTGCAGTTCATTAAGCATTTGCGGAGACCAAAATGGAAATTACTGCAATTCTTACGATAATGGCGAATTATGCGATGGAAGCTGGTTGAATGCAAGGGACACGCAATCCTGCTGTTCTGGAGACTGCTATAGCGCATGCAGCAATTCAGGCTCAAACTCAAGCAGCTTGGAAGCCGAGAATGTTTTAACAGTGTTCAAAAGAACCAGTGCAAATACTTTGCTTCCAAATTCTGGAGTGGAAAAACAAACAATTAAAGTAAAAAATGCCCAGCCAGTAATTTTCAGCCAGGAAACCGGCAAAATTGAAACCCTAGCAGAAAAAGCAAAGAACGCAAGAGTCATTGATGCTTCCCAAAGCAATTACATAATAGAGCTTGATTTGGATCCTTTGGAAAAATTCATTAACAGCAAGGGATTTTCAGGCAAAAATTTTGCTGAATTGGCAAGCCAGCTGGGTGTCCAAAAACAATTAATCCTTGTACAAAAGCAAAGCGTGCTCTCGCAAATAAGCGCAATTTTTCCAGGCGCAAGAAAAATTTCAGATTTTTCATGGAGCTTTAACGGATTTGCAGTAAAATTACCAAACGGGCAATCAATTGCAAGAATAAAAAACATTCCTGGAGTGAAAGCAGTCTATACTGATGAAAAAGTAGAAGCGCTCTTGGACTACACTGTTCCATTAATTGGCGCTGACACTGTTTGGCAATTGCCTGCGCCAAATGGCGGAAACCTGACGGGCAAAGACATTAAGGTTGGAATAATAGATACTGGAATAGACTACACGCACTCAGACTTTGGAAGCTGCTCAAGCATTGGGGGAAGCTGCAGGATTGCCGGCGGCTATGATTTTGTAAACAATGACAATGACCCAATGGATGACATGGGCCACGGAACCCACGTTGCAGGAATAATCGGAGCTAATGGAATTGCCAATGGCACGCCATTCAAGGGAGTGGCGCCAGAGTCAAAATTGTATGCTTTAAAAGTTTTGAATTCAGCAGGGTATGGAAGCTATTCTGGAATAATATTAGCCATTGACTGGGCAATTGACCCAAATAATGACGGAAACCCTTCAGACCATTTGGATGTGATAAACTTGAGCCTTGGAGGCTCGGGAGATCCTGACGATCCAATAAGCCAGGCAATAGACAATGCAGCAAACGCCGGCATTGTTTCAGTAATCGCAGCCGGAAATGACGGAGGATTCCTTTCAATTGGAAGCCCTGGAACAGCAAGGAAAGCCATTACTGTCGGAGCAACATTCAAGAAAGATTATAGTGAAGAATTATGGAGTGATTCAAACCCGCAAGTTGATGAAATAACCCCATTCAGCTCTAAAGGGCCAGTGATTTGGAAAGACAAAATGATTCTAAAGCCAGATGTTGTCGCTCCAGGCGCATTGATTTGCGCCACAAGATATGACTCAGTTGATTTCACAACACACAACCCAATCTATACGACCTGCCTTGACAACAAGCATGTTTTGCTTGCGGGAACTTCAATGGCAACTCCTGTCACTGCAGGCAGCGTTGCTTTGATAAAGCAAGCGCATCCGGATTGGAATGCTGAGATGATAAAAAATTCGCTTATATTAAGCGGAAAAAGCGCAATAACAACTCCCGGAACTTGGAATCTAATTCCATATTCCACTGAAATGCAGGCTGGTGGCGGAAGAATACAGCCTCTTGAAGCAATCAATGCGAGGATTTTTGTTTCCCCAATGCCAATAGACTTGGGAATTTATGAAATAAACAGCGCAAGGCCTTCAGGAAACTTTAAAATGAAAAACATAAGCCCGGTAGAGCAAAGAATAATTGTCAGGCCGGAAGGACCTTTTTTCACTACCTTTGATGGAAGCTCAAGTAAAGAATTGTGCATTCAACCTGGTGAAGAAAAAACAGTAAATTTTTCGATTGCCGGCGACGTTAACAATTTAAGCCAAAAGGCAGGAATGTTTGCCGGAAGCATTAGCATTTCCTCCTCAAACAATTGCACAAGCCCAACTGGAGAAAAGCAGTATTCAGTGCCTTTCTCTTTCGCCCGGGGAAAAAGACTGCATGTTGACTTGTCATTAAGGCAAGAATCGCAAGACCAAAATTTTGCATTTGTTGACCTTCAAGTTGTTGGCGTCGACTCTAACGGAGATCTTGTTGGCGTTGCGCCTTTCCAAAGCTTTGTAGTCCAAAACCTTCAAGACCACGCCTTATTAAGCACTGATTTCCAAGTTTTTTCAGACTTGGACAAATTTGACTTGATTGTTTCAAACATGAGCTTTAAGGGAATAGAAAACAATGATGGCATTTGGCTGGATAAAAGCCTGACATATTATTACATGGTTGCCGGCACGACAATTGCTGGAACTTCGGGAAGCATTTCGCTTGATGAAGCCAGCACAATAGAAACAAAAGACAACGGCTCGGAAATTATTTCAGCAAACAGTCTTGATGCCTACGACACAAGCCTGAGCACAATAACCTTTGGGTGGTCAATCAGCGATTCTGGAGCTTGCTCTCAAATGCTGAATAACTTTAAAACCAGGTATTATTCAGCAAGCCCAAATTTCACAAACTATTATTTTGACAAAAAAATAAACGCAAAGGAGAAATTCAGGAATTTCGAATTCACCAGAAAGATTGCAACTTTGAATTATTTTTACTTGCTCCCGTTCAATGGAGAATTGAACAGCGTTCCTCAAAGTTCATTAAGGCAGTCAACGATTCAAATCCCTAATGAAATAATAAACGTAAACAACAATAATTTTGGAGTCAACACTTACGGCCAAGCCTGGGTAAACCCGCCGGCAGGCATGGGCTTCATGGTCACAACGTTGCCTAGAATAGACTTGCCAAGGACAATACAGCTATTGTCTGAAGAATCGCAGGGAAAAGGAGTAATGGCAGCGGCTGGCTCTTGGACTTGGAATTATGCGCCAGGATGGAGCGGCACTCCAAGCGACAATCATTATTCAATTACTTCGTGGGATGGAACAAATAATTTCATGCGAACTGGAGCATTGCCAAGAATTTTGCAATTCTGGAGCAACCCACTTAGGGCAGAAATTAAAAACCCTTATTATTCAAGCGTGATTTACGGCGAGGTCTTTGACGCTTCAGACTATTTTGAAATCTCATTGTATGATTCCGCAAAAGGCTATTTGAAAATAACAAAGCCTGATGGAACAGTGGTACAGCAAAATGGGTTATTGGCAAATTATGTGGGGTGGCAGATAAGCTGCGGCTTGGGTAGTTATCCACAGTGGCTTTCAGATGCTGAGCTAGAACAGTGCATTGACGGAGTTTATGCCTTCGAGTGGAATCTTGATAATAGTTTTAGAAGCCAGCCAAGCTTTTCAAAGACTTTAACTGCAAGCTGGAACAATTCAGAGAATAAATGGACTATTCCTCAAACATCTCAACAAAATTATTGCGGTCCAGGCTCAGTAGTTGGAAGCATTAAAGGATATTACAGCCTGTACAGGGATGAAAACTGGATTGTAACAAATGGGTGGCGTGGCTATATTGATTGGAGCGATGTCACATTAATGGAGCAAATACTTGCTGGCAATTCCCCAATGCCGGAAAACATTTGCTGCATTGACGCAGACGGCGACGGAATATTCACACAAAATGACATTACGCTAGTGCAAAACTTTGTGAACCAAAGTGGAGATTATGGAAAAACAAACCAGCTTTGTGCTCAATGAAGGAAGCAGTTGCATTTATCGCGCAAACTGCCAATAAAAAATTTTGGAAAAAAACCCTATTTTTTCTTCACTGAAAGGCGTTTTGCGAAGACTTCACGCGTCCAGTTTTTCCACTCGCCTAATACAGCGTCATAATCCACGCTGCCAAACTTTTCAATTTGGTCCTGCTTTAAGAGCAATAGCTTGTTGTTTGCAATCACAGTGTTCTCGGCCTCCAGAATTTCCGGAAGATTCAAGTCCTGCCTTAATTTCACAAGGAATTCCTTGGAAGACGCGTTCATTCTAATGCTCTGCCACATTTCCTGCATTGTAAGGCCGGAAATTTTTGAAAGCTTGGAAAACAAGTCACTTTCCTTCAAATTGTCTTCCAGCAAGTCAAGATTGTCTTTCTTGGTGTCATAAAGCATCAAATCCAATAATCCGCCCTCGCGTTCCGGGTCTGAAATCCAGTGCTTTTTCACTTCAGTCACTTGGGAAACCCTACGCACTCTCTCCAAAGAACCAGAAAACCTTATGGGCCTTGCAACAACCACAAGGTCAGTTGCCTTAAAGGAAGTGTTAGGCACTCCAAGGTCGTTGACAACGCGGTCCCAAACACTGTATGCTGAATCGCCGTGAATTGTGCCCATTACAATGTTTCCTGCGGCGCCAACACGCATTGCCTCGTACAATACTTTTGCCTCTAAAGAGCGGACTTCTCCCAAAATAAGCGCGGAATCTCCCAAGCGCAAGGCAGTCCTCAAGGACTCTTCAGGCGCGACTTCAGTTTCAGTCCTTGAGACTGAAATCGGAGAGCGGGTTTTCAAGCGCTGAATGTTGAATCCAATCTCTTTCATGTAAGGCACTGGAATTTCCAAAGTGTCTTCCTGAACTAAAATTCTGGAGTTTTGCGGAATTTCAAGCATTAAAGCCTGCATTAAACTGGTTTTTCCAGAACCGCGCGAGCCAGTCACAAGCATTGTCGCCTGGTTGTCAACGAAAAAAGAAAGCAGGCCGGCGCCTAACGGAGTAATCATCTTGTTGTCGACAAACTGGCATAAAGTCCAAGGAGTTGTCTTGTGCAACCTGAAAGCAAAGGCAGCGCCATCAGGAGATAAAGGCGGGCCAATGACAGCAACCCTTGTCTGCAATTCTTCCAAGTCAAAATCCAGCACTGGATGGCTTTCATCAAAAGGCCTTCCGGACATTGCGCGCAATTTTGAAATCAAAGCGCTGGCTTCCTCTTCACTGTAGGAAATGTTTGTAACGCACTGGCCGAATTCAGAATGCACTATATAAATTGGCTTTGCGCCAATCGGGGCGTCCAAATAAATGTCAGTAATGTGCCTGTCTGAAAGCAAGATTTCCAGGATTCCATAGCCTACAGTGTAGCGCGCGACAATTTCCGCAAGCTCGCTGATTTCCTCTGCAGTCAATTTGATATTGTATTTTTTTGCAGTGTCCATTATAGTGCCTTCGTAAATTCTCTCGAAGTACTTTCTGGACTTTGAAATTGCTGAAATGTTTATTTTCCCAGGCTTGAGCGAATGGACAATTCCCTTAACCTCTGACCAAATCCCGTACTTTTCCGGAGGCAGGGAATACTCCGGAGGGTTTATGAAATACATTTTCTGCGGCTTGTTCGGGTGCTTGAAAATTTGCACAGAGCTTTTCGCGACAACGTAATCGTCCAATAATTCAAAGTCTTCCTTCTGCTCAAAGGCAAGCCTTGAGCCAATGAAAGCTGGCTTTATTTGCGCGTCAAAAAACATCCTGTAAAAGTCCCGCGAGTCAGGAATTTCCTTCAATCGAATCAGGACTTTTTTTGCCTCGTCAATCAAGACAGTCTTTTCAAACTGTTCCTTGACATAATTCAGAGTCTTAAGGTAAAACAGCCAGTCCTTTCGCGCGTTTTCATCGGAAGACTTTGCCAAGTCTGCAACGCGCTTTAATTCCTGAAGGCACTGCAGGTAAGCGCTTATTGGATCGTAAGAAATCAATTCGTGAGTGATAGTCACTAAAGCGTCATGCCTTTCGCCAAAATTCTTTTCAAACTCAGGCAAGCCCAAGTTTCCAGAAGACCAAATTGCCTCGTTCTCGAATTTTTTTCCAAGCCGGGCAATTTCAGTAAGCATTCCAACCTGCTTTTCCTCATAGACTCTTTCATAAACTTCGGCAAAAACAATCAAGTCGGCATCAAGTTCGCCCAATCCGGAAAAGACGTGAAAGCGGCAGCGGTAATCGTCAGAAATTGAGGCCCCGTAAGGGCAGTGCTTGCAGTCAAAAACCAAATCGCGCTTTCCGGAAACAGTCTTTACCGCATACTCTCCGACCTGCAATCCCTTAATCTTCAAGAAACATCAACTGCCTTTACAGTTTAGGAAATTGGGTTTTAAAAGAATTGCTGAAAAAACCCCTGAAAAAGAGGGTGAAAAAAATCACTTGCTTTTTTTTGCATTAGAAGAAGGCCTTGCCGAAAAAAAGTCAAGCCTGTAAATGTTCGCGGAAAAAAGCAAAACCAGCAGGTACAAGGCCAGCGAGGCAATTGCCTGGATTATGAACGCAATGGCAAGCAGTGAAAATCCAATGTCTTGCGAAGGCGCAATGTATTCAATGATTACAGTTACAATGAAGTATGCAATGAATACTGGAATTCCAAAAGCCAGCGCAAAAGCGTAATTCCTGAAAAAATTCCTGAACCCGTAATGGATTGCTTTCTTCAAGGCATCAATTGCTGAAAGCTTTTCAAAAAACACTGCCTGCTGCAAGACCAGAATTGCAGGAATGAAAGCCAATGCCACAATCGCGCAAATCAAGACAGCAATTGCAATGAACAATGCATTGGCTGAAACCAAGTCAGCCATTAAAGCCCCAAGCATTTCCATGCCTTCAGGGGCCGCAATGTTTTCAATGGCATACTGAAAGTCGCTGGCATTTACTGGATCGCTGAAATAATGCAGGCCTGAAAGAATTACTGGGGAAAAAACCAATGCCAAAAAAGCAATCACAATCAAGGCAAACAGGATTTCAAGCAAGAACGCGTCCTTAAAGCGGGCTTTCGCGCCCTTGAAAGCTGTGGAAAGCGAGAATGCCTTTCCTTCACAGTGGTCTTTCGCAAGAAAAAGCCCGATTCCCTTAATTAAAGTGTCAATTGCCGACCAGGCAACAACAAGCAAGAAAGCCGCAAGGAAAAGCAATGCCGAAGAGTCAGGCAGGAAAGCGAAAGAAAAGACTCCCGCAATCAATGCGCTGAAAACAAAAGTAATCAAGGAACTTATTATGAAAAGCACGAGCGCGGACAAAACGAATTTTTTTGAGAAAAGCCTTGTGAAAGTCTGCTTCAGCAATTCTTCAAGCGAGCGATTCATGGTGAAATTAAGCAAAGCAAATATATTAAATTATGCAATCCCTTAATTGAAAGAATGAAATCAAGAAAGCAAAAAGGCAAGGGACTGGGTTTTGACAGGAAAGAAATTGCAAAAACCGGAAAATTCCTCATCGCATGGATTTTGGCGTTCTTGCTGATATATTACGGTGCGGTCTTTGCGATTGGCTGGCAGAACATAGAGCTTTTCACTGCGGGCTCGAGCGCGAAAGTCTTGCAAAGCTTTGACAGCGCAAAAGTAACAGTCCTTGAAAACACTGACGGCGTGTTTTTGAAAGTGCATGGAATCCAAATCCAAATTTCAGACTTGTGCACTGGCTGGCTTGAAACCGCGCTTCTTGCAAGCGCAATTCTCGCAAGCCTTGGAATTGCGTGGAAGAAAAGAATTTACGGGGCAATCGGGGCGCTAATTTTTGGGTTTGCATTCAACCAATTGAGAATTTTTGTTACAATAATGCAATTGTTCGGGACCAATGTCCAAACCGCGGAATTGACGCATGATGTTTTCTTCAGGCTGAGCCTGCTGATAGTGATTGCCGGGTTTTATTTCGTGTGGTTCAGGAAAGCCACCAAAGCCAGAATTGAAAAGAAGCTTTAAATATCTCGGGCTGCTTTATTTTAACTTATTGAACACTATATACTTAGCTTATAGTTGATTGGTGCTTGCGAATGGGAATCGGAAACTTATTTTCTGGAATTTACACCAAGCTTGAAGACGGCTTTTTCGGAATAATGGATTTTTTCGAAAAAAAAGGAATTCCAGTCTACAATTACACTGAATTTTTGGAAGGCAAGGGAATTCCGGCGTTTCCATTCACTGTCGGCGCCCTGGTCTTTCTGATAATGGGCGCCTGGCTATTGTTTTTTTCAAGCCCTGCAAGCGTTTTTTTGACAGTGAATTTTCAGGACGACGCAAGGAATTCATTGAATGATGTATCATTCTCGATAACCAACGCGAAAAGCGGAATGCAATTGTACTACAAGCCCACAAACTCTGACACTAAAATCGAATTGAAGGGAGTTGATTTTGGAACAAAGCTTTCGTTGATGGCGCAAAAGGAAGGCTTTGAAAATGCCCCTTTGGACCTTACAATCAATGAAAGCGCGTTGCAGAAAAGCTTTACATTAAACAGGATTGCGGGATTATTGACCGCAAAAATCAGGCTTGTTGACTCTGTCACTGGCGACACAATCAAGAATGCGGCTGTCTTTGCTGAAGTCGAAGACAAGAAAATCGCCGGCACTTTGAACAATGACGGAAGCTGGAGCTTCATTGGAGTGCCTGAAGGAAAGCCAATCAGGATTACAGTCAAGGCAGACGGGTATTTGGATTCTGCGCAAAGCCTTAATTTTGATTCAGAAAACGCAAGTACTGTAAAGCTTGTTGCTTCAAGCACTGGCGCGAATGGACTGGCTTCAATAACTTTCAGGGTTTTTGACAATGAAACAAGGCAATTGATTGACGGAGTTTTGATTAAAGTGTTCGAGAAAGACTCGACTGCAGAATTAAGCTCTGACATTGCAGTGCAAGGCGAGCTTTTGGAGCAAATTGGAAAGGGAAAAAGCATCAAGTGGGTTGCAAGCAAGGAAGGCTATGCGACTTTTGACTCGACTGCCGGAGAAGCTGATTTCCTGACATTAAGGAATGATGCCGAGACAGTGAATGTTTTCTTGGAAGCGGGCGGAAAAACAATAAGCGTTACTGCAATTGACAAGGAATCATCAAATGTTTTGAGCGAAGCATTAATCACTTTGTTCAATGCGCGCGCTGAAAAAGTGGACGCGAACATGACTGGCTTTGGAGGCTTTGTGGAATTCAAGGACTTGAATTCAGAAAGCGGCTATTATATTAGTGCATTCAAGGACGGGTACTTGCCTGTCAGCCAAAAAATTTTCCCGAAAACTTCGCCAACATTCAGGCTTGAAATGGAAAGAAGCATTGCAGGCAATGCGGCAAACGCTGCAGTTTTCACAATTGACTCAAAAGAAAGCCCGGTGGCAAACGCTGCCTTGACTTTTTTCGAGCAGACAACAAGCGACCTATTGCCTTTCGGAATGCCTGACTCGTTCACTGATGTCGCAGGATATTACGGGTCTGCTTTCAAGGCCGGAACAAACCTTTACGTGAAAGCCTCTAAAGACACTGCAACAGGCGATGGAAACGCAATCTTGGACGCCGGCTCATTGAACAGGATTGAAATACAAATTGCAGCGCCTTCAGAAATTATAGAATTGACAATCCTTGACGAGAACGGCAATCCAATAAATGAAGGCAATGTGAAAATCACGACTGACTCTGGAACAGTGCTATTTGACGGAAACATCAGCAATGCAAAAGTTGTTTTTGACTCTTTGGGAAACAAGAGCGTTAAAGTGCATGTTGAATTGCCTGATGGAAAGACTTTTGACGAATCACTGGCCTTGACTGGAGCCGCAATGCAAGAATTGCGCATTGGCCAGAAAGAAAACAACGGCCTTGCTCCGGAAATCAGGCTCTTGCGCCTGGAAAGCCTGAACGGAGAGACAGTTGAAGGGCTTGTCAAAGGGCAGGAAGGATTTTTGGTTTTTGAGACAGTGTGGCCTGAAGGGGAATACAAGGGCGGAATTCATGTCAGAGTGGGAAGCGATGGAATAAAAAATGCCGAAAGCCAAGAGATTGCAATCACTGGATTCAACGCCGAAGTGCAAAATCACTTTTATGGAAGAACTTACAATGCATCTCCAAAGCCGGGCAATGAAACAATAGACTTCTTGAACAAAGGAAGCGAAGGAAAGGCAAACAAGTTTGTGGAATTGTATTTTGACAAGCCTAAAGGCACAAAAATAATCAAAATTCAAGCAAGGCTTTCAGACGCCGCAGCGCTCAAGCAAGAAGTGCATTTTAGGGCATGGTCTTTGATAAGCAGCCAGTTTTACAGGACTCCGACAGACTCCACATTGGCGCTTGCCGAATTCAACAATCAAAAGCTCGGATTGTATGCTGAAACAAGCAATGAAGAAATAACAGTCTTCAATGCAGAGCAGTCAAGCTGCAGCAAGGAATTATGCGCAAGCTTCAAGTTCTTGGATGCAGGATTCAACAGCTTTGAAGCAAAAGACTTCAAGGCAGTGAAAGGGAATGTTTACGCCTTGGAAGTAGCGCTTTCAGGAAAAGACACTTTGAACGCAGTGCTTAACGCGTCAACAAACAGGGAAAGCCCAAAAATAGGCTTTCAAGGAAGCGACATTGAAGTTTTCACTGAAATTCCAGACACTAACTCGCAAGACACTGGAATCCAGGTAAAGGACATTACTGTAGAGAAAGGAAAGGAAACAAAGGCAAGGATTTACTTCAAGGCCCTTGCGGTTGGAAACTCTTCAATTGCATTGCAAGTCACTGGCAAAAGCTCAAAGACAGAAAATTTTGCATTCAACATTTTTGAAGAAAAAATAATGAAAGCCTCATTCAATCCACTGCAGGGCGAGGCAGGAAAGAATTTCAGCGTAATCCTGAATTCTGCAGACGGAGAGCCAGTCGAGAACGCGACAATAATTTTCAAGGATTCAGTTTCAGGCAATGAAGTTTTCAGGATTTTGGGAAGCGCCTGGCTGAACAAGGGAAAGTACGGAAAATACCTGGTGAAGGGAGTCTTCAAGGCAGGCTTGTACACTGCTGAAATCACTGCGCCAGGCTTCAGGCCTTTAAGCGCTTCATACACTATTGCAAGCCCGGGAGTCCTGGAATTGCCTGCAGAATTGGAAATCAGGATTCCAAGCGCTGCAAAAACAGCGACAGCAGAGCTTGTGATAAAAAACAATTCAAGCAAAGAAATAAGCAACTTGATCATTGAGGCAATAAAGCCCAAAGGATTTGACGGAACTTTCGTTTTGGACTATACTGCAATAAGCTCAATGATGGCAAACTCGACAGAAACAATGCAGTTGACTGCATCATACAATGGAACTGCAACAACAGCGCACACTACAGTTCAACTGCAGGCTTCAGGCATTCAAGGAGACAGCATTCCAGTAACTGCAACAACCAAAGTTAATATTTCTTACAATCAAAAACTTGACTCAAGCTGCCTTACAATAAACCCAGCTTCTTTGCAGGCAACGCTTTACTACAATCCAATGGATTCTTCGCAAAACAATTACTCCAATTCACAGTATTCCAATTTAAACTACAATCAAGGCTACTCGCTTCCAACAAGCACTGGCTCAAGGTATTCAAACTATTACCCGCAGTCAAGCGGCCAGTACAATTCAAACTATTACTCAGGATACAATCAAAGCTATTACCCACAACAGCAAAACAATTACAATTCGGGCTTTTCTGGAAGCGCAAGGCAAATCCAGGTCCAATTGACAAACAATTGCGAAGAAGAGCTGAACTTAATCGCCAAAGTCAAAAGCCAGGTTGAAAACTCTGGAATCAGGGTTACAGTTCCTGACACTGACTTGCAGAAAGGAGAGTCAAAGACAATAATTGTTGACATTGAAAACACAATAGGCCAGGCGTTTTACAGCAGGAGCAGCAGCGGGTTTGACATTGAATTCAACGCGGACCAATTGTCAAAGTCAATTCCATTGACTGTTAATTTGCAAAGCATCCAGTTCGCAATCCAAGCGCCGGACACCTTGAACATTTACGCGTCCAGCGGAATTGAAACTTCAACCCCATTGTTCGTGAGCAATATTGGAAACACGGCAATCCAAAATTTGAGTTTCCAGATTGGAAGCGGGTATGGCGAAGGAATTGAATTAAGGCTGGTTCCTGAAAGAAGCTATCTTACACTGCCTCCAGGCCAGTCAGTTTATCCCCCAGCATTGGTTGTTGTAAAGGCAGACGTTGACAAAAGCAAAGTGCTAAGGCAAATAATTGACATTAAGGGAACAATTGACGGCAAAGAATACACGCTGAAAACAGTGAATGTTTTCATTCACGCAAGCGCGCCAAGCTGCCTGCAGGTTTCCCCAAAAGAAGTGGACATGATTGAGGAAATGACAGGCCAAGGCGCGAAAACAACAGAAATCACGATTTCAAACTTTTGCCTTGAAGAAGTGCGCATTACAGACATTGAGCCCAAAACTATTGGAACAAACCAGCTTGCATTGATTGCAGGCCCGGCGGCAATTCCAGTGAATGGAAAAGCAAAAATACAATTAAGGCTTTTGAAAAAGGACGAAATCGACACTACTTCGCCGCTAATATTTTACGGCGCTTTAATCCGGAGCGGAAAGCGCATCCAGACAGAGCCAATCAATTTGACAGTAAAGCTTGGAAAAACAGCGGCAGACTCTGCAGAAGGAGTTACAAGCGCGCAGGCTGAAATTCCAACATGCGAAGACGCGACAAAAAAGAAAACAGTAAAGTTCCCGAAAATAGCTTCTGGAAAAGACTGCTCGAACGGCTACTGTGACGCAGACCAATTGGCAGACTTTTTGGCTGAAAAAATCGCTAAAAAAGTCTCTGAAGCCCAGCAGGCAACTCTAGCGAAAGGAAAAAGCACGCAATACTGCACTTCAAACCCGCGGGCGTGCAGTTTTTCAGAGCTTGGAGTAAAGCCGGAAACTTACACGATTTACTTCCAGAACGACTTGCTTAGCCCTGAATTATTGCAGGCAAAATTAAGCAATGACGCTTTCGCTTCAGTAAAAATCTCGCAAGTCATTTACCGCGACATTAAAGAAGGCGAGCCAATAATCGAGGCAGTCGGAGCAGGAACTGGATTTGCAGGGCAAATCAGAATACCGCAATTCAGGAGCTGCGGAAAATACAGCATCAGGATTGACGGGGCAGTCGATGTCATTGCAGGCCAGATTCAAAGCGGTAGAGAAAAAGTCGGAGTCATTCTTTTAGGGAAAAAAGACACTGCGGAATGCGACGCAAAAATCCAGAATTTCCAGAATTTTTTGCCGGCAGATTCAACACTGTCTTACGCAAGCAACAAGTCAAGCTGGCTTGGAACAGTCGATTCAACAGAAGCAGGCCTTGAAGACTCGGCAAAAGAAATAGCGCAAGGATTGTTTGGAAAGCCAGACCGCTTTGTGCAAAACAGCTCGACAAACAAGCTCTTGCTTGGCAAGAAAAGCATCACTCAAGGAATTGTTGAAATAAGCCTTGGCTTTAACGGAATTCCAACAGCGCCGGTCACAGTGGACGCTTTCATTAATGAAAACGCATTGGCTTCGGAAGCGAAAAAGAAAGAATTCTTGAAAGAAGCGGTTCGCGCAATCAATGGATTGAAAAGCAATGCTCCGGCAAAAGGAAGCTGCATTACAGCAGACGAAAAAACCTTAAGGATCACTTCAGCCTCTGAAAGCTTTGGCGAGCTGCAAATAAGCTCCTGTATTCAAGAATTTGAAAAGCAAACCACAAACTCAACTGCAGTAAAGCCGCAGGTTGTTGCTTCGGACAATTTGCTGAAAATCTTCGCAAACACGCCGTCATGCTGTGCATTCACGATTTCAGGAAACTTGGCAAACCAGAGAATTGGAGTGAACGTTGAAAAACCGCAAGACTTGCCTGACTATATTGACTGGCAGCAAACTTTCATCACAGCAGATAAGACCAACAAAAAGCCTTTAGCGCCAGAAGACAGAGTTTTCCTTGTTTCAAAAACAATTGCTGGAAAAAAAGAAAAAGCAAACATTACAGAATTAATGCTCTGCACTAAAGGAACAAAGTCGTTTGCAAATGCAGGAAACAATTCAATAACCATAAAGGCATTTGACACAACCAATCTAGGAGTCAAGCAATTTTCCACAACAAGCGAAGTAAAGCTCAGCGCTTGCGCAATTCATCCTCAAACACAGGACGGATTGTTTGCCAAACTCACTGCGCTAAATCTAAAAGACGGGGAAAAGAAAGAATTCTACTTTGTTCCATCCTGGAAAAACCCTCCGAACCCTCCGGAAGGAGCCAAAGTTGGAGACATTATCCAAGGAATGGAAATTGATGAAAAATTAAGGCCATTCCTTAATGGAAAGCACTTTTATGACCCTGCTACTGGAATAAACTCTGAAGACTCTACTGCAGGCAATAAGGAAATTGGACGAATTGAAGGAACAGGCCTTGCAGGCTATACTGTAGCCTGCATTGCAACTCACGTTTCGCTTGACTTGCTTGGCGCTTTAGTGACCTTGGGCGGAAGCATTGTTGCCAGTGGGGTTTCAACAGGAATTGACTGCGGAGTGCCTCTTGTTTTTGGAATGATTGATTTGGGAATGAAAAGATTTTCTGACACTAAAAACCCAATTCTTTCAGCACTGGATTCTATACTGCAAGGATTCAAGAACTTGAGCTATTCAGGACTGAAGGCTTTAGGAATTGCAAAAGAAGGCGACCAGCAAAAAGCAGGATTGTTCGGGGCAGGAGTCAGCGCGACTGTCGGCGAGCAAACAATGAGAGGCATTATTCCATTAATAAAAAGCTGGATTGGAGAGACAGTGGAAAACCCGCCTATAAATCCGGTTGCTCCGGATAATGCAATTTCAGGCCTTAAAGAATACCAGGCTGCAGAAGCAAGCCTTGCAAAACTGAAAAAAGCAGCGCCATTGACCATCCAAGGAGTTGGCACAAGGCCTACAAGGTCATTTAAGTCAGTTTCAGAATTAAAAACAGAGCTTTCGAGAATCTCAAACGATCCGACACTTAACTGGGACAGAACATACATTGACCAATTAAATAATGCAATAACTGAAAGCGACCAGTTCGCGCCAAAAATAGCAGAAGCCGAAACCAAACTTCAAGAAGCCGCAAGAAAAGCAAGCGGCAATGTTGATGCTTTTGCCAATAGCGCGGGCGAGGAAATCAAAAAAATTGATGAATTGCTGAAGAAAGGCGGGCTTTCAGCAAAGGAAACAACAGCTTTAGAGACTGCAAGAGAAGAAATGTTGCAGCAATTAAAATTATTGGATTCTGGAACAATAAGCTCAAGAATTGCTGAAATTGATTCAAAGCTCGCTACAATGCCTGCAGGTTCTGCAAGGACTGCATTGGAAGCAGAGAAAAAGACGCTAAAATCACGGCTTGGGACAATAACCAAGATTGAAGGAAAAGGGGTTGCGGGAGCTTCTTCAAGAACAAATCTTTCAAAGCTAATCACTGAAAGCAGCAATACAAAAGTAGGCGCTGCAACAATTAAAACAGTAAGCCAGTCAAAGTTTGGGCAATGGGCTTCATTTTGGAAAGCAAGCAAGACTGGAAAAACGCTCAGGTTTGGCGGAAGCATCTTGAATGGCGTGTTAGCTAACGCTGCAGGGTATTTGGTATACACTAAAACAGTCCAAAACATGCAACTAAAAAATTTAGTGACTGTTGACGAAAAGGGAAACAAAAGCTGGGATTTCCAGCTTGTCAAAAACCAAGCGTACAAAGTAGTTGTTTCAAAAAGCAAGGGAAAGAGCGAAGCTTGGGACTTTTCAATAATCGAGCCTTCAAAAGCTCCTGCGAATGCAGAATGGCTGCAGAACTGTGATGGAAGCTATAATGAGACTGAATTGAAATTGTATTCTCCGACTGGAACAGCAGCAAGCCCTGCCGCAGTAACGCCGGGAACAGAACTCAAAGTGACAGGCCAGCCTTCAATAACTGCAGAAAAAATTGACAAAATCCTGGCGCGGGCGAATTCTCCGGCAAAAGGGACTGGAAAAACATTTTACGCGGCAGGATTAAGGAATGGAATAGACCCAGCAATTGCGCTTGCGTTTTTCAAGGCAGAATCCCAGTACGGGCTTGATGGAATGGCTGTCAAAACAAAAGCAATTGGGAACATCAAGTTTTCAAGCGCTTGCCCTACTGGAAAGTTTGAAACCAGGGCAAGCGATAATGCAAAGTTTTGCAAATATAATTCTTGGGAGCAAGGAATTGAAGACTGGTTTAAGCTCATAAAAAACAGCTCGAATTACGTTGCTGGCGGAAATGACACTGTGGAAAAAATTGCGACAAACTATGTTGACAAAGACAATTCCAAATATGCTTCAGACATTAAGGGCTTTGTCAGCGAAATCAGGGCGGCGTAAGATTAAATAGTTGTTTTGCCTTCACTAATTCTTGAGTTTAATGGATTCCAAAGGCTTCACTTTATTCACTGCTTTAGTCAGCTTTGTGCTTATTACTTTGGCTTTCGTGCTTGTTCAAAGCATGATTGAGTCTGAAAGGAATTCCTCACAGACAATTGAAACAATTGACGAGCAGACTGAAATGCAAAACATTGCGGACTTGGCGCGCGCTGACGCATTGCAGTTATTCAATATTGGAGTCAGGTACCAGTTTGAAAAATGGATTACAGACCCAACCAACGAATTTTACGTAATGGACAGGACTTCCGCATCAAACTGGAACCAAATGGTCTCGGACTTTGCAAAAGCAGAGCTTGGGGGCAAGGAAATTCAAAGCGCTGATGGCGCGACAACAACTTCCACAGAACAGTTTGCCAATGCAATGTCTGATTACTTGGTTGGAATAATCTCCAGGGGCTCTGGAACTTACGCTTTCAAGGGATATGACGTTCAATTGGTCATTAATGAAGACAATCCAAACGACACTTCAAAATTCAAGACAGCAATAAAAGTAATGGCTGATGCTGGAATTGCAAACAACACTTTGCTTGAGCCAATCAAATGCAGTGATTCAAGCTGCGACATAGGAACGTTCTACATAAACTTGAATTTGACTAGCCTTACTCCACAGCAATACAATCAGCTTCCGCAAATTGTCGTGAAAAGCCAGGCAACAGGCCGCGTGATAAAACAGCCAATCCTTCCAAAAGGAAACCTCAGGATTTACGCGCCTTTAAGGATTTTCAAGGCGCTTTGGAAAGCGAAAAAAATCGCGAACGAAAACGTTTTTGCAAGCTCAAACCAATTCAACGAAATCGGGCTTGGAATGTGCGATTCAGACTGCTCAATCAGGCAAAGCCCAAACAGCCAAGGAATTGCAATCAACCAAAGCAATTTTCCAGGCCCTGATGGAAAAGGATACTTATGCCCCAACACCAAAGGAGCGGCAGCAGCAAGCCACTCGCTTGAAGAAGTGGCATTAAATTGCAGTCCGGCAAGCGCGTGCCCTGCAACATACAATACTGGAAGCTCTAATGAAATGGCAAACGCGTTAAGGCAGTACATAACAGCGACTGGGGCAACAACATTCCATGTTGAAAACAGCGATTCAATAGATCCAACCCCAACCGACGGCCTGAAGTTATGGCCTGATGGAATTCCCGCAGGAAGCATTGTCAAAGGCGGAACCAAAACAATTGAAACAAAGGAAATTTTCATCGCAAACAGCCAGGACACTGGCAAGGGAATTTGCGTCCGGTCTTCAGGAATTGAAGTGATTTTAATATTTAACGAAACCTTGTCGCAATTCAAGGTAAACCAGGCAAGGGGAAGCGACAAAGTTTACAAAATAAAAATCAGCGACAGTTACTCGACAGCAAGCCAGGCAACGCTTGCAAAATGCAATTCAGTTATCGCTTCCTCTGGAGGCGTTCTCCCAATGCCCGGTGATGAAACTTACTCTTGCGAGAACGGCTGAAGTCTTCATGAATTTTTATAAAAGATGCTAACATTTTTAAAGAATGGAATAGTTTCTATTAGCAAGAAAGCCGGCATCTGGTTTTTTAAATGGGAAAAATTGTTTTTTATACTGAATGCAACAAAAAAGTAAGTGTTAATTGAGTTAGATTAAGAAGTGATTTTGGTGGGATTTTACACAGGGATTGAAGACAAATACTACGCAATGCTTGACTGGCTTGACAAGCACGGAATTCCAGTATACAAGGTAGTTGACGCTGTTGAGGCAAACAACATTCCGAGCTTTCCATTGTTCTTGCTCTTGTGCCTTGTTGCGATTGGATTATTGTGGTTTTTTGCGCTTGCGCCATTGCTGCAGCCAATGTCTGCAGTTACAATTTATTTGACGTCAAACGAGCAAAGGATTTCCGGCGAAAGCTTTACAATTACTTATGAAAGCTTGAGCGAGCCCATGGTGAAAACTTCTGCAAGCGGCGGAACCACAATTAATGTTCCGACCGGAATTGAAATAACATTGCGGCTTGGAAGAAGCGACAATTACACTGCAATAGAAAAAAAATTCACTCCAAAAAATTCCAGCGAAAGCCTGGATTTTGCCCTTTCTGAAATAAGCAAAGTATACGCTCGTACAATAAAGCTTTTTGATTCTGAAGGAAAGCTTTATGACCAGACCAGGACTTTGACTTTAAGCTTTTCCTGCTCCAGCGCAGAATACAATGTTACAAAGCCTTCAAGCAATGGCCAAATTTTATTGGACGCAATCCCAAAAGACTGCGGCTACTTGAACGTGCAATTCCCTCAAGGAATCACCGGAGACAAAATTTCACTGGATCCCGCAACTGAAAGCCTGCAGATTAACTTGAGCGCGGCAAATGCAAGAGTTGGAAAGGCATTGGTTTCAGTCAAAGACTCTGATGGAAAGGCATTGGCTGGAAAGAAAGTGCAGTTATTGGCGGCTTCTGCAAGCGACACTTTCAACAGCGCTTTAAGCTTTACAGGCACTACTGGAAGCGTATTGATTGAAAACATTCCAATCGGAAACTACAAGGCGCAGGCGACTGACGATTCTGGAGAATACTATGCCGAAGCAACAGCGGCGCAGCAAGTGAAAGAGAATGAAACAACAACTTTCAACATTATAATGCAAAAAACCAGCATTGGAAGCATTAATTTCTTGATTCTTGACGCAAGCACTGGAGTTCCAGTGGAAAACGCAAAAATTGACTTGTTCAAGGGAACAACTGCTTTTGGAAGCTCAAAATTTTCTGACGCGCAGGGAAAAGCAGAATTCAAGGTTGCGGAAAACGTTCAATTCACCGCAAGCATTGACCACCCGGCATTCTTGAAAATGACTGGAGTTGCGGTTTCAATCAGCACTGCAGACACGCGCGTCAGCCTTACTCCTGCAACAGCGCAAAACTCAAACACGCTGGCAGTAAAAGTAATTGACGAGAAAGGCTTTGCTATAGAGCAAGCGAAAGTAAAGCTTTTGAAGTCAAGCGATGCCTCGACAATTGATGAAAAAACAACTGGAAACAACGGCATTGTTGTTTTTGACAGGCTTACTGAAGGCACTTATATAATAAAGGCATTAAAGACTGGCTTTGGCGAGAAAGTCCAGCCTAACGTGAGCGTCATTGCAAGGCAGGAAAACCAGCTCACTTTGACAATTCCAATAGGCTCTGGAACAATAGACTTCACGGCAATTGATGAAGACAGCAATCCAGTGCCTAATGCGGCAATTGCTGTTGTTGACAATTCAACAGGCCAGAAAATCCAGGAATTGACTGCGGGAACTGATGGAAAGGCAAGCATTCAAGTCCGAGCTGACAAGACAGTATACTTGCAGGCTTCAGGACAGGATTTTTTGCCATACTATACTATTCCAATCCAAATGGCAAAAGACATTACTTTTGAAAAGCAAGTGCAATTGGCAAAGGACATTCCAACATTCAGGCTCGAGCCAGTTGGGGGAAGCGCGTTGTTTTTGGGCGATGAAAAATTGCAAGACTCTTTGAACCCTGGACAAAAATACACTGCAAAGTTTTTGCTTAAAGTGCCGCAAGGCTCGGAGTATTCTGAAATCGGAGCGCATTTAAGGACTGGACTGCCTGAAATTGCAGACAGTTCTGAAACAACGCAAGTGGAAGCAGACCCAATTTACATTAAAGGAGTCAAGGCGGGCGGAAAGGCAACAATCGTAAAAGGAAAGACTTACAATCCGCCAAACGGTTATGCGACTGACGTGCAGAATTTGACGCAGTCAGAATCAAAATGGGCAAACATTATCATACCTAACGGAAAGGAAGGAGTTTATGAAATTGAGGCAGAAGTTTACACTCGAGAAACTTCAGAGAAGGGAAAGACTGTTGAATTGCGCCACAGGGCTTGGGGAAAAAGCACTGGCTACTTGCGCTCTCCAAAAGACGATGTTTTAGGAAGCGCTGAAAGCTCTTCAGGCAAGCAGTCATTGTATGCTGAAACAAAAAACATCCAATTCAGCATCGGGCCAAGCACTTTATGCTCTGACAATTTCTGCAATATTTTCAAAATAACAGACTTGACGACAGGCGAAGAGACGGCATTGTTTGACGAGTTTTCCGCAAAAATTTCGACAACTTACAGGCTTTACTTCAGCACAACATACAGGGGCAGTTCTGACAAGCCAAACGCAATGCTGAAAATTTCAAATCCTGACTCTGCAATCGCGTTGCAAAACTACAGCATTAAGACTTTCGGCACTGCTTCAGGGAACGAACTGCAGGTGAATTTGGGAAACTTGAGCGGCGGAACTGTTGTTTCAGGGTGGGTTGAATTCCAAACGCAAGGCGAAGGCGCCACAAAATTGATTTTAGAGCTTTCTAGTGGAAGCGAAAAACTTCAGGCAAAGGAAATAGTGCTTGACATTCAGCCTGCAAGGCAATTGAATGCTGAATTGATTCCAAAAACAGTCGTTCCTTACATTATAAACAACTTGCTTGTGAAAGCGACTGAAATTTCTTCGGACAATAATTCGGCAAACCCGATTCCAGGGGCAGTAGTGAACTTTGTGCTTAATGGAAACTTGATTTACAGCACAATAACAGACAGCAAGGGCATTGCGCAGTACAGCCTGAACAATCCGCCAAACAACGCAAAGCTTTTGATTGAAGTGAAAAAGCAGGGCTTTGCGGCTTTCACAAAAGAAGTCACAATCAGCGAAAACATTCTATTGTTCAATCCTTCAGAATTGAGGGAAACCTTGGTGATTAATGAGGCTTCAGAAAAGCAAAGGACTTTGGAAATAATCAATTCTTCGCCAATTGCATTAATGGTGAAAAAAATAGAGTTCCCGAAAATGGACGGGCATGTTGCCTTTGCGCTTGACAGCACGCAAACAGACGGTTTTGAGACAGAGACTGGAAAGGAAGGAATAACGCTTGAAAGGGACGGAAACGCGGGATTTTTAGTGAAAATGAAAATTACAGACAAGGGAAAGACAATCCAGCAGCCGACAACATTCAAGGGAACAATTGACATTACCGTGGAAAACCCGAACTACAGCATGTGGGTTGCAAGAGTTCCAGTGTTTATTACAGTGGGTTTTGGGGAAGAAGTTGATTCAACAGACTGCCTGACAGTTGACCCCGCGGAATGGAAGATTTTCACGAGCAATGACGCAAAAAGCATTGAATTGACTTTAAAGAACACTTGCAAAATCAACGAGCAAGACATTGAATTAAGCAATTTGCAGGCAAAAATCGTGCTTGCAAACCAGTCAGAAATCGGAAAATTCAAGCTTAGCACTGGACTGCCTGAAAGCAAGGATCCTGAACTGTCAAACCAGTTCAGGGATGTCGCGCCATTGATTCCAAAAAAGTCAGAAACCCAAATGACTTTGACATTCAACCCATTAGAGATTGATGCAGGCGCAAGCACTCCAAAAATCATAATCAAGGCAGTGAACAAGACAAAGAATGGCGACCAGGAATTACAGCAAGAAATCAAAATCTCGGCTTCAGTCAATGACTTGACAAAATGCGTGAAATTCGCGGCTTCAACCACAAGCCTGCAAACAACCCCTTACGGAACAGGCCTTGGAAATTATAACTCAAGCTATTCTCCATTCAACAGCTGGGGAATGGGAAACCAGCCATCATACATTGTGCCAAACACTGGAAACTTTTCAAGCCAAAGCAGCACAGCAACTCCAAGCTACATTGTGCCAAACACTGGAAATGTGGGCTTGGTTGATTCAACAAACCCTTATGGAACAGGATACAACAATAGCTCAAACCTTTATGGAACTGGATACAACCAATACAACAATAACAGCCCTTACACTACTGGAACTGCAGTCACAAACCCTTACTATTCACAGTACAATCCAGACACGCAGTACAGAAGCCCTTACCTAGACCCTTATACGCAGAATTATGGAAGCACAAGCACTCCATACTATAATCAGTACCAGAACAATTACGGCCAATCGCCTTACAATCAAATGGCATGGGGCCAAAGCAGCGCAACAGTCCGCATAACAAACACTTGCGCGCAATCAATAGAGCTTGAGGCAGAAGCCGATTCAGCACTGCAGGTTGACCAATCAAGCTTTTCATTAAAGTCTGGAGAAAAAAAGAACATAACAGTTCAGGCAGGATATAGGGTTGGAAGATACACAGCAACCTTTAGCGGAAGAATTCAAGGCAGCCAAGAAAGCATGCAAGAACTGTCAAGCTTTTTGTTCACAATACAATCAGCGGCTGATGTGGTCAGGGACTGCATTGGAATTGACAGGACAAAGTTTGAATTCAATGACTTTATAGGAAAGCCTGTTAAAGGAAAAATTTACAACAACTGCTGGGACATTGGAGTAAAATTGAATGAAAGCGCAGACACAATTTCATTAAGCGAAATGTCAGACCGCCTGGAAGAAAGAATCGGCGGAAGCCCTCAAGTCGGAATGGCAGGCACTGCAAGAATTCTGGGCATTACTACACAGGCAGGCTCTGGACTGAATGGCGGAACAAGGCAGGTCTTGGACTTTGAAATGGAACGAGACTTCAGGTACAGGCAAGCGCCAGAAATAGACAAGACTGGAAAAACATTCCAGCAAATCGGCGCATTAAGGTATTGGTCAAACATGGGGCAATACAGGGTTCAAACAAGAGCCACGCTAAGCGTCAGGTTCATTGACACCACTGGAATGCAGCAAATGAAGCCTTTTGAAGTGACCTTGGAAGACTTGTGGCGCATTGGAGAAATGGCTGACGCTTTGACCAGCGGAAACCCGAAGCTTGACGACTTGCAAAAATGCATTAATGATGTTTTGAACGGAAATCTGGATGACAAGTGGTTTGGCGGCACTGACATAAAAACTTACGACCCAATTACGGAAAAAATCCAGAAAGTCTTAAGCATCAGCGACCAAACATGCTCTACATTAGACAAGCTTTCAGAACTGCAGCTTGACAAAACAGACTTTGGAAACGGAGTGATAATCAGCGCGCAAGTATCGGGCGATGGCCATAATGTCACAGTAACAGTGAACAGGGCAAATTTGGCCACTGGCCAGTCAGTCCAAATAAAAGGTAACATTACTGCAACGCTCACAAGCTTTGTCGGAAAAAAGCCGTCAGGCACTAGCACTTTGGAATTTACTGCAAAGAAAAAAGTGAACATTCCTTACAATTTTAATGTCTCTAAAGGAATAGGCCAGCCTTTGCCTCCGGACACTGGGACAGTAAACTATGCAGTGCAAGGCTGCAAGCAAGGCCCAGAAGCAGTCCCAAAAATACTCCTTGACTGGAAGTTTGAGAGCATTAGCAAAAGCACTTGCGATGCGACATACTGTGATGCAGCGCAATTCACTATTGAATCATTGCTTAAGGCAAAAGAAGTAAAGCCACTGGTTGACGCGGCAAAGAACAGCACAGAGTTCACAATAGACAAGAAAGACTATACAATCACTGATGAAGCCTTCAAAGCAAACAATAATTTCAGGAAAGCCTCTGAAATTTACAGGTTCTTGACAAAGCAGGTCAAAATCAGCGATGGAAGCAAGCCAGATGCCGCAAGCAAAGACAAGTTCTCTGCCTTAGTTTTCTTCCTTGACAATGACTCTTCAAAAACAATCCTAACCAGAAGCTTGACTAATGATGAAATAACAAAATTGGACGATTCTTTGAAAGCAGCAGAGGCAAGCATTGCAAGCGCGCTAAAAGAACCCAAAGAAGCAGATAAATTCAATGCATTTTTCACTTCACTTGGCACAATGCAAACATTGCTCAAAGCAATGGCAGACACCAAGACTTTAGGGGACAATGTATTACTGCAATTCAACCAGTCAAACACTACAGAACTTGAAACATATTCAGGAACTCGCGCTGAAATCGGAGTTTCGGGAAAGGATTCCTATTATCTAATGACTTTGGGAGAGTTCAAAATAATGCATGATTCCTTGAAAAAAGCCATTGAATCAACAACAACTAAGCCAACCACAGACGCTCCCACGCTTGAAAGATGCAATGACGTCAAGGAAAAAGCCACAAAATGCTGGATTAAACCAATAGACCCAAATGATACTGACCATGATAAAATTGACAAAATGACTGAAATCAACATTGCATTCTTGAAGTACATGACCGCAAACATTACAGTCAGGATTGGAGTCAGGAACCAGGCAGTAATGAGCGAGGAAGACATTGCCACAGTATTGGACAATGGAGCAAGAGTTGACGGGGAAGGAGCAAATGCATTGAACAAAAAATTCTATTATGAGAACATAAAGTTCCACGCATTGCTTGTGAAAGACAATTATTCAACAGTAAAGGCGGGCTTTGACAAAGTTTACTCAAGCAATTACTCTGACATTCCAAAAGTCAGCGAAAACTGGACTTTTAATTCTGATAGCACGGAAGAAATTGCAGAAGCCGGAGACTACAATGCAGTATTGGATTATGACTGGAGCGAAAGCACCACAGAAAACAAGGACAAAGTCGACATTAAATTCGCGAAAGCAAAAGAATTTGACAAAACAAGGCAGAAAAGCGCATGGTATGCCGTGGGATTTGATGGAAGAGTAAAATCAAACGACACTGGAATTGCGCAAACTATAATACTTAATGACAATGAAGGGACTGGAAAAGAAGCAAAGGCAAACATTGCGCAAGTCGCGGCAGTCAATGAATTCAATCCAACAAGCCTGCTTTACAATTCAACAGGATTCACTGAAGAATACAAAAAGATTGGAAAGGTTTTCGAGCTCACTAGCGGCTCTTTGACTTATTATCCAACACAAAAGGGAGAAATCACCGCAGCAATTACTGGAACAAACGCTGCAACCAATAAAGGAATAGAATACAGGCTGAAGGAAGACAGCACTGAAGTTCCTGCAACAACATTGGTTTACTGGAATTCTTCAAAAAACGAAAGCCAGCAGGCATTATGCAATTACTTAAGGCCGGGGCAAATACCCCCTTATGTCAGAAGCTTAATCACTGGAGCAGCAGGAACTTTCAAGGCAAACTTGTTCCTGCCAGTCACTAGAACTTACGAGTTCCAGCTGGTTTGCGGATCAGACAGCGCAATAATCACTGTGCCTGACAAGCAGTCAGTAAGCGCCGCAGGCATTCAAACAAGCAATGGCGGCGGAATCGTGAATCTTTCAACAAAGGCAAATCCTTTGACAATCCAAAAATTGCTTGAGGAAGTAAAAAACAAGGGAAAATACTGCATTAAAGAATCAGATGATGGAAGCAAGTCTGAAATTTACTGGAAAGTGGACGCGCCGGCTGCAAGCAGCGTTCCACAGGCTCCGGCAGCGCCTAGCCAGCCAGCACAGCCTCCAAGCCAGCCGCCAGAACCAAAGCCGCCGGCACAGCCAACAAGGCCATGACATTTACTCAAAAGAGGGATTTTATTGAGAGACTCCAGAATTAACGGGTTTTTGATAGTTGCTTTTGCATCTTGGTTTTGCGGCGCAGTCACTTCGGCATTTTTGGGAATACAATTCTTGGGATTCTCAACGCCGGCAGAAATTCTCGCTTCAGTCTTTTTTGTTTTCACTTTATGCCTGCTTTTTTTTGGAAGGTTTTCCGCGTTCTCAATGTTTTTTTCAGGCCTTATTTCAGGCCAGGTTTTCATGCAAAACATTCCGTTAGGAATTATAAGCCTTTTTGCTTTCCTGCTTGCTGGATTTGGGGGAACGCTTTCAGGATTCAAGCTGTTTGATGACTTTCATGGAAGCGACAATTTTTATTCCAAGGAACACTTAAAACAATTGGGTTTATATTTGACAATAGCATTATTTTTAGCGTTCATTCCGGCATTATTCCAGCAAAGCATTCCAGTGATTGGAGTGAAGGAAATTCCGGGATTGTTGATGGGGTAATGGGGTTATTGCATGGCTGGCGACTTTCTAAAAGACCTTTACTTCGGAATGGAAGAAAAATACTATGCATTCCTTGACCATGTTGACAAAGTAATCCCAATCTATAAAATTGTCGACCCAATCGACAAAATCGTTCCTACTTTTGCAATTGTCCTGGCAGTAATAATCCTGGCATTGATTTTGGGCGGATGGTTTTTGCTCACTCCATTGCTCGCAAAGCCCACTGTGGGCGTTGTGCTGCAGGTTGAAACCGTAGACGGAGACCCAATTGCAAACGCAAGCATCAAGCTAATGCCCGCAAACCTGACTATTGTAACAAACAGCCAGGGAATCACTGAAAGGCAGGATTTCGAAAAAGACTCAGTAATTAATTATACTGTGACAAAAAACGGGTTTGAGACTAAAACAGACAAGTTCACTGCCAATGAGCCAAAAAAGCTTTCAATAGTGCTTGTTGAGCTTGCAAGAGGCAGCCTGCAAAAAACAATTTACATTAAAGACTCATTCAACAGGGCAATTTTGAAAAGCGCGAATTATTCTTTCTCATGCACTAACCCTGGAGCAATTCCAGAACCAGCGCAAATAACGACAAGCAATGGAAGTGCTTCAGTAAAGGCCCCAAGCAATTGCGGAAGCCTTGTCGCAAGCATTGAAGTCGAAGGATTTGCCCCAAAGCAAAGCATTGCATTTACTTCAGACTCCCAAACTGTACAGCTTGAAGAGCTTGAATCAGAGCTTTCAACAATCAGGGCAAGGGTTGTCTTTGACGACAAGCCACTTGCAGGAATCAGCGTAAAGCTTTTTGAGTTTGAATTAGGTCCGATTGCAGAGCAAGTGACCAATGCTTCAGGAATTGCAGAATTCAAACAGCCTGCCTCAAAATACACTTTAAGGACAAGCCCTACAGACGAGTACGGCTCTAAGGCAACTGACGAGTTCGCAACACTGCCTGGAGACACAGTGCAGAAAACAATCACTCTGGAAAAAGACATCAGCGTAAGGCTCAAAGTGCAGGTTGTTGAAAAAGACAACACAGGCAAGAAAATCGCGAACGCGAAAGTCACAGTAAAGAAAGGAAACGCAAGAATTGACGATGAAACAACAGACGCTAACGGAATGGTTTCATTCAATCTTAACGCGACTGGAAAATACACTATAAGCGCAGACCATCCGGACTACTTGGTTTCTGAAAGGGAAATTGACATTCAACAGCAAGGCGACAGGACAGAATCCCTGGTTTTGGAAAAGTTTTCGGCAAGCAATTCTGGAGAATTAAAAGTCAAGGTGCTTGATGCAGAAACAGCAAAAGGGGTTAAAGCTGCCAGAGTCGCGCTTTATTATGGAACAGGCGAAGATAAGGAAGGATTCCTCACTCCATACGCCGAGCAATTAAGCGACATTAATGGAATAGCGCACTTTCCAAACGTTAAGCCCGCAACTTACTATTATGCGGTTGCAGTAAAGCAAGGCGCTTCTGGAAAAAGCGAAAGCCAAAGGTTTGAGCTGAGGGATGCTTCAGCATTCTACCTTAATGTTTCGCTCATTGTGCCTAATGGCTCAGTGAAAGTGAACGTGAAAGACACTGAAGGCTTTGCAGTCGCGAACGCGCGCGTGACATTAATTGACGCGTTTGACAATTCTGAAATTGGAAGCAGTCTGACAGACAGTGACGGAAACTGGGTTCTTCCTGCAACAAGCAGGTTTGCAAAGGCAGACAAGGAAGTTTTCGTGAAAATCTCAAGGCAGCAGTTAAACCCTGGCGAGAAAGACTACTCGGCATACACTACAATTTCAAAGCCGATAATCGCAAACAAAGTCACAGCATTCAATGTCACTTTAGAGCCGAAAATTCTTGCAAACGATTTCAAAATGGAATTCTTGGGTCTTTTCAAGAAAGACAAGTCGCTTTCAGGACTCACTGATTCAGACAAGGCAACTCCTGCAGTAAGCCCCGGGCAAGAGTATGTTGGAAAATTCAGGATTTTGGTTCCCGCAGGAAAAACTTACTCTCAAAGCATAATGCACGTTCACACTGGAAAAGGCGAGTTCGGGTATGGAATAATGGAAAAAGACTCAATGGTCTTGAAAAGAGTCAACATGCCTTTAAGCAATAACATTCTCAAGGCAACTTCAATCAACAAAGCCAACGGGTTTGGAAACGATGCCGCAACAGTGACTGAAGGAGACGCAAAATGGGCAAACATTCCAGTAGCTTCATTAAGCGAAGGAGTTTATGAAGCCGAAGTCTCATTCGCTGTCAAAAGCACTGCGGCAGTCGGAGAGCAGGCCGGAGTCTACTACTGGCTTACTGGAGTTTCAAATGACGGCGAAACAATCTATTATCCAAGAATGGAGCAAGTGCCTTCAGAAGACTTTTACTTCGAGCCTCCAGCAAAGCAATTATACCAGGTTGGAATAACTACCTTGTGCGATTCGGAATTCTGCTTTTCAGCAAACATCATTGAAGACTTGAATGGAAGAAGAGGACTGGGAGAAGCGGTTGATGAAAGCTATAACGCAAAAATCCTTAACAATTACAAGTTGATTTTCAATATTTCAAACAATTCCAAAACAACAGTGCACAATGACGCGCAATTGCGCATTAAAAACGAGGACGAGTCACTGCTGTTCAAGAGCTACAGCATAATATTGCCTTCAGGCAGGGAAATCACAGGCACTGCAGGAAAAAGCCAGCTTCCAGACCAGGACATCACTAATTCGCAAAACCAAAACCGCTTTGAAAAAGGCGCTGTAATTTCTGGAGAAATAGACTTTACGCCGCAAACAAGCAGCAATGGAATAATCAGCTTCAAAATAGCGTCAAGCAGCAATCCTCCAGGACTGTACAATATTGTATTCCAAAAGGATTTGACAATTGTTGTTTCAGCACAAAACGAGTTCAAGGTAGACATTCAGCCAACAATGCTTCCTGCAGGAATTGAAAGCAACATTGAAGTTTCAGTTACTGACGCTAAAACCAATTTGGAAGTGGAAGGCGCAATCATTACAGTCAAAGACCGCTTCAAAAACACTCTAGTGCTTGGAAAGACAACAAGGCTTGGAAAAGCCACAGTAAGGATTCCATCACTACTGCCTGGCGAAGAAATCACAGTCACCATATCAAAGCCGGATTATAACAATAAAGAATTAAAGCTCAAGGCAAACGACCAGCTTTTGGAAATAAGCCCGGCAACAATCGCTCTTGCAATCAACGCAAGCACTGAAAGCCAAAAAAGCACTACAGTCCAAGTGAAAAACATCGCATCATTCCCTTTAAAGATTGAAAAACTAGAGTACTCCAATGAAGGAACTTCAGGCAATTTTTTGGACGATACTGCAATGAACAACGCGCTTGCAGAACAGCAAGGCGCAGAACTAAACCCTAATGGCTCGGCAAACATCACTTTCACTGGATTCTTGACCCAAGAAGCGCTGGCATTGACTGACAGGCAGCAAGTCAAGGGAACTTTAACAATAACCGCTGGCAATTACGGGCAATCCTGGGTTTTCAAGGTTCCAGTCAATGCAACAATCGGCTTCGGAGCAGAGCTTGACGCAGAAGACTGCCTGCAAGTCACGCCAAAAAACTGGACTGACAGCACTGAAGGAAAGGCAATAAGCTTTGAGTTCAAAATACAAAACAACTGCTCAAGCAAAGGCCAGCCGATTGCAATAAGCGATTTGCAGGCAAAAGTCGAATGGAATGGAAACGAAATTGGAACATTCCTTTTGGGAATTTATGAAAGCAAAAGCTCTGGAGCAATCGCTGCAGCAGAATTAAGGGCAGGATATTTCAAGAAATTAGTTTCAAGGTTTGAGGCAGAAAAAAGCTATGACGCAATCCTTTCTTTCACGCCAAGCGGCGGAGTCGATGGAGTCGCAAACGCGAAAATAATAATTCAGGCAAAAAACAAGACTGAAGGCCAGAAAGACCAGGCAATGAGCCAGGAAATCACTACAGAACTGCATGTTGCAAACCTGAAAGAATGCATTTCATTCAGCAAAGAATTATTGTCAATCACAAAAGACGAAAAAATTGCGGAATCAATGACAGACTTTACAATATCAAACAAGAAAGACTGCGGGGAAGTGAAAGTGTTCCTTTCAGTCCTGCCGGACAATACTTTAAGCCTTGTGGGAGCGCCAACATCAGGGCTGATAATCGCTGACGGCGGAACAAGCCCGGCAATCCAAGTGATAGCAAACAAAAGCACTTTCCCGGGACAGTACGCAATCATAGTGAAAGCACAGCTTGAAGGACAGCCAACTCCTTCAGAAATCACTTCATTGATTGAGCAAGACAAAACCATTAGGGTCAGGGTTTGGGATGCAAGCATTTGCATTCAATTGGACAAGTACGAATTCAATGTTTTTGACGATCCTGAAGTTCCTGACGACGGGTTTGACAACAGCGAATTGACAAATTACTGCAAAGACAAGGACGTTCCATTCAAGGTAGACATGTCAAGCTTTGCCAATGCCGCAACAGACGGGCTGAAATGGGGGCTTTTGACAGCGCTCTTGGGCGCTTTGACAAACGGGCTTAGCGGAAGCGGGGTTGGAAACATTGCGGGCAATGCGCAAACCAATGCAGCATTGGAACAAAGCATTACTTCAATGACTGCAATCTCCACTGCAATTACTGGCGAAAAGACCGCAGCCTGCCTTACTTTGGCAAATTCTGAAAAAACATTCGGGGAAGGATTTACCGGCGGCTGCACTGACGTCACAACTTCAAGCACTGGAAGCACAGTCGCCAATGACAAGGCAACAACCACCCAAATAGTCGCTGCAGATGACGGAAAAACATCAAAAATAGGAAATGAAACAATCACTCCCCAGACAGATGCAGTAAATACCACAGACACTTACAAAACCAATGTTTCTGCAATTAATGGCTCATGCTTCCCGAAAAGCGATGCGGCTGCTTTGGACAAGTCATTGCTTCAGCAGACAATTGCAAAACTTAATGAAACATCAGACTGTTTCACGACTCTATCAAACTATTGCGATAATCCAGCATCAAAAGCATATATGGGTGCCACCTGTGCTGCAGTCGCTAAAGCAAAGGCAGCAGAAATTCAGACAAAATTCAGCTTGACTGACACTGGATTCACTGCAACTTCAGGAACTATTGGCGCAATTGACACTGCCTCAACTTCCGGAGTTTCAGCAAAGACAGCATCATTGGTTTTCCAAAAAACAGCGCTTGACGGAGTCACTGCCTACGGTCCAAAACTGGCAGTCCCTAACGTAAGCGAAGCATGGGCCAGAACCACTGCAGCAAAGACAATTGAAGAAAAAATTCCCACGCAAACAGGAACTTACAAAACATCATTAAGCACTGAGCAAGGCAAAATAAAAACGCAGCAAACAGATGCGGCAACCGCAGCGGCAGTTGGAACAGGATTAACATATGCCACAGCAGCCGTCAATCTAAAAAAAGTTGCAACTACTCTTGAAACTGAAAAAACAACCCTTGTTGAATCAAAGGAAAAAACTCTTGGAACTTATTCAGGCTTCACTGCCGCAACAACAAGCTATGGCGTGGGCAAAAGCCTGCTTGGCGCAAGCAATCCAACCGCAAGCGTTGCCGGAGTGGATTCGCTGACAGTGACTGGATTGATTGAAACGTCCAAAGACAACATTACTAACGCAAGCGCAAAGCTCACATTGGCAAAGGCGGCCACAGCTGCCCAAATGCAGACAGGCGGCAGTGGAGGACAAAATAGCGGTTCAGCAGGCAATGGAGGAGTTCTCGGCAGCTTATTGGGAAGTGGAAGCGGCAGCAGCAGTTCTGGAGGATTGCTTGGCGGGCTTGGAAGCGTTCTGATTCCGGGAAGTGCGGGATTTTTGGGCGGATTGCTTGGAAGCACTCCATTATCCCAAGGAGTGGGAGTTTTCATTGCAAGGACAATGTATAACATTAACAACCAGGACACAATAGAATTCACAACCACAATGAGTGATTTGGAAATAAGCAGTTTTGCAATGTATCCTCAAAAATTGACTGGCAGTGACACAACTGACGCTACAATTAAAGTAGAGCAAGTTGGCTCGACAAGGACTGACAACAGGATTGACAGCAAGCTAAAAGACCAAAGCATGGAATTGAAATTCACAAACCAAGACCCATTGCTCACTGGAACAAACTTCAAGCTTTTGAAAGTGAACGCGGAAAGGCATGATTATGCTGACAAGACTTACAGCATTGATGACATTGAATTGGAGGAAAGCGATGGCGGATTGCTTTCATTCTTTGACCAGCCTACAGAAGCTGACATTGACACTACAGACATTGAATTGGATGAAAAGACAGGCTATCCAAAAGACGCTTCGCAATACTTCATGCTGCAATTCAATGCAATAAGCCCTGAACAATTATTGCAGGATACAGTAATCGACCCTAACAAGGCCTGCGTTTCATTCATGCCTCCGGGAATTTTTGGAAACACCGGGGAAGAGGCAGTTCCTAAAGTATTGCTTGATTGGAGCTGGCAGGATGTTGGAAGGACAGCCTGCGATGAAGGAACAGCAAATTATGCCTTTTGCGACGGAGTGCAATTCAGCATTGAATCATTGAAGAAAATCAAGGTAATCAAGGACTTCCTTGCAGACAATCCATTAGTGTGCCCTTCAGCAAATGTTGAGGAAAAAACAAACACTATTGGCGAAGACAACATTGGAATTTCAAGGCTGTTCCCTGACTACCAAATCAAAAGCGACGGAAGCGCTGACGCAAACATAATTGTCACTGTAAAAAATAACGCTCCGGCATTGGCTAACATAAAATTGACAGTCACTGTAGTGAATTCCAGCACGCAGGCAGCACTGCCGCCTTGCATTAAAACATTTGACGTGAGCAGCGAGACAACAATAGGCTGCGAGTTCAAGAGCCTGCAGGCAAGCACGACTTTCGCAATCAATGCAGTCATTGAGCCTACTTTCGCGTCTTGCACAATATCAAACTGCAATTCAATGGCCGCTGACGATTCAGTAAGCACTGCAATTGATGTAAGGCCGTCTCAATTATTGACTAACTGCCCTCCTTACAAGACTTCAAGACTGAAGGAATTCATTGAAGCAACTGAAAAATCAGGCCGTGGAGTAATTTACCGCGATGGAATGAACAAGGAAAGCTTTTTGCAAAACATCAAATTCAACGCTTACTTGACTCAAGACAGGTATTCTCCAGACTTGCAGAAAGACTTTGACGATTATTACACCAATGTGGCTTTCGTGGACACTGCGGACTGGTACACTGGCAAATCAGGCACTGAGCCTGGATTAGGAACAATTTTCAAGGACTTCGGCAAATTCAAGTTCGGGCCAAAGTTCAGCGAAGCTCCAGACATTGGCTACATGCTGCCAGGCCCTGGACTGTATGAAACAACAATTGACATTGAATTCAACAACAAAGACTGGCAAATGTTCATTAACGGAGTGCCTGACGCAAAAGTGCATGTTTTGTTGAACAAGACTCCAAACCAGCCTGCACTCTCGCCATTCTATTACCTGCCGTTTGACGGGCTTGTTGGAACCGTGGATTCGGAGAATGGAAGGACAATGTACGGCTTGAATTACAAGTCAACAGCAAGCGATCCTGTTTCAATCACCAGCGACGTTGGCTCTTCAATCAAGGCAATTGGCGGAGCCTCATGGAGCCCTTTCACTGAAAACGGCGGAGTCTTGGAGACTTCAATAGAGCAAAGCTTCAAGAAATTGAATTTCAGTGACACTCGCGGAATGATAATGTCAATCAGCAAGAGCAAGCTCGTGTTTTCGCCAAGCAATGCAACTCCAGTCATTTTGAAAATGACAAACAATACTGGAGAAGCCTGCGTAACCTACAATTTTGCAATCAGCGGAACAGACACTTACGTAGGCCCGGAAAGCAATCCTTGGTGGGGCGTTGGAGTGAACTGCAAGGACTTTTATGGAAGATACACTTTAGAGGCATTCAAGGACGGGTTTGCGGACAAAAGCACTGTAGGCAACAAGTTTGACACTGCCTGCGCAAGAAGCTCTTTGCTGGCCTATGGGCTTGAATGGCCTGACACTCAGCAGAATTTTGGAAGCACTTACTTGAAGAGCATTTTTTACACGCCTCAAGGCAGGACAAGCTCAATGAGCATTGACGTCGCGAACGACAGCGCAAGCCTCATAACAAACTCCACTCAAAGCACTGCAAACGTGCCATTGACTGGCGCAGGAAATGCATCCAATGAAAGCATTCAATCAGTCAGGCAAATTTTAAACATGGTTAGGAACAGGACTGTTTGCGTTTCTGGAACAGGGCTTGAGCAGAAGTTCTGGTGGAATCCAACCCCAATAATCCAATCAATTGAAGGCAATGAAAAAAGCGCAGAATCAGAATGCATTAAATAAAGACAACATTTTAATACT
>JAUSFL010000036.1 GCA_030649735.1 Candidatus Iainarchaeum sp. | reverse complement strand
TGAGACAGAAAAGACAATCTTTGAAACAATTGAGTTAAACCGGCAGTGCAGGCCTGACGCAATCCAAGTAAGCATTTTTTCTCCGTATGAAGGCACTGAATTGCATGAAATGTGCGCGAAAAACGGCTGGATCAGGGAAGAAACATCGGGCGATTATTACACGCACACTTCATTGAGTCTTCCGACAATTTCCCCTCAAAGCATTGACGCGTTCCATAAAACATTCATCCTGTATTGCTATAGTCCAAAAATATTCTACCCTTTCATTCACTTGTTGAGGATTTTGCTTGAAAAAATGCCGAGAAAAGCAAGGGACTTTCTGGGAAAGCCAATTCTGTTGGGTGGAAGAATTATCGGGGTTTGGAAAATTCACGGTTTTCTCGAAACATGCAAAAACTGCCTGATTTTCATCAAAAACAAATAATGCCGCTTGGGCAAAAAACTCGGTTTTCAAGTTTTGCCTTTCAAGGCGGTTTTATATGCTGAAAGAATGTTCTCTATTGTCCCGGAATACATGAATTTTTCCAGGATTTTTTTGCGCGCGTTCTTTGAAAGCTTGCTTGCAAGCTTTTTGTTTTTCAATACTTTGAGGATTTTTTCAGCCAAATCTTGCGGGTTTTTTTCCCTGCAAAGCAAACCGTCAACTTTGTCATCAACTATTTCAACAATTCCGCCGCTTTTTGTTGCAACTAAAGGCTTTCCGCAAGCCATGGCTTCCAAGTTGATTATTCCAAAAGTTTCAATTTCTCCCTTGGAGTCAGTCACTGAAGGCACTACAAAAACATCGCAGTCAGGAATCCATTCAAAAGTCTTGCTTACAAATCCTGGATAATAAATTTTTTCCTTAATTCCAAGCTCTTCAGCAATCAGGTCATACTTTTCCTTCAAAGGCCCGTAACCGCCAAGCACTAAAACCGTGTTTTTTTCTTTTTTTAAAACTTGCGCAAAAGCCTTGATCAAGTATTCATAGCCTTTCTTTTCAACAAACCTTCCGACACTGAAAATTATTTTCTTTCCATTAGGCAATCCTAAAGCCTTGTGAATTGCATTGTTCCTTTTGACTGGCTTCCATTTTTTTTCATCAATTCCTAAATAAACGAGCTTTTGCCCTTTAATTTTGGAAGAGACTTTTTTAGCTTCATTCATGGTGTACTGGTTTCCAAAAACAACAAAATCTGCATTTTCCAAAACAAACCTGTCAAAAAAATTCTCTAATTTAGAGCCTGAAATAAGCCTGTATACTGAAACAACAACTGGCTTTTTGTTGAGCTTTCCGGCAAGCACAGCCACAAAGCCCGCAATTGAAAAGTGCGCGTGAATCAAATCGCAGTCTTTTGAGACTTTCAGTGTTTTTAGGATGAATGAAAGCAGGAAGAAAGGAAACTGGATCTTGCCGCCTAAGCTTCTCATGTTTGTTGGCATGCCGCCGTAATACGCTAGCTTTTGAAATAGTCTTGGAAACCAGTAGTTGAACCTGTGAATCTTCACTCCGTCGATTGTTTCGTAATCCTTAGAGCTTTCCGCATCGTTCGGCGAGACAAAGCTTACTTGGTTGCCTTTTTCAATGAGGCTTTTGCTCATTATGTGCCATGCCGAAAGGTCTTTTACATGGCGAATGTAAGAAGTTGAAATCATGCAAACTTTCAATTATTGCACCTTTGCATTTGCTTATTTCTCAAACACATACTTTATCAGGTTTTTTCCGCTCCGAAAGCTTGTCTTGCGCAATTCTGCATTGGTCAGCCTTTGCCCGATTGCCTTCAGGATATAGGCCGGCCTGAAATAATAGTTCTTGTATGCTTTTTTCAGCATTGCTTCCATCTCTTCCTTTTTCAGGTTTGGGTATTCAAAGATTGGGGTAATGCAGCCTTCATCATCAAGGTAGTCTTCCCATTCCTTGAATTCCAAAAGCTTGTTTTTTTTCAGGTAATTGTAGAATTCAGTTCCTGGGTATGGCTGGGCTACTGAAAACTGCACAAAATCCACATTCAATTCTTTCGCAAAGTCTATTGTCTGCTGGATTGTTTCTTTAGTCTCGCCCGGCATTCCGAAAACAAAAGTTCCATGAATTTGGATTCCTGCCTTTTTGAAAATCTTGACTGCGGTCCTTGCCTGCCCTGTTGTTGTTCCCTTCTTCATGTTTTTGAGGATTTGGTCATTGCCTGACTCAAAGCCAATTTTCACCAAATAACACCCTGCCTTTTTCATTATTATTGCGCTTTCTTCATCAATTGTGTCCACCCTACTGTAGCAGCCCCAAGGCAGGCTTATGTTTTTTTCAATAATCAAGTCGCATAATTCCTTCAAGTGCTTTTTGTTCACGTTTAAAGTGTCGTCATTGAAGAGAATGCTTTTCAATTGCGGAAAGTCCTTCTTGATTTGCTCTAATTCTGCAACAACATTCTGCGGGCTTCTCATTCTGTAACCGCGGCCGCTCATTACCTGCGGCAAAGAGCAAAAAATGCACTGGAATGGGCAGCCTCTTCCTGCCAGTACGAAAGTGAAAGGGTTTTTGTAAATTGCGGAATAATATTTTTCATTAGGCAAGAATTTCCTTGCCGGAAAAGGAAGCTCGTCCAAATTATGCATTAATGGCCTTGGCTTGTTGCTTTTTACTTTGCCCTTTTCCTTAAAAGTGATTCCCAAAATCTTTGGCAGTTTTTTCCCGGCAGCCAAGTCCTTGATTGTGTTCTCGTATTCCCCGCGGGCAATAATGTCAAAGCCTTTCTTTAAAGTGTCCTCTGGCATGCTGCTTGCGTGCACTCCCACTGCAACTGTTTTTGCACCTGTCGCTTTTTTGAGTTTTTTCGCAAACTCTCCGTCGCTTTTAACGCTTGCTGTTGAAGTCAGTAAAACAATCAAGTCTGGCGCAAATTTCACTGCATGCTGCAATGTTTCTTCCATTCCCATATCTAGCGCTGGAGAATCAATCAAGTCAACCCTGTGGCCTTCTTTTTCGCACACTGCGGCAGCGTAAGCAAGCATTATTGGCGGATGCAATGCTTTTTGAGGGCTTACTGCCTGGAATCTCACTTCCCTGTTAAAACTGCCTTTGAATGGCGGGTTCAGGAACAAAACATTCATTAAAAATCACTCCGTTGATTTCCACTTATTTTTTGACTTGATTAAGTATCCAATAATGCTCCAGCTTCTTTTAGCCTTTGCGCATTTTTTCCTGCCGTAAAGCTGCACTTGAGTAAAATCAAGCAGTAAATGAAAACTAATTCCCAAAAACAAGAAAAACCAGGCAGTTCCAAGAATGCTTAGTACAAGAGTGAAAAGCCAAAATTCTATTGTGTGGAACAGCTTGAATACTGAAAAATCCCTTAATTCATGGTTTTCAAACTGCCTTTTTGCCTTCAAAAAATCCATGCTCTTGAATTTCCAGAAATACCATGCCAAATGGTCAATGTCTATTGCAATGCTTGCCAATGCAAAAACTGCGGCTTCTGTCCTTGAAAATCCCAAAAGCAGAATTGCCGCAAAGCCAATAATTCCCAAAGCAACATGCTCGAAAAACTTCAAAAAAATCACTCTTTGACTGCGACAACAACCTGCTCTTCCTGCAAGCCTTCAGGCATCAGGTAATGCACTGCATGCCTTACTGGATAAACCCACTTGCTTTGATGCGGCGAAGAAACCAGGTCGTAAGGGAGGCAAAAGTATTTTTCAATTCTAAAATGCTTTCCAATTGTTTCCAAGAGCTTTTGCTTGTCAACTACAAAGTAATGGTCTTCAGGCCCTGAAGCAAACTTGAAGAGAGCATTCAATGGCGGCTTTTTTTCTGTCGAAATATTATAGCTTCCAACAAGCCGATTAAGCCAGGCTTTCTTGTTCGGTGTTGTAATGATCAGTTTCCCGCCTTTCTTCAAGACTCTCTTGCATTCTTTCAAGAACTTGTCGGGGTCTTTCATGTGCTCTAAAAGCTCTCCGCCAACCAAAGTGTCAAAGCTTTCATCCTTGAAAGGCATTTTGTTAACGTCGCCTTGCACAACGCGTTCCTTGTAATTGTCTACAAAAACATCAATTCCAGTCACGTTCTTGTTGTCTATTTGCCTGTGCAACAGGCCGTAATTGCAGCCCATGTCAAGGATTTTCCCGCGCATTTCATTTTTTATGAATTCAGTCCTCAAGCTTTTATCAGTTCCCAACAATAACACCTCAAGTTTTCAGCAGCCATTTGTAAGCGACTTTTGCGCCGGCAATCAATTTCTTAGGGTCTTTAAGGTTTTTTAATATGGTCTTTGGCCTCAAGAGCAAAACCATTCTTGCCTTCCTGTACTGCTGCTCTATTTCTTCAGGCAATGCCATTCCAGGCATTGTGTATTTTACCTTGCTTCCAAGGCTGAACAAGTCTTCAGGGCTTTTAGTCAAAAGTGTTCCCTTCCCGTTTTTTATTTCGTCAAAAAGCCTTGTTCCAGGATAAGGCGTTGTCATTGAAATAGAGCAGTAATCAAGGTCCAGTTCTTTTGCAAACTGGACTGTTTCTTTCATTGTTTCCAAGGTCTCTCCAGGCAGTCCGAACATGAAAAACCCGACAGTCTTTATTTTATTCTTTTTCAAGATTTTGACGGCTTCCCTCACTGTTTCTTTCTTTTGTACTTTTCCAATGCTGTCAAGGATTTTTTGGCTTCCTGATTCAATGCCTAATCCAGTGTATTCCAAGCCTGATTTTTTCATCCACTGCGCAAGCTCGTCAGTTATTGTGTCTGCCCTAATGCCGTTAGGCAGGCTCCAAGGCAAGTTGATTTTTTTCTCAATCATTCTCTTGCAAATTTCAATCGCGCGCGGCTTTAAGAGCGTGAAACAGTCATCGGCAATCTGGAATTCCCGTATTCCAAACTCTTTCTTCAAATGCTCAAGCTCTGCGACAACATTTTTTGCGCTCCTGACCCTGTACTTTAGTCCAAATAATCCCTTGAAGCAGTAAACACAGCTGTAAGGGCATCCGCGGGAAGTGATTATTGGCAGGCTTTTGCCAGAAGTTCTTAACGCAGAACCGTACTTTTCTATTGGAAAGCCATTCCAGTCAGGAAAAGGCAGTTTGTCCAAGTCTTCAATGAATGCTTCGCGCTTGTTCTGGATTTTTTTTCCATTCCAATTGAATGAAATGTTCTTTATTTTCTTCAGTTTTTTAAAGAGCAATTTCCTGCTTTTTGTCTTTCCCAAAACTTCGGCAAGTTCTGGAAATGCCTTTTCGCCTTCTCCCGAAATGACAAAGTCTGAAAAGTCCAGGCAATCCAGCGGGGCAATTGTGGGATGGGGGCCGCCCAAAATTACCGGAATCCTCAACTCTTTTTTCACTTTTTCAGCAATTGCCTTGACTGTCTTGTAGGTTGGAGTTGTCATTGTAATGCCAACCGCATCGCAGTTCCTCAATTCTTCAATCAGTTTTTCATGAGGCAATAGCAGGACATTGTTGTCTATTATTTTCACTTCGTGGCCTTTTTCCTTCAGGCATGCCTGCAAGTAAGCAAGGCCTATTGGGCCTTCATAAGTGAAGTAAATTGTAAACTCTGGATGCAGCAAGCAAACTTTCATAAAAAACCTTAATTTTTTTTTGCTTTGATTGAAAGGTAGATTGCCCCGAATTTTTCAGGAAGCAGTCTGTCCAAAACATTGTTTGCAAAAACATACTTTCTTTCAGTGATTTTAAACCCGGCAAGCTTTGTCAAGGTTTCCAAGTGCTTCATTTGGAAGAGCATTTTATGCTGTGTTTCCAAATTATGGTCCTGGCTTTCCCAAAGCGTTGCATGATATGCCCCAAAAAACTGGGTGATTTTCTTGTGCTCGAAATGAAACCTGAAATAATCAGCGTTGTCTGTCGTCAATTCCAAAACCCCGCCTTTCTTCAAGTAATTGCGGCAGTTTTTCATGAAGTTTAAAGGATTGCCCAAATGCTCTAAAATACTGCTTGAATAAACCTTGTCGAATTTTCCCCAAAATTTTTTTGGCAACGGCTTTTCCAAATCCCAAACCAAATCAACGCCGGCATATTTGTTGAAGTCAACTCCAAAAGCGCCTTCAAGCTTTTTCTTTCCGCAACCCAAGTCCAGAACTTTCAATTTCATGAATATAATAATTTAATTAGAATCTGCTTTAAATAGTTTGCCACATTAATTGATCGCATGGAAGTAACTCTAATATCGACTGATTTTTCAGTGATTTCTTTTGGAATTAGGGTTTTTTCAGCAATTCTGAAACAGAATGGAATTGCATGCAATTGCATCTTTCTTCCACCCCCAAAAAGAATCGCATTTTCAAGCAGCCTTTACCCTAAAGAATGCCTTGAGCAAGTCTGCAAGATCGCGTCAAACTCTGGCGTTGTTGGGGTTTCCTGCGTTTCGCTCTCTTCAAAGCACGCTATTGAAGTTTTAAATGCAATTAAGGAAAAAACAAATGCTTTTACAATGTGGGGCGGCATTCATGCAACAACAAATCCTGAAGAGTGCATTAATTTTGCCGATGCAGTATGCATTGGCGAAGGCGAAGGCGCATTTTTGGAATTAGTCAAGGCATTGGAAAAGCGCAAGCCAGTCACTAAAATAAAAAACCTTTGGGTAAAAAATGGGAAATCAGTCTTCAAGAATGAAGTAAGGGAGTTAATTCATGATTTGGATTCTTTGCCTTTCCCAAGCTTTGACTCTGAACGGAATTTTGTGCTTGAAGGCAAAGAATTAGTGCCTTTTGAAGAAAGGCATTTGGGGGGAAAGTATTTTGTGAGCGGTTCCAGGGGCTGCCCGCACAGTTGCACTTACTGCTGCAGCGGCTTATTGAACAAGCTGTACTTGAATAAGGGAAAAAGCGTTAGGTTCAGGAGCATTGAAAGCATAATCAATGAATTAGAGCTTGCTGTCAAAAAATTCCCTTCAATTTGCGAGATAATATTCACTGATGATGTTTTTATTGTGAGGCCTAAGGAAGAGTTGAAAAAATTCGCCTTCCTTTTCAAGAAGAAAGTCCGCTTGAAATTCCAATATTATGTTTCGCCATTGACCTTGTCTGAAGAAAAACTCAAAATTCTGCTTTCCGCTGGCAGTTCAAGAGTTGTAATGGGAATTCAGTCTGGAAGCGAGAGAGTGAATTTTGAGATTTACAAGCGTTTCACAAGCAAGCAAAAAATCCTCCAGTCTGCTGAAATAATGAGCAGGCATGCTTCCCAAATGTATTTTCTGCCGGTTTTTGACTTCATACTGCTGAACCCTTACGAGCGCGAAGACGACATTATTGAATCCATCAAAACAATCAGTGAACTGAAACTGCCTTTTGTGATTGACTCTTACATTCTTGCTTTCTTTCCAGGCACTGAACTTTACGTTAATGCATTGTCTGACGGCACAATAAACAATAATTCCATTTTTGCACTGGATTATTTGGCCTTTGATGGCCTTGTTTCACTCAACAGGCCGAACAAGTATCTTAACTCGCTGGTTTTCCTAATGAGTGGAAAAGCCACTGAAAAAAAAATCGGCGCATTGCCCAGGAACTGGCTTAAATTTCTTACCAGCAAGAAAACAGTGGCGTTCAATGAAAAATTCCCTTTTTTTTACATTATAGTTCTTTTTTTGATAGTGCAAAAGAGGACTTTGCTGAAAAAACTTTTGGAACTAATGCATCCGAGCTTGCGCGCTGCAATAAAAAAAGTATTCCACAAGAGTTGAAAAAACCGGTTAAAAGCCTTTCTTTTTAATCCTGTAAAGTATTTCTTCCTGGATTTTTCTCTGCCTGTCATTCATGTCAGCAAGCAATGCAAGGATTATCAGCAAAAACCCCAAAATTATCAGAATCACGTCAGCATAAACCACCCATAAAAAAGGGTCTATTGCATGCTTAAGCAAAAGCCTGACCCATAATGCAAAAGCGCTTAACGCGCCAAGCAAGAACATTCCAACTCCAAGCGTTCCGAAAAACTTTAATGGATTATAATCCCTTAAAGTCCTTGCAATAATCAGCAACGCCCTCAATCCATAATCCCACCAGTGCTTTACAAGCCTTGATTTTCCTTTTCTTTCTCCCTTGACCTTGCATGGCACTTCAATAATTTCAAATCCTTTAAAAATCAAATTCAGCAATACTTCCTGAACGTAAGTGTATTTCCCAAACAAGCTCATGTTTAATGCGGCCTCCCTGCTATAGGCGCGAAAGCCGCATTGAGTGTCAGTGAATTTTTTGCCGGTCAAAAAACTGACGGTTCTTGTAAAAATTTCATTCCCAAATCTTTTCACCGCAGGCATTTCAGGCTCTAATTCCTTGACTCCAAAACGCGTGCAGGTTACAACATCTGCCTTTCCTTCCAGAATTGGCCTGATTATTCTTGGAATGTCTTTAGTGTCAAACTGTCCATCGCCGTCAATGTTCACAATAATGTCTGCTTTCATTTGAATTGCTGCTTCAATGCCTTCCTTGAAAGTAATTCCCAATCCCTTGTTTTTCAAATGGCCCGCAATTTTATCAGCGCAGGCCTTTCTTGCAGCCTCAACAGTCTTGTCTGTGGAGCCGTCATTTACCACTAAAACTTCAACTTTTGAAATTCCTGCAATCTTTCTTGGAATGCTCTTGATTACCGAGGCAATGCTTTCTTCCTCATTAAATGCCGGAATCATTACGACTAGCTTCAATCAAAAAACCCGTTTTTTTCAGTTTAGTACCTATAAAATACCTAACACAAGTATAAAAAGCTTTTTTGGAGCTTTTCTAATAAGATGAGTTCAGAAAACTTTCACAGCAATGCAATTCTTTTAGTAATCGCGCTAGGGCTTTTGGCATGGGCTTTTTCAATCGCGCTAATGCCGGAAAGCGCTTTCACTGACGCCTTGCACCACTTGACTTTAAGCAAAAGCATTGCAGAGACAGGAATTGTGAAAACAGACAGCGCGCTAAACCCGCCATTATACCATATTATTGCGGCCGGATTCATCACTGTTTTTGGGTTTAATTCTTGGGCTTTCAAGGCAGTCGCTTTCCTTTTTGCAATTGCTTTCCTGCTTTCCTGCTATTTCCTTTTCAAAAAATTATTGCCAAAAGACCACGGCCTTGCTTTAGTTTTGACATTGTTCAATCCAGTCTTGCTGTTGTATTTTTCAACAAACTACACTGATGTTTCCGCAGCATTGTTTCTGGTTCTTTCCTGCTTTTTCCTGTTCAGGTTCAATGAAAGCAAAACTGCTGTCTCTGCAGGCTGTTTTCTCGTTTTTATTGCATTGGGCTTTCTTTCAAAAGCCACTTTTTGGGTTGCAGTTCCTGTCTTGCTGATTGCCTTTTGCTATTCCATTTTCAGGAAAGACAAATCATTTAACGCGAAGGCAATGATTGCGCTGGTTGCTGCCTATTTTGTTTTTGCATTGATTGCCGGAGAAGGCAGCTTTTACTACCGTTATTTCATTCCAGCATTTCCTCTATTGAGTGTTCTTTTGGTTTTGCTTTTCAACAAAAAACTGTTGAAATTCAAGGCTATTTTCATTTCACTAATTCTTATCGCGTCGCTGGTTTCGTTGATTTTCACGGTCAGCACAATCTTGGCATTCAAGGACAATTTTGACAGCCAGCAGGACTTTTACCAATTCCTTTCAGGACTGCCGAAAGATTCAAGGATTGTCGTAATGCCCAATGACGAGCGCAGGGTGAAGTTTTATTCTGGAATTGACGCAATTTACTTCCAGAATGAATTTAACTCTCTGGAAAATTCTAGACTGATTTCGCGGCTGAAGGCTTTGAATGCAACGCATATTGGGATTGTATGCTATAAGGATTTTTGGTATCCTGAAAAGATCTCAATCCTTGAAAAAGCCGGCTTGATAAAAAAACAGTTTCAGGGAAAATGCTCGCAAGTCTTCAGAATTGAATGACCTGCATTATTTTCTTTTATAATATTCAATTGTTTTTTTCAGCCCTTCCTTCAGGTCAACTTCTGGCTTGAATCCCAAAAGCTTTCTCATTCTGGAAGTGTCTGGAAACCTGTGCCTTATGTCATCTGGCCTTGGAGGCAAATACTTGATTTCAGACTTTGAGCCAGTCAATTCAATTATCAGTTCTGCAAGGTCTGTGAGAGTTGTTGGCTTTCCGCTGCCAATGTTCAGCACTTCGCCGGCTGTCTTTTCAGTTTCTGCCGAGAGAATTGCGCCTTTGATGTTGTCTTTCACGAAAACATAGTCTCTGGTGTTGGAACCGTCGCCAAAAATTGTTATTGGCTCGTTCTTCAATGCCTGTTTTATGAAAATTCCCGCAACAAAGCCGTAAGGCGTTGAGTCCTGCTTTGGCCCGTAAACATTGAAGAATCTCAGCGATGTAGTGTCCATTCCGTACTTTTCAAAGTAAGCCCTAAGAAACTTTTCCCCGGCGAGTTTGGAAACAGCATAAGGAAGTTTTGCATTGACGTGGCCGTCCTCGTTTTCCGGAATTTCAACTGGGTTTCCGTAAACTTCTGACGAGGAAGCGAAAACAAACTTTTTCACTCCAGCCTCAAAGCTTTCGCGCAATACTTTTTCTACAGAAAGCAGGTCAATGTTCAAGACTTCGACAGGCATGCTCAATGTCCTTTCAACGCCCACAATTGCCGCATAATGATAAACTGCATCAATTCCTTTCAGCTCTTCCTTAAAGCCCTTGTCCATCACGTCTTTTTTCACTACTTTAAAATCAGGGTTTTCCTGCAGTTCTGAAATATTTGCCATCTGGCCTGTTGAAAAATCATCAACGCAAACTACCTTGTTTTTCTTTTCAAGAAGCGCTTCGCACAAATGGCTTCCAATGAAGCCTGCGCCGCCAGTTACCAAGACTTTTTTTCCATTCAGTTTCATTAATCCCACCCCGTTTTTTTTGTAATTAGAAAGTTACTTTTTTTTGAACATTGTTTGAATTGCTTTGCGAAAAAGCTTTTTAGCATATTCTTTTGTGAAGCGTTTTCCAATCTTTTTTGCGCTTTTAGAGTCTGCCGCAAGTTTTTTCCTGTCTTTCCAGACTTTGATTATTTTTTGAACTGCCTCTTCAGGGCTTTTTACCACAAGCTTTTCGTCAATCTTTGCGACTTCAGTACAGACTCCCACCGTAGGATATACTATTGGAATCAAGCCGGCGGTCATTGCTTCCAAGACTGCAGCGCCCGCGGCATCGTATTCCGAAAGCTGGAGGTAAATGCTCGCGTTTTTCAGGAATTCTTCAGGCTCTTTTGAAAATCCCTTGCATTCAACGCCTTCAATTCCTTCCATTTTTTGCCTTAAAGGCCCGTCTCCCACAAGCACTAGCTTGGTTTCCGGAAATTCTTTCTTCAAGCCGTTCATTATGTCGACCATATGGTCAAGGCCTTTCAATGGAATCAGTCCGCCAACGTACGCGAGGTTTTTTGAGGCAAGGTTTGGCTTTATTCTCTCAAAGCGCGAAACTTCAATTGACATTGGAGCCTGAACGCATTTTTTCTGCAAGTGTTTTGGAACAAAAGACTGCGCGAAGTCTGTTGTCGGCACAAAGAGGTCGAATTTTTCCAAGGCAGAATAATAAAGTCTTTTTTTAAGTGAATTCATTTTTTGCACATAGTACAGCTTTGGCTCGTCAACAATGAGCACAAGCTTTTTCTTAGGATTTAAAGTTTTCCACAATGCGCCTTTGAAAATGCTTGAGCCGCCTTCGCAAATTAGGACTTCAGTGTCTTTTGGGATTTTCCCCAACCCCCTGAATGTCTGCAAAAATCTTGAAACATTTGGAATGATGAATCCTTCAACCTTGTCGCTTATAAACACCGCATTCACGCTTTCTGCAAAAGTCCTGTGGCCATGATGCGGTCCAGTGTAGAGAAAGGCTGTCTTAATTTTTTTCGTCACTGTCACCTTTCAACCTGATTGACTTTCCGCCAAAAGTTCCATTGCTTATTTCGCATTCCCTGCAGAGCGGGAGTGTTTTCTCAAGCGCGGCTTTTCTTAATGCATTGTATTTTTTGCTTCTGAAAATTTCCGCAAAATCCTGCTTGATGATGTTTCCAACAAGGTATTCTCCCTCGAAGTCATTGCAGCAAAGGCACAAGTCTCCATTCCACAAGACAGAGCAATAATCAAACACTGCAGGGCAGACTTTAGGGCTTCCCCTGACTTCCTTTAATTCCTTATCCAAGATTCTATACTGTTCTTCTTCAGGCAGCCATTTTTCCGCGAGCTCTTCGCGCTTGGATTTTGTAAGGCTTGTCCAAAGCATTGTGTTCTTCAAGGAAAGCACGTCGGCATGCATTCCTCTGGCCAGCTTTTCAATTGCCTTGATTTCATGCTTGTTGTGCTTCATGACAAGGAATTGTATTACAACTTCAGGGTTTTTTGTTCCAGCATTCTCTTTTGCCTTGCATAATGCCTTCACGTTTTTCACTACTCTCTTGAAGTCTCCGCCAACGCGGTATTTCTTGTAAGTTTTTTCGCTCGCTCCGTCAAGTGAAACAATAAGCCTATTCAAGTCTGCGTCAATAACTTCTTTCATTTCAAAATTGTCAAGCAATACAAAGTTTGACGGCATTTCCACAAAAATGCCCCTGCTTCTTGCCTCCTTAATCATTTTCCAGACTTCCTTGTTTAGCAATGGTTCGCCAGTCAGTCCGATTACTACTTTCTTGACTTGCGGGCCTGCCTTGTCCAAAACTGTCTTGAATTTTTCAAGGCTCATTCGGCCGTGCTTTCTTTTCAGGCTTTTGTTGCTGCATAATGGGCAGCGCAGGTTGCAAACGCTTGTTGGTTCTATCATTAGTTCTGAAGGCAGTGCATTAAGCGCTGGAAATTCAATGAGCAGTTTTGGGACTGCTTTTGAAAGGCCTCTTTTCACTGCGGCTCTTGCGCCTTTGTTGTTAATATAATTCAATGCTCTTTTGAGTACCATTTTTACTTCACCTTTTTTGCAAGGTAAATCACGTCATAGGCCCATTCCGGCTTTCTCTTGACTGACTTCATTATTTTCTCAAAAAACAGGTCTGAAATTCCCGAATGCCATTCGAGGAAAATCCTTCCGAAAGGATTCAGTCCAGGAATTCCTAATGCCACTCCGTGCTTTTCCAGAATTTTGAAGCCGTTTTTTTCAAGCAGCAATGTCAATGACTTGATGCTTTGCAGTGAAATGTGTTCTTCGCTTGCCTTTGCAATGCTTGCGTTTGGAGTTGAAACAATCAAAAAGCCGCCTTTCTTCAAAAGCCTTGCCCAATTTTTCACGGCAATTTTTGGGTTTGGCAAGTGCTCTATTATTTCGCCTGCAAAAACAAGGTCAAATGCGCCTTTGATTTTTTTTGGCTCTTGAGCGTCATCCACCAAAAACTTTATTTTGAGCTTTTTGTTTCGTGAATTCGCGCGCGCTCTTTGAATGTTCTTTTCCGAAAGGTCAAATGCGGTAATATTGAAGCCTGTCGGAAAGAATTCCCCAATGCTGTAAGGCCCGCAGCCCACATCCAGCACTCTGCAGCCTTTTTTCAATTGAATTTTTTCGAGCAGTTCATTGTAGATTTCAAGCTGGCGCCTGTGCAAATTTCCAACCCAGCCGTGCTTTTGTTCTTCAACCCGATAATGATCTTCCTCTTGCATTATCTGGTTGTAGAATTGCTTTCTTTTTTTCCTGTCCATTTTCAACCGGCCTTTGCTGCTTTTTCGTAAGCTTTTATCATTTTCAAGACGCTTTTTTCAAAGTCAAACTTTTCAGCTGCCTTTTGGCACAGTGCCCTGTGCCTTGAAAGCTCGCTTTCGCTTTTCTGCATTATTTTCAGGATTTTTTCAGCGGCTTTTGCAGGATTGTTAAAATCGACAAAGAATCCGCTTTTATTGTCTTCTATGAACTCTCCGAAGACTTCAAGCTTGTTGACTATTGGAATTGTCTTTAACGCCATGCTTTCAATCACTGAAATTCCAAAGCCCTCGTGCCTTGCGGAATTCAATGCAAAGCTTGAAGATGAATTAAGCGAGCGCATTTGCTCTTCAGTGGCTTCAGTTATTACCCTGAATTTTTTCCAAAGCTTTTTTTCCGCAATTTTTTCTTTCACTTTCTCCAAACTTCCGTCGCCGCTGTCAGAACCGACTAGTATTACGTTAAAGTCTTCGCGCTTTTCAAGCACTTTCGCGAATGCTTCTGGAATTTTTTCCAATTGCTTGTTTGAAGCAAAGCGGCCGGCGTGAATGAACTGGTTTTTTATCTTTTTTTCCTTTGATTTCTTGAATTCCTTGAAGTCTATTCCATCCAACGCGAGCTCCAGATTGCCCGTGATTTTTGAGAATATTTCAAAATCGCTTTTGCTGTCTGCAAAAATCAGGAAGTATTTTTTCAAGAAGTGCCTTGCTATTGTCTTGAAGTATGCTTTTTTCATCAATCCAAGGCTTGAAGAATGGAAAATTCCTCCATGCGTTGAGAGAACCAATGGCTTTTTGTGGATTGCCTGCGTGAGGGCAAGAAAGTCTGAAAAGAATCCAATGCCGTGAACGTGAATCAAATCATACTCTTTTGTGAAATCCAATACTTTTGTCGCAATCTTGTAGTATTTTAAGTCAGCGAACGGAATCCTGTACACTTTGGTCTTTCCGACAATCTCAAATTCCGGAAGTTTTTTTCCCTGAAAGTCCCTGTCAAGGCAGCAAACGTCGCTTTGAACTCCATTCCTTTGAAGAATGTTGTTCAAATCCATCAAAAGCCTTTCAATGCCTCCAAAGCAGGGGTAATAATGATTTGAAACCTGCAGCACTTTGAGCTTTTTCATTTTAAAAAAGCCTCTTTGATTGTTCCGGCCAAAAGCCCGAGCGAGAATGCGAATGAAACTAGGAAATCAATCGGGAATGCCGCAATTCCCAGCATAACTTGCTTTTTTGCCATGAATTCTGCCTTTGGAAGCGAAAGGGCAATGCAGAGCAGCAGAAAAATTGCTGAAAGAAACGCAAATGGAAGAAACTGCAAAAGCCCGAACATTTTTGAGGCCCAGAACGCAATTATTGAAATGATTGAAAGCCACAAAAAGCCAATTTGGAATTTAATGAATTGGGGAGTGTAAGAGTCTTTTGCGATTTTAGAGCGGTTCTTGTTGTAAAGCTTCACGCGCCAAAAAGCCCTGAAAAACTTTGTCTTCAGGTATTTCAGGAATGATTTCGGGTGCTGGTGCCACACAATTGCCTTTTCGGCAAACTTGAACCTTAATCCTTTAGAGCTCATCCTAAAGCTTAGGTCAGTGTCTTCTCCAGAAGCCATTGGAAAGCTTTCATCAAAGCCATTAAATGCCAGGAAGTCTTTTTTGCGGAAAGCCGCTGAATAACTTCCCATAAAGTCAATGAATTCTGTCTTTTTCATTTGCTCGTAGCGCTCTTCAATTTCTCTTTGCACAAAACGCGCCATCAATTCTTTTTGGCTGCTATTGTATTTTCCTTGAACTCCCGCAACTTTAAGGTTTTTGAAAGGCAATATCATTTCTTCCAGCCAGTTTTCATCAAGCAGGCAGTCTGAGTCTGTGAAAATTATTACCGGCGCTTTCGCCTGCCTTGCTCCATTGTTGCGCGCGACTGCAGGCCCAGAGTTTTTTTGCCTCAAAAGCCTTGCTTTCTTGAAACTGCCCGCAATTTCTGCAGTTTTGTCTTTGGAGCCGTCGTCAACCACAATAATCTCGAATTTTTTGCCGGTTTTCTGGCACAGTATGCTTTCAATGCATGCCTTGATTGTTTTTTCCGCATTGAATGCCGGAATTATTATTGAAACATCCATTTTCAAAGCACCTTATTTTTTCAGCAAGTATTTTGCGAAAGTCTTTCCGGACTTGAAAATCCTTTTCCTTTCCCTTCCATCAATAATGCTTTGCAATGCCTTTTTCGCAATGTATTTTGGCCGCAAGTAAAATTGCCTTCTGCCTTCATCGCAAAGCGCAACCAGATCTTGCGCTGAAAGCCCCGGCCTTGAAACTATGGTGTTGTGCAGTCCTTCAGCGTCAAGCCATTTTGCAAAGTCTGTTGTCGTCAGGAACTTGTTTTTTTTGAAATAGTCAAAGCTTTCAGTGCCTGGATAGACCATTATTGGAAAGAATTGCGCAGTGTCTGGATCAAGCTCTTTTGCAAACTTTATTGTTTTCAGCACTGTTTCTTTTGTTTCTCCCTGGTTTCCAAGCATGAAGCAGCCGTGCACCAGAATTCCAGCCTTTTTGGAATCCTTCATGAACTGCCTTATGATTTCAAGCCTTGTTCCCTTTTTGATGTTGTTCAGGATTTGCTGGTCTCCGCTTTCAAAACCCACGCACATCAGCCTGCAGCCTGCCTTTTTCATTAACTGAAGGGTTTGCAAGTCAACGTCAGCGCGCGCGTTACAGCTCCAAGCCAGGCCGATTTTTTCTTCAATCAAGCGCTGGCATAATTGCCTGACGCGCTCGCGGTCTGCTGTCAGCGTATCGTCTTCAATGAAAACTTCCTTCGCGTCAGGAAAGCTTTCCTTAATGTACTTGAATTCTTCAACAACATTTTCCACGCTTCTGTACCTGTAAGAGCGGCCCATCATTGTCTGCGGCCAAACGCAAAACGTGCACTTGTGCGGGCAGCCTCGGCCGGTAACTATTGTTATTTCAGGCCACAAGTTTGCGGAATAAAAATAGTTTTTGTAATTCAAGTGCTTTTTGTACACTTTGCTTGCGAACGGGATTTCATCCAAATCGTGGATTAATGGCATTTCCTTGTTGCTTCTTATTTTTCCATTCTTTCTGAAGGTCAATCCCTTGACTTTGGAAAGGGCCGGCTTTTTTTTTGAAAGCTCTAAAGCCAAGTCCCTGATGATATAATCGTACTCGTGCCTTGCTATGGCATCAATTTTTTTGCTTAATTTCAAGGATTCCGAAGGCAAGGCGCTTGCATGCGGTCCTACAAGGACAGCGAACGCTTTTGGGTTTTTCTTTTTTAATTCTTCAACGACTTTAACGTCATTGTGGATGCTTGCAGTGCTAGTGTCAACAACCAAAAGCCTTGGCTTGAATTCAGCGGCTTTTTCAGCAACCTGCCCTAAAGAAAGGCTTTCTGCAGGCGCGTCCAAAAGCATTGTTTCAAACCCTTCCTTTTCCAAAACCCCGGCAGCGTATGAAAGCCACAAGGGATAATAAATTGTCCCGCCTTTGGCAACTGCCGGCGAGCGTGAAGAGCGCGAGAATTTTGGAAAGAACGGCGGGTTCAAGAGCATTATTTTCAAAGAATTCACCTTTTTTTTACACCATGAATTTTTCATGGATTATGCTGCCGTAAAGCCTTATTGCTTTCACCAGCAGCACATAAATTACTCCAGTGCTTATTATAGCGATTTCGTGAAGCACTGTCTTGTTGTCAATGAACTTCACGCCTTGCGGGCTTCGCAAACCGTAATTTTCCTTGCTGAACCAAAGGCCGGTCGCTGTCTTGAAGTCGTCCAAAGGGTTTCTCAAAAAGCCGAACTTTATGTTCAGGAATTTTGCAGTCATTGCCGGATGTTTCTTGAAAAGCAATGGGTCTACAACGTGGTTTGAAAGCCTGCTCCAGGCGTACTTGACTTTTTTCAGGAGAGTTTGCGGCTGCCTGTGGTAGTGCGCGAACAAGTGCGGCACTTCAACCTTCAAGAATCCTTTTTCCAAAATCCTGAAAGTCAAGTCTGTGTCTTCCCTGAATGAAAAGCTAGAGAACGGCTCTACCTTGAAGCATTCGTCAAAGAATTTTTTTCCAATAGCCTTGCGCAAGTATGCAGTGCTTGTTCCGGCGCCTTCTCCGTAAGCAGTCACCATTCCAATTTTCTTGTTCTTGAAAGGCTGCATTATTGCTGAAAGCCATTTTTTTTCGGCAACGCAGTCGTCATCCATCACTATTATGATTTCTCCGCGTGAAATTTCAAAAGCCTTGTTTCTTGCCCCTACAGGTCCCAAGTTTTTTTCAAGATTGATTATTTTGACTTTTTTGCTTTTTGAAAATTTTTGCAATGCCTCGCGGGTATTGTCTGTAGAGCAGTCATTAACGATTATAAGCTCGAAACTCTTGAAGCTTTGGGCTAAAATCGCGTTAATGCATTTTTCCAGAAAGTCTGCGCGATTGTGGGTTGCTGTAATAATGCTTGCTTTCATGAATTCACCGTTTTTTTTCAGTCTATAAATCCTGTCCTGATGCAGTTTGAGCAGACGTTTCCTGCCTCGGGAGCTTTTTTTGCGATTATTCTCCTGGCTTGCCTGTATTTTTCGTTATTCCAGACTTTTTTGAAGCCGTCCTTGAACACGTTCCCGAAATCGTCTTTTTTTTGGTAGACTGCGCAGCAAGGGCTTGTTGAGCCGTCCCAGTTGATTACTGCGACAAGCCATGGAAAATAGCAGTATTCTCTTTGAAGCTTTCTTTTCCTGCTTTCATAATCGTACCTGCTTAATTGCGAGTCTTGCGGAAGCCATTTTTCAAGCTGGCTTACTTTTTCATTGTCTGACTGGAAGATTTCCTTTCCCAAGTCAGTCCTTACTGCCCCGACAAGCAAAGTGTCAATTTCCAACTCATTTTTTATCTTTTGCAATTCAGGAAGCTCTTTTTCATTATGCTTCATTACAAGGAACTGCCAGGTGACTGAAGGCTTTTTGGAGCCAAGCTCTTTTTTTTTCTTGTTAACTAGCCTGATGTTTTCAAAAACAGTCTTTAATTTTCCGTTAATGCGGTATTTTTCGTAAGTTTTTTGCGAAATTCCGTCAAAAGAGCAGTACAGCACGTCAAGCCCTGATTTTACAATGCGTTCGGCCTGTTTTTCAGTGAATTTGACATTAAGGTTTGTGTTGACGCTTGTCTTGATTTTCTTGGAATGCGCGAATTCTATCATTTTGTAAACTTCGTCATTAAGGAAGGGCTCTCCCCAATTGTTCAAGTCTATTTCGTACAAGTATGGTGAGATTTCTTCAACGAGTTTCTTAAAATCCTCAAACTTCATTTTTCCCAAAGGCCTTTCTTTTCTCTTTTGGCCTGTCGGGCATAACGGGCAGGAAAGCATGCAAATGTTTGTCGGGTCTAAAGTCACCTTTATTGGATGCGCAAAGACTTTCGAGTTTTTGAAAATGAATGCCTGCGAGAAAATGCTTGCGGCATTCAGGAATTTTCCAAAAGTAAAGTATTCTGTGAAAACAAACCTTTCCAGCGACCTTTTCATTTGGAACAAAAAATAGCTCATTTTGCACTGCCTCTTTTTTTTGCCGCTTTTTTGAACTCTTTCTCGAACTTTCCGGCAATTTTTTCAATTGAATATTCTTCAACAGCAAGCTTTCTGGCTTTTTTCTCTAGCTCTTTGCGTAATTTAGGATGCTCGATTAAATTAATAATTGCTTCCGCAAGCGCGCTTTCATTCTCTGGAGGAACAAGCAAGGCCGCTTTTCCAAAAGCGTTTTTTGTCTCGCCAATGTCTGTTGCAATGACTGCCTTTCCGCAAGCCATTGAGTCAATTATTGACATGCTTGTTGTGGCCTCAAAAACCAGCGAGTGCACCATGAATTCTGAAGTGCAGTATGTTGAAGGCACTTTTTTGTAAGGAATGCTGCCGGGAAACTTCACTGTGTCTTCCAGGTGCAATTCCATGACAAGCTCTTCAAGGCTTCTTTTTCCGCTTCCATCCCCAAAAACCAAGTATTTATACGCGGGATATTTTTCGTGGACTATTTTCATTGCCTTAATGATGTATGCTATTCCTTTGGAATGCGTTGAATGAAGCGGCCTTAGCGAAACAAGCAAGTGCTTTCCGTATTTTTTAATCAATTCCTTGTCTGGCCTTGCGTGAATGAAGTTTTTCAAGTCAAGCCCTGCGGGAATAATGCTGATTTTTTCCTTTGGAATCCCCCAAGGAATCAGGTATTTTTCTGCGGCAAACTTGCTCATTGAAATCATCCTGTCTGCCTTGACACGGGGCAAAAAATGCCTGTTCATTTGGTAAATGAGTTTCAAATTCCAAGAGCTTGCCTTTTCGCTCACGTATTCAATGTAGACTGTCAATGGAATTCCCAATTTTTTCTTGGTTTTGTCGCCAATTATTGCTGGAAAAGCGTCATTGTGCGCGTGAATGATGTCTGGCTGGAATTTTCTTGCAAGGCTGATTGCCTTTCCTGCCTGCAATGAGTATTCCACTTTGTGGAATGCCGGATGCCCGAATGCCTTTGCCCTGTAAACTTTCAAGCCAAGCTTTAATTCTTCAGCGTATGGCGGACAGTCTGGAGTGAAAACAAGTATTTCGTGGCCTTTTTTGCACAATTCGCGAAGAATTCCCGAAACATTGACTTCTCCCCCGCCTCCGCCTTCAAGGTTGTAAGTGTGGGTTATGAAGAGAATTTTCATTGAATCACAAGTGAGGGTTATCCTATAGATTGGCTTTTTTTTGTTTAAAAAGGCTTTTGGTATGCGCCTTTGAAGCCTAGACTATTTGGTCCATGTCGCTTCCATCCCTGATTCTGGCTGCCTTAATGTCCTTGTATTCTGACAGTTCTTCATCAATGCGCTTTAAGTCCATTCCGAGGATTTTCTGTCTTGCCAGGCGTTTTTTTCTTTCCCTTAAAATTCTTTTGACGTCAAGCAAATTGTTCCACCAGCATTTCAAAAAATCAGGCGCTGTGCCTTTCCTGATGCTTTTTGCGAAGACCATTCCAAGCCCAGGAAGCATTTTCAAGAATTCAGTGGTTGAAAGATTGAAGAACATTGCCCGCAGGCCGTGAGTGTAAAGCAGTTCCATTCTCTCATGCTTGTTTTTCTTCTTTTTTGGATTATGCCTGTGCACTACAAAACTGTTCCGTAATTGCAAATGCCTGTAGCCAAAATGCCTTGCCCTATAGCACCAGTCTGTTTCCCCCCCGTAAATTGGGTGAAAGTTTTTTGAATCCCAATTGCCTATTTTTTCAACAGCGCTTTTTCTCAAAAGCATTGCGCCAGAGCAGACCGACATTTTTTCAACTGCTGGTTTCTCAACAAAAGAATTGTTCTTGAATTGGCCTTCAGAAATCAGTTCACATCCTACGGACGCGATTTTTTCATTGCTTTGCAATTCCTTGACTGCATTTTCAAGCCAGCCTTTTACCACAATTGTGTCATTGTTCAAGAGCATTATGTAGTTTCCTTTTGCCTTTTCAAAACCCAGATTATTTATGTTCTGGTGGCCGATTACTCTGCCGTTCTCGAAAAGTTTTACCCAAGGAAATTTTTGCCTGATTGCCTTTACGCTGCCGTCAATGCTTGCCTCGTCAAAAACCAGTACTTCAAGATTCGCGTACTTGGTATTTTCCTTGATTGACTTCAGGCAGTCCAGAATGAATTCTTTCCGGTTTGCGCTTGCAATTATTATCGAGGCCATTTCCTGCTTTTTTCCAGGGCTTTTTTTGCTTTTCATTTTCTTGCACCCAGCCGTCTAAGCAGCGCTTTTGCCTTTAAGTCAAGCTTTGCCGCAGCGCTCGCGCGCTTTCCAAAGACAGTGACTAGCTTTTTTGAAATCGCTTTCCTTAAGTTTTCCTCGCTTGAAGCGTCTGAAACTATTCCCGCCCTGCCGATTTCAAGCAGCGAGTGCGCGTCGCTTCCCGCAGTCCAAGGAATTCCCTTTGCTGCTGAAAACTCTTCGGCTTTTTTGTTCACTTCTTCTGTTGAAGCGCGCGAGTTGAGAATTTCTATGGCATCAACTTTGGGAAACCTTTTCTCGATTTGCTGGAATGAAATCCTTGCAGTGTCAAATGGGTGCGCAATGCTCACTAATGCGCCCTGTTTTCTGGCCGCGTCAATTATTTCCTGAAAGCCAGCCGGTCTTATTTCTTCCTGCAGGAAATAGCAGAGGAGTTCTCCGCAAATTTTCCCATTTTCCTTGACCATTACTTCTTCGCCTTTGATTATAAGAAATTCTTTCGCTTGCTTTCTGGCTGTGTCAATTTCCTTGAATGCTTTTGCAGTGTTGTGGTCTGTTATTGCAATTCCTGCAAGCCCGAGCTTTTTTGCCCGCGAAATTATTTTTTGCAATTCTTCCTTTGAGTTGATGTCTTGAGAGTATTTTGAGTGAACATGCAGGTCGAATTTTCTCTGAAAAATGGGAATGTTCATTAGTAATATCCCTTGATTCGCTCGCAGGTTTTACAGATTAGCGGCGGGTCTTTTGAAAGGAGCTTTTTCCTGAAGCCAATGTATTTTTCTGAATTCCAGACTTCCGCAAATTTTTGGCTGATTGCATTTCCCAAAATGCTTTCCTTGTGCATTTTAGAGTCATTCCTTTGCGTTGAAAAACAGCAGGGAATCACGTTTCCGTAACAGTCAATGTATGCTGTAGTCCAAGGATAAGAGCAGTCTTTTGGCGCGAATGCCTTTGGCTCGTGCAATGGAAGCGTTATTTTAATGCCTAATTCGTCCGCCTTTTCCTGTGTTTTCCTGTTGATTTCCTCAAGCTCTTTTTTCGGGTTTTCTTTCAATGATTTTGCCTTGCTTCCCTTGAAAGTCAATGCCCCAGCAAACACAATTTCCGGAATTTCAAGCTCTTTTGCAAGCTCGACAAATCTCGGCATTTCCTTGTAGTTTTCTTTCATCACAATCATTACAAGGAACAATTCAGGCTTTGTTGTTCCTGCCTCTTTCTTCAATTCCTGCAGCCTTTTGATGTTCTTGATTGTTTTCTCGAAGTTTGCGCCGTTCCTAATGTGCTCGTAGGTCTTTTTTGTCGCTCCGTCAAAAGAGATTGCAATGCAATCAAGGCCCAAGTCAATCACTTTTTTTGCGTTGGCTTCATGCATTAAAGTCATGTTGTCATTGAACCAAACGTAAATGTTCTTGCTTTTTGCGTATTCGATCATTTTGAAGATTTCCGGGTTCATCAAGTTCTCTCCGCGGCCCGTGAGATTCACTAGTGCGGCCGATGGAATGTTGTCAATGATTTTCTTGAATTCCTTAAGGCTCAAGTTCCTGTTCTTTTCCTTCCAGTAAGTGTGCTCGCACATTTTGCATTTTAGATTGCAGTTTGTCGTCAGGTCTATTTGGATGGTGAATGGGACAAAATTTGTTCTTGCGGGCTTTAGCCTTGCGTCAACTGTCCTTAATCCAATGTTCAAGATTCCTAAAGGCCCGTTGTTTTTCAATGCCTTCAAGAAAAGGTCTTTTTTGCTCTGCAGCATGTCATTTTGCACTTCCCGATGTTTCATGATTTTCCAGGCATTTCCTTAATTCTGCCCCGAGCCTTGAGTCTTTCTCAAAGCTTGATTTGCCTTTCCTTGCGTCCTTGATTGCGCTTTCCAGTTTTTTAATGTCTTTTATAGTGATTGCCTTTCCCTGCCTTTGCAGCGCTTCAGCCAAGTCCAACTGGTGGTCGTTGGTGTGCTCTCCAAACTTTGCCAAGCGAGGCACAATGATGAGCTTTTTTCTTTCATTAAGCGCGTCAATTATTGACCCTGCCCCGCCGTGAGTTATTACAAGGCTGGCTTTTCTTATCAGTTTTTTGTACTCTTCCAAAGAAAGCATTTTTTGCGTTTTATAATTTTTTGGCTCAAAGTCAGAACAGCCGGTCTGCGCGAAAACTTCCTCTTTTATTTTTCCGCGCTCAACCAAAGAATCAAGCTCTTTTAGCAGCCTGTTGAATTGCTGGTTATGCGTTCCAACCATTGCCAGAATCATTCAATATCGCCTCAAAAAACTCCGCCCGCAAATCTTGCGTTTGGGAAAAACTTCAGGTTTTCCTTCCATTGCACGAAGAAAACATCAGCAATTTTATAGCATATCTTCCCGGAAAGGCTTGCCTCGCTAACCCTGCAATAGCTTTCAATGAAAACAAGCTTTTTTCCCAAAAGCTTTCCCAAAACGCAGGTTGAAAGCGCGGTGTCTGCGCCAGTGCTTACAATAATGTCTGGCTTTTCCTTAAGCAGGATTTTCAAGGATTGGAAAAAATTTTTCAAAAAACTGATTGGATTCCTGCGCGGGCATTCAAAAAAATAGACTTTTTCGCTTTTTGCAAGCTCTTTGGAGTTGTTTCGCACGTCAGAAATGAAGTAATGCCGCATTCCCGACCATGCTTTTTTCACTTGCAGGATTTCGGTCAAGTGGCCTCCGCCTGACGCGGCAATGCAGACTTTCACAATCCTGCCTCCAAAAATCCGGTGTAAAACACTATGAAAGTCAGGATTGCAATCGCTGCCTGCGTTGCAAGAATCAATAATACGACTTGCTTTTCGCTGAATTTTCCCAAGCGCATGAAAAAATGAGTCAAAGAACCGCCTTTAGGGTTTGGAGCCAGGGTTCCGTCCTTTTGCGGGATTCCAAAATTTTCCGACTGGAACTTGTGCCTTGACTTTATTGCCAATTCAATGAAATACATTGCAAAAAGCATTATTCCATACTTTTCCATGTCTCCAAGAATTACAGCGGTTGCAATTCCTGCCCCAATCATTAAAGTCAAGGAGTCTCCTGGAAAAATTCTTGCAGGATGCCAGTTGTAATACAAAAAAGCGAGCAATGCGCCGATCATTGCCGCGAGAAAAATTATCGCGTTTGTTTTGCCAAGCATTACTGCAATTATCAGCAGTGTTGCCGCGTTAATCAATCCAAGCCCGGTTTCCAGGCCGTTCAATCCGGCAAGCATGTTTGACGCGTTCGCGGCTCCAGTGATTCCAATTGGAACAATGATTAGCGAATAGAATATTCCAAAGGCAAAAACTCCAATGCCTGGAAAGCTCATTGTTTTGATTCCCACACTGAATGCCATTAGAGGCAGTGCGGCAAGCGCTGGAATCAAGGCGTGCTGCCATTGCCTGATTCCCTTCTTCCAGCCAATCAAGTCGTCAAAAACCCCCAAAAACCCCACTAATAAGATTGTCAGGAATCCCGCAACTAAGGAAATCAAGTCAATTCCTTGAAACTGCCCAAAGTAAGTGTGTATGAAAATTGCCGCAAGGATTGCAAAACTGAAGCCGAAAAGGACTGCAATGCCGCCCATTTCTGAAACTTCGGGCTTTCCAAGCTTGTTCATGTCTTTTCCGACAAGCCCGCGCATTTTCATCCTGTTGATTATTTTAGGCGTTATGATGAAAGTCACTGCGCCGGCGCAGATTATCAAAAAGGCCGATGAAATAAAAGGATTCAATCTTTTTTCACCTTGAAGACTTTAACCTGTTTTACAGAATAAACTTCTTCAAAGTTTTTCATCATTGTAGGTTCCTTAAACCACATTTTTGCAATTACAGTGTTGTTTGTTTCTGGAGATAATGCGAATATTTTGGAATTGTCAGCGGCCCTGTAAATGAATATTGGGGTCCTTTCATTGATTATGTTGTTTGGGCTTGACTGCCAAATTGTTGGAAACTGTGCCATTTGTTCCTTGGTGTAATTGTTTCCCCCGCAGGCAAAAGTTTCAGTCAGGCTTACTGCAGCGACTGTTTTCGAGCAATCCAATGAAAACATGAAAAAAGTTTTGTTCTGCACTTCATTGGCGTCCTTGTTGCGTTCAATGGCGTAAGGGACAAGGCCTGACTGCGAGCTAATAGTGCCTTCGTCGGCAATGATATAATCTGACTTGTATTTCTGGATAATTCCGATGGCAATGTCCGGATTGTCTGTAGTGAAAAACCTTGCGCTGTCGCTTCTTCCCTGGCCTTCAGCATTCCTGTTGTCTATCAAGACAGCTCTTTCTCCAATGAAAGTAATCCAGTGCCCTTGATTCCACCAGTTGAAAAACTTTGCATCTTTTGGCGTGTTAGTGCTAATCCACTTTAAGGCTTCCTTCCACCCGTCATTTGCCTCAATGTTTGGAACGTTTTGCGAAACAAAGAAAGTTCCGGCGGCAATTCCAACCAGCAATAAAAACCCCAAAAACAACACTGTTGCCTTTTTTGCGTTTCCTTTAAGCTTTTCAAAAGCGAACCAGAAAACCACTGATGAAGAAACAGCCAAAGGCAGGCCAAAAAGGAAAGTGAATTTCAATTTAATGTATGCGAGCGCCAGAGTCGCCAAAGCCAGGAAAAACACCAAGTTGCTGTTCCTGTCCTTGTCGTCAAAATAATTTTTTAAAGGAATCAGAACCAAGGCAAGTAGGCCAAGGAAGAATAAAGCATTATACTTGTTCCCAAAAAAATCAAATCCCCTGCTTTCCTCGCCGACCATTGAGCCAATTCCAGTAGTGCTCAAGTTCACGCCTGAAAGGACTACTCCGAGAAATGCAATAAGAAACAAGTAAAGCAATGCAATGCTTGCATAAGACAGCACTTTTTCTTTTGACTCTTTTTTTGAAAATTTTGCAAAAGCAAAAACAAATACTACAAGCAGCACTGTAAGCGCCAGGAATCCGGCAACAATCAAGTTTCCCGACCCTCCAAAAATATTTCCCGCAATTCCGCTCAAGCTGTCAAAAATGCTGTAAAAAATCCTGTCCTGCACTATAAGCCAGCCAGTTAGGGTCATCAGGCCTATTGAAATCAAGTAATAAATCGCATAATTCAATCCATCCTTGACTTCAGACTTTGTCAGGATTTTCAAGAGAGTGAAAAATCCGATTGGCAAAAGGAACAGGTAAGTGAAAGTGAATCCCTTCCAGCTTAAAGCCATTAATGAAAGCATTGCGCCGCTTGCTATTGCAAAAATAATTCCTTTCTTGAGATTTTCAGTATTGTTTGTTGCCTTTACAAGGAAGTAAAGCCCTGAAACAAGCCAGAAAAAACCGCTTGAAGTTGGCTCAAAGAATCCAGCCATTGTCCTATAAACAAACGCGGGAATCACTGCTGCAAGAATTGCTGCTGCAATTGCCGGCTTTCTTCCGTAAATTTCCTTTACAAGGAAAAAAACCACGAAAGCTGCCAATGCGCCGTAAAGCGCTGGCAAAAGATTCATCACTAAGATCAATGCATCCTTGCTGTAAGGCCCGAAAGGATGCACAATAGTGTACAAGCCTGCCGCAGCATACCAAAACAAAGGAGAGCCAAAATCTGTTTGCTGCGGGTTATAATAGTAGGCCATTGGGTCAAACGCAGGCACTGGCTGGCCTTGCACAATGTAAGAAACCATTCTTGCATGCCAGTAAGGGTCAAACTCGAAAGGCAGTTCATACTTCATTAAGAACGCGCGGGTTCCAAAGGCAAGCAGGAATATAAGGAATGCAAAAAAGAGCTCTTTTCTATGCTCTGAAATCTTTTCTTTCAATTTGTCAATATGATGCTTCATTTGCTAAAACCAAGAAGTGTTATTCTATAATTAATTCAGGTTAAAGTTTAAATAGAAACACCTTTTGTAAAGCTGCCCTTTGGTTCAAAGGCGGTTTTTGGAGTCAGTTAGCAATGCTGTTTTTGATTAAGTCCCTTATTTTCTCGGCATTTTCCTTGTTGAGCCCGTCTATGTGGCAAAGAAATGAAGACTGCCATGCGACAGTTGAAAAGTGCACATCATACAACCCTAATGCACAGTCTATGAAATCCTGGTCAACAAAGACATTTTGTATTCTCTCAAAAGGAAGAACAATCTCGTTCACGCCAAAAACTCCCTTGCGAATAATGATAGCATCAGAAGAAAAGTTGTAGTAATAGCTCTTCCAGTAGAAATAATTGAAAATTATGGTTAAAGGTATTATAATTGCCATTCCAGCCAAGGCTATAGCCGTAACCAATTGAAGATATTGTTGCAAGCTTTGCAGCGTGGCGCAGAGTCCTATTGCAATCAAGAAAAGAATGCCAAGCCCGATAATTGCCCTTAATGATTCTTTCATTATTTTCTTTTTCTCCAAAGGAATGCTCTTGCTGAGCGGGACTGGTTTTTCAATCAATCCAATGCGCAAATAATCAAATATTCTCTTCCTGAATTCAATTGCATTCTCCAAAGAAATGAAAGGAACCATATTTCCAAGAAACGAGTTTCTCTCGCTTGAATTGTCGAAAACCATTGCTTCGCCAGTATCAACAAAAACACTGCTTAAGCCAATTATTTTGTTGAAAAAGCTCTGCCTTATGATAATATCCTGCACTTTGCTGAATGGAATACTTTGACGCCTGAAAGAGATTATTCCTTGAACTATGCTCAAGCGAGTTTTACCCATGAAATAATTGTAGGATATTGACTGTATCCCAACTCTAATGACTGCAAATGCAAGGCCAGCCCAAACCATGATAATAATCAACCAAAACACTGAAGATTGGGGAAAAGCCAGCCATAAAACTGCCAGTAAAATTGAAATTATAATTGTAAAGCCAAAATAAATTGCAACTGGTTTAAAGAAGTGAAGTGGCCATGGATTTTGCACCAGCTCCTTTTCATTTTCAGGCATCATGACTGTTGCCTTGTCTTCTTTAAGGCTTTTTGATTTTGCTTTACTCACGGATGCGCGTTCTATGTTCTCCAAAGCATAATCTCTTATTGCTTGGGCATCTTCAGCGCGCAAGCCAGCTATTATCCCCAGGACTGCTGAAGAATAAGTCATTGTTTTAATGCTTAGTGATTTAAGCCCTAAAATGACATCCAAAAAGCTTTGGTTTTCATTAACGTCTTGCATTTCTGAAAAAAGAAAAAGCGACTGTGATTTTTGTATTATTCCCCTTTTGATTTGAATGCCATTTTCTTTAAGCTCGACAAATGTTTGCTTAATGCCAAGGTAGCTCACGACAGCAACTAATAAGACAATAGTCAAGTAAATGAGCAAGCCTACTGGGTGAATCAAAAGGAAACCCATAAAGAAAAGAAGGAAAACAGCCGCAACTGCAGAATTAACCCAGACTCTCAAAAGGCTTGGTTGAAAAACTCTTTTTTCTAAAGCCACCAAAAATTCTCCTTTTAATTGCCGGCAAACCTACTTTTGCTCTTTTTTAATCATTGACAAAAGCATTTCTCTCATTAATTCTGCGTTTTCTTTGCTCACTCCGTCAATGTGGGCGTTGAAGCCTGATGATATTGTTGCGGTTGACACGTGCAAGTCCCATAAGTTAAATAATCTGTCCAAGAAATCCTGGTCCATGTAAACGTCCTGAAGCTTGTCAAAAGGCAAAGTGGTTTCCCTAGGCATGAAAACGCCTTTTTTTATGACTAAAAAATTCTTTCTTATGTCATAATAGTAACTTTCAAAATATTTGTTCTGGTACCACCAGTTGACTATCGAGTATACGACAAACAAACCGGTTATAAATCCCCAAATCAAAAAAGCACTGCCAGAAAGCTGTGGAGAAAAAGAAATAAGCAATAAAACGACTGAAATTACAGCCCACAAAACTAGCTTGCCTAACTCGCTTGCCAAGTACCTTTTCAATATCTTCCTTCTTTCAAGAGGATACTGCCTTATTGTAGGCGGACTGTTTTCTTTATCAACCAAGTTCTTACCTTACTGAAAATAGACTTGAGGTAGTATAAAAACATGCTTTTGGGCAGAGTGCCAATTGCAGGCATTAGAAAATATGTAAAATATCAAAAGTGATTGGCAGCGTCCAAGAAGCTCCACACATAAGTGCAGTGCTATCCTATACCCTGCAAGTCTTCACTTCCGGGTTCGGGAAGAGTCCGGGTGTTGCCCTTGCGGCATGACCGCCAATCAAACTAATTATTGTTAAAAAACTTTTATAAAGCCAGCGTTTACTTTTTCTTTTTTCCCTTTGCTTTAGGCTTTAAGGCCTTTTTTGCCGCTGGCTTTGCCTTGGCTTTTGCAGGCTTTGCTTTAACCACTGTTTTTTGGGCTGCCTTGACTTCCACTGGCTTTTCTGCCTTTGCGGGCATTGCAATTTTCTTTGGGGCTTTTGGCTTTTCGTCCTCAATGTCTTCCTCGTCATCAAAGGTTTTTGAAGTGTTTCCTTTGATTCCTTTCACCATTTTCTGCGCTTTTTCCAGGCCCCTCCTCAAATCTTCTTCTTTCTTGGCGCCCGCGCAAATTACTTTTCCATTCTTGAAAAGCAGCAAGGTAATTTTAGGGTCTGTAATGCGCAAAATTGCTCCAGGAAATTGCTCTGGCTCGTACTCTACATTATCAAGAGTCATTGCGGTTTTGAAAAGGTCAAGGGTTTGATGCAAGTTTCCAGTGGCAACAAGGTTTACAACAGTGTAAGTGACCTTGTCCAATACTTTAACGCTTGGCTGGATTTCATGGATTAATTTGCTTGCTTTCCTTATGCCTTGCTCGATTTGCTCTTCGCTGCTTGCTCCAGAGCAGATTACTTTTCCATTCTTGAACAAGAGCATGCTGACTTTCGGCTCTTTCAATTTCAGGATTGCTCCGGGAAATTGTTCTGGCTCGTACTCAATGTTAGGCACTGAAACAGCCAAATTGTACAAGTCCAAAGTAGCATTCAAGTTTGCCGACGCAACAAGATTCACAATTTGATAATCCATTAAAACCCACTCCCCATTCAAAAGCCCTTTAAATAAAAGGCCTTTAAAAACCTATTAAAATACTGGGAACAAACCTTTATAAACAAACATCTCATTCCCTGGATAAAGTGACTTTGAGGCTTTGGGAGGTTTTATTGTAAAAACCAATAAATACTACCTTTGGCTTAATCTCTAATCCTTTGAGGTGGTTTATTGAAGAAATTAGCAATTCTAACGATTTTAGCATTATTTTCAGTCTTATTGTTTGGGTGCATTGGTTCTCCAACATTCCCGCAAACTTCCCCAAATGATGTGGCTTCAGACATGATAAAAAACCAAGTAGACCAGCCTTCAGAATATGTTCAAAGCCAAGTTGTTGTTTTTGATTCACAAAACAGCAATTTAAGTTCAAAAGTAATTTCAGCCAATTCTAAGCAACTTGCTTCAGAGCAAATCTGCATTGGCACTGGCGATTTTGCAGGAAACTCCAACTTTCATTTTCCTAGTCCTAGTTCAGGTGGTGGTGTAATGCTAATCTATACTGGCTCTGGACCGCAAAGGGCAAGCATTGGCGTAATCTGTGATGATAGCCAAAGCTTAATGAATGACTTGCAAGATCTGCAGATTCAAGCTGGCGACATGCAATGCGGCAATGGTAATACACTTCCTGAAAACACTGCACAAACAGTCTGCCTTTTAATTTTGAAGAGCGCTTGAAATCGCTCTTCTTCTTTTTCCTTTTTTTCTGTTTTTTCTTTAATTGACGCTTTCTTTAAAAAGGCTTTTGCTTGAACTTTATTGTATTCTATTCGTTAGTCTTGAATAGTGGTATTTATAAACTTTAAATGAAGAGTGGTGAGTTTTTTTGACAAACAAGAAAGCAAAGGGAATCAGGGCAAAAACCAGGGATAAATTCAAGAGAAAGGGAAGCAAGCTTTCAGTAAGCAGGCTTTTGAAAGAGTTTCCCGAAGGGACTACAGTGCAAATTAACATTAATTCCAGCCATCATTCAGGAATTCCATTCAGGCGGTACCAGGGAATTTCCGGAAAAGTCATTGGAAAGCAAGGCAAGGCATTCAAGGTAGCATTAAGGGAAGGAAATGCCCCGAGAACCTTGATTGTGACTGCGGCGCATTTGAAGACTTTGCAGGTTGGAAAGGCAGCTTAAAGGGTGTGGATTTGAATGATTGGAAAAAAACTTTTGGCCACTAAACCAATTCCATTGGTTGACGTGAAGGATTACTTGAAAGAGCGCTCTGAGCAGGGCGAATTGACTTACGAGCAAAACTTGACCAATGATTACGTTAAAAAATACGCGAAGATCGCTAAAACAAAGGCAGCAAAGCTTTTGGAAGAATTAAGGCAAATTGAAGGAATGAATGATGAATTGGCAGTGAAAATAATTGACATTTTGCCGCAAAACATGGATGTCTTGAGATTGATTGTCCAGAAAGGAAGCAAAATCAAGGACGATGATTTGCAGAACATTTTGAAAGCAGTTAAAAACGCGCAATAATTAGCAGATGGGTTTTCAATGAGAGAGTGGTCGGAATGCCTAATGAAGAGTACGCGATTGTATTGGATTATTTGGCTAAAGGCCGGAGCGCTTCTTTCAGGCCAGAGCCAGTAGCCCAGGTTTTGGGAATTGCATTCTTCACTCTATTGGAAGTTGTCCCAAAAGACGAGCTTTTGACTTTGGAAAAAGTTTATGTCGGCAGGGACAAGCGCGACAAAATCCTTCAAATCAAAAAGCGCCTTACTTTCAACGAGCTTACGTCCACTGCTGTTGCTGAATTGGAAAAGGCAATTGAAAAAGTAGTTTTGGAAGACGAGCCAAGGTTTGTGAAATTCTTTAACACTGCGGGCTCTATCACCATTAAGAGGCACCAGCTAGAGCTCTTGCCCGGCTTGGGAAAAAAGCACATGATGGACATTCTTGCAGAAAGGCAAAAAAAGCAGTTCGAGAACTTGAAAGAGATTGAAACGCGCGTTCCTTTAATGCCTGACGCCTTGAAAACAATAATCAAGAGAATCATTGAAGAACTGCGCGGCGATGATCCAAAACATTTCTTGTTCGCCAGGCCTCCAACTCCGCCAGAGCATGAGTTTGGATTCAATAGAAGATTCTAGAATTTCTTATTTTGGAAGCCTTCTTCTCCAAATTGCGTTAAATCCTGAAATTGGAGAAATGCCGAACTTGCTTCTGGCCTTTTGAATCATTCGCAGTCTTTTCAGGCCTTGCCCTTGCGAAAGCTTTTCGCTCCTGCCGTCAATTCTTGCAATTCTTCCCTGCACTTTCCTGTAATCCTCAACAAAATCAACAGCGCCCCTGATAAGCGCCTTTCTTTTCCCAAGTGGAAGGCTTCCGTAGAATTTTTCCACGTCTTTGCTGCCTGACTTTTCAGCGCCTGTCTTTTCCCGCATGAGCCCGCGAACGCTTGCCTTAAGCACTACGTCTTTCACCTTGCGGTCAAGCGCATTGGCCCTCATTAATCCTTCAAGCCTCTTGAATTTTTCTGAATATTCTGGCGCGTTCTCTTCAACAAATTTTCGCAAGTCAGCCAGGTCTTTTCCGCTTGTGATAAAGCCGTCAATCCTTTTCTTTTTCAAAATCCTAATGAATAATTCCCTTAATCGTTCATCTTTTGGCAGTGCGTAATAATTTTTCAAATTCTTTCTTGCAGTGCTTTCGTTTGCTTTTTTTCCATTAAGGCCGTAAAGCACTCCTTCCCTTGCGGCAGTCTTAAAGACTGGCATGTCTGGAGTCGCATGAATCATTCCTGGAGAAACAACGCTTGCTCTTCTCCTTGCGGACAATGCAGCCATTGTGTAAATTGATTGGGCGAATTCTGAAGGTTTTGTTTTAATGCTTGCCGCAATGGTCAATAAATCTGTGTGGAATCCATTCCTTGAAAGCTCTTTAATAAGCCTTGAAGCCTGGATTGCAGTATATCTTCCATGCTTTATTTCTTTTAGGATGTTGTCATTGAATGCCTCGACTCCCAGCGCGATTTCCCCAAATCTTGCTTTCTTTAATGCTTGAATTAGTTCAGCGTCAATGACTCCTTTCCTGTAGAATAAGTCCACTGAAGTCATCATTCCAAACTTGAATCTTTTGTTTAATCCTTCGCTTGAAAGCCGCCTGACCAGTGAAAGCGCCCTTTGCCTGTTTGCAAGGAATTGGTCGTTCTGGAATTGGACTAAAGTGATTTTTTTATTCTGGGCGAGTTCCTTTAATCCTTGAATAATCCTGTCTTCGCTCATGTACCTTACACTGCCAACATTAGGGCATGAGCAGAAAATGCATTTGAAAGGACAGCCCCGCTCGGTAAACACAATTGCTCTTTTTCCAAGTAATGAAGAAAGCAAGGGCATTTTCTCAAGCTCTGTTTGTGAAAGCCTGCCTGAAGTTTTTGAAACAAAAATCCTGCTTCCTTTTTTCATTATGATTCCAGGAATTTTTTCAATTTCTTGCGCGCTACGCCTTTCTTCAAGCGCAATAATTAGCTGAGGCAATGTTTTCTCTGCCTCTCCAATCAATGCATAGTCAAGCATTCCCTTCCTGAAAAATCCGCGCGGGTTTGAAATGAGGCCTACTCCGCCTCCGATCAAAATCTTTTCAGGAAACCTGGCTTTCAGGCCTTTTGCTATTGGCATTCGCGCGCGGATTTCAAAATCCTGCCTGAAAAATGGCATCCCAAGGTATTTTGCTTCCTTAATTGCCTCGCGGTTTTTCATTATTGCTTTAAGCGCGCTTTCAACCCTTGCCTTGAAGTCAAACTCTTCTTTTGCATAAAGATTCACAATCAGGCAGGAAATTCCTTTCTCTTGGAGAGAATGCTGCAATGAGGCAAGCCCAAGGCTTGGCTGTTCTGAAAAGTCAAAAAGAACAACTTTTGGCATTTATTTCACTCTGCCCTGCAAAGCCATGCGAGCACTGTGTCCGGCCTTGATTTTTTTTCATGAAAGCCAAGCAATTCCATTGCAATTGGGCCCTTAAATCCAGGGTCTATCAAGTGCGATTGAATGTGGACGCTGCTTCCGTCAGTTGTCCTTTGAAAAAACATTGCGACATCTTTAGGCAATTTTACTGGAAGAGTTTCAGTCAATATAATGTGGTTTGAGTGAATCCTGACTGGCTTTTTCACTCTCTTGAGCAATTGCATGAATGCGTTCCTTTTGCTTCCAGTAAGCCAGTTTTCTTTCGCAAGGAGCTTTTTTGCATCTGGTGGAATTTCATAAACTACTGGAATGACGCGGATTTCCACAAGCCCGTTAGAATGGACCTTGCAGTCTTTTCCTAAAACCAGTTCTCCGGACTTTCTCATTTTTTGGATTTCAGCGTGCCTTAAAGGCTTTGTCAATTGCGGAAAGTACATTCTGGTAATCCTGTTTCCGCGGCGCATTTTTACAGGAACTTCGCCGTGATGCAATAGCATGACTTCGCTTGGAGTTTTTCCCTGCATGAGAGTTTCAGGAATCCTGCCTTGGGAATTGTGGACTTCAACGCCAAGCCTTGCAAGAATGCTTCTTGTTGAAGTCAAGGGCAGCGGCGACTGGCCTTGCCTGTCAGGCAGAGTGAATTGCCTGTGCAATTTTGCTGTCGCAAGCTCTCCAGGCATTAAAGTGTGGCTTTTCTTTTCCTTTCCACTGCCCCAGGGAGTAATGCTTTTGATTCTTAAGTCCGGGCTTATGATTCTCTGCCAGCCTTTTCTTGCGCGCATGGTATTCTTTAACGCAACAGGCTTTTTTAAAAACTGCCCTTGCCTAATTAAATAACGGTTTTTTAATGAAGGACTTGTTTGAGGAATTGCAGCTTTTAATGCAAAAATACAGGTTCAAGCCAAGCAAGAAGCTTTCGCAAAACTTTCTAGTCTCAAGGCAATTCATTGAAAGAATTGTTTTGGCCGCGGAATTGAAAGACAAGGACATTGTTTTGGAAATCGGCTGCGGCACTGGCTTTCTCACAAGGGAAATTTTAAAACATTGCAGCGTTGTCGGCTTTGAAACTGATGAGATATTGCAAAAAGTCCTTGAAGCAGAAATTGCAGCAAAAAACTTTCGGCTTTTCAAGCAGGACTTTTTGAAGGCAGAGCTTCCAGAATTTTCAAAAATAGTGAGCTCTCCGCCCTACAATATTTCTTCTGACATAATGCATTCCTTGTTCAAGCTTGATTTTGAATCCGGAGTATTGCTTTTTGAAAAGGCCTTTGTTGAAAAAATCACTTCCTTGCCTGGGTTCAGGGACTATTGCGCGACAGCAGTCTTGACGCAGTATTTTTTTGAAACAACCATTATTGGCGAAGTGCCTTCAGACGCTTTTTTCCCGCAGCCTAAAACAACATCGCAAATAATTGGGCTTGAAAAGAGCAAAAAGCACGGAATTGCGGAAAATGATTTGCTGTTCGAGCAGTTTGTCGAGCAATTGTTCCGTTACAAGAACAAAAACCTGGGCAATGCGCTGAATTACACTGAAGACTGGGTCAAGGCAAAACTGCGCACTCCAAACAAAGCGCTTGAAGATTTTTTGGAAAGCTCAGAGCTTGCAGGAGTAAAAGTCTACTTGATTGAAGTTGAAGAGTTCGTGAAAGTGTTCAACCAGCTTTGCAATGCCTGATTTGTCTAGCAAGTCGAAAACTGTTTTTTCGCAATTTCCTGCAAGTCTTGCAAGTTGACTCCGTCATTTCCGATCACGTCTGCTGGATTTCCTGCAGGCTGGCCAATCCTTAAAGCAACAAACACCAAGTCAAACAAGTCAACCTTCAAGTCGCCAGTCAAGTCAAAGCATTCATTAGGCGTGCTTGATGAATTTACAGTAATGCTGACTTGTTCTGAATCAGTGAGACTGCCATCACTCACAATAAAATTCACTGAGTGAATTCCAACAGCGCTGGAACTTGGAATCCAAGTGAAAGCGCCAGCTGATGTAATGATTGCGCCGGCAGGCAGTCCTTGTGCAGAATAAATTAGAGTGCCACCGTTAGGGTCTGTTGCTGAAAGATTGAAGGAAAGCCTGTTTCCATCAACCACTGTTTTTGGGCCTATGGTTGAAAGGACTGGCGGTTGGTTTGTGGTTGGCGTGCCTGTCACAGTAATGGTCACTGTTGTCAATTTTGAACCGGCAATGCCGTCATTGGCCTTGTAAGTGAAAGAGTCTGTTCCTACAAAGCCAGTTTCTGGAGTGTAGTAGAAATACCCCTTACCATCAGACCTCATCCTAAAACCTTTAGCATGTCCTGGATTACTGACAAGCCAGGGAGTAAGCGCATCACCATCAGCGTCAGTGTCATTGGCAAGGACTCCCGGCGCTTGGACTGTTAAAGTTTTATCTTTCTCGACAGTGTAAGAATCATTTGCTGCCAGTGGAGCGCTATTTGGGCTTTGGGGGGGAACGCCGTTTTCAGTGACTGAAATAGTGTAAATAAAAGTTTGGCTTGCTGGAATTGCCCGTGCTGTTCCAGGATTGCCGTGCAAGTCTATTTTGAGCACTCTGAAAGTACCGTCTTGTGAAAAGTCATTTCCTAAAATCATGTTGTAATTATTGTTGAATTCAATCCATGCAAACCTCTCGCCGTGACTGTCATTATAATCTCTTGCCCAGCGAATTTTTCTCGCATTGAATAAAACATTTGGGCTTGCAAGATTCCATGAATCATTAGCCCAATAATACATTTTGGAAATGCCTTTGACATAAAAGGGAAGCTGATACCATAATTCCTTTATTTGATCAGAGCCAGTGTAAGTCAAGACAGTAGTTGCCCGCATGCCATCAGGCAAAACTTGAAAAGTCCTATTATGCGAATAACTGCCTGTGATTTCATTATTGTTCTGCATGCCTCTGGAAACTATTTTGCTTGGAATGCTAATGCTTTTGGAGCCAGAATCCCAGGCAATAATTCTTTTGCTGGCGCAATTGACGCAGCCATTGTCAGCCATGAAATTGAAAATCGTTGGAGTGGTTTTGTCATCCTTGCCCCAAATTCCTTCAGCCACTAATTTTGTCTGGTCAAAAAACCCACTCTCGGTTCGCCTGTTCAATAGAACAATTCCAACGCGTTCGCTCCAGAATGTTTCAAGCTTGCCGCTGTGTGCTCCACCCCATTCGCCATTCCAGCTTGTTGCTTCAACAAAGCCTGCCCAGCAATTGCCGATTGAAGGGCATTGCCTTGCGGCAAGGAATTGCGGACCCCAAGTTTCTGAAGCTGCTGGAAGAGTCTTGACATAAGTTTCTCCCCTGCTTGGGTGCGGCAATGTATAAGTTGTGCTTTTGTCCTCCAAGACAAGCGACCTTAAATAAGAAAGCCAATTTGCCTTTGGGGGCTGATAAGGCAGGCGTGAAGGCCAAGGAGCCCATCCAGCTTCCTTACCTGCAGCATCTCTCATAAAAACTGGCGGCACTGTTGTAATTACTGAAGAAGCCGAAACATTATTTAGTGAAGTTTTCACGCTTGAAACAAGTTCTGAATTATTTATGAAGCGGCTGGCTACTTCTCTTAAATAAAATTGCCCTTGAGGGTAAAGTGATGCCAAAGTATACTTCATGTGCGCTGTTCCTTGTGCGCCGCTGATTGCAGTGCCTGGAGTTCGTGCTGCATAGCCTGAAGGGCCGTCCGTGATTTCGCTTCCCCCGGGTTCAGTAAATCCTTGGTAAGAAATGAAATCAGTATTTCTCTCCATCACTGTGTCAAGGAATGACCAGTCTCCAATTCCTTCCACGCCGTAAGTTACTGCCCGCGCGTCAGCAATATGGTCCAAAGCGCGATTGTTGTAAGTGGTTTCAGGGCCTTCAGCTTCACGCATGCTGCCTTCAGGATACCAGCCTCCGATGGTATTGAAATTAGTTGGAGAGCCATTGCTTAAGCCAAACAATACTTTCTTTACTGCAGCCAATGCGGCATCGCACATTTCTTTTTTATAATGCTTGGCGCTAACACAAGCTTTGGCGCCGCCTGCTATTCCCTTGCTTTCCATGTTAGCAAAACTGCCGCCAGTTGCAACAATTGATTGATGCCTTATCAAGCGCAGCAATCCCCTTTCAAAAGCCTTTTGCGCATTTTCAGGAAGAAAATCCCCAGCCAGGCTGTAAGTGTCGGCAATGTCCAGTGGCCAGCCACTGTAATAAGTATGCCTTGTGTAAGTGTTGCCATTTGAATCAAACAAGCCATCAACCATCATCATGTTGACGATTGCAATTGTAAGCGCTCTCCTGGCTATTGCCTCATTATGATAGTAAGGGTTTCCTTCACCACCGCCTGCCAATGGAATATGAAACGGGTACCAAAAGGCAGTACTGCGACTCAAATGATAATTATAGCCGGCAGTATATTCATCAGGAACTCTCACTTGCCCAGTTGCTTCAATGCCTTTTCCTGTGCCATCATTAAGCGTGAACCAGCCAGGCTCATACATCATGCCTGTGGTTACGACTCTTTTGGAGTCGCCAGACTGCATCATGTCAACCCATAATGAAGCCAGTTGATTTTCATTCTCAAAATAACCATTCCAAGCCGGTTTTAAACCAGCAGGAATGCTGGTGTTATTTACAGTGTTGGTTTTGAGCCAATTGTACAATTCCACTTGGTATTCGTAAGTCTGTGGCAATAATGCTCCTTCATTCCAGCTTGAAGGCCCCGCCTTCCAAAAGCCATTAATGTTTGCAATGACTTGCCTACGTGCTTCTGGAGAAAGCGAGCTTTGCGGGTAAACCAAAAACTCGCTGACGTATGCATCAATGCCTGAATTTGCAGAAGGGCTTTTTGTTTCCGCGCCTATTGAAATGCTTGATGAATTCAATTCAATCATTGCCTTGCTTGTTGAGTGCTTTAATATCTGGTTTACATAAACTGAAAATTTTGCCGAAGTTACTTGCAAGCCAAGCACAGCGCGGTCTGTTGTAGTATTCGCGTATCTCATGCTATTGGATCCGCCCCCATAAGAGAGTGATTCTCCCCCAGAACCAAACTTCATGAATGGAAAATCATCAGCTTCAGTTCCAATTGGTGCAAGCGTAAAAAGAATGCCCCCAGAATTATCCGGATTTATTACATCCTCAACCACGAAAACGTCCACGTTTCTAGCATTGTATTGTGTTAAACCTGTAGCGCTGAATGGCCCATCCATGCTGCGCATGAATTTTATTGCCAGATAACCGTCTTGGTCTTTTGTCACTTGGCCGTTTTCGCAAATGAGCGGCATTTTGTTAATGTTGGTTTCTGAAAATGCAGGAACTCCGGAAATTTGAGAATTCCAAGTTTTCACATATAAACTGTCAGCACTGCTTTTAGAAGTGCAGAATGACAAAATTGCAGACGCATCCAAAAGCCCGTCAAAATCAAACCCAATGGCCAGAGTTTGATTGTCAGATGCTCTTTGCACTTCAATTGCAGGGCCAGCGTAAGTTGAGGAAAGCTTTCGAAGGCTGTAGGCAGCTATTGCGCCAGGCTTTTCATCAAGCAGCAGAGCACTTGCAAAGCTTAATGAAAGCAAGAGCGCTAAAATCAAGAGAATTTGAGAACGCATAATATGTTCTCAGAGTTTATGATTATAAAAAACTAACTTTCACGACCTGCGTTTAAAAATCTCAAAGGCTCCCACTTTTCAAAAACTTTGAAAATGATTCTATTTCATGCGCTGATTTTGTGAAAGTGTTCAACCAGCTTTGCAAGGCGTGATTTTTCGAGCGCTATTTTTTCGCGCGCGGCGCCTTTAATTCTTCAAGCTTTCCGTGCTGCATTTTGCTTTTTTCCAAGTGCTTTTTTTTCAAAAAATCGCTTCGTTTCTTGAAAAGCAGCCCAAACGCGAGAATCGCAATTGCGATTATTATTGCAATTGCCAAAACAATCAATGACTGCTGGCTGCCATTATCTGCCGCATTGTACTGGATTGAAATTGGCTCTTTTGGGATTTTCATCCAGAAAACCTGTGATGAAGTCGCAATGCTGCGCTCTTTTGGGGAGTAATCCAATAGCTCAAATCCTTCGGGCAAAGAAACGCGCAAAGTAGTGTCTGCTTGGGGGTTCAATCCGCGAATGCTGATTTCGCCAAAGACTGCGGTGAGCTTTCCATCCTGCACTCTCACTACATTTGCGCCTTTTGATGAAAAATAAACTTTCAGTTCATTGCTGTCAAAGCCTATTGTGCAATTGCTTGCAAGCATGAATTCCTGGTTCAATTCCCCGAATGACTCCATAATGTCGCTGCAGACTGCCTTGCTTTCATTCAGCCTTTGCAGGCCTTTTTCAACAAGGCATTCTTCAGAGAATGGAATTGTCAAGATTTCATTAGAGATTGCATTTCCTTGACTGTCGATTTTTATTTCAAAAATCAATTCATTTGCCTGCGAAACATCATTGCGGCATTCTTGCGCCGAGGCCGCGCCTGCAATCAAGAGCAAAAGCAATGCAATGAAAAATTTCCTCATTCTTTCTAGAAAGTCCTTTTTACTATTTAAACCTTTAAACTCTTTGCGGCCTTTGGGCTCTTGGTTTTAAAAACTTCGAAACCAATTTTATCTTATGCCTTGGAAAAAGCCTGCTTGGGTTGGAAAACTTTTTTCCCGAAAAAAGCCAGAAGCGAAAGCGCCTGCAGCAAAACAGTCGTGGAAGACTCTAATTGACGTGAAAAGGCTTTCATTTTCAAGGGGCAAAGACAAGCATCTTGTCAGGATTGGCCATCCTGAAACACAGTATGGCGATGTTTATGCCGGAAGAATGCGGTTCAAGAACGGAAAGTCTTACGCTGTTGCAATCAAGGTTTTCAAAAAACCAATGGATGATGAAACCGCAATTAAAACCCAGCAGGTAATTGCTGAATTGCGCAAGGCCGGAGTGAGAGTTCCAAAGTCTTCAATGTTTCAGGTTGCGAAAGGGCCTTTTGCAGGAAAATGGGTGAAGGTTTCTCAATTGTTCGGTTCGGTTTCAAAAGGCTCAAAGCTTTCCTCAAAAAGCCATTTTAGGATTACTGATCCGGGCGCAAGAAGGCAAGCAATTTTTGAATTGACTAAGACAGCAAATGCTGGCTATTATCCTGCCCCAGACCTTATAGAGCCATTCACTGATGCAAAGAAAGGAGTCATTCCATTGGATTTTGACTTGCTCGTCAAATTCGGAAAATTGCCAGCAAACGAGTGCGCGCTTGAATTGATTGACAGGATTAATTCAATAACCTTTAACAGGCCAGAGCAGAAATCGCTTTTTTTAATTGCTTTGGAAAGCGCAAGCCTTGAATTGAAGGCAGAATTGCAAAGGCAGGCTCTTGCGCTTGGCTCTTCTCCCAGACTTTCCAAATCATTCAGGGAAAGAAGCAACTGAGTTATTTTCTTGTAAATGCTGCGGCTGCTTACTTTAATGGCTCAAATTCCACTGCATTCATTCTTTCCGCAAGGTTTAATGCTTCCACAAGCTTTCTTTCGTTTTCCGCAAAAATCTCAAATAATAAATCGCCGTTCTTCACTTGCTGGCCTGGCACTACATTAAGCAAGACTCCAGCTCCCTTGTCTGAAGGCGCGCCAGTCTCTCGCGCGATTACAGTGAAAAGCTGTACATTCAATTTTTTGATTTTTCCATCCTGCTTTGCAAAGATTTGCCTTTTTAATTTTCCAACCTGAACTTGCTCTGAAGTTATTTTCTTTCCGCCTTGCGCGACAATGATTTCCCGCATTTTTTCCAATGCCTTTCCGCTTTTCAAAATTTCCTTCGCTTTTGCAGTGCATTGCTGGACAGTGGATTTTTCAGTCATTGCCATTAATTCTCCGGCAAGCATTACTGATTTTTCAGCCAGGTTGTCAAAGCGCTTTCCTTCAAGGATTTGCAATGCATGCCTTGCTTCAAGCGCTGGCCCGAATGCTGGCCCGTAAGGCATTGTGCCGTCTGTTGGAATTACTTTCACGTTAATGCCGAGCATTTTTCCAACTTGTGAAAACCTTTCAGTGTAATCTTTTATTTGATCGGCGCTTGTGACTTTGACTTCTGGCCCGACAGGCAAGTCCAAAACAACAAACTGCGCTCCAACGCTTGCCTTTTTTGCCATTACTGACGCAGTCACTTGGCCTTTAGGGTCTAGCTTTAGAGGATACTCTATTTTGATTATTTTGTCGTCAACTGGCGCCAAATCTAAACTGCCGCCCCATGCAATGCAGCCGTTGGTTTTTTCCACGACTTTCTTGAATTCTTTCAGGCCCAATCCTGCTTTTGCAAGGCAGTCCATTGCGTCTGCAGTTCCAGCACAGCTTGTTATTGCACGGCTTGCAGTCTTTGGAATGCAGTATCCTGCCGCGGCAATAATTGGAACTAAAACAAGGCTTGTCCTTCCATTGATTCCTCCAATGCAGTGCTTGTCCAAGATTGGCTTTTTCGCAAACTCAACTTTTTTTCCATTGCTTATCAATGCCCTTGCCATTGAAGCCGATTCTTCAATGTCGAAGCCGCGGATTTGCACGGCAGTCATTAAAGCGCTGATTTCCAGTTCTGCAAGCTTTCCTTCATTAATGTCATCTACTATTTGCTTGATTTCTTGCGCTGAAAGCTTTTCTCCGCGAATTTTTTTCCTGATGAAAGAAATGCTTTCCAATGGCGGAATAGGCCTTACTTCAACAACGGTTGGCTTTTTGATGAGCAATTGCAGCCTTAATTCTTCAAATAATCCAATGTTTCCCTTTCTGATTTCCTCGTGAGTTATGTTAACAATTGCAGTTGCAGTCCTTTTCACTCCGGGATTTATGATTTCAACCTTGTCCAAAGCATGAATTCCCAAATCATGCACGTCGTCTTCGTGCATTACTGCAACAAACACTCCGGCAGACAAGTGAAAATGCTGTGTTTTCAATTTTAAAGAATACTTCATTTTTCTAAAACCTTTACAATTAAGTGAATTGGAAATAAAAAACTTGCTTATTGAAGCCTATTTTTTCATCAGGCTAATCAGGCTTAGAAATTCTTTTTCGTGCTTTTCAAGCTGCAAATCCTTGTACATCATTCCTGCAAATTCTGTTGGCGGAAAGACTCCTTTTTCTGTAATTAATGCCTTTACATACTTCGCAGCTGTTATGTCGAAGGCTGGGTTTTTGATTTCAAAATTCTTTAATTTTTTGTCCCAAACTTCTTCAGGCGCACGCTGTTCGATGATTTCCTGAAACCCGAAAAAAGTGACTGGATCAAACTTTGCTGTACCGCAAGCAACATAGTGCGGCACTCCGAATTTTTCGGCAAGCATTGACACATTCTGGGTTCCAATCTTGTTCACCACAGATCCGTCGCTCAATACTGCATCAGCGCCGCTCAAGAACAAGCCGCATTCTTTCACAATGCTTGAAACTGCAGAATCCACAATCATTGTGGTTTTGACGCCTGCTTTTGTCAATTCTTCGGCTGTCTTTCTTCCCTGGAATAAAGGCCTTGACTCTGTGCAAATGACTCTTTCAATTTTGCCTTGTTTGTGCGCTTCTTTCAAGATTTCCATTACAGTGTGCGAGTGGCAGTGAGTCATGACAATTGCATCATTGGGAATTTCCCTTGCCCCGTAAGTTGCAATTTTTCTCAATCCTTCATTCCTTTGCTTTTCAAAATAGCCCAAGGAATTTTTGACTTCTTTCTTCAAGTCAAACAGGCTGTGAGAGTTTGACTGCGCAGTATGCAGCACAATCCTTAAAGCGCTCCTTAACTCTGGCTCTGTCGGGCGCGCGTTGATCAATTCTTTCACTGACTTGAAAAGGTCTGCCTTGAAGTGCAAAATGCTGGAGTCATTGAACTCATTGACTTCTTCAAGCAATGCTTCAACTGCGGCCTTTCGCACATTTGACGCGCCTTGAATCTTCAAGGACTTGATGTCTTTGACTGTTTTCAAGAATTTTTTTGAAAGCATTCTTTTACCATCTTCTTTTTTTGGCGCCAACAATCCTGGCTTTTGGGTTCACTTCAATTTCTGCCTGCAGTTTTTTGTATTTTGCAACAATTTCCGGATTAATACTGAATGGAATTGGCTTTCTGATTTTTGGCCTTCTGGCAATCATTTCAAAACCGCCTTTTAAACAAATTTTGCAAAACGCCTATATTTTTTTAAACACTTAGAGCTTCAGACTATAAGAGCCCTTTTGGGTTATTATATTTTTTTATTGAATTTGGGGAAAAGTGATAAATCGTGAAAACAGTAGTCAGCAATGCAATCAAGAGAGCAAAGGAAGAAAGCGCGAAAAAGTCTTCAGGCTTCAAGCGTTCAATCCAGGAAGACGATGAAGAGCTGGTGAAGCTTTTTGAGGCTTCAAAGGCAAAAATTCGCGTTATCGGGGTTGGCGGGGGCGGAAGCAACACTATTCAACGAATGGCGGAGATTGGAATTCACGGAGCTGAAACTTACGCAGTAAACACTGACGCCCAGGCATTGCTTGGAGTCAGCGCTGACAGGAAAATCCTCATTGGAAAGCAATTGACGCGCGGGCTTGGTGCTGGAAGCGATCCTTCGGTGGGTGAGGGCGCTGCAAAGGAAAGCCGTGAAGAATTGAAAGACCTGCTTTCAAAATCAGACTTGATTTTCATTACTTGCGGAATGGGCGGCGGAACCGGAACTGGAGCCGCGCCAGTCATTGCAAACATTGCGAAAGAAATCAAGGCATTGACCATTGGAGTTGTCACGATTCCATTCACTGTTGAAGGCAGGAAGAGAATGGAAAACGCAATGGAAGGCCTTGACAAGCTAAGGAAAGAAGTTGACACTTTAATTGTAATACCAAACGACAAGATTTTGGAAATTGCCCCGGACCTGCCAGTGAATGCCGCCTTCAAAGTGGCTGATGAAGTATTGACTAATGCAGTGAAGGGAATCACTGAAATGATTACAAAGCCCGGCTTGATTAACTTGGATTTTGCAGACTTGCGGACTATTCTTTCAAAAGGCGGTGCCGCAATGATTGGCCTTGGAGAAAGCGTTACAGAAAAGGCTTCTGACGCGCGCGCTTTAGAAGCAGTGGAAAACGCGTTAACATCGCCGCTTTTGGATGTTGACATCAGCGATGCGGCAAAGGCTTTAGTGAATGTTATTGGCGGAAGCGACATGACCTTGAGAGAGGCTGAAATGATTGTTGAGGCAGTTGCGACAAAAATCAACCCTAACGCGCACATTATTTGGGGCGCAATGATTGACGAAGGCATTCCAAGGTCTCAAATCCAGGCAATGGTTGTCATTGCGGGGGGAAAATTCCCTTACTTGGACGCATTGGACCTGGGAAAAGCCAAGACTGGAAAGACTGAAGTCGACTTGGGCATTGAATTCACGTGAAAAAACTGGGTTTTAAAAGGCTTTCTTTTTAAAACTTTTATTGTTATTATTCTTTTAATCAAGAGTTTTAACGCTTTTTTTGGCGGATTTTAATTATGGACATTAAAGGCAAAATTAAAGGGTTTATTGAAGACTCGAAAAGGATTTTGACAATCAGCAAAAAGCCGACAAAGGAAGAGTTTTTTGCAATGCTGAAAGCCACGGGCATTGGAATAATCATTATTGGAGTGATTGGATACATTATTTCGCTGGTTTTCAATTTTTTGATTTTTCCAATTCAATGAAAAAAAAGGGGTAGTTTGGTTTGATTTTCACGATTAGGACAACAGTAAATCAGGAAAGCATGGTTGTTGACATTCTTACAGAAAAGGTAAGGCATGAAGACTTGAACATTTACTCTTTTGCAGTGCTTCCAGGACTGAAAGGATATATTCTGGTTGAAGCAGACAATGAAATGACAGTTCGAAGGGCAATTGCCAATGTTCCAAACATTAAGGGAAAAGGAATTGTCGGAACCAGTTTTTTGAAAAAAAGAGCATCCCAAGGCGAGGAAGAAGACGTTGTCGGCGGCGAAGTCCGCGTAGTGAAAATTGCGGAACTTGATTCCTTGCTTGAAAGCAAGCCATTGATGAAAAGCATCAAGGTCGGCCAAAAGGTCGAATTGATTGCCGGACCTTTCAAGGGAGAAAAAGCCCGCGTGCTGCGCGTCAATGACCCAAAGGAAGAAGTGACTGTTGAATTGCTTGAAGCAAGCGTGAAAATTCCAGTCACTATCAGCGCAGAGCACATTAGGATAATCAAAGAATGAAAAGTTTAGGATTTTTTAGAATGGGTGTGATTTGGAATGGCAGATGTTAAGGCAATTGTTGATGCTGGAAAAGCAAGCGCTGGAGCGCCTTTAGGCCCGGCTTTAGGGCCTACTGGAGTTAACATTGGCGCAGTGGTTGCTGAAATCAACGAGAAAACAAAGGCTTTTGAAGGAATGAAAATTCCGGTGACAATTTCAATTGACGCAAAAAACAAGAGCTTTGAAATCAAGGTCGGAAGCCCTTCGGCCTCCGCGTTGATAATTAAAGAATTAGGAATTGCCAAGGGCGCAGCAACTCCAAAGGCTGAAAAAGTCGGAAACTTGACAATCCAGCAGTTAAAGAAAGTCGCTGAAATGAAAATGATCGGGCTTTCCTCAAGCAAAATCAAGAGCGCAATGAACGAAATTGCGGGAACCGCAAAGCAAATGGGAATAACAATTGAAGGCAAAGACGCCCGCGAAATCACAAAAGAAATCAAAGCCGGCAAGTGGGATTCAGCAATTGGAAAAGACTGAATCTTTTCAACTTTTTTCTTTAAAAAACCATATTTTTAATTTTTAAACCCTATTTTCCACTAATTTTGCATGCGTCTTGAAACTGAACGTTTGGTTTTGCGCCAGCAGGAAAGGAAAGACATTCCTTCACTGCTTGAAAACATCAACAACTTGAAAGTTTCTCAAAATTTGGCTGTAGTGGCTTTTCCTTACACTTTAAAGGATGCTGAAGGTTGGTTCAATCATTGTTCAGAGCTTGCGAAAGAAACCCGGCCTAAAGGAATAGAATTTGTCATTGAATTAAAGCCTGAAAAAAAAGCCATTGGAGCAATTGGCTTATCGCATATTGATTATGACTTGAAAGCCTGCAGTTTTGGCTATTGGCTTGGGGAAAATTACTGGCGGCAAGGCATTATGAGCGAAGCCTTGAAGGCAGTCTTAAAGTTCTATTTTGAAGAGTTGAAAATGAACAGGATTGCGGCAGGGGCTTTTGTCGAAAACCCGCCTTCAGCAAAGCTTTTGGAAAAGCTTGGCTTTGTGAATGAAGGCCTGCAAAGGCAGGCAATTGGCTGCAAGGCGACTGGAAAAATGCATGACGAGTTCATTTACGCAATGCTAAAAGCAGATTACTTGAAAGCCAAAAAATTCTGGAAGTAAGATCTCTTTTAATTAGTTATTTCCGTGTTTTTTCGCCCAATCGCCCAAGAATTTGAAGCATTTAATCAATTCCTTTCCTGCTTTTGTAAGCGAGTATTCTATTCTTGGGGGGATTTCATTGAATTTTTTTCTTTTTAAAAGCCCTGCTTTTTCAAGTTCCTTAAGCCTTTTGGACAATACGCTTGAATTTATGCGGTCGATTTCATTTAGCAGGTCATTGAATCTCATTTTGCCATTCTCGCTTAATTTTTTTAAAATCCATAACGCCCATTTTTTTCCAAGAATATTTATTATTCCGGCAACAGGGCAGGCTTTTTCCATAAAATCACAATACTTTACTTTCGTTTACTTTATTATTTATTAATTGCTTCAAAAATAATAGTATTAACACTTTAAAAAAACAACCATCAGGAGTGATTGAATGGATAAAAAAATGATTGCCGGAGCGGCCATTATTGCAGTAATAGCAATAATCGGAATATATTTCAGCTTGTTTTCTAATGTGAATGCGACTGGAAATCTTGCGGTTTCTCAAGCCAATGAAAAGACAGCCAGCCCGGTCAAAGAGTTTGTAATGCAGTCTTATACTGACGTAATTGACGGCAAATATTACCCAAAGTTTTCATTGAAAGAAATTACAGTGAATAAGGGCGATTTGGTGAGAATCAAAATAACAATGACCAGCGGAATGCATGATTTCAAGATTGACGAATTCAACGCCTTTGCAGAAACTCCGCTCAATAAGGAAGTGACTGTCGAGTTTTTGGCTGACAAAACCGGGGAGTTTGTCTATTACTGCAGCAAGCCAATGCATAGGGAGCTTGGCCAGTGGGGAACTTTAAAAGTCATTGACAAGCAATAATTGGGGCAATGCTCCCCATTTTTGCCATTCTGGCAATTGGCCCGTTAAGGCTTTCTTTTAAAAACATTTCAAACCTCGGGTTTGAAAATTTTTAAAGCTCTGCTTTAAAAACATTACTTCGGAAGAGTATAGTATTAATTGCAATTTTTTTGCAGCCGCTCACTAATGGCTTCCGCCACGGAATCCAATTAGGAGGTTTTTGAAAGTGGAAAAAAAAGATTTTTTAGTCGCATTGCAGAAAGTTCGGGACTCGAACAAGCAAAGAAAATTCAAGCAGTCTGTAGAGCTCGCTGTCAATTTTAGGGGAATTGACTTCAAAAAGTCAGAAAATAGAATTGACGTTACAGTAAGCCTGCCTTACAGCAGCGGAAAAGCCAGCGGCAAAATCTGCGTTTTTGCAAAAGACGCAAACTTCATTGCAATCATCAAGGACAAAGTCGCGCGCGTCATTACAGAGAATGAAATCACTCAAATGGACAAGAAAGAGGCGGGAAAGCTCGCTGAAGAATTTGACGGCTTTGTTGCTGAAGGCCCTGTAATGCTGACTGTCGGAAAATACTTGGGCCAGGCTTTGGCGCCTAAGGGAAAAATGCCAAGGCCAATCCAGCCAGAACTTTCAGCCCTTGAAAGCGCCTTAAGGACAATCAAGTCCGGAGTTAAAGTCACAAACAAGAAAGGCAGATACTTGCCAGTAGTTCACGTTTTATTGGGAAAGGAAGACTCAAAGGATGAAGAATTGGCAGAAAATGCATTGGCGGTCTATCAGACTTTGGTTGCAAAATTGCCTGACGGGGACTTGAACGTCAAATCAATGTTTTTGAAAATGACAATGACTCCTGCAGTAAAGGTCGAATGGGTGAGAAAGTGAAATCTCATACTAAAGCCTGGAAGCATTCAGAGCTTGAAAAAGTCAAAAAGCTCGTTGAATCTTATCCTGTAATCGCAATTGCTTCATTGGAAGGATTTCCAGCAAAGCTTTTCGCGCAAATCAGGAAAAAGCTTCATGGAAAGGCAGAAGTTCACGTTTCCAAAGTCCGCGTTATACAAAAGGCATTGGAAGCCTCAAAATTGAAGGACTCAAAGCTTAAGGAATTGGCTGAAGGAAGCATTGCAATAATTGGAACAAGCATGAATCCTTTCGAGCTTTTTGGATACTTGAAAAAAAGCAAGGGAAGCATGGCTGCAAAGGCAGGAATGCTTGCGCCTTTTGACTTGATGGTTCCCGCAATGGACACTGGATTGCCTCCAGGGCCAGCGCTTTCAGAATTGAAGGCGGCTGGATTGAATGTTAGAATAATGGGTTCCACAATTTCAGTCGTTGAAGACAAGGTAGTCACTAAACAAGGCGTTGCAGTCACTCCTGCAGTTGCTTCAGTTTTGCAAAAGCTTGACATCAGGCCAATCAAGGTCGGCTTGAACTTGGTTGCGGTTTTTGAAAACAATGAAATTTTCATGGCAAGTGTTTTGGACATTGATGAAGAGCAAACTTTGGAGAATATTGCCCAGGCATTCAATAATGCATTGAATGTGGCGGTGTTTGCCGGAATTTTCAATAACGAATCAACTCCAATAATGATACAGAAGGCCTTTAGGGAAGCAAAGGCTGTTTCAATAGAGGCAGAATTCATTGAGCCTGAAACCGCAGCAGACATTTTGGCAAAGGCTGAAAGGCAGGCAATGGCATTGAAGGCCTTGGTTAAAGAGGAAAACGCTTAACTAAAATTTTACAATTAATGAGGTGAAATAATGGAATACGTCTATAGTGCAATGTTGCTTCACGCTGCAAAGCAAGACATTAGCGAAGAAAAGGTTTCAGCAGTCTTAAAGGCCGCTGGAGTTAATGCCGACTCTTCAAAAGTCAAGGCTTTGGTTGCTTCATTGAAAGGAATAAACATTGAAGAAGCAATAAAACAGGCAGCAGTTGCCCAAGTTGCAGTCGCAGCCCCAACAGCAGCTCCTACAGCGGCAAAGGCTGAAAAGAAAGAAGAAGACTCAGCAAAAGCAGCAGAAGCAGCGGCCGAAGGACTCGGAAGCTTATTTGGTTAAAGCCAGCCTTTGACCTTTTTTTCTTTTTCATTTCCTAGCTTGAGCTTAAGGCAAGCCATGCCAAATTCAGGCTTATTCTTTTCTGCTTTGCCTTATTAGCTCTGCCTTAAGCTTTCTTGGCATTATTTGCCAGTAATGCTTCAGGCAGTTTATGTATTCCTCGTTCCAGCTTCCGTGCTTCATGCTATTTTGGTCCATTCTTTGGATTGCCTCGTCAGTGATTTCAGAAGCCAGTATTTCAATTGCCCTGGCAGCATTGTAAGCTTGCTTTTGGGAAAGCTGGCCTTTAATGAGCCTTTTGTTGAATATTTGCACAATGCGGTTTATTCCTTTAGAGCGCCTTAATCCATCGCCAGGCATTGCCTCTATCATTTGGATTTCACGCCATTTTCTTCCACGCCAATAATGGATATTGTTTGGAAGAATTCTTTCCCTTGGTTTCTTGAAAGGCATTTGCTCAACTCTTTGCTGAAAAAATTAGCGCTTTCTTCAATAAAAAGCCTTGTTTTTTGCAATGACAAAATTTTTAAACTCTTAATTCATTTTTATATCATGGCTTTGAAAAAAACAGAGAACAAGAAGTTTTTGATGGACTTGTACGCTTTTCTTGAGTGGACAAACCAATTGACTTACCTTGTTTTTTTCACCGCGATTTTGCTTTCGCTTTTAATGCTCATGAATTACTTCATGCTAGTCCAAATTGTCCCTTCAATGCAAAACTCTTACTCTCTTCCGGCATTGATAACCGCTTTAATAGCGTTTGGCATAGTTCTGATTTTTTCAGTCCAGAGAAAGCGCGTTGCGTTTGAAACGCAACTGAAAAAAGACATGAAATAAAAGCACGGCCTTTCAAATTGCAAAGGAATTTAAACACTTTTTTCACTAATTTTAGAATGAATTTTCGGCAATTGCTTGTTTTGCTTTTTGTCCTTTTTTCCGCAACCGCGGTTCTTGCAGTGACTTCGCAGGCTTCAATGAAGATTTTTGCCGTCACTTCTGAAGGCAAAGGCCTTTCTGCGGACTTGACCTTGAAAATCCTGCCTAACGGGTCTGGAAAAGTGTGGAGTTCTGTTGTTCCATTGGTTGGAACCACAACGCAGAATGCAGAATTGGTTGCTGTAAGGCTGGCAAAGAACTATTCTCCAGAAGTTGACAATTTTGACTACTTGTTTGAAATTAAAAGCCAGGCGTCAGTTGTTGAAGGCCCTTCTGCAGGCAGTGCAATGGCGTTATTGACTGTTGCCTCGCTTCAAAACAAGGCAATCCCGGCGCAGGTTGGAATGACCGGAACTATTTCCGAAGACGGCACAATAGGGCCTGTTGGCGGGGTTTTTGAAAAAAGCCAAGAGGCCGCAAAAATTGGGATAAAGCTTTTCATGATTCCGAAAGGAGAGGCAAAGCAGACTGTAAAATTGCCTTCCGGAGTCCAAAACATTTCATTGCCTGATTATGCGCTGAAAGAGTGGGGGATGAAAGTCATTGAAGTCGACAAATTGGACACTGCGTTAAAGCTTGCTTTTTCTGACATTTCAAAAATTGACGTCAACAAAACACTGCAGCAGCCCCAATTGGTTTTTGTGCCAAAGCCAATAGGCCAGGCAAGCTCGCTTGCGCCTTTGCAGAGGCAGAATTCAAAATTCCTTTCTGAAACAAAAGACTTGATCAATTCCGCAAGGAATTCATTGTCAACGACTTTAATCAATGACACTTCAGTAATCAACAGCCTGCTTTCACAGCTTGGGGACACTGAAGACGCATTGAAGGAAGCGCAAACACTGAATGACGCCAATTACTTGTACTCTTCGGCAAATTACACTTTCCTTGCGCGCGTGAACGCTTTGACAATAAAAGACATTGCTGAAAACCCGTCAATTCTTTCGGACAATTCAACAGTATTGAAAGTGAAAGTGCAAAACCTGCAGGAAAAAGTCAAGGCATTAGAGGAAGAAATTGACAAGGGAATTCCAACCAATGATTTTGAATGGTATGCCGCGGCACAGCAGCGCTTGACTTGGGCACGCATTAACCTGGAACAGCTAGCGCAGCCTGAAACAATCATTGTGATTAATGGAGTCCAGCAGACAGACTCTACGACCGCCGTGAAAAAAGTGCAGGATTTTGAATTCGCCCAGGCATGGTTTGACATTGCAGTGAACTTTTACGATTTTGGAAGCAATTCTGAAAAATGGGCGTCCTTGAATGATTTTTTAAAGCCAGAATTAAGCGCTGCAATAATCAAGGCAGAGAATGGCTTAAGCATTAACGGCGCTTCAGAAAAGGAAGACATTACCCGAAGAGTGAATTCTGCAAAAATAGAGCAGGCCTTCAAATGGAATTTAGGCGGGTATTTTGACGCTGTTTCAGCCCAGTCATTGCTTGATGCAGAATCAGCGGTTAATGGAAAGGACGCCAATGCCTTGGAAAGCATTCTAGTCAGCAAGATTGCCGCCCTTGATTCCCAATTGAAGGACTTGAATTTCAAGCCTGTTTGGGCAAACTTGTACTTGGATCACGCGCGCTATTACTTGAATGGCGCCAAATTCTACCAGCAGAATGGGCAGGCAGGCACTGCCGCTGAAATGCTCAAAAGCGGGGTTTCGCTCGCGTTCTTGGCTGAAAGCAACCTTAACGCCGCAAAATTGGCTTTCGCGCATTATTCAATCATTCCAGACTCTGAATTAGTCAACATTCCAAGAAAGCAGCCTTTGGGAGTGAATGTCACAGTGACTCAAGACAACACGCGTTACTTGTTTTTGATAATTTTTGTTTTAGGCGTTGGGCTTCTTGCATCTGTTGTATTGATTATTTTGATTGTAAGAAAGCGCTCTAAAGGCGTGCTTGAAGTTCACGAGTTTGGCGAGCTTTCAAAACAGCAGAAAAGGCTAGCGCAGGATTACGCTGTTGGAAAAATCAGCGCGCAAGAGTTCCTGGAGCATTCAAAAAAGCTTTCTGAAAGCATTTCAAAAATAGAAACTTCCGCAAAGTCAAAATCCCACAACACTGTGGAATTGGATTACTTGCATTCAAAAAGCTCTGGCCTAGAGCATTCAATCCGCGTGCTGAAGAGGGATTATGCCGCCGGAAAAATCCTTGAAGAAGACTATCAGGAAGCCTTAAGGCAGATTGGCTCTGAAATAAAGCGCTTGAATGATTCCTTGACTGATTCGGGAAAGCCAAAGCCAATTGTCGCAGCCAAAACTGCAAGTGCAAGGGATAAAAGCTTTTCAAGCACTGCATTGAATGACATTGCCTCTCAGATAAAAAAGCCTTCAAAAGTGCAGGCCAGAAGGCCTTTGCAGAAAAAAAAGAAAAAACGCTAGTAGTAGCTTTTGCTTTCTTTCAACCCGTGGCCTGAAACAATGCACGCTGTTTTTCCCTTCAAGCCAAGCTTTAATGCTCCGGCCAAGCTTGCTGCTCCGCTTAATTCTGCAAAAATGCCTTCGCTTGCAAGGCTTTTCATGCTTTTTGCCATTTCCTTGTCAGAAACCGCGGCAATCTGTCCTTTTGATTCCTTGATTGCTTTCAAGACTTCAAGGCCGTAAACTGGGTTTCCGCAGTCAATGGCGCTTGCTTCAGTTTTCGGGTTTTTGACTGGCAAAACCTTGGCTTTTTTGATTGGGTTGCAGCCTGTCGCCTGCACTCCGTAAATGCGGGGCATGCTTTTCAATAAGCCGACTTTCGCAAATTCCTTGCATGCCTTGAAGACAGCAAACAATAAAGTGCCATTGCCTACCGGGCACACGATGTTTTCCGGACTTTCCCAGTTTAACTGGTCTATTATCTCAAATCCAACGCTTTTTTGGCCTTCAGCCCTGTAATAATAATCTCCAGTCAAGTAAGTGCCTTTTTTTTCAAAAATTTTTTTTGTCAATTCCAGCGCGTGGTCGTAAGTTCCTTTTACTTTTGTAACGCTTGCTCCATAAGCCTTAATCTGGCGGATTTTTTCACTGCTTGCGAATTCTGGCACGAAAATGCTTGCCTTAATTCCAGCGCGTGCAGAATAAGCTGCAATTGAAGCGCCCATGTTTCCAGTGCTAGCGCACAAGACTTCTTTCTCGCAATTTTCAATTGCCTTGGTTATTTCGATTGTAGAACCGCGGTCCTTGAAACTGCCTGTCGGGTTTACGCCTTCAAACTTGAACCAGTAATCCTTGAAATGCCGTGATTTAATTAGCGCTGTTCCGCCCTCATGCATTGAAACTACTTTCTGCAAATCCTGCACTGGATAGAACATCCAGTACTTCCAGTGCTTTACTGGCGCCCTCAAAAACTCTTCTCTTTCCACCAAGTTCTTGATTTCACTATAATGGTATTCAACATCTAATGAATAGCCGCATTTAGAGCACCAAAAAATTCTCGAATTTGCTGGAAATTCTTTCCCGCACTTGAAGCAAACCAGTTTTTTAGCGTGCATTCTTTTTCCTCACTGGACTTTCAGCCCTATCACTGAACTGCTTTTTTGCTTGTTGGTTGCAACTCCGATTATTTGGTCGGCTTGCTTTATGACAACGTCATTGTGGGTTATTGCAATGAATTGGCTTTGCTTTGAAATTTCCTTGATCATGTTCGCAAATTTTATGGAATTGGCGTCATCGAGTGCGGCGTCTGCCTCGTCAAAAACGTAAAATGGCGAAGGCTCATAGAATTGGATTGCAAACAAGAAGGCAAGCGCGGCCAAAGTCCTTTCTCCGCCGCTCATCAGGTCAATGCTTAATGTCTTGTTGTTTTTGTGGGCAACTTCTATGATCAGTCCTGCCTCGAAAGGGCTTTTCTCGTCAGTCAGGCGCAAAGCGCCTTTGCCTTCAAAGAAGTCAAAGTACAGTTTGTTGAAGTTTTCATTGACTTTGTTGAAGCAGTTTGCAAACACTTCAAGCCTTTTGACCTCGATTTTTTGAATCAAGTCCATTACTGAAATTTTTTCTTCCTCTAGCTTGTTGGCTTTTGCGCGCACTTCCCCTACTTCCCTTCCCAAATTCTCAAAGCTTTCCAAGGCCTTCATGTTTATTGCGCCAAGAGAATTCAATTCCTTGTCTATTTGGGGAATTCTCCTTCTCAAAGCATCCAAGTTCATGTTTTCAATGATTTTTTCTTCAATGAAATTCTTTTGCTCTTCCTGCAAGTCTGTCAAGCGAACTGAATTCTTGCTTTTTTCCAAGGCAAGCTCGTTTAATTGCATTTCCTGCTTTCTGATGATTTCTTCGCTTTTTTGCTTTTTTGCAAAAGCCTCTTCGTTTTTTCCCTTCAATAGCTCTTTTTCGTCAAGCCAGCGCTTGTTTTTCTCAAGGCTTTTTTTCTGCTGGATTTCGAGTTCCTGCAATTCCTTGCCCAAATGCCTGGCTTTTTCGCTTTCAAGCTTTATTCTCTCCGCAATTTCAATGCTTGATTTTTCAATTGATGGAGTTTCCTTTTCCAATTCTGCAATTCTTTCAGCACTGCTTTTTTCTTCGAATTCCAGGCGCAGCCTTTCATTGCTTTGTTTTTGGAATTCTCTTTCAATTTCTTGAATGCTGTTGTGCTTTTCAAGCCTTTTGGAATGCTCGCTTTCAAGTTCTCCAAGCTGTTGCTTCAGTTTTGGGATTTGCTCGATTGCATTGGAATTTTTTAGCTCGATTTCTGAAAGCAGTTTCTCGTTTTCTTTTGATTCTTTTGAAAGTTCAGCTGCTCTTTCTTCAAAGTGCTTTAATTCAGACTCTGTTTTTTGAAAGCCAGAATTAATTATGTTGAATTCGGCTTTGGCTTGGCTTAATTCGGAAAACTTTTCCTCAAACTCTCTGGTTTTTTCTTCCAGAGTTCTTGCCTTGGATTCAAGCTTTGCGATTTCTTTTTCCTTATTTTCAGCAAGCTCTTTTTTTCTTGATTCCTTAAGGCTTGCTTCGCAAACAGGGCATTTTGCAGCCGCCTTTTTCAATTCCTTCAAGGAATCCTTTAAGCCCTTTAATTCTCCTTCCAGAATCCCGTGTTTTTTAATGCTGTCATTCAAGTTTTCAGTCACTTTTTCGCTTTCAAATTTTGAGACTTTTCCTTGAAGCTCTTTGACTTTTGCGTTTTCTGCCTTGAATTTTCCAGAAACCTGGCTTTTCCTTTCTTCAATGCTTTCCAATTGGCTTTTCAGGATTGCAGAGCGATTCTTTCTTTCAGTGATTGCCCGTGCGTCTTGCTTTGCGAATTCTTCAGCAATCCGGAGTTCAGCCCGCTTTTCTTCCATTGCTTTTGCCGCCTTTTGCAACGCGTTCTGCAATTCATTAATGTTGCCTTCCTTGATGCTTGCCTCTTGCTTTAATTTTTCTTCAAGCGCTTTCAATTCTTTTGCGGCTGCCTTTAGGCCTTCGGCAAGCTGTTTTTTCCTTTCCTCAAGCTCTTTTAATGCTCCGTGAATGCTTTCTTCTCTTTTTGTGAATTCTTCAAGGCCTTTTTTTCCTTCGCTGATTCTTTCCTCGCTAATGCGGAGCTCTGATTTTTTCTCTTCAAAAACCCTTCCAAATTCTTCAAAGTTTTTTTCTCCAGAGGAAATGAGGAAATTGTTCAATTCTTCGATTTTTGCGGAAAGCTCGGCAATTCTTTGCGAAACTTCATTCCTTTGGTCTGTGAACGCCTTTAATTCTTCGGCAATCTTGCTTTCTTTCATTTCAAACTTTGCGTTTTCAGCATTCAACTCGCCAATTTCGAGCTTGAAAAGCGTTGCCTTGCTTTGCTTTAGCTCGCGCGTCAATTGCAGGTACTTGTTCGCTGCCTCGCGCTCGTTCGCGAGCTCGCGCAAGAATTGCTCTCTTTCATTAAGCACTATGCGGACTTCCTTGATTTTGATTTCAACCTTGTCCAGTTCTTTAAGCGCTTCCTCGCGCTTTTCGTCAAACTCCCTAATGCCTGCGGCTTCGTCAATTATTCCGCGCCTTTCCTTAGGGCTCATTTGAATGATTCTGGTAATGTCCCCTTGGACGACAATGTTGTAGCCTGTCGGCTTTATTCCGACCTCGTTCAAAAAGCTTGCAATTTCATTGAGCCCGCAGCGCTTTTCGTTCATTCTGCAAACGCTTTTTCCCTGCCTGTCAATGCTTCTGCTGATTTCAAACTCTTGCTCCTTGTCTTTCAAAATCAGCGAAACGCGCGCTGTGCTGTCTTCTGCCTCGTGATTGACTAGTTCTGTAAGCTTGTCGGCGCGGAGCATTTTCATGCTTGTAATTCCCAAAACAAACAACAAGCCGTCTAAAATATTTGATTTTCCCGATCCATTGGGGCCCGCAATTGCAGTGAATCCTTCAGCCATTGGAATGCTGGCTTTCTTGAAAGACTTGAAGTTTTTGAACTCTAATTTCTTGAGCTTTATCATTAAAAAACCGCTATTGCCTATTGGAAAATCCCATATTAGAAGGCAGTTAAAGATTAAAAAGTCTTCTTTGAGAGTTTTTTTTATGAAAAATAAAAGGAAAGGGAATTTTTTTCCCTTTTCCAAAAATTTTACTGCGGCAGGCCTGCGGGAATTGTTCCGCTCAAGTCTTGAGGGGTTGCCGGGGGCGTAAAGTCGCTTTCTGAAACATCTGTTGATATTGAAGTCGCTTGGGTTGTACTGCTTCCTTGCTCTGTTTCAGTCATTGTGTAAAGCAATATTCCGTCAGTTGTTGCGCAAATCCTTGACTTTAAGATTATGCCTGTTTTTTTGGAGATTTTGTAGCAATTTCCAGTCCTTCCTGCAACAGTCATTGTGCCGTCGAATGAAGTGTCAAAATCGCTTTGGTTTTTGCTTGCTTCAAAAGCAGTGTCTGTTCTTCCTGCTTGGGGATTTGGCAATTTCATGCAAGCCCAGCCTGAATTGTTAAAGCAAGAAATGTACTCTCCGCTTGAAAGATTAATTAAAGTCCTTATTTCTTTTCCTTCAACTGTCATGTCTGTTCTTTGCTTTGGGTATAGCATGTATTGGGTGGATTCAATGTTTTGCCCGGGTTGTGCTGTTGAAGTCATTTGATAAGTTGCCTTGAACTTTGCTGTCAAGAGCTTGCTTGCCACGTCGCTGAATGCAGGCTGGCTTGCGACCGTGCCTGCATTGTTTCCCGGCGGTGCTGTAGTATTTCCCGAGGGGGCTGTTCTATTGTTTGCCCCTGCAGGGGTTGTTGGCGGATTGCTTGGCGGCTGTGAACAGCCCGCTAGAGCAATCAATGCGATTATTGCAATCAAAATTATTGCTTTTTTCATTTAAAATCACTCCTTTTAAAGATAATTTTTCCCGCATTACATTATTTGGTCATGTAGTCTAAGGTTGTTTCAAGAATTGCCGGAGTTGTTCCGGGGTCATAATTGAAGTAAATGCTTTTTCCAACAAGAGTCTGAGCTTCAGTAATTGCAGTGTACTGGACTTTTGTCCTTGCGTCTTCAATGTATGCTATTTCATTGCCTGTGTTTGTAATGTCAAGCACGGTTTCCCTTAAGAGCTTTGACTGTTCTGCAGGATATTGCGTAATTCCCCTCATTATTGCATGATTGTGCCCGTAAGCTCCGGGAAAAATCCTTCCATTAAGCGTGACTTTCTTTGTGCAGCCTGGCTGGTTTGTCATGCTTTCAAGCCTGCATTCCACTGGAATGATTGTTCCAAAAGTTGTTTTCCACCCGATGTTTCCGGATTCATTTGGCTCTTTGATTCCAGAATCCAGCACTGTAATAAGTTTTCCGCCAGAATTCACGTATTTTTGCAAGGCTTCCCCTAAAGCCCGGGAAACTTCTTTATTTTCTTGCTGTGACTGGTCCAACATTACAATATCATATTGGGCTAATTGCTGTTCTGAATTGCGCGACATTGCGTCAGCAGTGCGGGTTGTTATTGGATAAACCAATTCCCTATTTGCGTTTAAAACTTCCATTGTGTATTTGCTTGGAGTTCCAATAATAAGCATTGTGGCTGGATGTTCAGCGGGGAAAAAATTGCCAAACCTTGCGGCCATGAAAAGGAAACCAAAAGCAAATAATGCAACCACTGCTATTACGGCAATCGCTAAGATTATCAAAAGCTTTTTTTCTTCCAAAAGAATCACTTGCTCTCATGATGCCTTCTGCGGCCTTCGTAAAAGAGCTTTCCGTGCTCTACTTCATGGTTCAGGTAATAGTTTGCCAAAACCAGTGTTGAATAAGTCGTTCCCAGGATTGAAAAGAAAGCCAGGACAATTGTCGCAATTATTGAGTCTCCGAAAGGCTCTGAAGCAAGGCTTCCGGCAAAGTCAATCAATCCCGCAATTATTGAAAGAATCACAATCAATATTACAATGAACCAGAATCTTTTCTTGCTGAAATTCCAGGATTCCAGCAATGCAATCCTTGCATTCGCTGCCTTTGCCCCCATAATCTGGAGGAAAAAAAGCAGTTTCACAAACAAGTAAGCTGTAAAGACCGCAAGCAAGAGCATCAAAATCAGGGAAAGCTCTTGCGAAAAGTCCGAAAGCCAGATTATTATTTGAAACAATGCAAAAAAAATCCCCGCGGCAGCCAATAGGAAAACTATTGCCCCAATGATTTTCCAAAAGCTTGCAATCCCAAACCCTATTGCCTCCAAAATGCCTTGCTTTTTGTGCATTGTGTTCTCGGCAAACCTTGCAACAACTATTGCAAGCCAGAACTGCACGATCATTGAAAGCAGGAGAAAAACCAAAATTACGTTCAAGTCGCTTGCGTACATTTTGTAAAACTGGAAAGGCAGTTCAATCAGGCTTACATTAGGCAGTTCCCCAAGCAATACTGCATTATCAAATACATTCGCCAAAGGCGTCAGGGAAAAATAGAATATTATTGTCTGGAAGACTGTTGCAATAATGCCGGCCAATAAAACCTGCGGTTTTGCGGCAATCTGGCCCAAACTCCCAATCAAGCTCTTGAACATTGAAAAAACCCTGTAACTCGTAAAGCTAATGCTGTTTTAGTTTTTAAGGCTTTTCGCGCTTTTTTGGGTTTTTTTGCAGTAATATTATAAATGCTTTTCCCCGCAATATCTTCTAACAAAAAACCTAATTTTTAGGCCTTTTTTGAAAAAGATTCTAGCGGTGAATTTTAGAATGAACATTCCAAAAAATATCAAGACTTACTGTAAAAAGTGCAAAAAGCACACTGACCATAAGCTAAAGCAATTCAAGCCAGCTGCTGCAAGGGCAGTAAGCAAGGGCCAGAGAAAGCACTTGTTTAAGACAAAGCAAGGATATGGCGGAAAGTCAAAATTCCCAAAACAGCCAAAAAAGCAGAACAAAAAGCCCGCCTTCTTGGCTGAATGCGTTGTTTGCCATCAAATCTGCTATTTCATAATTCCTAAAAGAATGAAAAAGATGGAATTTGCTGAAAAGAAGTGAATTCCTTTCTTTTTAATTTTTTTCAGCCACTAGCAAGAATCCCTTACAGCTGAAATTGTATTGCTTATCGACTGCTTTGAATTCTTCTTCAAAAACACGCAGTTCGTGAATTTTAACCCTGTACTTTTTGAAAGCAGTTTTAAGCAGTTTCTTGGCCTCGTTTAATTTGTATTGCGGCTCACTTTCAAACACGATTAATTCTCCGTTTTTTGAGACTCTCTTAATGTCTGTGGCAAAGTCGATCAGGACTTTTCCTTTAGCATTTAGTGTTCTGTCCATTTCATGAACAATCTTTTTAAGAATTTGAGTTGAAAAAAGGTGCAGGACCCCCGCGCTGAAAATCCCGTCAAATGAAGAATCCTTAAAAGGAAATCTTTTAGTAATGTCAAAAACTTTAATCCTCAATTTTGGCAGATATTCTTTTGGGGTTCCCTGGTATAATTTGCTTAATGCGCTTTTGTCAATGTCTGAAGCGATAACAAAACCTGCTTTTCTCAGCAGTTTCAAATTATAACGACCGTCGCCCGCCGCTAAATTAAGCCATTTTCCCCTGATTTTTTCTTTCTTTAAGAATTTCAGTGTTTCTTTGTCGCCGCTTCCCCAAATTGATTTTTTTCCAGTAGCAAAATAATTCAGTCCTTCAGAGAAAATCTGCTTCTTGTAATCTGGTTTGCAGGGAGTTGTAATTTTTTTCATTAGCTCACTTTATTTTCAGCAATTCTGCCCTAACTGTCCAGCGACTGCCTGCAGGTCTTGAATGTTGACTCCGTCGTTTCCAAAGACATCCGCAGGGTCGCTTGCAGGATTTCCCAAGCGCAGGCTTACAAAAACCAGGTCAAAAACATCGACTTTAGAATCGCCAGTCAAGTCAAAGCAGGTTATTGGCGGAATGTAAATGCAAGTTTGTGTTTCTGCGGGCTTGCCTGAAGTTGTTCCGCAGTCTTGTGAGTCAGTGCAAGTTCGTGTTTGCGTTTGGCTTTGAGGACAGGCTGTTGGAGACCAGGCAGTGCAAGACCATGAAGGAGTGCAAATTGGGGGCTGTCCAGAGTAATACTCAAAAGCGCCAATGTCCCATGGAGCGTAAGAATTTCGGTTAGTTCCTGCATAATCAAAGTTGTAATATCCTGCTCCAAGATTTCTGCCCGCGTTAATTAGGCTGCTTCCTGCTGTCGGCCTGTAATCTGTCCCTAAAGCCGGCTCTGCAGTCAAAATCCTGTCTGTCGGCCCGACATACCTCAAGTCTGAGCGAAGCAATCCCGCAGCACTGTAGAAGACATTGTTTCCTGACTCTTCCATTGTGGCGCCATTATTGAATAAGTAAGTGCCCATCATTCCTTTTGTTTTGAACACATTGTTGTAAACCCTGTGGCCAGAGCTTGCCGTGCTGAATGCTGCAAAAGTAATTCCGTAAGATGCATTAGTGTTTTCAGAAATCACTGTGTTATTGTAAACTTTTGAATTCATTGCATAGCCGTGATCGCCGGCGGTGTCATGGTAGGCAGTAAGATTTAGGATATATGTCATTCCACTGGTCAGTCCATCTTCCGGCCCCACTAGGAAAATGTTGTTGTAAATTTCTGGCGCTGTAAACCAGCCGTCAGAAATCAAAACCCATGCTGTTGAAGGATGCCCTGTCCTGCTCATGTTAGGGCCTATGGTGTTATTGTGGATTTTTATTCCGCTGAAAGGAATCATGTCTCCGAAAATTTTCAGCCCGTCATTATATCCCCAGTCAGTAGTGTCTTCAATTCTATTGTCATGAATGTCAAGAGTTTTTTCTGCAGTTGCACCGCTTACTCCAATGTGAGTTGCTGCCCCAATCTTGCGGAATACATTGTTGTAAATTTCAATGTTTGCGTTTCCGTAAATTCCCGCGCCAATTCCAATTCCAGCCATTGTGACTGTGTTGTGGTGAATTTTGATGTTGGTTGCGTTTGAAAACCTGAATGCCGCTGCCCCAGTGTTTTTTCCAACAGCGCCCATTCTGTCAGTGTAGCCGCAGCCGCAAGGTTCTGTTCCAATAGACTGGAACAAATTATTAATGTTCAAGTTTTTTACTTCAACATTGTTTGAATAGCCTATTGCAACGCCAATGTTTGCCGGAATGTTGTAATTTGTCGAGCTTTGCCTGTAATATGTGAAATACCCGACCATTCCAGTGTCAGTGCTTTCAATGATTCCATTGGTTCCGCCATCAATTATCAAGTAATTGTTGTTTCTAGTGTCAATTGCGCCTCCTGAACTGTCTCCGTAATCTCCGCCAAAAACTGGAGCGCTCAATTTTGCGTTAGGTTCGAAATAAACTGTTATTGGGTTTCCAGCAGTCCCGCTGCCGTAAATTCTCAAGCCGCCCTGCAATGGCTGGAAATTAATGGCTCCGCACAAGTGCACTGTGTCTCCAGCGCTGATTTTTCCCGCTCCAGTTCCCCAATTGGCTGCAGTATTGAACCATGCGGCATTTCTTGGACTTGAGCAGGAAGCGCCTGTTCCAGTCCCGGATTGTGAAATGAAAATTTGCTCTCCTGTTGGCGGCGTTTCGGAATTGACTGTAATGGTTATTGCTTCTGAATCGCTTGCCTGCCCATCACTAACTGAAAAATTGACATTGCTGTAAGTGCCGGCTTGAGTTGTTGTCGGAGTCCAAGAGAATGCCCTTGTTGATGAATTAAAAGTTGCCCCGCTCGGCAAATTGCTGGCTGAATAAGTCAATGGATTGCTTTCAGGGTCAGTGGCGCTTACTGTGAACTGCAATTGCTGGCCAGCAGTCACTGTCTTGTTTCCAATGGCTGAAAGAATCGGGGGATTGTTTGCTGGCGGTGCAGTACAAAACAATTTTGCGAGCATCAAAAGGTATGCTTTGCCCATTCTGTCTTCCATTGCAGGATCTGAATAATGAGTTCCGTCATAGCCAGAGCACCCGTGCCTGTAACCGTCAGTGTATTTGCAAACGCATGCTGAATTATTCCAGGCTGCCAATGGATTGTTCAATTGCCTGGTGCAAGTGGTTCCCCCAATGCTTTGCTGTGTTGAAACAATGTCTCCCCAGTCAAAAATTGGAACTTGCCCAAGCTTGTTTTGATAAATCATATTATTGTAGGCTTCCGGGATTCCTTGCAAAGTCTGGTCATTTCCATAATAAATGTGCGTAAAATAAATGAATTTTATTGCTGGAAAGTCTGCTTGAAGAGCGTCAAAAGTGCTTGTGTATGAACTGTATAAAATTTCCGGCGTGCTCCAAAGCCTTGGATCCATCATTGCAGCATCCACGCCATCATCGCTGAAATTGTAAGTGTAAGTATAACCGTTGCCACTGAAAGGAATGTTCCTGAAAAACGCGTTGAATTCAGCATACCTGTTTGAAGAGTCTATAACACTGTAATACACTGTCTTTTGGCCCGATATTCCTGAAAAAATGTTTGCGGGAATGTTTTCGCCATTGTACGGCTCATACCCATAATTAGTCAGGCCAGGAACATTCTGCGGGCCTTCATCAATTGCCATTCCAGAATCAAACCTTCTTGTTCCAATGAACATGTAATGCTGGTTTGATTTTCCAGCCATTAAAATTCTTTTAGTGTTTAAAATGCTAAGGCATTGCGGAGTGACATAAGTGTCATACTCAGTGTTCACTTCTGCGCCGCCCACATAAACTGTGCTGGGAGGAGTTATTGGAGTGTGGGTGCAGTTTGCTGTGCAAGTTCCTGCGTTGTTGCATGTGTCTGTTGTGTTTGGGTTTGAGTCATTGCACTGCGCGCTTGAAGTGCATGCTGGAGTAATGCAGTTCGCTCCGCAAAGAATTTGCGGCAAAGTGCATGTTGGAGGCTGCACTATTCCAGAATACAATTCCTGCACTTCGGCAGCGCTTAATGCAGTATTGTAAACTCTTAAGTCATCCAAGTTTGCGTTTAATGGATTGCTGTAAGGCGAGCCGGGATTCATTCCAATTACAGTGATTTCATTGTCTGAAACCCAATTCAGGCTTCCAATCCAAGCATCGGTTGTGATTGGCTGGCCGTTAATGTAAACTATTCTTTCCCCGCTTTTGAAAGTCAATGCAACGTGAACCCATTGGCTTAATGGAATTGCTGAAGTCGCGGTAAGATAGCTTGTTGTTGAAGTCCTCACTCCAAACCTTTGCCTCAAGTTGCTTTCCAAGTTTGCCACAAAAGGCCTTGTGAAAGCGCTTCTTGCAATTATTGCCTGGCTTGTTCCAGTAGAGCCTTTTAGGAAAATCCAGTAAGCCATTGAAAATTCAGTGGTTATTCCAAACTTGCCTGTTCCTACAGTAATGTAAGAGTTTGTTCCGTCAAAGCTTGCGGCATTGCCAAACTTTCCAGCCACAAAAGACGCATTGCCTGCAAGAGTCCCATTATATGCCCCTTTAGTGTCAAAGGCAGTGCTTCCAGAGCTTTCGTCAAACTTCCACAAAGCTGCCGGCTCTGGAATTGCCAAAACAAGCTGGGCAAGCAAGATTGTAAAAAAAGCCAAGGCCACTCCAATGAATTTTCTTGACTTATTCATTTTTGCCGCCTTCTTTTTTTGCAATGAATCCTAAAACATTCATTAAACCAACAAGAGTTAAAACCACGCCCGCAAAAAACAGCACATTCTGCAGCAAAGTTGATTCGCTTCCCAAAAGAAGCAGGCTTTTCTGGGCTGACTGGAAGAAAATGTAAATTCCCAGCCCTAAAAAAACAGGGCCTTTGATTAACGACTTGATTGTTGAACTGTTGACTTCCATTGCTTCTTTGCTTTCGTTAAAATCCAAGTTCTCGTATTTTTTCCCGTGCTTTTCAAGCACTGCCTCAATTTCCTTGTCCAAATCCAGTTTTGCGGCCTGATGGATTTTCTCTTTCCCTAAAAGGAATGTCTTTTTTCCATCACGCGCGTGGGCTTCAATCAAAACCCAGCCTTCGCTCAATAAATCATTGGTTTTTTCAATGCTGTGGGTTTCGCAAAGCTCTGAAAACTTCCAAAGCTCGCTTTCCAATCGAACCATAAGAATAAAATTGCTTTTTTGTTTTTAATGCTTGCTTTTCGCTTATTGGTGGAATACTACCGCGTGGTTTTTTGGCTCCTTGCGCGCTTCAAACGCATAGCTGAATTCCCTCAAGACAGTCTCGGCATTGCCGCAGACAGTGGCATAGACCAAGTGCTCTTCCCAAAGCGTGATGTCTTCAGGGATTTTCTTTTCCAGATAATGGAAGTCAGTGAGGAATTTCTTGTACCCCAGCCATTTAATGTAGTGCTCGGCCCCCAAGTAAGTCATTTTTGAAAGAATCCTGGGTGCCAATGCAGTAATCAGCAGGAATAAGAACACTATTGGGATTGAATAAACAGCGCCTATTGCCAGTTCTGGAATCTTGGCGAAAATTCCCGCAAGCAAGAGCGCAATTAATGCGGCTTCTAATGCAATAAGCGACATTTTGAATTTTCTTGCTCCCGTGAAATTGTAAAAGTCATTGACTACATGGTTTGTTCTCACTTCAGCTTCCGCAGTCCTTGCCCATTCGACTATTAATGGCGTTTCCTCTTGCTCCTGCCTTAATATTATTCCAGAAATAGTCACGTCATTGGATGGGATTTTGCTTGTTGAAAACCAGCCTGTCCTGACTTTCCTAATAAAAATCAGGTCCAAAAGGGCCTGCTCGCTTGGGGCCAATGGGCCATTGCTTTCAAGCCTTGAAAGCTTGTAGTCATATCCCTTGAAAATCATTCCGAGAACGCTTTCGCTTTCAACCCGCTCTATCTTGATGTGCTTTCTTAAGAACAAGTCCATCAGTGTTGCGACCATTCCATTGGTTGTGGCCTTCAAATTAAGCAAGTAGTCCACAACGTACGGCTTGTCCTTGAATGGAATTTCCTTGACTTGGACTATTTCTCGGCCTGAATAAAGCTCTACGCCGTATTTCTTGTAAAAGTGAAAGAACAGGATTGAGCAAAGAATCAAGGTAAGCGAGGGAATCGCCCAGAGAACGTATTCGGCCATTTTTAGAAACCCAGCCCGACCCTGATGAAGTTGACGCCCCAAGCCAAGGTTATCAGCCCGAGTATTGTTGAAAGCACTTTGATTAATGTCTGGTTTTTTTCTGCAATGCTTGCGTGATTTGAGACATTATAGAACATTGCGGCAGTCAAAAGCATGACTGTAATCACTGCAATTGCGGTCGGCAAAAAGCCGTAATCGTGCGTTGAAATTATTATTGAAGTGATTGCGGCAGGCCCTGTTATCAAGGGAGTTCCAATGATTGCGGCAATCGCCCTTGACGGCTTGTCCTTGATTGAATCAGGGTCTGTCAATGACTGGCCCAAGGCCATTTTGACTCCCAAAATTGCGAGAATTATTCCGCCAGCAATCCTGAACTCGTTGATGTTTGTGTTGAACAAGTAAAGCACGCTTTCCCCCGCAATCAAGAACACTGCCGAAATGCATGAAGCAACAGTGATTGCCAATGCGGCTATCTTTTTCTTTTCTTCAACAGGCATGCTTTTGGTTGCAGTGAAAAAAACAACAAGGCTTGCGAGCGGGTCAAAAATCACGAAAAATAGGATTATCAGCTGCAGTTCGTTCCCAAGAATTCCAATCATTAAGGCACCATTCAATTCAGGAATTGCGTGTTTAAAATCTTTATCCTGCGCCGCCGCCCCCGCCTCCTCCACCACCGCCTCCGCCGCCGGAAAACCCGCCGGAGCCAGAAGCTGAGGCTGAAGAAAACCCTGCTTGGGAAAAGCTGGAGTTGAAGGCGCTGTAAAATGCAGGGCTTGAGAAAGCGTAAAATCCAGCATTGTGCTTTTGCATTTCTGCAGAGAATGGCGTCCTGAATTCCTTGAGCACTTTTTCAGAATTTCCAAAAACAGTCGAGAAAACCAAGTATTGCTCCCAAAGCACAATGTCTGGAATTGTCTTTTCCTTCATGTAATTGAAATCGTCAAAAAACCTTTTCAGCGCATTCCATTTGCTGTAATGCTCTGCTCCGAGCTGTGTCATTGAAGGCAAAGCGCGCGGGAAAATAGCCACTATGAGAATAAATGCAACGCAAACTGCCAAACCAGCAATCGAAATAGCGGCTAAAGCAATAATTTTGACTCCAGCCCATAATATTATAAAATTTGTCAGCATTAAGATACCTAAAACAACCGTGAACTTTTTGTTTCCCGTAAAGTCAAAATAATTGTTTTTTGTCTTGTTTGTTTCAATGTTTTGCTCAGCCACTTGCTTCCAGTCCTCAAAAAGTGAAGTTGTTTCAGTTTTATTGGTTTCTGCAATTTCCGAAAGAGTGATTTCCACGACTGATTTGCGGTGGCCTGAATTGAAAATTCCTTTTCCCACTCTTTTTTTGAAAATTGAATTAATCAAAAAGTTTTCCGGCGCTGTCAAAAGGTCAGCGCTTGGCAATTTAGTCAGCTTGTAGTCTTCCCCCCCAAAAATTCCTGCAAGAATTCCCTTCTTTTTGACTTTTTCAATTTTGATGTGCTTTCTTCTCACTAGGTCCATTAATGTCGCACTCATTCCATTTGGAGTGATTCTCAAATGCATCAAGTAATCCACCAAGTATGGCTTGTCCGCAAAAGGGATTTCCCGCTGGTATTTTGTTTCCTGCACTTTCGGTTCCATTCCGTATTTTTTGTAAAACCCCCAAAAAAAGAAAGCCAAAACCAAAAGCACAATCACCGGCCAGGCCCAAAGCAAGCCTGTCGAGCCGTAAATCAAAGCATTAGTGCTTTCGTCATTTTCGACTTTCTGCAATCCGGGCCCTGAAATTTTTTCAGTGAAAACATCATTCAATACGTCCTTGTTGAAAAGCACGCGAGCTTCGACAAAAGTCCTTGCGGGAATATTGCTGGCGGAAATCGTGACTGTCTTTCCGTCAATATTCCAACTTCCGTTTAGTGCTGGATGGGCCCAGACCTTGCTTCCTTCAGCCAGTGGCCTTGGAAACTCAAGCACTGCATTGAATTGCGTGATTGGGGCATCCCAATAGTCCCCCCAAATCTTCCAGTAAAACTCGAAAGAGTCAGAGTAAGACTTTACAATATTTTTCAGCCTGTATTTTAGCACAAATTCCCTGCTTTCATTGACTGCCCGGTATTTCCAGGTTGCCTTGAAAGGATAACTCTGAATTTCCGGAGTCAATTCAACAAGCCCATTCTGGGTTTTCTCAAAAACTTGAAAGCCTTCAATAGTTTGGCTTCCAGTCAAGGTAATTTCCCGATATGCAAAACTATAAGGCCCGCTGAATTGGAAAACCAAGTCTTCAGTCACGTCAATGCTTGCGTCTTCATTGAACTTGTAATCGACTGAAACATTAAGTAAATAGTAAGACTTTGCGAAAGCAAAGCCTGAAAGAAAAATTGCAAAAACAAAAACCAGCGCCAGCTTCCTATTCATTAGCCTTCGAAAGAATTACTGGTTTCTTGTTTTTAATCCTTTCATTCAAGCTCGTTGAAATAATGCCCGCGCGTGAATTTCGCGAATTCTTTCCTGGGGCTTTTTCCAGCAAGCTTTTCACGCAAGAACTCAAGGCTTTCCTTGGCTTCTTTCACGCCGGCTTCCCTGAAATCCAGCCCAATTGCTGAAAACTCTCCAAATTTTTCAACTTCAAAAATCATGCTTAAAGGCACTGGATTGTAAATCCTGAACAATCCGTTTTGTTCAACAACCGCCCTGTAAGCGAATCCTTTCCTGTCCTTCAAATCAAGCCGGCCTGGCTTCCTGTTCTTTGCAAAAGCCTTTGAAGTCATTAGCAAAGGATACTGGAAAACAAGCGGCATGATCTTTTGCTTTTCTGAAATCATTTCCAGCTGCTGCAAAGAGCATTCGGAAGAAGGAATTATTCTTTCAGCCCCAAGGCCTGCCAAAAGCCTTGCGCTTAATGAATTAAAGCAATTCAATTCCCTGTCAGCCCAAAACCTTGATTTTGCCTCAATTGCCTTTTGCAAAACCCCGAGGTTAGAGCAAATTATTGGGGTTTTTGCTTTCAGAAAGTTTTTTTCGAACTCTTGCAATTCCTTGTCTGACTGAATGTTTGAAGATTTCACAAAAATTTTTATTGCCGGATTTTCCTTTGCAAATTTCTCTATTTTTTCCAGTCCCACGCAATCATAGAATGCAATAAAATCCGCGTTTTCTTTTGCAAGCCCTGCCTGTTCAACACTGTCGCAAAAAACCGCGATTTCCCGTTTTTCTTTCCCGATTTTTTGAGCCTTGAAATTAAGCATTCTTTTCATCCTGCCTTCAAAATCGCTTCCGGCAGTTTTCCTGAATTCTTCAAAGAATTTTTCGCGCATTGAATCCATTATTGCCTTTTGGAATTCCTTGAGCTTGCTTACTGGAATAAAGATTTTGCCATCAATTTTTGCCTCAAACTTCACTGGCTTGAAAAAATCATCCTCTTTGAACAGGCGTTCTTTGAGCATTTTTTCAGAAAATTCCGAAGTTTTTGCGGCCTCTGGCCTGAAGTCAAACTCGACTTCGGATTTTTTGCCCGCAAACTCCGCAATCGCCTTCAAGTTTTCCCCCACTTTTGCAAAAACTTTCAATGAGTAAAAAACTTTTTTCCCGCCAAACAATGCCTTTTCCTCCAGGTCTTTCAAAAGCTTGTGCGAGGTAAAAAACAATTCCTGCCCAATTTCCAAGAATGGCTTTTCGCCGGTTTCAATCACAATCTCGTTTCCCTTGATTGCCTTTGGCACTTCCTTTCCATCCCTGAAAATTTTTGCAGCGCTGAATTCTTCCAAAGAATCATCCTTTAACGCAGTGAGCCTGTCCCACTTGTAAATGCTTTCAAACAATTTCAGCCTGATTGCCCTTCCCTTGAACCCAATGACTTTTGCGGCAAGAACTCCCTTTCTCATTGGAGTTTCAGGAAAAGTCATTGTTTCCTGCTCGAAAAAATAGCCTTTAGTCGCCTCGCGCAAGAATGCAATCTTCATTAGTTTTACATCCTCTTCAGAAGGCCTTTCCGAATTGCCAAAGCAAGAGTCTATTGCTTTCCGATAGGCGCGCGCGACTGACGCAACGTAAGCAATGCCCTTCAATCTTCCCTCAACCTTGAAAGAATCAATTCCAGCGTTAATGAGCTCTTTAATGCCGTAAATTGTCATCAGGTCTTTCATTGAAAGCACAAATCCTTTCTCAATGCCTTCTTTTGAGTAAAGCTCGAACTTTAGCCTGCAAGGCTGCAGGCATCGCCCGCGATTGCCAGACTTATTGAATGCAAAACTGCTGAACAGGCACTGTCCCGAGTAGGAAAAGCACAATGCCCCGTGAATGAAGCATTCAATTCCTGCACTTGTGCTTTTTTTGATTTCCTTGATTTCCTGCAGGGAAAGCTCTCTTGCCAGAACAATTTTCTTAACCCCCAAGTTTTCCAAAAACTTTGCGCCAGCGCTGTTATGGCAGGTTGTTTGCGTGCTTGCGTGAATTTCCAATTCTGGCAAAAGCTCTCTTAAAGCATTGATTAATCCCAAATCCTGGCAGATTATTGCATCAACGCCCAGTTCGAAAGCGTTTTTTGCAATTCCAATCGCCTCTTCCAGTTCCGAGTCTTTAATTAGCGTGTTGAGCGTTAGGTAAAAGCGCTTTCCATGCAAGTGACAGTAGTCTATTCCGTCATTCAGCTCGTTTTCTGCAAAGTTTGCTGCAGGAATGCGCGCATTAAACTTTTTAGCCCCGCCGTAAACAGAGTCTGCGCCGTTCAAGACCGCGGCCTTCAAATTCTCGAAATTTCCGGCTGGAAGAATCAATTCTGGCTTTTTTGCCTGCATTATCAATTAGTCAAGGATTTTGTTTTTATAATGTGTTTTTTAAACTTTTGACATTAAGTTACATGGTATGGTTTTGCTGGTAGATTTTGCGGTTTTTGGATTTGAAATCCTAGTCATTGCTTTTTTGGGCTTTTTTCTGGGAAAATTCCTGCACAAGGCAATTTTGCTAGTTTTCAAAAGGCTGACTAGGGAAACAAAAAGCAAGCTTGACGACTTCCTAATTGAGGCAATGGAAAAGCCGCTTCAAACAATAGTCATTCTATTGGCATTGTTTTTTCTTTCAGGGCTTTTTGCAAACTTGCAGGCCATAAGCCAGGCGATTTCAAAATACTTGCTTTCAATAATAATCATTCTTGCCTCTTTCATGCTTTCTGAAATTTTTGGGGCCTTATTGCGGTGGTATTACGTTGAAGGGAATGAGCTTTCAAAATTCAAAATGGACATTTCATTATTGCCTTTTGTAAGGAAAATTTCCCGTGTTGTAATCCCCTTATTGGGAATTTCAATAGGCCTGGCAGTGATTGGCGTTGACTTGACAGGAGTCTTGGCAGTAACAAGCGTTGCTGTCCTGGTTTTAGGGCTTGCTTCCCAGGAAACCTTGGCAAATTTGTTTGCAGGCCTGGCATTACAGCTTGACAGACCGTTCTATTACGGGGATTTCTTAAAGCTCAACAATGATGAAATTGCAAGGCTTGAAAAAATCGGATTGCGGAGCGCAATGCTTGAAGACTTGAATGGAAACAAAATAATAATTTCCAACAGCGAGTTTGCAAAACAGCGCATTACAAACCTTTCCAGAACATACCACGATTCTAATGCAATAGTCTTGATTGATGTTCCGGCATGGGCTGGCGTGAAAAAGCTGGTTTCCTTGCTTGAAAAAAAGGCCGGCGCTGGCAGGATTGAAGGATTGGAAAAAAAATCATCTTTTAAAATCTACATTGAAAAAGTCGGCAAGGACTTTTTCCAACTGGGCGTTTACTTTTACCTTAAAGACTATGAAAAATTCACTATTGCAAAGCATTCAATAAATGAAATAGCGCTGGATTTCCTGAAAAAAAAGAAATGATTCTCTCTTGATTTTACAACAGCGAATTCTGCTTTTCCAGCAATTTTTCATTCTTTTTTTTCCTCAAGCGTTTAGCGACTGCAACCACCAGCTCGTCATCGCTCGCCATTGGCATCCTGATCTTTAACGCGTTAAAAGTGAAGTCAACAATCATTGAACCGTAAGCCATTTTTAAGTTGTTGAAGCGGTCAAAAGCTTCCCTGCTCATTTTTTCTTCAGCACCCATTCAAAACCAGCACTTAATTTGAAGGATCAAGTTGTTTAAATTCTTACTGCAAAATGCAGCCGCCGAGTGTTAGCAGGTTGGGGTTAGTATCTGTCAGATTCCTTAAATGTAATCAAGGGTTGAAGCAGATAAGGTCGTTTGGCTTATATGACTCTTTTGTAATTTGTCTTTCAAAGTTTAGCCCAACACGGTATGTTTTAATGGCTTTATCCCATTGTTTCTTATTGCCTTCAATGGTTTTTACTACTATTGTATTTCCATCTATATTAGTTTTATCCCCAACGGCTATTTCTCCCTTTGCAACATCTCCCGCAACAAAGACTGCAAGTCCGATATCATAACTGTCTTGTACTAAAAAAACGCCTTTGCAGTTTTGGAAATTACTTAAGTCAATGTTGTCAAAGTTTTGTCTTACAATTAATGGAGTATCACTGGGGTTTTGTGCGCAACCACTAAGAGTTACGAGACACATTATTCCAAAAATAATCAAAAGACTCAATTTCATTTTTTCGCACCTTTTTTTGTTAAAAAGTATCTTATTATAAGCGCTAAACCAGCAATAATTCCAAGGGCATCCCCAACTAATGAAAGCATTGAGCTTGAGATAAAAATGTCAATTATTGAAATGACGATTAATAAAAGTCCCAAAGCAGGGAATATTGGGTTATTAAATTCTAGAGTCATCAATTATCAGTTCCTAATATTATCTGCAGATATTTAAATATTCTCTTTTTTATTGGATGAACAAAATTGCAAGCACTACATTGTAAGCTATCATAAAAATTGAAAAAATGTTGATAGCTATCAAATATCCTCTTGCAAATAAGATGCTGCTGGTTAGGGTTGTGTTTTCTCGATACACTAATGCTTCGTAAAGGTTTCTTTTTGTTTTCTTGAAGTAAACAAGCCCAATGGTTGCTAATGCAATACAAGTGAGGAATGATAAAAAATACAAGTAATAATATCCAATTTGAATCCAATTTATCGGAATGAAAGTTTTGCCAGACTCGCCAACGCTAATTAAAAACCCCGCCCCTGTAAAGACGTAGACAAAAGCTAAACCCCCGATAAGCTGGTAAAACTTATTGCCTCTTATAGCAAAAATATTAAGCTCTTTAATGAAAAGAGCGAGTACAAATGCAATGCTTAAAACAAGCAATGCAGGGATTGTTGACATGGTTTTGCTTAAAAAAACAGGAATTGAGAGTACTCCTGAAAAAATAATAAAGGCCGCCCATTTTGAAGGGTTTTCTGTAATGTCCTTGACCTGAAGCAATGCTTCTCGATATGATTCTTTTTCATTCTCTGTAAAATCATGCTCTTTAAATAAAATATTGGCTGATTCTGGAGTGACAGTTTCTTTGTTAATCTGCACTTGTTTTCCTGGTTTAAGCATGAAAAATAGTCCGAAGACTGCAATCAAAAAATAACTAAGTTTATCAAACAGCGAACTACCAAGAAAAATAGCAGCAGCCAAGCCGATAATTATCAAAATTAAAGCAAATACTTTTTTCATTTAATCATCAATAGAATCAAGTTTTGCTGGCTTTAAATATTTTTGCAGCCGCCGGGACCTCTGCTTGCTGGGTGGGCAGTTTGAGGCTTGCGGTTTTCGGAAGATTGGATTCGATCCAGTTCTAAGGTTTTTTTCATAATTTCAACTCCTTTATTTTGTTGGTTCATAAATTTTTTACCATTAGTATTGTTGGAGTTTTGACGCCATTTGTTGTATGGCTTGCCATTCTAATTTTTTTGTATCCTTTGCTTTTGTAGAATTCAAAAGCAGTTTTTGTTGAATTTAGCTTTAGCTTTTTCAAGCCTTTTCTTTTGGCCAGTTTTTCAGCATAATTTAACAGTTTTGTGCCTATGCCTTGGTTGTGCAGGGTGTGTTTGACATAAAGTGCGCCAATTTTGCATTCGTTAAGAAATAAGGCGATTATGCCGACAATTTTTGATTTGTTAATGGCGACAAAGATGGTTCTTCCGCTTAGTATTTTATTTTTGATTGACTTGTAATCGTTTCTTGTTAACCATGCTTTAATTTGCCTGGCAGTATAGTCCTTGCGATTCACTGTTTTTATTGTATTGCATAAGAGCAGGCTTATTTCTCTCGCGTTTTCAAGCTTGGCTTTTCGGATAATCATTATTTCACTATCTTTTTGATTTCTCTTACTCCGTTTTTTGTTGTTTTTGTTGTCTTTTTTGGGATTTTCTCCAAGTTAAACCATTTGATTTCCTCGCATTTTTCCGGCTCCTTGTTTCGCGGAGCGCCTTTTGTTATTTTGCAAAGGAATTGCGGGGCTATCCAATGCTGTTTTTCTGCTGTTTTAATGTCGTCAAGCACTGGAAGCAATTTCAGTATTTTGATTTTAACGCCGAGTTCTTCCATTACCTCTCTTTTTACCGCGTTTTCTATTTTTTCAAAGAATTCGACTTTTCCGCCGGCATTCATCCAATAGCCTGGCTTGTTTTTGCATTTTTTGCTTCTTTTCATTAGTAAAATCTGCTTTTTCTCATTGATTATTTGCGCTCCGCAACTCACTCCAATAAAGTCTTTCCCAATTTGCATCAAATCACTTTCTGTTTCTTTGAATGTTGTTTTATTATTTCTTCAGTGAGGAACTTTGTGAATGGGCTTTTCTTTCTTTTTGATTCTTTCAGATTTGCTAACGTGTATTCAAATAGTACTTGGCCCGCCTCTTTTTCAAAATTAGAATTCCCAACTATTTTTTGATTTCTTTCTAAGAATTCTTTAAGTAATATGGGGGCTGCAATTACATAATCTTTGTTTTCCTGGCAAGGATTATCTAGAATTCTGTCCTGCGCAATAACAAAAGCCCGTCCAAAAAGGTAAGCCACTCCAAGATCTACTATTTTCTCTTCATTTTGGTAATCTAAAATATCAGCCAACCAGCCAACGTAATAGTCTCCTAAAAATCTCTCCTTTCCAACAAGGTACTCATTAGGTACTTTCAATATTTTTCTGATTTTCAATTTATTGAGTTCTTTGAAAAATTCTTGCCTTGTTACCTTTGCTAATTCTTCTTTTCTTTCTTTCATAAAATCAACCTTAGTGTTTTCTAACGCAATCTTTCAGTATTTCTTCGGTTATTAGAAAGTTGGAAGTGCAAATGTTTCTTAGTTCGCTGGAGCTTGAATTTTTGAATCTTCCGTTAATTACTTTCTTTCCGTTCTTGACTGCTATTTGGACTGCTGGAGCCAAGTCAGCGTCTCCTGAAAGGAGTATTGCTAAGTCAAATTCATTTGTTCCTGCCATTATTGCCAAGTCCAAGGCAATTTTCACGTCAACTCCTTTTTCCCGGTGCGGTTTGTCAATTCTTAGTGTTGAGAATAATTTGGGTATTTTTTGAGCGCAATTCTCGCAAAAGCCCAATGCTTTCACAACCAGGCTTCTTGCTTTTGGGTCTGCTTCCTTGTTCTTTTGAAGCCTTCCAAAGATTATTGTCAAATTCGGGTTTCTGTTCTTTAATTCTGTAAAGAATCTTTGCTGTTGAACGTATTTTTCAGCGTCTTCTTCTCTTTTTCTCGGGGCAGTATAATACCTTACTGTTGGATCTTTTTCCCCGCTAATTTTCTCAAAGAATTTTGCCAAGTCGATTATTCTTGGGTCAATATTGTCATCTCTCATTGAATGGTACAAGTTGCTCCCATCAACAAATACAATTTTCTTTAGCATTGAATCATTTATTGCTGAAGAAATATTTAAGCAGAATGGAAAAAAAAAGAGAATAAGAGAAAGCCTGCCGTTGCCGAAGCAATGGCAGGGGACTAATTGTAATTACAATACTATTGCGCAATATTTAAAGCTTTTCTTGATTTAATCAGGAGCTTTCTCCTGCTTTAAACGCTTAAAATAAGCCAATTATGCAGTTAAAAGCCAAAAACAAGCTTAAAGCCCATTTTTGCGGTCTTTGCTTATTTTATTAGTTTGTTGGCAGTAAGCAGTCGCGTCTGCTGATGCAGCCGCCGAGTTTTAGCGGGTTGGGGTTAGATATCCACACTAGCAGGTGCCGGCTGATTTTGTAATCTTAGAATATAATGTTAACTCGGTCGAAATCGGAACATAATCTGCATAATAGTTTGGATTGTAAGAAGTTATGCTTGCCCCAACGCTTACAATTTCTGATGCAATAGTTCCCCTTGAATAAGTGAGTTTCCAAATGGCTGTGTCAGGGTCTCCAGCTTCTTTCTCGCAATACGGTAAATGTCCTTCTTTATCGACTAATTTCCATGCCCCGCAATCCATATCTTCTGCATCTACAGTATAACCCATCTCCCCATATTTTGCGGTAGTGGCTAGCATCCAAAATTCAACAGCGGGGGCTTTATCTCCGTTCGTATTTCCATACCCTTCTCGAAAGTTTACATTAGATGTCATTGTTCCATGGGCAGTAACTTCCCAAGCACCGTTATAGTAGGTGCTTATTTTGCATTTGCTGATGTCCGCCGAGTCAATTGTTATTGAAACATTGTAATCCACTTTTTGCTTGTAAGGCGCGACAGTTATAGAAGTGGTTTTACAAAGTTTGACTTGTTGATCTTCGCGTACACATATGTCAAAAGTATAGGTTCCAGGAATCCTTGGCGTGCCTTTAAATAATCCATTATAGCCAAGGTAGAGTCCCTCTGGCAAGGATTCGCTAGGTTGAGGTGTGAACGAATACGCCCAAGTTCCCCCCTTAGGATCTGTTGTCCCTCCTGGACTTCCACGATACCCACAACTCCAATCGCTTGATATTGCAGACTGCGGTTTGCAAAAACTATATAAATAATCAGTGCCTTCCGCTGCTTCTGGAAGCACAGCAGGCGGCAAAAAAGTAAGTTCCAGGGAAGTCTGACCGTTGCCAGAATTATTTGAGCCGCCATTATCTGGAGTTACGTTCGGGCCGCTATTATTTGGAGTTGCGCTCGAGCCGCTATCATTTGGGATAGTGTTTGGGCTTGTACATCCAAAAACCAAAAACAAAGCAATTAACAAAATTAGCCCAAAAACAATCTTTTTCATCTATAACCAGCAAACAAAAAGTTGGAGGTAGTATAAGAATCTACTGCTATTTTCTCAAATGCAGCCGCCGGGATTCGAACTCGGGCTACGACCTTGGGAAGGTCGGATGCTACCGCTACACTACGGCTGCGCTTGTTTTAGAACTTGTTTTGGAAAATAGTTAAAAACGCTTCCAGCTTTCAAGAAGCCCTTGCTGGAATTTTACCTCTAGTTCAAGGTTTTGCCTGAATCGGGAATTTTTTGGCCTGTTTTGCGCGAATCTTGAAAGAGCCCCAATTCCTTTCTCAAAAGTCTTTAATTCCAATTCATGGCGCATTTCTGAAGTTGTGGCATATCTTCGGTCAATTATGCTCCTGTTTTTTTCAAAAATAATTGCGGTTCCGGCAACTTGGTTGAAGATTAGCCCAAAGCTTCTTGCATTGATTCTTTCAACGCTTGCAAGCTTGCCCAGTGAGTTTGTAACCTCTTGCAAGTTCAAGTGGACATTAAATGCGGGAGTTTCTCCAGGAACAAAATTAACCGGAGTGTCGACAAATCTTTTTGGAGTTTTAGCTTTAGCGAGCGCCAAATCGTAAGATTCAGTAAATCCTGTCTTTGGAAGCTCGTTCACAAGGTAAACGCTTACTTTTTTTCCATTCAGTTCTGCAGGCAATTCCTTTTGCAAAAAGCCAAGCGCGTAATTCACTGTCTTTGAAAGCTGTTCTGGCTTTTTTGAATTTGCCCAAAAGCCGATTGAAAATTGGCCTTTTTTTTCAGCCCGAATTGCGGAAATCTCTGCTCTTTTGAATTCAATCTTTTCCCGCAATGCTGAATTTTTTAGTGCTGTAATTCCGCCAAGCGTCAATCCAGCAATCACTCCGCCAGTCACTAAAGCCCTTTTGAAAAACCGTTTTTTAGGCTGTTGTTGGATTGGCTTTGCAATTTTTGCTGGCTTTTTTGGCATTGCAGTTTCCTTCAAATTATTGTTTTTCCAACTGCCTTTGCTATTGGGCGAATTTCCTGCAAAAACTGCGCGAATTCTTTTGGAGTGAATTGCTGCTTTGCATCAGAAAGAGCTTTTTCTGGATGCTCGTGCACTTCAACAAGCAATCCGTCGGCTCCTGCCGCAATTGCTGCCTTGCTTAAAGGCAGAATCAAGTCCTTGCGGCCTGTTGAATGGTTTGGGTCGAAAATTACTGGCAAGTGGCTCATTAAATGCACTAAAGGAATTGCAGAAATGTCTGCAGTGTTTCTGGCTTCAGTTTCGAAAGTTCGAATGCCGCGCTCGCACAAAATGACTTTATTGTTGCCTTCGCTTAGGATGTATTCTGCAGCCATTAGCCATTCTTTAATTGTCGCGCTAAGGCCGCGCTTTAGGATTACTGGCTTTTCCTGCCTTCCAACTTCCTTTAAAAGGTCAAAGTTTTGCATGTTGCGCGCGCCAATACGCAGGCAGTCTACAACTTCACTGACTGGCTTTACATCCCGAACGTCCATTACTTCAGTTTCTATTGCCATTCCATACTGTGAACGGACTTTTTCAAGAATTTCCAGTCCTTTCAGCCCAATTCCTTGAAAGTCGTAAGGGGAAGTGCGCGGCTTGAAAATGCTGGCGCGGAAAAACTTCACTCCTAAAGGCTGCAATGCTTTTGCAGTGTTTAAAGTTTGCTCTTCAGACTCTACTCCGCAAGGCCCTGCAATAATTCCAATGTTTCCTTTCCCAAAAACTTCGCTGCCGACTTTAATGCTGGTTTTTTCGTGGTGCGTTTCTTTGGACGCGAGCTTGAATGCGGCGCTGACTTGCGCAACGCTTTCAACGCCTGGCATTTGCCTGAATTCTTCAATGAATGCGGCTGCATTGTTTCCAATGACTGCAATGACTGTTTTTTGGCTTCCTTGAATGACGTGCGGCTTGAAGCCTTTCTCCTTGATTTTGTCAAGAATTTGCTGGACTTGCTTTTCGCTGGCCTTGCCTAAAACTATAATCATCCAAACCACTTCATAAAAATTAAAAATTACGGGGCGAAAACGCTTTTTTGCACTTTCTTGGTTTTGGTTGGGGGCTCCAAGAAATTTGATTTTTGGCCGGGCTCTGTCTTTTTTCCGCCGCGGCTCAAAAACTCAAAGTCTATTCCTTCACGCGTTGATTCCTGCTGCTTGCGGCCCATTCCTTTAGGCACTGCGCGGATTATTTCAAAGTCTGAAGTGCTTTCAGGAACATGCGCTTCGGTTTTTTGCTGTTTTGGCCTGATGATTTCAAAGTCGTCGTTAATTGGCCTTTGCGCTTGCGATGCAGCAATTGTTGAAGGCTTTTTGAAGTCTTTTCCTAAAACGATTTTTTCCAGGACTTGCGCTGCAAGAATGTCATTTTTTTCTGCAAATTCCGTCATTTCCTTGAAGTCTACAGTGACTATTTCTTCAACTTGGCAGTTTTCAAAGCTTCCGTTCCAGTCCCTGCTGGCATAATAGTGGACAAATTCGCTGTTTGCTTTTGGCAGAACGCACAATAATTTCAGGTTTTCCGGCCTTACGCCCCAAACTTCTTGGGCTTTTTTTGCAAGGGCTTCTTCAGGAATTTCCTCGTCATTGAATTCTGTCTCCAAAAGCCTGATTTTCCCAGAGTTTTTTTCGGCAAAAACTTCCTGGTCTGTGTAAAGCAATAATCTTGCAAAATTTTCACTCATTTTTTTCACTCTTTCAATTTTTGCGCTATTTTTTCGAATTCTTTCTGTGAAAGCTTCAGTGTTTTCTTGAAAGGCCACGCGTTCAAGCCGTCATTTTCAAACCTTGGAATCAAGTGAAAGTGCAGGTGGTAAACGCTTTGCTGTGCTGCCTTTCCTGAAGCGTTCAGAATATTTACTCCGTTAGCGTTTAAATTCTTTCTCATTTTTTCAGAAACTTGTTTAATAAGCAATCCAATAGCCTCAATGTCTTTTTCAGTGACTCCAAAAATGTCGTTTGCGTGGAATTTTGGAATTACAAGCGCTGTTCCCTTGGCTGTTGGCGCAATGTCAAGGAACGCAAGCGCTCGCTCGTTTTCCGCAATCTTGAAAGAAGGGATTTTTCCTTCAACAATCCTACAAAAACTGCATTCGTGCTTCATTCTTTTCACTTTCACTCTTTCAGCTGTTCAGCAAGCGCTTTAAGCTTTTTTTCGTCAGCCTTTGGGCCAAGCTGGGTGCTAATGTATCCTTCATAATGGCTGAAGAATCTTTTTTCTGAAGCCCATGTTTCCTTGAATTTTTCATCAAGCCCGTAAATTGGGTAAAGCTTCAAGTGCGCGTGATTGATTCCCAGTCCTTCCATTACGAGCGCTGTCCTTTGCACTTTGAGCTTTTTGTCAAGGATTTTCGCGACTTTTTGCGCTGCCTTGAAAAATTCCGCCATTTCTTCTGCAGGCATGTCGAAAGCGTAACTGTCAAAATGCTTTTTTGTCAAAACCAAAGTCATTCCCTTGGTGTTTGGAAAAATGTCCAAAATAGCCAAGTGCTTTGAATCTTCCCAGATTTTCTCGCTTGGAATTTCTCCCTTCACTATTTTGCAAAAAAGGCAGTCACTCATTTTACATCACTAAGTAGGTTTTTTGGTGAAAAGCTTTTTTAACTCTGGCTGTTTCATTCAATTGCAAGGGGCTGGTTTTATTGGCCAAATTAGGAAGTAATCTATTGAGAGAAAAACTGAAAGCTGAAGAATTGCTTAAAGTCCGGAATGCGGGAAAAGGTTTCATTTCAGATTTCAAGAAGTTCTTGAAAAAATACCAGGTTTTGGCTCTTGCTGTTGCTTTTGTTATTGGCGTGGCGTCAACAAAGCTTATCACCGCAATAGTGACTGATTTGATAATGCCATTAATTGCAGTGCTGGTTCCCGGCGGAGACTGGAGAGCTTCAATACTTCAGTTAGGCCCTGTGAAATTCTTGATTGGCGATTTTGTCGGCGCAGTAATAGACTTTGCAATAATCGCTTTAGTTGTCTTCTTGATTGTTAAAATGATAATGAAGGAAGACACTGCGCAAAAAAAGTAGAATTAATGAGCCATTGAAAATGGCTCGACGTTCGCGCACGCTGCCTGGGCGTGACGGGCACGCGGGGAGCCGGATTTGAACCGACGAGTCCTTGCGGACACAGTTTTCGAGACTGTTGCATTAGACCACTCTGCCATCCCCGCATAATACTTTTGTTAAAAATTTTCTATTTAAATAGTGTCTTTTTTTCCGTGCTTTAGTTTTTATACTGGTTTTAAACTCATTCTTTTGCTGTTTTCCACATTGTTTCAAAGAAAGTCTTGAACGATTGCGCGATTTCTGGGTTTTTAATGGAGAGGCAGGATGGCTCTTCCCCATACGTGAAAATCAAGACTTTATCATTCATTACATCGATTGCTGACGGCGTGATTCCCCGCAATACTCGGACTTCTGTGAATTTCATTTTATTGAATCCTTTAAAATAATTGCTGGACTTGTCGGAAAAGATTGCCCTGCAAATGATTTTTTTGCTTATTCTTTCCTTATGCCATTTTTGCCATAAGAGATTGTATTTTTCCTTTTTATGGGATATTATTCCAGTGGCGAGAATCTCGTCTTTTTCACTCAAATCTTCCAACGCTTCAAATATTGCTGTTTGCATTCCTTTGAATCCCTTGAACAGGTTTGTTTCATGCTCTTTTTTCATTGCTTTTCTGATTGCCAGCAGTGATGGCAATTCTTTCAGGATTTCCCGCTTTTTTTCTTCGAGGTTCTTCTCTTTTTCATGCAAGTAATCCAATATCCTGTTTGGGGAAGCGGCGCTGAAATACTTTGTTTTCTCCATGATTGTGCAGCTCACCAACCCTTTTTTCATGAGCTTTTCCAATATTTCATAAATTTTTCCGCTTGAAATCTGGGCTTTCTCAATTATCCTGCCTGTAGTGGTTTCGCCAAGCCTCAAAAGAGCAAAATACACTTTTATTTCCCCCTTTGTAAACCCTATTTCTTCCAATAATTGCTCATTCATGGCTAAAGAAAGGAGTTATAAGCATATAATTCTTTCCAATTGCACCTCACTTAGAGGGATATAAACCATAAATACTTTCCAGCCTGAATGTTACTTATGCCCGAAGATAATATTGGTAAAAATAAAATGGAACAGCACGTTTATACCCTGCCATGCAAGCCCGGATCAGTTTACGTGAATTTTGGGGCTGCCTGCCTGAATGACTGCAGGTTCTGCGTGAAACGATTCGGGAAATTCTTTGGATATGAGCTTGGAAAAGAGTATTCAGAAAAGCCAATTTTGGATGGCTTGGAGTCAATCAAGAATAAATGCGCAAACATTTCAGAGGTTGTAATCTGCGGCATTGGAGAGCCATTTTTGCATTATCGCGAGCTAATCAAGATTGCAAAGCACTGCAAGCGATTATTTGGAAAAAATGTCCCTGTAAGGGCAGACACTTCAGGCCTCTGGTGGAAATCCAATAAAAACCTGTCCTTTCTTGAAAGCATTGATTCATTAAGCATTAGCTTGAATGCCGAATCTGAGGAAAAATATTTGAAAATTTGCCAGCCAAGAATTCCTGGCGCTTTCAATACTTTAATGGGTTTTTTGCAGGCATTATCTGAGGAAAGGGAAAAAAGAAAGCATTTTCCCGAGATTAGATTAACTGTAGTGGATACTTCCAGAAAAGACCTTATGCCATTAAGAAGGATTGGGGATATTTCCGGGGACTGTCCTGTTCCAGACATTCAGAAATGCCGCGAAATCGCGGCGAGGTTTGGATTTCCATTGATTGTAAAACACTTGTTTATGGATTCTCATGATTGCTGGGATGCTGAACAGATAGAAAGCCAGACATTAAGCGGCAAATACCTTGAAAAGTGCGTTGAATGTAAAATAAGGCATGTATAGTTTTAGGTGACAACGCTTATAGCATGTGTGGGTGGTGTGTTGAATGACTCAATTGGAAAAAGCGGCAAATAATGAAATTACAAAAGAAATGAAGTATGTTGCCGAACAAGAAGAAATTGATGCCAATCTTTTAAGGAAGCGCGTGGCTGAAGGGCTGGCTGTTATTCCCGCAAATATCAATCACAAACACCTAAAGCCTGTTGGAATCGGTTATGGGCTTAAAACAAAGGTTAATGCAAATATCGGAACTTCTCCAATAAAGTCAAATTTGGAAACTGAATTAGAAAAATTAAGCGCTGCAATCAGTGCTGGAGCTGACACAGTAATGGATTTGAGCTTGGGCGGCAATGTTGACGAGATTAGAAAAAGGTTAATGGAAAAATCTGCTGTTCCAGTAGGGACTGTCCCAATCTACCAGGCAGTTATCGAAGCTGGCGGTCCAGAAAATTTAACATTGGACAAATATTTAGAAGTTTTTGAAAAACATGCAAGAGATGGAGTTGATTTCGCAACAGTTCATGCTGGAGTCACCAAAGAAGCAATATCGCTGCTTGAAAAAAGAGTAATGCCCACAGTAAGCAGGGGCGGGACTTTTCTAGTAAATTGGATGAGAAAGCACAACAAGCAATCTTTTTTGTATGAAGGATTTGATGAAATTCTAAAGATAGCCAAAAAATATGACGTTACAATAAGTTTGGGCGATGGCTTAAGGCCAGGATGCATTGAAGATGCGACTGATGAAGCACAACTGCATGAATTGAAAGTTTTGGGAGAGCTTGCGGCAAGATGCAGGGAAAAACAAGTTCAGGTAATGATTGAAGGCCCAGGGCACATTCCATTGAATGAAATAGAGAAAAATGTTAGATTAGAAAAAGAAATTTGCAAAAATGCCCCTTTTTATGTTTTGGGCCCGCTGCCGACAGACATTGCAGCGGGTTATGATCATGTGACCTGTGCGATTGGCGGGGCTTTGGCAGGAATGCATGGGGCAGACTTCCTGTGTTATGTCACGCCAAAAGAGCACATTAGTTTGCCCGATGTTTCAGACGTCAGGGATGGAGTTATTGTAATGAGAATTGCAGCCCACATTGCAGACATTGCGAAAGGAAGGCAATCATCCAAACAACGCGATAAATTAATGTCTGAAGCACGTTCAAGGCTTGATTGGGAAGCAATGGCTGATTATTCTTTGGATCCAGTCAATTTTAGAAAATTATTGAAGGAAGAATGCAAGAGCAATCCCGAGATTTCTGAAGGCTGTTCCATGTGCGGGAAATATTGCACTGAAAAAAAATAAAATTTGCACCCTCAAGCATTATGGGGCGTTCTCTGCTTTTTGAAGCCTGTAAAGCTTTGTGAGGTCTTTTTCTGAGACAATTCCCGCAAACTCGTGGTTTTTCACAAGTTCAATGAATGGGATTCCAGACTGGTTCATTGTCTGCAGAATCTTGTCTGCCGGAGTGCTTGCCAAGACTGCGGGAATTTTCACTGCAATGTCTGAAAGCCTGGTTTCAAACCAGCTCGCGCGCTTGACGCTTGACATTAATTCAATGCTTACAAAGCCAAATCCTTTCTCTAACTCAACCAAGGATTCAACCTGGTTTTTTTCCTGCATTTTTTCAAAAGCGTCTTCCAAATTCAAAAGCCCAGAGAATGCCTTTGGCTTTTGGCTGATGATTTTTTCAAAATGCACTGGCCGCAGTGTTTGTTTGATGCTGACTGACTGCATTTCAGACATTGCGCCAATCCAGACAAAAGCGGCAATCAAAATCAGCCAAAAGTCCCCGGAAAGAATTCCAAAAATTGCCATTATCAAAGCAATGAAACTGCTTATTTTTGTTGCAATGCCTGTTGCTTTCTCAAAAGGCATTCTGAAAGCCAGTAAAGACCTTAATACTCTGCCGCCGTCCATTGGCAATGCAGGCACGAAAAGATTGAATGATCCCAAAAGCAAGTTAACCCAAAGCAAAGCGAACAGCGGGAATTTTTCAATCAATAATCCAAGATTGTCAGGATTTTGCAATAGCTCGAGTGATGGAAGCAGTTTTGCCTGCGGAATTAACGCGTATCCTATTGCAAGAATTCCAAAAACCATTGCAAAGTTGAAGAAAGGCCCTGCAATTGCAATCAATAATTCGTCCTTTGGCTTTTCAGGCAGTTCTTCAGCCTGTGCGACTCCGCCAATCGGAAGCAAAGTGATTGATTTTATCTTGAAGCCCTTGCTTAATGCCACTAGGGAATGGCTTAGCTCATGCAATAAGACTGAAATGAAAAGGAACGCAAGCAAAAGCATTGTTGAAGCAAGGCTTTTTGCGTCAAAAACCAGCAAAAAACCGAAAATTGCAATTATGAGCAGCAGGAATGTTGGGTGCAATTCAATGCTTATTCCCTTGACTTTTCCCAAAACAAAGTTTGCCATAAACTAAAAGTTGCTGGTAATGGATAAAAAAGGATTGTTTCAAGCTTGGAAAACTAAAATTAGGCTTTGGTTTTTTTTGGCGCTTCGCTTTTCAGCTGCAGGTAAATGCTTGCTGAAAGGAAAGCAGAGCACAAAATGCTAAAGAATGAAACCAATGAGTTTGCAAAATACCCGTTTATTCCGTTGATAACTTGTGTTTTTATATAGCCCGGGTAAGTTCCAGTTGCTAGAGACGGGTTTTTTGGAAGGCTTTCAAGCAGCGGAGTTATTTGTGCCACTTTTTCATCAATTATTGGGCTAAGTGCAGAGCTGATCATTGGTTGAGTTGCAATTTGAACAATTGTTGAAATTACAAAAAATGCAATTAATGTAATAATTCCTGCAACTAATGCGTTTGCTACGATTTGCCAGAATTTTCCATTAGTCAAATCCCAGCTTGTTTTTAATGATTCAATCACGCCTGCTTCAGAGTCAATAACAACTTGCTCAAAAACAGTAAGCCTGACAAGTATGTAGAGTAATGCAATACTGGCAAATATGAGGATTATTGTAATAACTATTGCCAAAAGCATTGCTGAAAGCCCTAATGCCCCAAGAATTAAAACCAATATAATTCCAATTAGAAAAGCAATTCCAAGACCCAAAAATATCAGAAGTATTGCCGCAATTATCCTTATTACTTTCATTATGCTAAAATTGCTTGTCTTGCTTCCCAAAGACTTCAAGGCATGACTTATGGTATAAGCGCTCAAGAGCATGGAAATTATTCCTAAAGCCAAGATTAACGCAAATATTTGCACTGCCGCGTTAATGATTACTTGGATTATTAACTGCGGGTTACTGATTGATTGCGGAGTCATTAAAGCAAATAGTTCGGTTATAAAATTCAAGCCAAGGCTAAAAAGCAATCCAAAACTAACAAGTGAGAAAACAATCCAAACCAGGATTATTTTCAATGATTTAAGATTAAGCCATGAAAAAGTCTGGTTTACTGTTTTTCCAATGTCCATGAATTAAAGAAAAGTCCTGTATATTTAAACTTATTTGAATTTCCTAAAAAAGAAAAAAGAAAGCCCGAAATTTCGGGCATTTCTAATTAGTAAACAACTGTTGGGCCTGCGGAAGAAACTGCCAACGCAACAATGATTGCAATGATTATTGCAATTATTCCAACCACGATTATTGGCAATAATACTGCAGCCAATGCCCTTAGCTTGCTTATTTTGTTGGCTACTGAAACCAGTACTACAATGACGAAAATCATGTAGAGCTCAAATGCCAGTATTATCAAGAATCCAATGAACACTATCATTAGGATTGATCCGACAATGTAGGCAATTAATCCGGCCACTAGGCTTGGCCAAACAAGCTTTGAAGCAAGGTAATAGTTTTGCGTGAAAGTTCCAGTGCCTCCCAAAAGCTTTGCGCAAAGCCAGATTATTCCATACATTATTGCGCTTCCTATTACTGAAAGTATTACGCCAAGAATTGCGCAGATAATAATTGCCAAAACGCCAAGGGATGCTAGAGATGCTACAAAAACTGCAAGCCCACCCGTATTTACGCCAGGAATCGTGCCAATAATCCATGCCGCAGCGAAGCCAATAGTCCATAATATTGCGCCAATAATAATACCGATGATTGCGCCGTAAATTGCAAAAGTCTTTAACGCGTCATTTAAGTTTGCCTTTGAAACCAATGCTTTCATTGTTTCTTCAGGCTTTGTTAAAATGTCAAAAAAACCCATAAAATCCCTCACAAATGCAAAGGCATTATTGCCTTGCCTTTAGTGAATAAAGAAACTAAGTATTTAAAGATTTCTTAAAACACTCAAGAAACAGCGGTTTTTTGCAAAAAAAGCTTGCAAGGCTTTTTTCACTTCAATTCAATCTTAATTCCGCCGAATCTTTTGGCAATAATGTTGTACAGTACTGCAGATATTGCTCCGCTGACAAAACCGCCGATTATTCCAAAAACAATTCCTAAAATCAAGCCGCCGATTATTCCAAGCCCCGCAAGTGCGGCGCCGCCTTTAATGCCTAATGCAATTCCAAAAATTGCCCCGAATATTAGCCCGTAAATCGCGCCTATTATTGCGCCAAGTACGGCATAGAATTTTGCAGTAGACATCAAGTCCATGCTTTTGATTTCCTGCAGCTTGGCTTTTGAAGTGTTCTGTTTTTTTGCTACTGGTATTTTTCCACCTTCTTTTTTCAAAAATTGTGCTTTCTAAATCAAGCAGGCTTTTCTAGTTTAAAAGCATTTGCGAATTCAAGAATCAGCCCATGATTTTCACGAGCTTTTCAGCGATTTTTCTGGCGTCTTTTTCCATGTTGGTTTCCTTAATCAGTATTTTTCCAGTCTGGAAGAGAGTGATTGGAACTTGCATTCTCAAAATCAGCAGGAAGGGAGTTTCAATTTCGACAAAAACTTCCTTTTCCTTCAGTCTTTTCGCAATTTCTTCCAAGTCAAGTTTTATTCTCTTTTTTGGAATGAACTCAAAAGCAACCCTGCTCTTGCAGGGCTTTCCGACAAAATCAGACAATTCCATAAACTTCATTTTCTCCTTATTCTTTTCAGGAAATCGACTGCTTTCCTGTATCCTTTCCTTTCAATGCTTGCAATCGCCAGTTTCCTGATTTTTTCCGCTTTTTTTGGCAAAACCCGCAGGCTTGTTCTGATGCCTGCTTCCAGGAATTCTTTCTTTAATTCGGGCCTTAGCCTTGAAGCGCTTGCCAGGATTCCGTTAATCATTCTTTCTGGATTGTAGTATTCGCTGGCCGCAATTCTTGCAATTGGAGATAATGCAATTCTTGCGATTTTTGATTTTGGCCACGGCGAATGCATTCTAATTGTTCTTGCAACTTGTTTTCTTGAAACTAATGGCGGGAAAGTGTCAATGTAGTAAAGAATCCCTTTTTTTAAAGCAAAATTTCTCAAGCTTGGGTGAAATCCAAAATTCGAGTTTTTTGTCGTGCTGTAAACAATTGCTTTTTCAGCGGCTTGCAAAACAATCCCGACTGTTTTTAATGCCTGTTCTCTTCCAGAACTTGCAATAATTTGCTTAACCAATTCTTTTTCATCAAAAGCTTCTTGAATAATTCTAATCTTGCATCCTTTTGGCGTTCTTTCAAAATGCATTTGAGTTTGGGCTGTTGTTATGCCGGCGTTCTCAAGCTCTTTGAGGTATTGCCTATGCTCCTGTAAAAGCTGCATTGCTTGTTTTTCAGTCAAGAATCCAGAGTATTCTTTAATTGCAAACCCGCCCGCAATTTTTGGACTAGTGAAAAAACCCTGGCTTTCCAAAAAAACACCTTATTGTTTGATTTCTATAACTTCTTTGCCTTCAAAAGCCTTTTGCACAATCGCTTCCAAATCAAGCTTTTTTTCCTCAAGCTCTGCCCGTTCAAGGCTTGAATGCGTTGCAGGCTGGCTTGGGACTATAGTGCAGCATAATGCTGGCTTTATTGAATTGCTGAAAGTTCCAAACTCTCGGGCGAGTTCTGTAATTTCACTCTTATCCATTCCCAAAAGAGGCCGTACAATAATTTTGCTTGCTGCAGAATGCTCTGCCTCCAAATTCCATAACGTCTGGGAAGCGACTTGCGCAAGGCTTTCGCCAGTAAGCAAGGCGCCGCAGCCTTCTTGCTCCGCAATCCTTGAGGCAACGCGCAGCATTATTCTCCTGCATAAAACGCAGTTCATTTTCCTGTCGCAGTTTTTTGCAATTGAAGTCAGCGAAAAACCATGGGGGATTATGTAGAGTTTGATTGTTTTGCCAAATTTTTTTGCCAAAATTTTCAAGGCGTCAATTGCCTTTTGCTTATTTAATTCGTCAGTGAATGGGGTATTGTGAAAGTGCACTGCAACAAGCTCGTGCTTTGCCTTTAGCGCAAGTGCGCCCGCAACCGGGCTGTCAATGCCTCCACTGATTAAAAGCAAGAGTTTCATTTTAAAATCCCCAAACTTTTATGGGTTTCATGAATTTCCTGAAAATAATGTTTTTTTTCTTGATTCCTAAAGATAGCGCAAATTTTTCACGCTCTTTCCTGCCGCTTTGCTTGATTTCTTTTCGCTTGAAATCTTCAACAAAACTTGCCTTGGTTTCAATGCTTTCCTTAATGCAGTCTTTAATGAATTTTTGTAATTCTTCAAATGCTTGAGGAAATATTGGATTGCATAATTTGTCGTATTCTTTCTTGCTTACTGCATTCAATGAGATTCTGATTTCGTCCAGTCCTGCTTTTGCAAGCCTTTGCGCAGGGTTTTTGAAAATGCACCTTATTGTCCCGTTAGTGTCAATTCTTGTTTTCACAGAGTACTTGCGTTTTATTTCCGTTAGTAATTTTTCTACTGTCAGAAAATTCAAAAGCGGCTCGCCGAGTCCCACAATTGCTATTTCATTGTCTGTTGGCTTGATTTTTGCCGCGATTGCATTAAGGGCTTGCTTTACAGTTGGTTTTTTTTCAAGATAAAGGGAACTGCCTGCTTTTTTTTCGTAAATGTTTGGCTGCCCAATTTCTTTTCTTGATTTTGGCCTGCCGCAGAATACGCAGGAGTTAGTGCAGGAGTAATTGCTTATCAAATTCAAGTAAAGTATGTTCCCGGGATATGTTGGAGTTTCAAACCTGTATGCTATTGTCCCTTTCATTCGCGAGCCTTCTTGTTTAAACTAGGTGGGGAAATTAAAAATAAAAAGAAAAAGGAGTTTTTTCTCAAAAACTCAATTTTTTTGTCCAAATTTTCAAACTTTTTAGAGCAATTAGTAATTGTCTCTTTTTGGCTTGTGCTTTTGGTAGCAGTCCCTGCAATAGACTGGTCTTGTTCCGTCTGGCTTGAATGGAACTTCTGTTTCCTGTCCGCAATCCGAGCAGGTTACCTTGAACATTTGCCTTGGGCCGTTATTAAATCTTCCGAAACTCATATTTTTTTTTCATCTCTTTTTTATTTTTTTAAAGCCTTTTTCCTTGCGAAAAATTTGCTTTACTGTTAAATTTTGCAATCAAAAGAATTAAAAAGGCGTATTTTTAACTTTTAAACGCTTTTTCCGCTCAAACCGTCAATTTTTACCCGTCTGCTTTCGCCGTTCGCTGACTCGAAAGTGGCTTCAAACAATGGCCTTTCGACTTCCTCGATTTTCTTCACTATAATGGTCGGCCATAATCTCTGGACAAGCTTCATTGCGCTCTCGCGCCCAATGTTTTCCTTTTCTTTTCCCAAGGCCTCGACTGTAATTAAGCGCATTTTTCCAATGCTTGAAAGCAGTTCATGGTCTGGCGATGGGGGAAGGTCGAATGCTTGCTCGTCAATGGCGTATTTTACAATTCCCTTGTCTTCCTTGATTTTAATCAGCCCTTTTTCCGCAAGCTTTTCAGCAATTTTCCTGAATTTTTGCTCTTTTCCTTCAGGCATTCTTTTTTTCACCGCAATTTCTTTTGCGACTGAGATTTCTTCATCGCTTAAATCGTAAAGGAATTTTGCGCCCTTGCTTTCAATGAATTCTTTCCCGTTAAAGTGCAAAAACTCTCCAGTTACTGAGTCAATGTAGCATTCGTTCTTGGCGAATTCCTTCCGCAGGTTGTACTCGTTGAAAACCACTTTCCACACTGTCCTGTACTTTAATTGCATTGAGGTAATGCGTTCTTCGCTTCCGAACAGCCCGAATGTTTTCTTTTTTCTCGCGTTGTCAAATACTTTGCGGGCCTGCTGTTCTGTGAGAGTTGCCGGAATTGCCAATAGCTCTGTCAGTTCTTCGCTTGTTTCATGCAGTGATTTTCTTTCTTCCTTTTCGGCAACTTCAGCGCTTTCTTCAATTGCGTTTGCAATGCTTTCCTGCTTTGAAAACTCTTCAACTTCTTTTTCTTGCGGCTTGAATCCTTTGATTGCAATTGTTCCTGCTGCAAGGTCGACAACGCAGCCTGATTTTTCCAAGGCTTTCAAGATGTCTTCTGTATTGATTTTTGCCTTGTATTTTGTGTTTAAAGTGTCAATGAGCGCGCGGAGTTTTTCCAAAGGCATTATTCCTTCGGCCTTTAGTTTGGAGCTCGCCATGCTTAATGCCAGTTCTTGAATTTCTTTAGGGCTGATTTCTTTAGTGTTTTCCATTGTGACTGCGTCCCTGCCTTCATGCTGGCTCATTCTGGGCCTAATGCGCATTACAAACGCGCGGGATGTTTCTTCAGCCCTGTCTCCAGTCAATGCCACGCCCACTGGAAGAGTTTTGATGAACATTGCTTTCCTGTACTTTGCAGGAATTATTGTTGGAGTTCTTTTGTAGACTGCCTTGATGTCATCGTCAAAAACCAGCTTGTGGGTCATTATCACGTCCAATTGGCTTAGCACTTTAGAGTCAATTGCTGAAGGCTGCTGTGTCGCAAACACGAGTGAAAGCCCCGGTCTTCTTCCCTGCTTTACATACTCAATAAGGCCTGCGGTTGCAGGAGTCCTTACATTTCCTGAAGGAATTAAAGTGTGGGCTTCATCAATGAAAAGCCATGTTGCTGGAACTTCAAGCTCGAGCATTTGGTCCATGTCTTTTTTGTCAAACTTTACTGAAGCCTCTTTTCTAGTTATGATTTTTCTTGCAGCCAAGAGCCTTCTTGCCAGGATTCCAATTACAAGCGCGGTTACGTTATCTTCCAAGAAGCTGGTGTCAAGGACTGTCAATTGGCCTTCTCGTGAAATTTCTGCCAACGGAGTTCCATTGTTTGAGAATACTCCCCAGTTTTTTGCTGCCTCAAACCTTGAAACCAATGCCCTTACAGAGTCTTGCTTGAATCCTTTGTCGCGGCTGTTGATTTCAGCGTCTCTTTCAAGGCAGTTTACAAGGTCGTCAATTCCGTACTTTCTTCCCTTGGGCTTTACAATTAATGCCTTTTGGGTTTCGCTAGCTGCAGTCTTGTAGCCGGCTTCCACTCTCTTCACTGCCTTTTCAAGCAATAGGCCTGTTGGCGAAAACCGGTCTATTCCAAAAGTAAGGCACCAGTCTTCGCTTGTAAGCAATGAAGGCTGGATGCTGAAAGTTGCGTCATAAGTGTTTTTTGGGACTTCGTTCGCGATTCCTTCAGGAATGAACACTTTTAGGTTGTTCAATCCTTCAGGCATTAAATTCCATTCGCCCATTGCGTCAATTTCTTTTTTTTCGCGGTTTGGGAATCGCATGCTCCAAAACACGCCGATTGGGTCAATGACTACAATTCCTACATTGTTGTTTTTTTTCGCGAGCTCTTCAGCAATGACTCCAAGCACGTAAGAATTGTGCACGATAATATTGTTTGCTACAAAATTATGCAATTCTGGAATGCTAATGTCGAAAACTTCAAAACTTCCGTTTAATTCTTTGACTTCTTTTATTTCATCCCAATAAATGTCGCTTTCTGCAAGCAGTTGAATTCCTTTAAGATTGTTGATTTGCGCGATTTTCAATAGTTTTTCCCTTGAAGGGGCATAATTCTTGACATTATGGAATGACTTGCAGTTTTTGTAGCCAAATTCCCTTCCAGTCTTCATCCAGTTTATTCCATCAAGCTTTGCCCAAACTTCCATTGGGATTGTGTCATTGTTTGGGTTTCTTTGAATTCCTGACATTTCAAAAAGCGCGGTTTTTTCTTTGTCTTCTTTTTTTCCAAAAAACCCTATTTCTTTAATGAATTCCAGCACGCTTTCCGAATAAACAACCAGTTCGAAAGACTTGAATTCTTTCTTGTTGCATAAAATTCTCTTTTCCCTGACGCTTGATATTATTCCAAACTTCAGCAGCAATGACTGCACTTGGTAAATCATTTTTTCAGAGCTTGAAGCATAGCATATTGCCCAATTGTTTTTTTTCTTGTTGATTCTGTAAATGCTTCCATCACAGCTGAAAAGCCTGTTCAAGAATACTGAAAGCTGTTCTTTCTCAAGCTTGAAAATGTTTTCTGGAATGAATTTTTCTGCAGAAAGCTTTCCGTAAATTCCCAAACTTTCAAGCCAGAGCATCAGCGAGCTTTTGCTGCACTTGATTCTGCTTTCTTGGGTGAATTGCCCTTTTGGGTTTCTTTTGATTTTGGAAATGTCAGTCTCTTTTCTTTTTTGAGCAATCCTAAAGCATCCTGGTTTTGAATGTTGTTCAATCCTCAAGTTTTGGTCAAACTCTCCAATACATTCATTGAATTCTGAAACTATTCTTTCATCAAAGTTTGAGAAAAGCACAAACTGGTTTCCCAAATGCCCTTCTGCAAGCAAGTACGCCAGCAATTTAACATCGCATTCTCTTGCTTTTAGATTTCCAAAGAAGCCAATGCGCCTTGGGGTCGCAATCCTTCCCCCAACACCAATGCTTTCTGCCTCTTTCCATCCATTAATTGTTAGCAAAGGATGCTCCGGAGTGAGTTTGATGCTTTTTCCACTGGCAAGCCTTACTTCCAGAATGCGTTCTACAGTCCTTTTGAAGAATCCTTCCTTCTTTGAGTTTTGGACTTTTAATTCATCATTTAATGCCAAGATTTCAAAATCATTTTCTAACTCTTTGATTGGTTTTTCGCTTCCGTCAGCAAGACTTATTAGAGAATCTCCAGCCAGGCATTTTCCACTGCCTCTTGCTCCGCAGACAAAAACCACGTGAGGGTTTAAGGAATCCAAGAAAACGCTTTTGCTGTTTTGCTCGTCTTCCCCGACTTTTCCAACATATAATGCGCCTTGCATTCCGTACTTTGCGTGAACGCTTTTTTTCCGTCCAATCAGGACGTTTTCTCCGTCTTCAAGGAATTTTAATGGAATGCTGGTTTCTGAAACGCGAACGCTTTCTTTTTCCGCCTTTTCCAGGATTCTTTTGCGGATTCCTTCAGTGGAAAGGCCTTCGCCTTCCAAGTCAATGTCAAAATCGTCATCTTCCACTTCAAAGTCGTCAATCCTGTCTTCTTCGCGCTCTTCAATTTCCTCTTCTTCTTCCTTTATTCCTTCCTCTTTTTCCAGTTCGCCTTCTTCCTTTACTTCAATTTCTTTTTCCTTTGCCCATTTTCCCTCGGTTTTTTTCTTGGGAGTGTAAACGTCAGTTTCTTCCTTTTGCTCCAGGTCTCCTTCAACGTGGATTGTGAATTTTTTTTCTCCCCTGATTGGCCTGTAAATTTCTGTTTCTTCCTTGTCTTCCCTGAATCCTGAAACTTCGGCTTCTTTCCACTTTTGCTTTTTTGGCTTTACAATTTCAGTGTCTTCGTCAGAGAGGGTTTTTTTCTGGCTTTCAGAAACAGGCAGGTTTGTGTCTTCTTCAAGCGTCCTTAATTTTGCGCCGGAAATTTCAGTGTCTTCGTCCTTGCTTTCCTGCTCGTGGTGCTTTTTTGCTTTCTTGTGCTTTTTTTCCTTCTTTAAAGGAACCAAGTCTTCATTGTCCCTGCCTTCAGGCTCTTCATTGGCAGGGCTGCCGCTTTCTTCATCATCATGCTCTAGTTCTTCAAACAAGTCTTCAGACTGTTCGCTTGTTTTTTTAATTCGGGCTTCTTCTTCAGCCATAGAGACCACTTTAGTTCTTTGATTAAAATAATGCTTTAGCTATTTTAAAGCCTTGCATTTTTCAAGCAGGTTTTGCGCTTAAGTTTAAAAAAACAAGCCAAGTAAATTTGATTACAATGGCAAAAGTTGATTTACCCTGGCATTGACGCCTTTTTCTTGCTTTTCTCTAGTTTTAAAACTTTTTTGAACGTTAATTCTTTATCTTACTTTCAAGACCTGAATGGGGACATTGCGTAACCTGGTAGCGCGAAAGGCTCCAGACCTTTAAGTCGGGGTTCAAATCCCCGTGTCCCCAAAAACCGTCACGTCCAGTTTACGTGCGCGTACGTCGCGCTATTGCAAGCAATAGCGCATAAATACTCTTTCCTTCAACTGTTTCTTATTGGGCCCGTAGTCTAGTAGTAGGACTCGTCCTTCGCAAGGACGTAGCGCGGGTGCGATTCCCGCCGGGTCCATTTTTAGGTTTGAAAATGCTTAAAGTTGAAGATCTTGGCTTTTGCGAGTTTTCATATGATGGTGAAAAAGAACAGTTCAAAGATTTGATTGTTCAAAGCATTACTGAAGGATATAAGCGGAATGTTGGATTTTTTGGGTTTGAATTGAAGTTTAAAGTCTTTTTTTACTACACTAGGGAAGAATTTTCAAAGAATTGGATTCCGCCTGAATATGCTTTGGAAAACAAGTGGCTGTCAGCATATGCCATTAAAACACTCAAAAACCAGCTCTTTTTCCTATCTCCAACAGTGTTGGAAGAACTTTCCAACAACAAGCTGGATCGCTTTCAGAAAACAACAGGGCATGAAATATCCCATTTGTTTATTAGGGAAATACAATCCAATGATTTGCCTTTTGTTTTCAAGGAAGGCCTGCCTTATGCAATAAATAGCCAAACCAATGAAAACTGGGTGATTGAGCTTATTGAAAAGCAAGGGGCTCTTTTATTTGGGGCTGATTTTGAGTTTACTTCTGATTTTGACAGCCATGTTACTCTATTCTACCAGCAAAGCGGCAGCATGATAAAGTGGCTTTTGGAGAAAAAAGGCAAAAAGAAACTTATTGAATTCATTAAAGGCAATGATTCAAGCATTACTGCCGCTTTTGAAAGAATTTTTAGTCTTTCTAAGGAAGAATTCTTTGAAAGCTGGCTGAAGGATTTTAAAGAAAAATCCTTTTGAAGAATTCAAGCCCATTGGTTTTTGAAATAAACTGCTCTTCCAGTGCTTAAGTCAACAATTATTTCAATTGAAGAATCAGTCTTGTCTTCAATGTCAAAATGCAAATGCCACTGCGCGGGATTTTTTGCAACTGGCCCGCTTTTAATCAAGGAATATTGCTTGAATTCTTTTTCACTGTAGCCTTTTGCAATAATTGCCTTTTTTGCCAATTGAATTGCTTTTTTCTCTTTTTCCTTTTCGTTTGAATCAATTGGCATAATTGTCTCCGAACATTTATGTAGACCATCAATTTCTTTTTTAAACTCTTCCACTTCAAATTAATCCTTTAGTATTGGGAGTTTTGGGGGCAAGCCATACTGCATTTTGTGGGGACGAAGAATTTCCACGCGCTATTATTTTAATGGTGGGGCAGATTCCCTGGCTTGCTTCCTTCTTACTTTTTCTGAAGCTTTTTTTTCAATTCGTCAACGTCTTCAGGATTCCTTAAAATCGGGTCAAATTTCATGCTGCCGTACTTGATGCAGTCTTTTATGTCGTATTCTTTGCACAAGTTTGGCCTGTTTGCATAATTGACGCATTTGCTTTCATTGTCCAAGAATTTGCAGTCTGTCTCAAAGCAAATCATCCAGCCATACCTTGAATCATTGTAAATGTACAGGCTTTTGTGGCTTAACAGCCATTTCCACTCGTCAAAGTCTTCGTCAGTCTTTGGCTCTTCAAGCCATACGTTTGCCTCGCGGCAGCATTTTGCCCCGCAGCCTTCACAAGTTTTCTCTTCCTGCATAAAGTATAAACCTGTTAACTCAAAAGTATTTTAACCAATGGCTTTTTCAGAAAAGAACAAGCAAGGGAATCAGCAAATAAACCATCAAGTGCAGCAGGAAAGCGCCAATGAAAGACTCTTGCTTTAATGCCAAATACCCCAAAAGAATTCCCGCAAAGAACGAAGCGTACAATTCCAGCGCCGGCTTGCCGAAATGCATGAAAGCGAAAGGAATTGCCTGAATCAATACAGCGCTTTTCCCAAAACTTTTCATTCCTTTAATCATGAAGCTTCGGAACAAAAACTCCCAGGAGAAAAGAATGATGATGCTTGCTCCAATGAAATAAAGCGGGTTTGAAACCAATGCCTGCGAATAACTGCCGTAATAATTCTTGAACTCTGCAATTCTTGACGCTGCAATCACGCTAATGAGAAATACTGCAAAGACCAGCAGGAACTCTTTGCAGAAAAACTCTTTCGCATTTATTGAGAAATACTCCTTTAGTTTTTTTCCGCAAGTCAGGAGAATGATTGATGGAATTGCCAGGTAAAAAACCAAATTGTGGATTTCCCTTGAAAATAGGACAAAATTCAGGCTTAATAGCAGAATGATTGTTGAAGAAAACAAAACAGCCATTGCAACCTGTTCATCGTTCATTTTACCACTTTTTTAAGATTCAAGGCATCTTATAAAATAATATTTGCTTTTATTAATTCATAAGCTTGCGGAGGTGGCAGAGTGGTCAAATGCGCCAGCCTTGAGAGCTGGTATCCGAAAGGATACGCGAGTTCAAATCTCGTCCTCCGCGTTAAGTCTTTTTTTTCCAGCAATTGTGAAAAAGCTTTCTCCAGAAATCATCCATTCCAGCTGGAGCAAAAGCAAGTTTTTTCTTTCAGGAATTTCCGGCTTTGCGTTCAAGAATTCAAATCCTTCTTTTTCAAGCCAGTCCAGCACTTCTTCAATTGTTAATGTCTTTTCCAAAGGGTGCAAGTACTTGTCAGCAAGCCATGCTTTTCTTGCCTCAGTCACTGGCTTTCCTTTGTGAAATAGCCTGTTTGCCAACAAAAGCTTTTTCTCGCTGTCTTTTCCAGCAAGCAATTCCACAATTCTTCTTTTGCAATGCACTGGAAACCTTCCGAAAGAATTGTACAATCCAATCACAATGATTCCTTCAGGCTTCACCAGCCTTGAAATTTTTTTGAAGGCTTCTTTTGGGCTTGGATTATGGTGCAATACGCCCATGCTGTAAACCAAGTCAAAGCTTTTTTCCGGCAGTTCTTCACTCAGCAAATTTCTTTGCCTGAATTCGGCATTTTCCAGCCTGAATTTTTTTGCGAGGGCTTTTGCCTTTTCAATTGACTTTGCGCTCAAGTCAATTCCCAAGACTTTCGCGCCGCCAAGAGCAAAACCGCATGCGAATTCTCCTGTTCCGCAGCCTGCATCCAACATTTTAAATCCTTTTAATTCTGGGATTTTTTTTTCAGCAAGCTTTGCAATCCATTCCGCATTTTTTTGGAGGTTTTCCTTTGTTTCAATGCGCTTGTCGGGATAGGGAAATCTTTCGTAAAATTCCTGCACTTTTTCAGAGTTCATCAGATTCCTTTATCTTGAAAAAGCGCTTGGGTTTCCGGACGTTATTGCAATTGACTCTCCAGTTATTTTGCTTCCCAATCCAGAGCTTAAGAAAGCAATCAAGTTCAAGACATCAGCGTACTCTATTTGTTTTCCCAAAGCAGTCCTTTTGCAGTAATGCTGGATGACCATTTCCCTGACTTCTGGGTGAAGTTTTTCTCCACTAATCCTTTTGTCTCCTGCTTTCACAAGCCCTTTGTCGACTGCCTTTTTTTCAAAATAGTCCTTGTTCCAGATTCCAGAATCAATCCCAAAATTTTCATCTCCGAACAAATCGCCCGCAAGGATTGCGTTAACGCGAATGTTGTGCTTTCCCAAGTCCATTGCCCAAGACCTTGCCATCATGCACTGCGTTTCTTTGGCAACTCCGTAAAGTGATGAGTTTTCAGAAGCTCCGCGCGCTGAGGCAGAACTGATGTTTATTATTTCTCCGCATTTTTCCTTAATCATGAATTCTGAAGCGATCTTTGCATTCAAGAAATAGCCGTCAATGTTGACGTCGTTTGCGAGTTTGATGTCTTTGGCGCTTAATTCATTCACTGCGGCAAGCCTTGCAATTCCGGCGCAATTCACTAAAATGTCGATTTTTTCAAAGGCTTTCACAAAGCCAGCATATGCAGTTTGCAATTGTCCTTCATCGCTGACGCTTGCAATCATTGGAAAAGCAAATCCTTCAAACTCGGCGTTTATTCTTTCAGCAACTTCAAAGACTGCCTTTGCATTGATGTCCAAGACTCCGACTTTCACTCCTGCAAAAGGCAGGCCTAATGCGATTGCCTTTCCCAATCCAGAGCCTGCTCCAGTGACAACTGCAGTTTTCCCCTCAAGCAATCCAGCAAATTGCCTGCCAATTCCTAAAAAATTTTGGTTCATTCCAAAATTAAGATTGTTAATGCTTTTATTCTGATTTAAAACCAGTTTTTAATCCTTTAGCAGAATTAAATCTTTAATTGCGGGGATGGCAGAGCGGTCCAATGCGCACGCCTGGAATCGCGGTTTTGCCCGCGAGTAACAAAGTACGCTGCAATGCTTTGCGGCACTGCATAAATACGAGTTGCACTTCAAAAAGGAAGTTCTGAGAGCGTGTTCTCGAAAGGGAGCGCGAGTTCGAATCTCGTTCCCCGCGTTGCCTTTTTAGCAAAAACAAGTAAAGAAAAACAGGTTTGGAAACAATTAGTTAAACTGCAGGGGTCCGATAGCCCGGTCAATTCGGCTACCTTGAGGGGGTAGTGGCTTAGTGCCTTCGAGGGTTCAAATCCCTTCCCCTGCATTGCCCTTTCCAGTTGACTAATGTCAACTGTCTGTTCAACCATTGGTTGAACATCGTGGGCAGCGCCGAAGTATGTGCACTATCCCTGATAGTGCGGTAATACTGGCAAAAGAATTTTCTTAAATTCCTTCCCCCGCATTTTTGAATTCTTTTCTCACAGCCGGCTTTTTGGCTGGAATGATTCCATTAACAACCAGTCCTTGGGAAGTGCTCATTTCAATTAAGGCCGCGCTTATCCTGTTTTTAGCGAATAGTCTTGCAGCATTGTCCAAGACAGAGTTCAACTGCATTAATTCGCCAGTCTTTTTTGCTTTCATTATGTCATGCAAGAATCTTTTGAAAGGAGTTTCATCAAGCCTTGCAATAGTGTGGCCTTGATCGTTAGTTATTGGATTGCCAACGTTTTTCATTTGGAGCGCAAGGATTTTTTCTATCAGCTTTTCTTTCAAAACCTGGTTTTTTGCCAGTTTCCTTAATTGTGTTCTTTCAAGGTCTCTTTTTGAAGCGAGCTTTTGCCTTTCAAGCTTGAATTTTGCTTTTCCAAGCTCTATTCCTGCAGTTTTTTTCTTCCTTACTGCCTGCTTTTGCAATTCCAGCTTTCGCGTTTTTTCCTGTTCTTTCAGTTCAAGACTTTGCATTTGCCGCAAGAGCGGCTGGCGCTGCCTGTATTTCCTTAATTTTTCAAGGCGGCTAATCCAAAAGCGCCTTCTGAGCTTTGGAATAAGCCAGCCTGTTTTTGCCTGCGCTAGCTTGTTCTTGATTCTTGCAATTTCTGCAGCTCTTTGCGCGATTTGAAGCTTTGTCAATCTCTTGTCGACTTTTTTCACTTGCTTTTGGACAGCCTTAATTTGCTGGCTTGCCTGCTTTTGAACAGTCCGAATTTTTGAGGAGAGCGCTTTTTCATTCTTTCTTGCGGCAGTTCTGACTTTTTGATTTGCTGCAGAAAGCCGCGGGCGGTTTTTTTGCTCAAATTTTTTGATTTTTTGCCCGAAAGCGTTTGCTCTCGCCTGCCTTTGCTGGATTGCTGAAAAAACATTTTTTGGAGCTCTTTTGAAAAGCGGCATTTATTTCCACCAGAACAATTGATGTTTTTGTGTTTTTTATTCTTTTCCCTTGGCTGGTTTTGCTTGAAATGATTGGTTTTAAGTGCGTTTTGCTTAGTTAATTGTTTATAAATGAAAAATAATGGAGAATGTTTAGATTGAATGTAGAATTAAGCGAAAATACCACTAAGGCCTTGGCTAGTTTGGGCTTTGAAACTTTCACTGAAGTGCAGGAAAAAGCCATTCCTTTTGTGTTGAAAGGCGAGGATTTGATAGTGCAGTCAAGGACTGGCACTGGAAAGACTGCGGCTTTTGCAATACCTATTTTGGAAATGATTACTGAAGAGCGTTTTGTCCAGGCAATTGTTTTGGTTCCGACAAGAGAGCTTGCAACCCAAGTTTTTGAGGACTTTAAGAAAATAGGAAAATTTTCCAAATTGAATTCAGTTGTTGTTTACGGCGGCGTTGGAATTGACGGACAGGCCGCTAAAATCCGCGCCGGAGCGCAAATTGTTGTCGGAACTCCTGGAAGGGTTTTGGACTTATTGGGCAGGCATACTTTGGACTTGTCCAGAATAAAGTTTTTTGTGCTTGACGAGGCAGACTTGATGCTTGCAATGGGATTCATCAGGGATGTTGAAAAAATAATGTCTTACACCGGGCAAAAAAAGCAGACTTTATTGTTTTGCGTTGATTTTCCGCAGGAAGTAATGCAGTTGGCAAAAAACTTCATGCGCTTTCCACAGCACGTGAAATTGGTTTCTGAAGACAAGAGCGCGCAAGGCGTAAAACAGTATTTTTTCCAAATACTGCCTGGAAGAAAGCTTGGCTCCTTGATTTTCCTGCTTAACCAGTTGAATCCTTCAAGGGCAATAATTTTCTGCAAAACCAAGCGCCAAGTGGAAGACTTGGAAGTCCAATTGAATTTTAATGGAATTTCAGCTTCCGGCATTCAAGGAGACTTGACGCAGGCCAAAAGAAATGCTGTAATGGAAGACTTCAAAAACCATAAAATCAGGATTTTGATAGCAACTGACGTTGCATCCAGGGGAATTCACATTGACAGTGTCTCTCACGTGTTCAATTATGAATTGCCGCATGACATCAACTATTATATTCACAGGATTGGCAGGACTGGCAGAATGAGAGCCGTTGGTGAGGCAATTTCGCTGTGTTATTCTGAAGAAATGGGCACTTTAGGCCAAATTGAGCGTTTAATGGGAAAGCAATTGGACGAAAGAATTCTTCCAGACGACATTCCGGCGCCAAAATTCTCGCCTCACAAGAGTTTCAGGCATGAAAGCCGTGGCGGGGGAAACTTCAGGCGGGGCGGCAGTTCTGGCGGAAGGAATTTCCAAAGGCCGCAAAGCAAAAGGCGCTGGAATTAAAAATTCCAGCCAATTAGTGCTTTTTTTAAATTGTTCATGCCCTTAACTTTAAAGGGACGACTTGGAAGAATTTTTAGGACATAATTGCGGCATTGCTGCTGTTTCTTTGCCTTCTTACGACAAGCCTTCAGAAAGCGCTTCAGGCATTCTTTACAAAATGCTTTTGAGGCTTCAGAACCGCGGCCAGCTTTCAGCAGGCATTACAACCTACAATCCTGAAAGGCTTCAATTGATTGACACTTTCAAGAAAGTCGGCCTGGTCAATGAAGTTTTTTCAACAAATGTAAGGCCAAAATTCGAGAACATTCTCAAAGACTATGCAGGCACTAAAGGCATTGGCCACGTGCGCTATGCGACTTGCGGGGGCGATGACGACAGTTTTGCACAGCCTTTCGAGCGCCATCACAATAGGAAATGGAAGTGGTTTAGTTTTGCATTCAATGGAAACATTGCAAACTATAATGACTTGAAAAAGCAAATGGAACAAAGAGAGTACCATTTTGTGAGAAACTTTGACACTGAATTATTGATGCTTTTGCTTGCGCGGCAGTTGAAAGGCGACAAGAGACCGGAGTTTGCAGAAATGTTCAAGGGAGTTTCAGAAGCAATTGACGGCGCTTACTCAATGGTTTTCTTGAATGCCGAGGGAGAATTGGTTGCGGCGCGCGATCCTTTAGGAATAAAGCCATTATGCTATTCTGAAGTTGATGGAAAAGTCCTGGTTTCTTCAGAAACAAGCGCTTTGCTTTCAGACCCTAAAGCCATTGACGTCAAGCCTGGAGAATTAATTATTGTGCATGATGGAATTGTTGAAAGAAAACAGTTCGCGAAAAGCCCGCGCAAAGCGCACTGCATGTTTGAGTGGATTTACTTTGCCAGCGCCTCTTCAATCTTGGATGAAGTGAGCGTTTATGAAACCCGCTGGCGTTTGGGAAAAGAGCTTGCAAAAATAGAGCCTTTGGAAACAAACAGCAGTGATTTTGTCGTTGTTCCAGTGCCTGACACTGCAAAGCCCGCGGCTGACTCTTTCGCGCGCGAGCTGGGCCTTGCTTCAATGGAAGGCCTGTTAAGAAACCGTTTTGTCGGCAGGACTTTCATTGAAGGAGATTCGCGCTCTGACAAAGCGAATGAAAAATACACTATTGTAAAGCCAATTGTTGAAGGAAAAAAAGTGCTTTTGGTTGAAGACAGCATTGTGCGTGGAACAACTGGAAAGGCATTGATTAATTACATTCGCGAAAAAGGCGGAGCGAAAGAAGTTCACGTGCGCGTTTCCTGCCCTGCAGTCCGCTTTCCCTGCTTTTACGGAATTGACATGAGCACTTTGAATGAATTGATTGCCGCAAGGCTTTCAATGCCTGAAGAACGCTCCGAAGGCATTGAATTAAGCGAAGAAACAGTTGAAAAAATCCGCAAGGAACTCGGGGCCGACTCATTGGTTTACCAGACTTTTGACGGCCTGGTGAAAGCAATCGGCATGCCTAAGGAAGACTTGTGCCTTGCATGCCTTAATGGAAAATACCCGACTCCAAAAGGCACAGAGCTTTCCAAAAAAGCAAAAGCCTGCTTTGGGACTTCCGGAAAAAGAACTTACGAATGCTAGAATTGAGCCAATATTTATAAATATGTTTCACTATAGTTGATTATTAGTGATTATATGGCTACTACTATTTTGGTTAAGGAAGAAACCAGGGACTTGCTTAAAATTTACGGCAAGAAGGACGACACTTACGATCAGATAATTTCCAGGCTGATAAAAATTGCCGAAAAATGCCGTTTTTTTGAAGAGCAAAAGTTCATTCTGGAAAATGAAAAATTCTTCAAAGCTGAAGACCTATGAAAAAATGGCAAGTTTTGATTTCAGAGTCTGCAAGGAAAGACTTTTACAGTCTTGGAAATGAAATGCAAAAGCGAATCAAAAAGGCTTTTGATGCACTTGCTGAAAATCCTTTCAGGCCTAGAAGCGGGGCTGATATCCTAAAGCTTAAGGGTTCTTTCAATCCAATACTTTACAGGATTAGGGTTGGCGATTACAGAATGATCTACTCAATCTTTGAAGATTCAGTCAAAATAACCCGCATTCTCCATAGAAGCAAAGCTTACGAATGGCTTGGCAATTAAACAAACTTCCACTTTACTTGGTCTCTTAAAGGATCTCCAGAAATCCCTAATTGTTCAAGCAAGTCTTGGGTCAAGTCAATTCCAGCCCCATTGCTTTTCAAATTTCCCTGCGGCCATTCGATCGGGTTTCCGCAAGTTGTTTGGACTGATTCAGGAAGCTCTCTCCAGTATTTTCCATTAAATTGTTCTCCAATTGATTTGGTAGTTCCAAAGACATATGCTGAATCTTTAGTGCACCACGGCCCAATGTCTCCAACTTTAGTGTTCACGCATTTTGTCCTGCCTATATTGCAGACTGTAATTGATTTTCCTAACGCAGTATTGTCAGGCAATGCAGCGCAAGAATTATTGCAGTTTCCTGCAGTGTTAGAACTGCCGTCAAAACGCGTTGCAAAAACTGTCTTGAATCCTTGCGAGTCTGCAAGCATGCTTCCGGAAAGCGAGGAAATGGCTTCAGCAAGCGCCTTGCTTGTTGAATCCTGCCATTGGCTTGAATTGACTTTAATTGAGTTTTCCTGATTGCACAAGAATTCCAATTCAATGAGCGCTTTATTGTCAGTTTGTGCTTCAAGCACTCCCAAGTTTGTAAAATTCGAGTAAGTTTCAGGAACTGGATTGACTGAAGCCGCAATTCCTTTTGCCTGCAGCAATTTCGCCAAGTTTTCAGAAAATGATTTAGAGCCTGGGGTTTGCAGGTCGTACATTGCCCAAGCTTCGCTTTTTCCAGGGCAAGTCCCGCTTCCTGTTGAATTCAAATGAATGCTCAGGAAAAAAGTTGATGCTACTGTGCTTCCTTGGAAGAATTGGCTTGCTTCAGCCGCTCTTTCTTGCGGGCGTAAAGCGCTGTTTGAAAGCATTGTTGAAAACCCTCGCGCTTTCAAGTCTGCATCAAGCAGTTTGGCGACTTTCAGCACAATTTCCCTTTCTGAAACTCCGTTAAAGCTAGCGCCAGAATCTCCATTCACTCCATGGCCCGGGTCAATGAAAACTTTGATTCCTTCAGCGCTTGGAGTGACTGGCGCTTGCGCAATGCTTAATTTCTTCAATGCGTTAGCTGCTGCAGTTCTAAGCTGCCGGTTTTCTGCCTCGTTGCCTTTAGGCACTTTCAAAACCACAATTGGGGCTTGCGGCGCATTAAGCAGGCCTAAATCAACTTTTGGAAGCTCTTCTCTTGGAACTTCAGTGATTGGCAAATCCGGGCTTGTTCTTTTGAATTCGTCAGAAAACAGTTTGGCGACTGGACTGTCTTTTTCAATAACTACTGAAGGCACTGAGTTTTCAGGCAAGTCCTGCACTATTATATTCACTTGTAATGGGGTTTCATTCAATGCAGGCGCTGGAACATCAACTGTCAAGTCTTGCGCAAATTCAGTAGCAAATGAAAAATCTGTTGAATTGTCGGCAATTCCAACAGTCAAAGACGGCTTTGGATTAACTATCCAATTTTTTTTTTTAACTCAGTAAGCTGTTTCACAATATTTTGGTTCAACTCAACCAAGCACTGCAAAACAGTGGAACAGCCAGAAACCGGGGGCTGTGGCTTTGTGAAAGTCGCTTCAATAGTTTGAGAATCCTTCCAGTCAGTAGGCTCTATTGGAGAATCTTTCTTTGCAGCATTTTCAACAATCAAATAAAATTTATTTCCTGACTTGGCTTGTATGAATCCGCTGAATGTTAAACTTGCGTTTCTTGCGGTTATTTCTGCCTTGTTTTCAGGCAGCACATCAGTTTCTGGGTTTTTGTAATATTTTGCATTATTCAATGGGGCGGCTATTGAAATTGATTTTGTTGTGAAAATATTAGTTTTGTCGCCAGACGCAAAAAGGAACTGCTTCAATCGGTTTGCTTTTTTATCTTTTAAAACCGCAGTTATGTCACTGCTTGCATCCAATGCCCAAACATCCAAGGAATACTTGCTGAAATCGCATTTTGGGTCTACTATAAAATCGACTTTAAGTGCTACTGTTGGGTCAATATAGAATGGAACCTGCGAAAGGGGTTTGTCATTAATTTTGGCTATTGCAGCAGCGCAATTAGTAGGAGTTATTGTTCCTGTTGGGTCGTCAATAATTTTAATTGTCTGGTCATTGTTTGCTTCAAAAAATTTGCTTTTTGTTTCTGTTCCTGAAAGGTATGAAATTTTAATGACGCATCTTGGCGCATTGGCAGTTACCTTTTGCGCGTAAACTTGGCATTTGCTGTCTTTTGAGAATTCTTGGGCAGAGCAGTTTGCAGTATCTGTTGCAGATCTAGAACTTAGGGGAAGGCAATTATCGAATGTTGGAACCATTGCAACTTCAGTAATCTTTCCAACCCCGCTATTGAATGTCAATGCTATTCTGTGGCTTGCTGTAGTTCCGCCTCCAAATTCGAAAGCTGGCTCAAAGTAAGTTGTTCCGGGGTTTGAAGGAAATGTGATTGGGCCTACAGATACTACTGCCATTGCAGTGGCTGAAATTAGCACTAAAGCAATTGATGCAATCAAAATTCTAGTTTCCATTCAATTCGCCCCAGCTGGCAAAGCATCCAAGTCCTTTGATAAATCAAGGTTTGTAATTGTTATTGAAGAATTTCCAACTTGCCCATCTTTGGAGATAGTGAAGTAAATTGTTTTATTTATGCTTGCGGTTGTAAGCCCCAAATCGCCTGCGGGGATGTAAACAATGTTTCCTACTGATTTTTTCTGGGTTAAATTAATTTGTTTAGTTAGCCCGGCATCAGAATACATTGTTAAGCTATTTTTTACCATGTCAAAAGTCAAGCCGTCTTTCAAGCTGCTGGAGAAATCTAATCTCAACCATTTATTGCTGCCTGAACTTATTTTGTTCATTGCTTTTCTCAAGAAATCGTCATTAATTGTTATTTGCAGTCTTGCCTTTTCAGTATCGTTTGAAATTACCTTGACTTTTACCGGCTCTGGATTGCCCGCAAAAGTCTCGCCATAAAAGTACTGTTGAAGTGTTGAATCATCCAAGTTGCAGTTTGCTTCTTCATTAGGGTCTAGAATGAAATAACGCATTGTTTTTGGAGTGCAGTCAAGTTCAAAGAAATCATTGCCTTTTTGTATGTAAACCCTGCCTTCAACTTTTTTTGTTCCGCCAGCAAACCAGTCGGTTATCCAACTCCAAACAGATTCGCCAGTCAATTTTTCAACAGTGACTTTCACTATTCCGTCAGTTACTCCTGTTCCTGTTGGGAGAAGCACTTCGCTTCCGCCTTTAACGTCAACAGTTGCGGTAATTGCGCTTGCAGTGGAAGCAATCCCTAAAGCAAAAAAAATTAGCAATGCAGCGCCAAACACTTTTTTCATTATTAAACCTTGCATAAGTTATGTCTTGCATTGTTTAATAGTTTTTCCGCTTTTTAATGCTTTTCTTTTATTCGCTTTTGTCAAACAATTTGGCCGCGACAATCAAGGTTATGATGAAGAATCCGAAAAGCACTCCAAGGTCCAGGATTAATGGCGTGTGGCCTATTCCTAAAGTGATTTGGCGCATTGCGTCAATCGCGTAAGTTATTGGGTTAATGTAGGAAAAGTACCTGATGAACCAAGGCGCCTGGTCTAATGGAAAAAAAGCGCCGGAAAGCAGGAAGAATGGAAACACAATGAAGTTTCCCAAAAGCTGGAATGACTGGGTGTCCTTGATTTTAATCGCCAAAGCCAGTCCAAAGCAAGTCAATCCCAAGGAAGCAAGCAATGCAATTCCAATCAATGCAGGAATAGTCCACCAATGGTTTATTTGAAAGCCCAAAATAATGCTGAATGCAAGAACCATTGCCGCAGAAACTGTCGCGTAAAATGAAAGCCCTAATGCCTTTCCCAAAACCAAAGTTGTTCTCGGGATTGGCGCGACAAGCATTTCTTTCAAAAACCCGAATTGCCTGTCAGTAATTAGAGTGCTTGCCCCAAAAAAGCTTGGGAAAAGCAAGTTTATTCCAATCATTCCAGGCACCAGGAAAGCAAAGTATGAAACTCCGCTTATTGAAAGCAAAGGGCTTAAGCCAAAGCCCATTGCAACAAGCCAGATTAATGCATTGAAAATCAGCCCTAAAATCCTGATTTTGATTTTTGTCAGAATCAAGACTTCCCTGTACGCCAGAGTGAAAACGTCATTCCACATTTTTTCACCTTGCCCTCAATTCAGGCTTTGAAGCCTTGAATCTCTCGGCAAACTGGCCTTCGGCGCTTAATTCTGCCTCTCGGATTGTCTTGCCTGTGAAATGAAGGAAAACATCCTCTAAGGAAGGCTTTTTGAGGTTGATATTGTCGATTTGGATTTTGCTCTTTTTCGCAAAAAGCACTATTTCTGTAATGCGTTTTTCTGCAGAATCAACAGTCAAAGAAATTTCTCCATTGTGAAGTTTTGTGTTTTTCACAAACTTGAACTTTTTGCCCGCAAATGCCTGGTTGTTTCTTGTTTCAAGCGTTATGACGTCTCCTTTCACGCTTTTTTTCAATTCTTGGGAAGTTCCCAAAGCCACAATTCTTCCCTTGTCAATTATTGCAATCCTGTCGCAAAGCTCGTTGGCTTCTTCCATGTAATGCGTTGTCAAAATAATTGTCATTCCTTTCTCTTGGTTTAATTGCTTGATTTTTTCCCACAATGCCCTCCTTGTTTGAGGATCCAAGCCAAGCGTCGGCTCGTCCAAGAACAGTATTTTTGGCTCGTGCATTAAAGCGCGCACTATTTCCAATCTGCGTTTCATTCCGCCAGAATATTTTTTTATCTCACGGTCTGCAAACTGCTCCAAGTCAGCAAGCTTTAATGCCTGGCTTATTTTTTCATTGATTTGATTTTCTGGAATGTGGTACATTCTGCAATGAAACCACAGGTTTTCCTTTGCTGTCAAGTCAATGTCCAGTGAATTGTCCTGAAAGCTCATTCCAATGCTTTTCCTGACTCCGTCAGGGCTTTTTGAAACATCAAAGCCATTGACCATTGCGCTTCCGCCGTTTGCCTGAAGAGTTGTTGCCAAGACTGAAAGAAAAGTTGTTTTTCCAGCGCCATTAGGGCCTAAAAGCCCGAAAATTTCGCCTTCATTAATGCACAGGCTGACGTCTTTGACTGCCTCAAAATTGTCGAATTTCTTGACCAGTCCTTTAGTTTCAATAATGCAATTCTTTGAAGCCATGATTAAAATAAGCGCTTATAATTTATAATCTGCTGGGAACATCTTTGATATTTGCGGGCTTTTGCGGGAAAATTTAAATATATGGGATTTCCTGCTTTAATCATGAAGTCTAAATCAAAGGCATTAAAGAAAAAAGTGAAGCAAGCAAAAAAACCCGCGCTAAAAGCAATGCCGGAAAAAGAGCAGTTTGTCAGATTCAAATTTGGGGTTTTGGAAGACAATCGGCCTGAAATTTACGCTTTCTTTTACAATTACCTGCCAGTGATTTTGGAAAAAATGGGCGAGAAAAAAGTCGGGTTGAAGATAGACCGCTTGGAGCCTTTGGACTCACTGCATGTGAACTTGCCGTTAAAGTCAAGGGACAAGATATTGCACGCGCTTTCGCGCTTTACGCTGTCCCATGCTTTGCACAGGCACAAGAATGTCTTGACGGCAGTCCTTCCAGTGAAAAGGCTTTCGCGCACTTTGAATGATTATGACATTTTGTTTGACTTGTTTTTCACGGACATTACAGTGGCCGCAAGAAAATTCAAGGTTGAAATGATGGATGGATTTTACAATTCATTGCTTTTGTCTGGAGAGAGAAAGAATTTGGAAAAAGTAATGCACTTGACTGGCAGTCTTTGCAGGAAAAAGCCAAACTTCAAGTTTGTCGACCATTCTGGAAAAAAATGATTCCTGTTTTTTTTTGGACTGGCAGTTCAGCAAAGTTTTTAATGCAGAACAATCTTAAGTGATTGCATGGCTGGAACTGTTCATGAATTCAATGAAGTTGACGCAGACTTGGGCTGGTATGAAGTCCAAAAAGACGGAAAAAAGAAAGGCACGCCAAGCAATTGGGTTTTGCTTTGGGCCGACCCTGGGAGAATGGTTTATTATAGAAACCATAAGCTAGTGCGATTGGGCGAAGAGTTCGCTATTTCTTCAGGCGAGCCAGTAATGATTTTGGAAGAGCCGCTTTTGGACAGGAAAACTATGGAAAACAATTTCACAGTGTTATGCAGTTTTGGCCCCATTGAGCACATTGTGCTTGAAGATAATGGAAAGCGAGCGGCTGTTGTTTCTGTCAGCTTAAAGTTAAGGCTTGGGAACGAGACAAAGCTCGTTGAGCTAGAGGAAAAGTATACTGATTCTGTTTTCACAAAGCGCACTGATTTTAACTGGCAAGGCTATGCCGTGCGCCTTGTTTCAATAAGCGTGCGGCCTGAAGCCAGTGTTGTTTTAAAGGTTGAGAAGAGTGGAATAGTCCACTAGCTAAAACCAGTGGATTATTCTTTTTGAGCTTTTACCTTATCATTCCTCTTCCTTTTGGAATGTCCAAGTCCATTTGCGGCATTTCGGCTTCTTTTCTCTTGTTGAATACTTTCTTGTACTCGTTCCATGCTTCCAATCCCGCTTTTCCCCTCAATGCCTTCACTATAGTGTGCCTGTAAAGATTCGGGCTTAAAGGGCTGATTTCAGTGATTACAAAATCGCCGGCCTTTAATTTTTCTTCAATGTTTTGCATTACTGCAGTCGTCAAAATGACTTCGTCCCACATTTCAACAAGTGCCTGAACGCTTTTGTCTCCAGATTCTATTTCCTTGTCTTCGGGCTTGAAGACTTTCAAAACTTTACCAAACTGAAACATTAATCATCCACCGTTCTTAACAAAGCGCAAAAAGGCTTAAATAATCCTTGCAAGGCAATCTTCTATGGAGAATTATTATGGTAAATGCCTTGTTTTTTGACTTGACTGACACTTTGCAGGAATTTGACTGGAGCAAGCAGTGGAAGCTCTTGGTTCCAATAGTGGGTAAAGAACTAAAGCATGACATTGACGGGGAAGTTTTCAGGCAAAAATACCAGCAGGTTTACGAAAGCTACCGCCTTGGCTGGATTTCCTCAGATTTTGAATTCTTTGACTTGCTTTTCAAGCAATTGGGCTTGAACGCAAGCAAGCGGCAAATTCTAAATATTGTGAAAAAGCATTTGGAAATTAGGAAGGATTTCACTTGGCTTCCGAAAGATTACAAGAAAACTTTGCAGGCCTTGAGAAAAGATTTCGGGCTTGCAGTGGTCAGCTCTGGAGTTGCGCCTTGGGGCTATTATGATTTCAAGAGAATTTTTGGGTTTGACTTCAAGAAAGACTTTGACTTAGTGCTTTTCAGTTCAGAGCAGGGCTTTTTGAAAGAGTCAGGAAAGCTTTTCGAGCTCGCGTTGAAAAAATTCAAGCTAAAGCCTCGCGATGCCGCTTTTGTAGGAAACAGCTACAATGATGATGTTCTGCTTGCAAAAAAATTTGGTTTGAAAACTGTTTTCTTGAACAAGAAGCGCGAGCCTAAAGGAAAATCAGACTTTGAAATCAGCGAGCTTTGCGAATTGCTGAAAATCAGTGAAGCATTGAAAAAGGCCTAAGGCCTGAAATGCCTGTTCCGCGGTTTTGGCACTGCGGGCTTTTTCTTTCGTGCCTCTTGCAATTGTCTTTTGCGCAAAATTTCTCTTTCTTTATTATTGTAGTATTGAAATGCATCTGAATGAGAAAAAGAAGCTTTTGGGTTTATTGCTTTTGTTACTCTGAATCCTCCTGCTTTTAGCGAGTTTTCAAGTTCTTGGGTTGAATGCAATACGCAATCGCTAGCATATTCTCCAAAACCATTAATGTGCAATCTTTGAGCAATGTTAAAATGCCGGTTTTCAACAATTCTCTTTAAATCTAAAGATTTCCATCCAGAATCTATTGATGGAGAAACAGTCACAAAGCGATTGCCCAATCTTTTGTGCGCGAAAGCCGCAAATCTTGAATATTCTTCCTGCGGTCTGGTCAGTTTGGTGATTTTAGCCTTTTTTCCATCCCAGACTTTTGTAGTTGCATCAGGCAAATTCATGCGGGTCATTACCAGAATGCTTTGAGGGTTTTTTTCCACAGACTGCACAATCTTTCCCCAAACGCCCATCCATTTTTTGAAAAAAGAAGTTCTGATTTGCTCATGCTCTTGCCCAGTTAATTCACTGTTTGGATTGTAATAATCGCGGAGCACAGCCAGAGTACCCGGCTCTGGAAAGCGGTATCTAAGGTGAAAGAACGGATGGACCAAAAGCTCAATGTTTTTGATTGCCGGCTTTTCCATTCTTGAAAACCTTTAGTGCGGAGTTTCATTTTTCAAAAGTTTATTTCTTTGTTCATTTTTTGGATTGCTCGAACTGCCGCGCCCGCATAGTCTTCATTCTTCTCTGCCTCAAAGGCGTAATTGATTTCGCGAGAGCTGTTAATCCTGTGCAATGCAAGCTCGCTTCCAGAATCCTGCAGTATTTTAACTACTTCTTGCGCGCTTCCGCCTTGCTTTCCAACTCCAGGAATCAACAAAGGCACTTTCTTTGGTGCAAAAAATTCTGCTAATTGTTTCAGTTCTAAAGTTGAGGTTGCGCCGACGACTGCCCCGACATTTCCATTGGCTTTAGCGCCCCATTCAACAATTTTTTCTGCAGTCTTCAAGAACAATGGCTTTCCTTCAACCATCAGGTTTTGCAAATCCACTGCACCGGCATTTGAAGTGCGATTTAGAATGTAGACGCCTTTTCCTTTCTCTTCACAGTATTTTATGAAAGGCCCAACACTGTCGCTGCCCATGTAAGGCGCTACAGTCAGGCAGTCAGCGCCCCAAAAATCGAATGCCTCTTTTGCGTAGGCCGTTGAAGTGTTTCCAATGTCTCCTCTTTTGCCGTCAAAAATCAATGGAATGTTTGCTTCCTTGACTTTTTCGCAAACGCTTTTCAAGGCGCGCAGGCCTTCAAAGCCGTACTGTGCGTAAAACGCATAGTTTGGCTTTACTGCTGCGGGTAGAGTATTTTCTGAAATGCATGTTTCAATTATTTCTGAATAGAATTTTGAAATCTTGTATTCAATGTCGCCTTTTTTTATCACTAGCTCGATTTTTTCCAAGGCAGGGTCTGCGCCCATGCAGACAATGCTCTTGTTTTTTTCACTGCTTTCCTTCAAGAATTCAGAGAATTGCATTTTACTTCCCCTCTTGCCATTTTTCAGGGTTTTTGAAGTAAGAGCGCAAGTCCTTGAATTGCTCTTCTGAAATTTTTCCGGTTTTTTTGAGGTTTTTCAAAAGCTCTGTCATTGTCAGCACTGAATGCAAGGAATATCCTTTTTCCGCAAGCTCTTTGGTTCCGCCCTGCTCCCTGTCGACAAGCACTGTAATGTCCTTGATTTTCAATCCAGCTTCTTCCAAAGGCTTTATTGCCTCAAACTTGCTCGCGCCAGTGGTAATCAAATCATCAATTACCAATATTTGCTCGCCAGCCTTGAAAACTCCTTCAATCTGCTTTGCTGTCCCATAATCTTTTGCTTCCTTGCGCGGGTAAATCATTGGCTTTCCAGACTGTAATGAAAACGCTGTCGCGATTGCGATTGCAGCGTACGGGATTCCGGCAATCTTGTCAAACTGCAGGTCTTTTGAGATTTTAACTAATTCTTTCCCGACTTTTTTCAAGGTCTCTGGATAGCTTACAAGAACTCTTAAGTCAATGTAAATCGGGCTTTTCAATCCAGACTTTAAAGTGAACAATCCAAACTTTACTGCGCCTATATCAAATAATTCATTGCACAATTCTTTCTTTCCCATTACAAACTCCCTCCAAAATCAAAAACTACTTTTCCGTTAATTATTGTCTTTTCAACAATTCCTTTTAATTTTAAGCCGTTAAAAGGGCTCCATTTGCATTTTGTCTGCAAGTTTTCGTTCCTTATTTCTGTCCTTCCTTTCAAATCGACTATTGTGAAATCAGCGTCAAAGCCAAGTTGAATTTTTCCTTTTCCTTCAAGCCCGAAAATCCTTGCAGGGTTTTCACTGCACATTGCAGCAATTTTTTCAATGCTTATCATTCCTTTGGAGCGCGCGTTCAAAAGCAATGGCAGCATTGTCTCAATGCCGGGCACTCCGCTTGGAGCCTTTTGGTATTCCTGGTTTTTTTCTTCAATCGTGTGCGGAGCGTGGTCTGTTCCAATGCAATCGATTGTTCCTTTCGCGATTGCAGTCCATAAGGCGTCAAGGTCTGCGCCGCTTCTTAATGGCGGGTTCATTTTTCCAAAATTTCCCAATGATTCAGTATCTTTGTCAGTCAGGAACAAATGGTGCGGAGTGACTTCACAAGTCACTTTCAAGCCGTTTTCTTTTGCGCTTTCAATGAACCTTAATCCTTCCTTTGTGGAAACGTGCATGAAGTGCAATTTGTTTCCTACTTTTTCCTGGATTGCAAGCGCTTTCTTGATTGACTTCCATTCAACTTCATTGTCTCGTATTTTGTTGTGGAATCTTGCGTGATTTGCCCTCTTGAATTTTTCCAAATTCTGCCTCATTAGCTCTTCATCTTCGCAATGAACGCTTACTGTGATGTTCCTTGATTTTGCGATTTCAAAAATCTTCTCCAATGCCTTGCTGTCTTCGACAAGCAAGTTTCCAGTGCTTGAGCCCATGAAAACTTTTATCGATGCAATTTCTTGAGCGTTTTCAAGCTCTTGAAAATTGTCGCTTGTTGCGCCGAAATGGAATTTGAAGTTCACAAGAGCGTCTTTTTCAACAATTTTTTGCCTTTCTTCAAGCAAGGCGCAAGTTGTCAATGCCGGGTTAGTATTTGGCATGTCAATTACAGTGCAGACTCCGCCAGCAATTGCGGCAAGGCTCGCGGTTTTCCAGTCTTCCTTGTGCTCTCCTCCAGGAACCCTGAAATGCACATGCTCGTCAATTATTCCTGGAAGTATTATTTTGCCAGCACAGTCAATTTCCCTGTCTGCCTTTAAGATCTCGCCGGAAATTTCCGCAATCTTTCCGTCTTTTATGCCAAGGTTTGCCTTGTAAAGCTCCCTGTCAATGACTGCTGTTCCATTGTTTAGCGCCAAATCCACAAAATCCCGCCTATGAAGAATAGTCTCCTTCCTTAATTGAGCCGCCAATGTCAACAAGCCCTAAAAGCACTTTTTTTGTTTTTGGATTATAATCCAGTACCAGAATGTTTGACTTGTGAGAGTCAAACAAGTAAAAGCTTGCGCCATGTAATTTTTGTCCTTCAATTTTAGAAATTTTGTCTGCTTCCTCTGCAGCCTTTTCGCATGCTTTCCAAACTTTTTCAATTGGAACATTTTTTCTTTCAAGCCTTGCAGCTAAGTGCTTGAAATGCCTGTTTTGAAAAATTCCGCCTTTAATTTCTCCTTCAATATCTGATATTGTGGGAGCCAAATAAATCCTTTCTAGAATATTGCTTCCATTCAAGTCCAAAAGCTGGATTGGCAGCAGGTTAAAAGTTTTGGGCTTTAGCAATTTCACTATCTTATTGACTTTGTCAGCATCATGCCAGTAAACTCTCGCTTGGTCATCACTCCTAAACCTCCTTACTGTTCCCAAAACGCTTGGCGAAACAGCAACTACCTGCCTTGCATTGAACATTGGAAGTATGAATTTTTTGACTCTTTTTCCAACTCGCCAGTCAGTCCAGAAAGAATCAAGCCTTTCCCTGGAAACAGTTTTTTTCGGAAATTTGTAAAATGCTGGCCTTGAAGGGTCGCGGAGCTTCAATCTTGCGGCTCGAAGTGCCTGAATTGGCTTTTTTAGCATTATTTTTGCCTCCAGGCATAGTATTCTTTCAATTCGACTTTTTCCCCGCTTTTCAAGCGAGCGAATTTTCCAAACTCTGAAAGCTTGCGCATTTTTTCGCTGTTGAACACTGGCCCGTCCTTGCACACCAGTTGGTCGTCAATCACGCATTGCGCGCAAACTCCAAGCCCGCATTTCATGAATCTTTCCAAACTCAACTGGCATTGCGTGCTGTTTGCTTCGCAAGTTTTGAAGACATTCAATAGCATTGCTTCAGGCCCGCAGGCCATTACGCAGTCAAACTTTTCTTTCGCAAGCATTTCCTTTAAGGCTTCAGTCACGAAGCCTTTTTTTCCAAAGCTTCCGTCATCAGTGCATTCAATCAATTCTCCAAAGTTCTGGAAATTCTTTTGCGAAAACAGTTCTTCTTTAGTGCGGGCGCCAGTTATTGAAACAAATTTGATGTTTTGCTCTTTGAGCATTTTCGGCAGTCCTGCAACTGCCGCTGTTCCACAGCCTCCGCCAATCACTATTGCCTTTTTCACTCCTGCAATGCTGAATCCTTTCCCGAAAGGCCCGCGCACTCCAATGCTGTCGCATTCTTTCAGCTCAAAGCATTTTTCAGTGAATTTTCCCTTTTTTTGAATGCTTACTGCAATTTGCTTTCCAAATTGCGAAACACTGAATGGCTTTTCGTCAACTCCAGGCAGCCAAAGCATTACAAATTGTCCTGGAATTCCATTCAATTCTTTTTCCAAATAGAAAGTTTTCACTGTCGGGGTTTCCGGTACTATGCGTGAGATTTTTGCAAACTCTGGAGCCTTAATCATGCGCTATTCCCCTTAATTTTTCAATGCTTGAAAATCCGTTGGCCTGCATCCAGTCTTCCAGCTCGCTGTTGATTTTGCCGAAGGCTTCAATTCCATTGTAGTGTATTGCCGTTCCGACTCCGACAGCGCTAGCGCCTGCTTGTATGATTTCAACAGCGTCTCTTCCATTAGTTATTCCCCCCAACCCTAAGATTGGGATTTTCACGCTTTCGAACAATTGCCAAACGCACCTTACTGCAATTGGCTTTATTGCAGGCCCTGATAATCCGCCTGTCTTGTAGTGCAGTACTGGCTTGCGTGCTTCAATGTTAATGACCATTCCAGGCCCTAAAGTGTTTATTGCGCAAAGCGCGTCAGCGCCTGCTTCTTCGCAGGCTTTTCCAATTTCTGCAATGTTTAATGCCTGCGGGCTTAATTTTGGCATTAAAGGAATTTTTCCAATAACGTTTTTCACTGCGCTTGTGACTTCAAAGCTTGCTTCCTTACTTGTCCCAAACAATTGCCCGTGGCTTTTAGAGTTAGGGCAGGAAATGTTTAGTTCAATCATTGCGGGCTTTTTTCCTGCAACAAATTCTGCGACTTCAACAAATTCTTGAACGCTTGCGCCAAAAATGCTTGCAATCACAGGCACTTTGCATTCTTTTAATTCCAGCCATTCTTCCTCCATGTTTCTAAAGCCAGGAGTCGGCAGTCCTACTGCATTAATCAATCCTGTTCCTGCTTCAAGCTCGAATACTGTGGGGTTGTTGTGGCCGTCGCGTTTTTCAAAGCCAATGCTTTTTGTTGTCACAGCACCTGCTCCGCATTCTGCAGCGCGCTTTAGAATTCCAGAATTAACTCCCAAAAAACCTGACGCCAGGATTGTGGGAGTTTTTAATTCAACTCCAGCCAAGCTTGCATTGATTATGTTTCCCAAAGTTCTCTCCCGATTATTCTATTCTCGGCAAGATTTAAAACCGAACGCTTTTCTTTTAAGAATTGAAAAAGAGCGAGCCCGGAGGGATTTGAACCCTCGACCTCCAGCTAGCTCCACAATAATATTTTTATGTAGAAGGCTGGCACTCTATCCAGGCTGAGTTACGGGCCCTGATAAAAATCATAAATGCTTAATTCATTATTTAAAATCTTGTATCTTTGAAAAATGCTTGTTTTTAATGGGCAGAAGCCAAATTGTTTGAATATTTCAAATTTTGTTTTGTCCTTTGGATTTGAAAAGCCAATTAGCTCGTTCCATCTTTTTACTCGCTCTGTGCCATTGACGTAAAGTATAATGTTATCTTTCCATTTGGGATTCGCACTTTTTGCTTTCATAATAAAACTATTGATCTCAATTTTATTTAATATTTCTTGTAACTGAAGAATTATTTTCTCAGAGACAGAACTTAACATTATTCGGGGACAAACATTATATTTTTTATTGAAATTGGAAGCGGTTCCGCCTCTTTTATAAAATGTCAAACAACCGTCAGCACTCATGAATCCCTGCACAAAAGCCTTTTGAATTTTCAAATCATTGCTTTCTAAAATTATTTTTGGGACTTGAACAGTATATGTTTTTGGGCCTGGCTTGAATCCTAATTCATTCTTGAAATAATCCAAAACGTGCTTTTTGCAAACGTAAAACCCGTAAACGCCATTGCTTTTCTTTTCATGCAGCCTGATTTCAATTCCAAAAGCTTTCTTGAATAATTCTCCAAGTACATTGTCATAATATTCTTTGTCTTCAATTGGATTGCCCCAAAAGCAAATGTGTTTTTCTTGCATTGAACCATCAGCTGCAAAAACTCCTGCAATTTCGCTGATTTCTGGAGTTATTTCTTGCATTTTATAATTTTGTTTTTTGCTTTTTAACTTGCTTTTCAAGCCAGATTTCCGCTCGTTGTAGAAAAACCATTATATTGTTTGCTTTACTTCTGTTTTGCATGAAGTTGCTTTATAACAGCAAGTTTTTGGGCCACGTGCCTCCAAAAGCGCATCCTGAAAGCCTCGAGCGCCTGAAGTTTTTCCAATCTGAAAAGGAAACCCGGGTTTTGAGCGGGGAGTCTTTTTTGGAGCTTTGCCACAGCAAGGAATACATTAATTTGGTGAAGAAGTATTGTGAGAAAGAACTTTGGCTTGCTGAAGACACTTTCACAAGGAAGGACTCTTTTGAAACAGCAAGCTATGCTGTCGGCATGGCAGTGCAGGCTGCGGAAAAAAAGGCTTTTGCATTGGTGAGGCCGCCAGGCCATCACGCAGGCATTGCGAAAGGCCACGGGTTTTGCCTCTTCAACAACATGGCAATTGCCGCAAAGCACTTGATTGGAAAAAACAAGAAAGTTTTTGTTTTTGACTTTGACCTGCATCACGGCGATGGAACAGAGGAAATCTTGGAAAGCGAGCCTAACGCGTTTTACTTTTCCACTCACCAGGCTGGAATTTTTCCCGGAACTGGAGTGGAGAATGGAAAAAACTCGATTAATGTGCAATTGCCTGCGGGCTGCAGGGATACAGAATTCATAGGGGTTTTGGAAAGGCGCTTGCTTCCGGCAATTGAAAAGTTCAAGCCAGACATTATAGGGCTTTCTGCAGGCTTTGACGTGTATTACAAGGACTCTAATCCTTCCAGCGATTTTTTGCTTTCCAAGGAAGAAAAAGGCAATGGCGTTAACGCGGCGGGATTTTCGCTTACAAAGCGTTCTTTCCAAAAAATTAAAGAACTCCTTTCTTCATATGATGTTTTTGCAGTCCTTGAAGGCGGCTACAATCCAGAAAGCGTTTTTGAAGGAGTAAGCGTTTTTTTGGACTAAGTTTTTGCGGTGAAAAAGAATGGTTGATTTTAAGAAAGAAATTGCGCGGTCTATTGTGAACGCAGTGCCTGAACTGCGGCTTGAAGAGGCAGTCGGTTTTTTGGAAATTCCGCCGGACGGAAAAATGGGGGATTTTGCATTTCCATGCTTCAAGCTTGCCGCGCTTTTGAAAAAATCTCCAGTGCAGATTTCGACAGATTTGCAGAAGAAAATTTTGCTTCCGAAAAGCATTGAGAAAGTTCAGGCCATTGGGCCTTTCCTGAATTTTTTTGTCAAGCAGACAGTGCTTTCGGCCGATGTTTTGCAGAAGGTATTGAAGGAAAAGCAAAAGTTTGGCTTTGCAAAGGCAGGCAGCGGGAAAATAATGGTGGAGTTTGTCTCTCCAAACACGAACAAGCCATTGCACATTGGGCACTTGCGTAACATGTTTTTGGGAGAGTTTTTCTCTAATGCTTTTGAAACCCAGGGCTTGAAGCCGATTCGCACAGAGTTGATCAATGATCGCGGAGTGCACATTTGCAAAAGCATGCTTGCGTACAAGAAGTGGGGAAAGGACAGCACTCCAAAAAAGGCTGGAAAGAAAAGCGACCATTTTGTCGGAGACTATTATGTAATGTTTGCGCAAAAGGCTGCAGAAAATCCAGAATTAGAGCAGGAAGCCTTGCAAATGCTTAATGATTGGGAGTTTGGAAAGCCCGAAGTCCTGAAGCTTTCGGAATTAATGAATGACTGGGCCTTGAAAGGCCAGGCCGAGACCTGCAAAAAATGCGGTGTTGAATTCGACAGGATTTATTTTGAAAGCCAAATTTACAGGAAAGGAAAAGAAATTGTTCTGGAAGGCTTGAAGAACGGAATTTTTGAAAAGGACGAGACTGGCGCAGTAATTGCAAATTTGGAGCCTTTCAAGCTTGGAAAGAAAGTGCTTTTGCGCGCTGACGGAACAAGCATTTATATGACGCAGGACATTTTTTTGGCAAAGAAAAAATTTGATGATTTCAAGGGCTTGAAGGAAAGCCTTACTGTCACTGCAAGCGAGCAGGACTTGCACTTCAAGCAATTGTTCAAAATACTCGAGCTTTTGGGCTTTGATTTTGCCCAAAAATGCAGGCATGTTTTTTATGGGTATGTCAGCCTTCCTGAAGGCAGGATGAAAAGCCGTGAAGGAACTGTTGTTGACGCTGACGATTTGATTAGCGAGCTTGAGGCATTGGCAGAGACAGAGCTTGTGAAAAGATACGGGAATGAAATTTCTGAGAAAGAACTGGAGAAAAGAAAAGAGGCAATTGCGCTTTCTGCATTGAAGTTTTTCCTCTTGAAAATCGAGGCCCAAAAGGATTTTGTGTTCAATCCTTCAGAAAGCATTAGCTTTGAGGGAGAGACAGGGCCTTACTTGCTTTACACTTTTGCAAGAAGCAACAGCATTTTGAAAAAAGCTCCAAAAAACTTGCTTTCAGGAAAGGCGGATTATTCTTTCCTGACTTTAGAGAAAGAAAAGGAAATTTCTACATTGATTGCCAGGTTTCCTGAAGTTTTGCAAAACTCGCTCAAAAATTATTCCCCGCATGTTTTGTGCCATTACTTGCTCAAGCTTTCCTCAACCTTTAACTCTTACTATCATGAAACCCCGGTCTTGAAGGCGGAGAATGCAAGCACTGTGAAGGCAAGGCTTGCCTTGGTGAAGGCTGTTGGAATCACAGTCCAGAATGGCCTGGATATTCTGGGAATTCAGGCGCTTGACGAAATGTGACTTGTTTATTCCTTTTTAAATTCTTTCAAGTTCAATTCTAGCAAAAGGCGCTTTTAATGCATGCTGAATTCAGGGAAAGCTATTTGAAGCTTTTAAAGCTAGTGAAATCAAAGTCGCCAAAGCCTAATGTGCGCCTGGTGAAGAAAGCATTTGATTTTGCAAAAAAAGCGCATCGCGGGCAAAAGCGCGCTTCAGGCGAGCCTTACTTCATTCATCCGTTAGAGTCGGCCTTGCTTATGGCTGATTGGGGAATGGATTCTGAAACAGTCGCTGCAGGATTATTGCATGACTGCCTTGAAGACACTGAAATCAGCAAGGCGGTTTTGAAAAAAGAGTTTGGCGGCGAGGTTTTTTCACTCGTTGAAGGAGTGACAAACTTGAGGCAGATTGCGTCAGAATCCAGGTTTGAAAAGGACACAAAAGACCTTGAAAAGCTTCTTTTGGCCAGCGCTAAAGACTTGCGCATTCTGGTCATAAAGCTTGCTGACAAAATCCATAATTTGCAAACCTTGAAGTTTTTGCCTGCCGAACGCCAGAAGCAAATCGCGTCCAGTGCCTTGAATGTTTACGCGCCATTGGCCCACAAGCTTTCAATGCACAAGATTCGCTTTGAAATAGAGGATTTGGCTTTCAAAATCCTGAATCCTGAAAGGTTTGCTGAATTGCAAAAGCAAATAATCCAAAAAAAGCCTGCCTTGGAAAAGGCGATTAGTTCCTTATGCGCCGAGTTGAAGCGCGAGTGCGTAAAGTCCGGGATTCCGGCAGTGTTTTCAAAGGAAGAAAAGGCGGTTCATTCCACTGAAGAAAAAATAGTTAAGTTCAACAAAACATTCCAGGAAGTGAGGGATTTCATAATATTGAACATTTTGACCAACAGCACTGAAGATTGCTATTTGATCCTGGGAAAACTGCATTCGCTGTACAAGCCAGTGCCTAAAAAATTCAAGGACTTCATTGCATTGCCTGAATACAATTTGTACAGGGCGCTTCACACTACAGTGATTGGCCCTAAAGGAATCCCGATAAAATGCTACATCAGCACTTTTGAAATGCATGAAATTGCGGACTATGGCGTGATTTACTTTTTCCGGAACAAGAGCGCAAAAAACATGAGTGTTTTGCGCGAGAAAACCAAATGGGTCCAAAATCTCATCAGGCCGCGTTCTGCAAAAGGCCATAAGGAATTCATCAAAAGCCTGAATTCTGAATTGGCGCAGTCAATGATTTTGTTCACTCCAAAAGGCGGAAAAGTAGAGCTTCCTTTGGAAAGCAATTCAATAGACTTTGCTTACGGAGTTCACACAGAGCTTGGAGACCATTGCCTGAAAAGCATTGTCAACGGAAGGCAAGTTCCAATAACCAAGATAATTAATGCCGGCGATGTTGTTGAAATCATTGTTTCAAAAAAGCTTCAGGCAAGGCCTAAATGGCTGCAGTCTGTCAAAAGCCACGGCGCTTTAGAGGCTTTGAAAAGAAGGTTTAAAAAAGGGTAAAACAGTTTTAATTACGGCATTTATGATTTATTCAAGAAAAGTCTCTGTTGATGAAGCGCAAAAAAGCGCTTTGCTTGTGGAAAAGAAAGCCTTGAAAATGTTTCCGAAGTTTGGGAAAGCATTCAAGCTAAAGCTTGGAAAAAAGCAGGTCACTGCATACGTTGACAAGCTCTCCAATTCTGAAGACTGTTATATGCACTTGTTCTTGAGCATTGACTTCAAGAAAGGCCAGGCAGTCAAGATTTTAAAAAGCCCAAAAGGCGAATTCGAGCTGAAGTTTTCAAAGTAAAACGCTGTTTTTTAAACAATTTCCAAGCCAAATTCTAAAGCATGTCCAGCACTAAAAACATTGAGAAGCAGCTTTTCAAAAAGTCCGTCGAGCTGGGCAAAGGCAAAGTCAAAGGATATTCTTTTGAAGGCCAGTTTAACGTGAAAGAGTTTTTTGAGTCTTTCAAAAGCACTGGCTTTCAGGCCTCAAACCTCGGCTCTGCAATCGGCCTTTGCAGGGAAATGCGAAGGCAAAAGGCCAAGATTTTTTTTGGCTTCACTTCCAACATGGCTTCTTGCGGAGTGCGCGAGTCAATAACCTACCTTGTGAAAAACAATCTAGTTGACTTTCTAGTGACTACTACGGGCGGCGTTGAAGAAGACATCATCAAAACTCACAAGCACTTCCTTCACGGCGATTTTGAAGCAAACGGCGCTTTCTTGCGCGGGAAAGGAATCAACAGGACTGGAAACATTTTCATTCCGAACGAGCGTTACATTTGGTTCGAGCAGTTTGTCAAGCCTGTTTTTGAAAGGCTTTTGGAAAAGCAAAAAAGTACTGGAAAGCCGGTTGACAATGTTGAATTCGTGCAAGAGCTCGCGCGAGAGCTTGAAGGAAAAGCGAATTGCGAAGAATCTTTTGTTTACTGGGCTTTCAAGAACAAGATTCCATTGCTTTGCGTTCCATTGGCTGACGGGGCAATCGGAGACCATATTTACTTGTTCAAGAAAAAGCACAAGGAATTTTTAATAGACTTGATTAAAGAGGTTGAAGTGCTTTACGACAGCGTTTTGAACGCGGACAAGGTCGGCGCAATAATCATTGGCGGTTCTGTCCCAAAGCACCACATTATGAACGCGTGCATGCTGCGTGAAGGCGCTGACTTTACTGTTTACATCAACACTGGCATAGAGGCCGAAGGAAGCAATGCTGGCGCAAACCCTGAAGAGGCAAAAAGTTGGGGAAAGGCAGCAGCCTCTAAAAAGGCAGTGAAGGTCTGGTGCGAGGCAAGCATTGCGTTCCCAATATTGGTTGCCGCTGCTTTCAAGCTTTAAATTTCCTTGATTATTTCCTTCAAGCTTTTTCTCGGAGTTTTTCGCGGTTTTTCATCGGCAAAGCCCAAAGGCAAAACAGCCACTGGCTGCAATTCGCTTCCAATCGCATTCTGCAATTCTTCATCGTTGAAAGCCCCGACCCAAACGCTTGAAAGCCCTTCATTGACTGCGGCCAGCCATGCAAAAGTTGCAGCAATTGAAGCGTCCTGGATTGCGTAAAGCGTTTTTCCGCGCTCTTTGTAAAGCCTTTCGCTTTCCTTCAAGTTTGCGCAAAACACAAGGACAACAGGCGCTTGCGCGATAAAATTTTGGCCAAAGCACGCGCTTGCAATTTGCTTTTTCAACTCCGGCTTTTTTGCGGCGAAAACTTGGACTGCCTGGATGTTTCCCGCGCTTGGGGCCGAATTAATTGCCTTGAAAATTTCCTGCAATGTTTCTTCAGGAATTTCCTGGCTTTTGAATTTTCTTGTGGAATGCCTTTCTTTAATTAGGGTTTGGAATTCCATTTTCATTTCCTTTTCTTTGATGCAATGGTTCAAAATGTTTCATAATTGAAGCTTGTTCAAATAAGTTTTTATTCATTGGTTTCCCAAAAGTTTTAATGCCTTCAAGAATTAAGAAGTAGAATTTTATAATCGCTTATGGTTTTGAAGGCGCTTCTAGAAAACCACCCAGAACTTTATTATATACGATTGACTATTAATGATTATTATAATATTTAAGGGGGTTTTTGAATGGGGGTAAAACATTTTGCGGCATTTTTCATTCTTTTAGTTTTGGCATTAGGGATTAGCGCTAGCGCTTCAATGCTGATTCCAGCAAACGATAACGCTAAAGAGAATTCTCAGGCTCCAGAGTATTCCCCGGTTATTGGAGATAATTGGGACTTGGAAAGAGTGGATTTTATTCACTATGCAAAGCCGCCAAGCAATGCAAAGCCAAGCTCTACAAGCTGTTACAAGCTAATGGGGGTAAAATGGACTGCTTTGCCAGTAAATTATGTCATCAATCCTTCAAATCCTCAAGGTTTGAGCGAAAGTTCCATAACGTCAGCAATCTCCGCAAGCGCTGAAACTTGGGATAATGCAACTTCTCAAGAATTGTTCAACAATTCTTATGGCATTGATTACGCCGCACAGTATGGGGTGCAAAACTTTCAGAACGCAATTGCTTTCGGAGACTATCCAGACTCTGGCGTGATTGGAGTCACAAGCGTTTGGTACACTAGAGTTGGAAAGCGCATTGTAGAGTTTGACATGCTTTTGAACACTGACTTTGCTTGGGGTGATGCTGCAGAAAATCCTTTATTGATGGACTTGCAGAACATTGCAACTCACGAGCTAGGGCATTCGGTAGGGTTAAGCGACATTTACAGCACAACTTGCAATACAGTGACAATGTTTGGTTATTCAACAGAGGGAGAAACTTCAAAAAGAACTCTCGAACAGCCCGACATTGCAGGATTGCAAAGAATGTACGGGGCTTAAAGGCTCCCTTTTTTCTTTTTTTAATTCTTCAATTTTGTAGTGCCTAACTCTTTTTCTTCAAAACCTTGCTCCACATTCACTCCACAAAAATTGCTGGCTTTAGCGGGAAAGCGTTTTTTGCTTTTGGGTTTTGCGAATTTTCAGCCCGTTCAATCTCTACTTTTGAGTTGAACGCCCGCTCTATTGCCTTTTTGTTCTCTTGCAGGAGGAAGAATTCGTCAATTCTTTCCTTGTCTTGGAATTCTTTGCAGACTTTCACGGCCTGCTTTACAAAAGCTTCGGCTTCCTTGCCGTGCTTTTTGACTTCAGGATCCTGCATTAATGATTTCATTGCCGCGCCAAAATCCGGCCTTTCAAGGCAGGCCTGCATTGTTAACGCAATTCCCTTCCATTTCCATTCCGGCGCGGTCAAAATAGTGATTTTTTCAAGCTTTTCTTTTTTTGCAAGCTCTTTGATTGCGCGAATGTCTTCAATTGTCTGCTCCAATAGTTCTTGGCCTTGCTCTGCGTGCCTGTCGATTTTCTTTTCATCAAACTTTGGCCAGGCAGCCAGGGAGATTAGCCCTTTGCCGCCTATTTTTTCCCACAATTCTTCAGTCAAGTGGGAAGCGAAAGGCTGCAGCAACAAAATAAGATTCTTCAAGACTTCTCCTTTGAGCGCGTTGTTTTGCGAGTCGCTCTTTTGCAATTGCTCGAACAATTTTTCAATCTCGCGGATTGCAATGTTTGTTTCAAAAGATTCAATGCATTCAGTCACTTTCTTGATTGTTGAATGCATTCTTGAAAGCAAGAGCCTTTCAGAATGCTTTAAGCCTTCGGGCTTTGCGCTTTTTGCAAACTCGAACTTTTTAGAGTTTTCTTCAGTGAATTCAAAAAAGCCTTTCAAGAGCTTGAATGTTTTTTCAATTCCTTGGCCATTCCATTCCAGCTCTTTCTCGGGGTTTGCTACCGCAAGCACGTAATATTTTGTAGTGTCTGCCCCGTACTTTTCAATCAAGTCTCCTGGGTCTACGCCGTTGCCAGCGCTTTTGCTCATTACTTTTCCCAAGTTCAAGACCATTCCTTGAGTCAATAGGCGCGTGAATGGCTCGTCAATTTTAGCCAATCCTTCATCGCGCAAGGCCTTGCTGAAGAATCTCGCGTACAATAAGTGCAGTATTGCGTGCTCTATTCCTCCAATGTACTGGTCTACTGGCATCCAGTATGCCGCTTCTTCCTTGCTGAAAGGCAGGCTTTTCTCGTGTGGAGAGCAGTACCTGTAGTAATACCAGCTTGAATCAACAAAAGTGTCCATTGTGTCAGTTTCGCGCTTTGCGCTGCCTTTGCATTTAGGGCATTTCGCATTGACGAATTCTTCAACTTTGTCCAGCGGGTTTCCTTCTCCAGTGAATTTTGCGTTTTCCGGCAGCTTCACTGGCAATTCATTCTCTGGAACTGGAACAATTCCGCATTTTGGGCAGTAAATTACTGGAATTGGAGTTCCCCAATACCTTTGCCTGCTGATAAGCCAGTCGCGGAGCTTGTAATTGATTGCTATTTTCCCAAAAGCGCTTTTTTCAATCCATTCCGCAATTTTTGGAAGCGCTTCACGGTTTTTCATTCCTGAAAACTTTCCAGAATTAAACAAAATTCCATCATCAGTGAACGCGTCCTTGAAGTTTTCAGGCATTATTGGCTTTCCATCATGGCTTATCACAAACTTTAATGGAATTCCATATTTTTTTGCAAACCTGAAGTCTCTCTTGTCATGGGCATCGCACATTACAATTCCAGAACCGTACATTAACGCAAAGTTTGCAACCCAAATTGGGGTTTTTTCCCCATTCACTGGATTGATCGCGTATTTTCCAGTAAACACGCCTGCTTTTTCTTTCTCTTCATTCTCGCGGTCAATCATGCTTTGTCTTTTTGTTTCGGCAATGAATTCTTGGACTTTTTTTTCTTGCCCGGTTCCTTTGACAAGTTCTGGAATCATTGGATGCTCTGGGGCAATTGCCAAGAATGTAACGCTGAAAATAGTGTCGCATCTTGTAGTGTATGTTGGAAGCAATTTGCCAGTGCCTTCAAGCTTGAAGTGAATGTCAACTCCTTGGCTTTTTCCAATCCAGTTTTTTTGCATTGTTTTGACTCTTTCTGGCCAGTCCTTGAGTTTTTCCAAATCATGCAATAATTCATCGGCGTAAGCAGTGATTTTCAAGAACCATTGTTCGAATTCTTTCTCTGTAACTTCGTTATGGCAGCGCCAGCATTTGCCGTCAATGACTTGCTCGTTCGCAAGAACTGTTCCGCAAGAATTGCACCAGTTGCTTTTTGCCTTTGCCTTGTAAGCCAGTCCTTTTTTGAGCAATTTTAAAAAAATCCATTGATTCCACTTGTAGTATTCTGGATCGCAGGTTGCAATCATTCTTTCCCAGTCATAACTTAACCCAAGCTGTTCTTGCTGTAATTTCATTTCTTGAATGCGCGAGAGAGTCCATTCCTTGGGGTTTGTGCTGTTTTTTATTGCGGCGTTTTCTGCAGGCAATCCTAAAGCGTCATACCCCATTGGGTATAGCACGTTAAAGCCGTTCATTCTTTTGAAGCGCGCAAAACTGTCGCCTATTGAATAATTGCGCGTGTGGCCCATGTGCAGTTTGCCTGAAGGGTAAGGGAACATTTCCAAAACATAATATTTTGGCTTTTTCTTGTCCACTTTCGCTTCGAAAGCCTTGCTGTCTTTCCATTTTTTTTGCCACTTGCTTTCTATTGCCTTAAACTCGTAAGCCATTTTGTTTTCACTCTGCCATTACTTTAACATTAGCCTGTAAACCTTTTTAAATCAAGGATTTAATTCCTTTTGCCAGGGCCAAAAGCTCTTCGTTTGAGACTTCTTTCTTTTCGTCAGCCATTGCCTTGAATTTTGGAAAGATTGCTTCAGCTTCCTGCTCTGTTATTTTGATTCCGAAGCTTTCAAGCCTGTTTTTTATCGCGTGCTTTCCAGAATGCTTTCCTAAAACCAGTTCTGTCTCTTCAAGGCCTATTTCTTGCGGGCTTATGATTTCATAGGTTGATTTTTTCTTGATCAGGCCGTCCTGGTGGATTCCTGCGGAGTGCGCGAAAGCGTTTTTTCCAACAATTGCCTTGTTTCTCTGCACAAAAAGTCCGCTTAATTCTGAAACCATTCTGCTGGAATTTATTATTTCGCGGGTGTTGATTGAGTGCTCGAACTCTTGGAAAAAGTCCTTTCTGGTTTGTAATGCCATTACTATTTCTTCAAGTGCCGCATTTCCTGCGCGTTCTCCAATTCCATTGATTGTGCATTCAACCTGCCTTGCGCCGTTCTTCACTGCTTCAAGGCTATTGGCTACTGCCAGTCCTAAATCATTGTGGCAGTGGCAGGAAATCACTGCGTTTTCAATGTTTGGAACTCTTTCCCTGACTTTTCTGATTAGGGCTCCGTATTCTGCTGGCATTGCGTATCCCACAGTGTCCGGAATGTTGATTGTGCTTGCGCCAGCGTCAATCGCGCGTTCAATAATATCAAACAAGAATTCTTTTTCAGTGCGCGAGGCGTCTTCTGGAGAAAATTCCACATTATTGCAGTATTGCCTTGCAAGCTTTACGCTGTCAACTGCTTGTTTTACAACTTCGCCTTTGCTTTTGCAAAGCTTGAACTGCATGTGTATTGGGCTTGTCGCCAAGAACACGTGAATTCTTGGCTTTTTTGCGCCTTCAACTGCCTTGGCTGCTGATTGAATGTCTTTAGGCAGGCTTCTTGCCAGCGCGCAAACCTCGCTTTTTTCAATGATTCCTGAAATTTCTTTCACTGCCTGAAAGTCTCCGGGGCTTGCTATTGGAAACCCTGCTTCAATCACGTCAACGCCCAGCTTTTCCAACTGCCGTGCAATTCGCGCTTTTTTTTCTACATTCATTGAAGCGCCAGGGCTTTGCTCTCCGTCCCGAAGCGTTGTGTCAAAAAACATTATTTTTTGCTTTGCCATGTTTAAAACCTCCAAAAATTTTAGCGCTTTTTTTGGCTTTTTTTAACAGGCAGCAGAAAAATCGAGAAAAACGCAAAACTTGCTTTAATTTCTGCTGCCTTCCAATGGCAACAGCAACAAGTGCAGCAAGTTTAGCAATGAAGGATTTGCGTTCTGAAGAGTGTTAAAGTTTGAGAAAAAGTTCACAAAATTGGTTTCTTTTGCAACAATAAAAATCCCTTCAATGTATTTATTGTCGCAAGCAATATTTAAGCCTTGCTGGTTAGTCAGCAAAAATTTCCTTATCATAACAGAACGAGCAAATTTCGCTTTTGATTTCCTCATCAGTCACTAGCGGTTCAGAATTGCAGCGAATGCACTTGTGGGCATTTTTGGCTTCTGGTTTTTTTTCCATTGAAAAGCCTTGCGGAATTTCTTTTTCTTCAAAGTACAATTTTCCTTTCTCGTCCTGGGAAAACTTGCCTTCAGCAATTGCCTGCAGGGTTTTTGGAAAAACAATCCAGTCGCCGGCCTCTTTTAGCCTGCCTTGATGCTCTTTAGATATTGCGTTCAGCAATTCCTTGTCTTCTGGATTGAAATTTTCGGGCAATTCGACCTTTAAGGCTGGCGAAAGCATTAGGATTCTTCCATAATCAAGCTTGTCTTCAATAATGTGCGTTGTTGAACGAAGTTCTTTCTCTCCCGCAAGGATTGCCTTCATTGCGGGAATGTGCGCTCCTCCGACAAATTTTCTTTTGCCTTGACTGTCAATTTTTGACAAGTCTCCAGGATGCACATTGATTCCCAAAAATGCGTTGATTAAAGGCTTTGTCGCAATGCTCATGTAGCCTGCATAAGCTGCAACTTTTGCATTAAACTGCTTCAAGGATTTCATTGTTTCCTTGTCAAACTCTTCCCTAACTTGCAAATCCTTCAATGGCTTTCCTTGAGCTGCATAGAATTCCTTAATGTCTCTCACTATTACTGGAATGTCAAATTCTCTGCCGATTTTTACTGCATTGCTTTCTGCGTTGTCTGAAAAAATCACGCAAACATGAAATGAAGAATTCGCAAGGCTTTTTTCAAGCCCTATAATCTTCCTCAAGTTTGTTCCGCTGCCGCTCATTAGGCCCGCAACTTGCAATTGCCCGTTCTTTGGGTCGTAAAGTTTTGTCAGTTTCATTCAAAAACACCTTATAGTTTAGTATAGTCTATTTTTGTGTCAATTGTTTCCTTGTTTATTGTAGTGTAAATTCTTCCCTTGTGCACGTGAAGCGCGGCTTTTGTTGAAAGCCTTGTTTCTTCCTCGCTTGGCCCCACTTTTTTGTAATGCGTGCACAATATTTCGCCGACCAGTATGCTTTCAGTGCCAACGCTTCCCAATTCTTTAATCAGTTTGCATTCGAAATTCGCGCAGCATTCTTTCACCAATGGCGCTTTCACTTTGCTTGCCTTTAATGGAGTAAGCCCTGCCTTCTCGAATTCTGAAACTCCTTTAGGGAACGGCTTTCCTGTTATTGCAATCTTTTTTGCAATGTCTATTGTCGGGATTGAAACAACGAATTCTTTTGTTTCCAGAATGTTCTTGAAAGTGTCATGGCTTTTTTCAATCGCAATCAGGAAAGGGCCTTCGTAAAGCTTTATGAATTCGCAGTGCGGCGCGACATTCTGGTTTCCTTTCTTGTCTATTGTTGAAACTAGAACTACTGGCCTTGGCGGCAATAGCCAGAATGCCTTGTCGATTTCTTCGGGAGTTTCGCAATACATAAAATTTTCATTTCCCTTTCAAGTGCCTTTCAACGTCTCGCCAGCCAATGTCAGTCCTGTAATGCAAGTTGTTTCCTTCAATGTTGATTAATGCCATTGCTGAATACGCTGCCTGCCTTGCTTTCACTATGTTTTCTCCTTCCCCGACAACGCTGAAAAGCCGTCCGCCTTTTGCGAAAAACTTTTCGTCCTTGACTTCAATGCCTGCAGAGAACAAGTGCACGTCCCTGCATTTTAGCACGTCTTCCAACCCGAAAATTTGCTTTCCTTTTACTTTTGAGTAATCGTTCGGGTATCCTTTAGAGGCTCCAACAACGCACACTCTTACTTTGTCGTCTTGTTTGATTTTCACATTTGCCAAGTTTCCTTCAATGCAGGAAAGCACGATTTCTGCATAGTCTGTCTCTACTGAAGGCAGCACTGCCTGGCATTCTGGATCGCCCCAGCGGGCATTATATTCTATGTTCATTGATTTTCCATTGTCTGCAATTCCACCCAAGTACAACACTCCAACGTAAGGATTGCCTTCTTTTTTCATTCCTTCAATTGCCTTTGCAATCTGCTCTGTTTCAATTTGTCCAGCAATTTCTTGCGTTACTTTCGCAGGGCTTACAGCGCCCATTCCGCCAGTCTGGTCGCCTTCGTCAAAATTGAAAACTCGCTTGTTGTCTTGCGCTGAACTGAAGCAATGGAAAGAATTCCCGTCGCTTAATGCATAGTAAGAGAATTCTTCTCCAACTAACCCGTCTTCAATCACGAAAGTTTCTCCAGAGCTTCCAAACTCTTTCATTTGCTTGATGTTTTGCATTGCCTCTTCAAGATTCTCTGACTTTAACGCGCCTTTTCCAGCGCAAAGCCCGGCAGCTTTCACATAAACTTGCCTTGCGGGGTTTTTTGAGTAAAGGCCGTTTACGTATTGCATTGCCTCGCTTTCCGAATTGAAGCTTTGGAATTCTGGCATTGGAATTTCGTGCCTTTGCATGAACTCGCGCGACCATTTCTTGTCCCATTCAATGCGCGCAGCGCTTTTCTTCGGCCCAAAAACATTGAACCCGTGGCTTTGCAGCAAATCCACTGTCCCTGCAGCCAATGCGTCATCCTGCGCCACATCAATCAAGTCTGGCCTGTGCTTTTTTGCAATTTCCAGAAAAGAATTCGCGTCTTTCAAGTTTCCGCTTTTTTCAAGCACTACTTCTTTTTTCCTTTTGAAGGCAATGAAGTCATTTCCCGGAGCAACAATTATTTTTCCCACACGCTTGCTTTTTTCATAAGCTGCGGAAATAGTGTGCTCTCTGGCTCCAGCGCCAACAATCATTACAGTCAAGCTCTCTCCCATATTCTCCCCTGCCTTAAAATAGCAAATATATTGCCCTTGCATTAGTTTAAATATTTTTTCCCAGCTAGCTCTCTGGGGAGTTGGGAGTTTATGCGTTCTAATTTTATTGAGTTGAAAGATTCTGATTCTGAAATTTTCGGTTTGATTGGAAAGGAGACTGAAAGGCAGGAGGAAGGATTGGAAATGATTCCTTCCGAAAACCATTCAAGCAAGGCAGTAAGGCAGGCCTTGGGCTCTGTTTTGACTGACAAGTATTCTGAAGGATATCCAAAAAAAAAGGTATTATGGCGGCAATGAATTCATTGACTCTGTGGAATTGCTTGCGCAAGAGCGCGCCAAAAAGCTCTTTAAAGTCCCTTTTGTGAACGTGCAGCCTTACTCTGGAAGCCCTGCAAACCAGGCAGTGTATTTGGCGGTTTGCAAGCCAGGCGATACTGTAATGGGATTAAACTTGCCTGACGGCGGCCATTTGACTCACGGCTGGAATGTTAATTTTTCCGGCCTAATTTACAACACTGTAATGTACCATGTGAAAAATGACGGCTTCATAGACTTGGAAGAAGTCAGAAAGCTCGCGCTTGAAAAAAAGCCAAAACTGATTTGGTGCGGCGCAACAGCATATCCTAGAGAATTTCCTTTTGAAGAGTTTGCAAAAATCGCGGATGAAGTTGGCGCTTACTTTGCATGCGACATTGCGCACATTGCGGGCCTGATTGCGGGCGGAGTCCACAAAAGCCCTGCGGAATTTGCGGACATTATTACAACAACAACTCACAAAACGCTTCGTGGGCCTCGCGGGGCTTTGATAATGGTTACTGAGAAAGGATTGCGGAAAGACTTTGAGCTTGGCTCGAAAATTGAAAAGGCTGTTTTTCCAGGACTGCAAGGCGGGCCTCACGACCATCAGACTGCGGCAATCGCAGTGGCTTTGAAAGAGGCATTGACTCCAGAGTTTAAGGCATACGCCGCGCAAATTGTGAAAAACTCCAAGGCATTGGCTGAATCATTAATGGCCAATGGAGTGAGGCTTTCAAGCAATGGAACAGACAATCACTTGCTATTGCTTGACCTAACGCCTTTTGGAAAAGGAAAAGGACTGTACATGCAAGACGCCTTGGGACTTGCAGGCATTACTGTGAACAAGAATTCAATTCCTGCAGAGCCAATGAGCCCGTTTTATCCTTCCGGAGTACGGCTTGGAACTCCGTGCCTTACAACTCGCGGAATGAAAGAGCCGGAAATGAGGCAGATTGGAAAATGGATTTCAGAAATTGCCTTGGAAATCAAGAATTTTGAAATGCCTGAAGACAAGCAAGCAAGGCAGAAGGCAATTGAAAATTTTCGCGAAAAAATTGCGGAAAGCAATAAGGTAAAAGAAGTAAGGAAGCAAGTTTTGGAATTGTGCAAAAAATTCCCGCTCCATAAAAATTGAAGGATTCTTAAATGCAAATAATTGACGGAAAAGCACTGGCAGAATCAATAATCCAAAAAACCGCTGAAAAAATTAAAGCAAAAAAACTAAACTTACGGCTTGATGCTATTTTGGTTGGGGAAAATCCTGCTTCAAGGCTTTACGTGAAGAAAAAGCAAGAAGCTTGCGAAAAAGCAGGCGTTAAAAGCGTTCTTCACGTTTTGCCAGAAGATTCTTCTCAAGCTGTTGTTGCTGAAAAAATCAGTGAGCTTAATGAAAACTCTGAAGTCACTGGAATTTTGCTGCAGCTTCCACTGCCAAAGCATTTGGGCTCTGCTGAGGAAGAATTGATTGAATTGATTGCCCCGCAAAAAGACATTGACGGAATGACTTCTGCAAGCCTGGGAAAGTTAATGTTCAATTCTGAAGGACTGGTTTCTTGCACGCCTAAAGGAATAATGAAACTCATTGAATCAACAGGCGTTGATTTGGAAGGAAAGAATGCAGTAATAGTGAATCATTCCCGAGTTGTCGGAAAGCCCTTAGGGCTTTTGCTTTTGCAAAAGAACGCGACTGTAGAATTCTGCCACGAGTTCACGAAAAACCTTTCTGAACACACTTCAAAGGCCGATGTTTTGATTACTGCCGTCGGAAAGTCTGGCCTTATTACAGCAGGGCACGTGAAAAAAGGCGCTGTAATTATTGATGCTGGAATTTCAAGGCTTGGGGAAAAGACAGTTGGCGACGTGGATTTTGAAAGCGTCAAGGAAAAAGCCTCTTTCATCACTCCGGTTCCTGGCGGAGTAGGGCCGATGACAGTTGCTTGCTTGGTTGAAAATACTTTGATTGCCGGGTTAGGGGCTGATTGAATGAAGACTGCGTTAATTAGCGTTTCAGACAAGTCCGGGCTTGTGGAATTTGCAAAAGGATTGGAAAAGCTTGGCTGGCAATTGGTTTCGACAGGCGGGACTTTCAAAACCTTAAGCGAAGCCGGAATCAAAGCAAGGCAAGTCAGCGACTTGACTGGTTTTCCCGAAATTTTGGACGGCAGGGTTAAAACACTGCATCCAATAATTCATGCCGGAATTCTTGCCTTAAGAAAAAACCCGGAGCACGTGAAAAAACTGGAAGAATTGAAAATTCAAGCAATTGACTTGGTTGTCGTGAACCTTTACCCTTTCAAGGAAACCATTGCAAGGCCTGGAGTGAAAATTGAAGAGGCCATTGAAAACATTGACATTGGCGGCCCGACAATGATTCGCGCAGCAGCAAAAAACTTTGAAGGCTGTTCTGCAATAGTGGACCCGAAAGATTACAAAAAAGTGCTTGAAGAATTAAACGCAAAAAACAACGAGCTTTCTGAAGAGACCAGAAAGCTGCTTTGCGCCAAGGCATTCCAGCACACTGCATCTTATGATTCTTTAATATCTAATTATTTGCATGAAAGATTCAATCCTTCAGAATTATTCCCTCAAGATTTTTCTGTAACTTTCTCTAAAGTCCAAGAATGCCGTTATGGAGAAAACCCGCATCAAAAGGGAGCATTGTACAAGGAGGCCTTCCAGTCAGGCAATAGCCTGCTGAATTTTGCCCAACTGCACGGGAAAGAACTTTCATTCAACAACTTTTACGACTTGAATTCTGCATGGAACTTGTGCAAGGAATTCTCGCAGCCTTGCGCTGTAATAGTAAAGCACACTAATCCCTGCGGCTGCGCAATTGCCGAAAGCATTTCAGAAGCGTTTGCAAAAGCTTACGGAACAGACCCATTGTCTGCTTTTGGCTCAATAATTGCGTTAAACCGGCAAGTTGATGAAAAAACAGCAGGGCAAATTGGCTCTTTCTTTAACGAGGCAATAATCGCGCCTTCTTATTCAGAAAAGGCCTTGGAAATTCTTAAGGGAAAAAAGAACTTGCGCTTGATAGAGCTTAATGAAAGCAGCAAGGCAAGCCCTTTGCGGGAGTTTGACTTCAAAAAAGTTGATTCCGGCTTGCTTGTTCAGGAAAAAGACAGCCTGCAAGTCAGTGAAAAAGACTTGAAATTTGTTTCTGAAAGAAAGCCTTCAGAGAATGAAATTCAAGACTTGCTTTTCGGCTGGAAGATAGTAAAGCACGTGAAAAGCAATGCAATAGTTGTTGTAAAAAATGGGCAATTGCTGGGAACAGGCGCTGGCCAAATGTCACGCGTTGATTCTGTGAAAATTGCGATTGAAAAGGCAGGCGATAAGGCAAAAGGGGGAGTTTTGGCATCTGACGCTTTCTTTCCATTCAGGGACAGTCTGGACTTGGCTTTCAAGGCAGGCATTACTGCATTGATAGAGACTGGCGGTTCAGTAAAAGACAATGAAGTAATTCAGGCAGCCAATGAGCTAAAGCAAGCGCTAGTCTTTACTGGAGCAAGGCATTTCAAGCATTAGCGCCTTGCTCTAGAACGCATTTTCCAGCAGTGCATTTTGCTGTTTTGTCAGTGCATAAGTATACTTGAAGGCATACTGGCGGTTGAGCATCATCATCAGGCCAGGCATAATTTGCAAGCCATTCCTTGTTTACTGCCTCTTCTTTTCCTCCAGAATTGCAAGGGCAAGGGCTTAAAACAGTTTTAACGCAGTCAGAATTTTGAATGCAAGAGTCTTTTTCAAGGATTGGCGGGTTTAATGGCTGGCTTTCAATGCAGCCGAAAGCCAAAACAACTGCCAAAACCAGCACTGCAGCAATCAAAGCGCTTAGGATTATTCCTTTCTTCACAAATTTCCCTGTTTAATTAGCGCTTTTAATGTTTTTAAGCTTTTAGTGAACGCAAAAAATGATTGCTTTATTTTGAAAACCAATTTTTCAATCTGGATTATTTCCCGAAAAGTTTTCCCAAAAACCCAAGCGGTTTTCTAGAGTTTTTTTCAATAACCTTAATCCTGAGCGGGCCGAGAATTCCTTCCATTGCCGAAAATTGCGGCATGTCAAATGTGACTGCAAGCTCGACCTCTGAAAAATTCACTAAAGTGTAAAATCCTTTCCTTCTCAAATCCCAAGTCATGCTTCCGGACAATCCTTCGGCTCTCTTCAATTTCACGCCTTTCAGGACTTCCCGGGTTTTTTCAAAGACTTGCGTTGCTTCCCCATTTTCAATCCTGTCTTCAAAGTTTTTGCCGCTGGTTTCAGTCATTCCGCCGTGCTTGTAGTAAGAGAGTTTTCCGTTAGAGTAAAGCTGGAAGTTCTCTTCCTCGCCTTCTTTTCCAATGTTCCAGGTGAAAGTAATCATTTTCACTACTTTCTCGCTGGCTTTTACTTCTTTTAAAACAGCCTGTATTTCAGAATCTTTTAACCCCATTTCCTTCAAGTTTTCTTCAACATTCTTGACGCTTGATCCATTGGCAAGCCTTGAGTTAGCGAAAGAAACCATTTTTGCAATATCTGCCATATTAAAAAACACCCCAAAATTGTTCAATAATTAAGGACAGCATTAGAATAATAAATTTAATGCAGGCGCCTTTTATGAGCCTTCAAAGTATTTCTTGCTAATTTAGCCGTATGCTGCTATTTCGCAGACTCCCCCGTAAGTTTCGCATTTGAAAGTTCCTTCAGTGCATTTTGGCCAGCATTCTTCATTGCAGGAAATCCTGCCTTCCGGGCAGTTTTTTGGGTCAAACTTGCAGAATCCCCCAATGCTTTCGCTGCAGTTGAAGACTTGGTTCTGGCCGCAATTTGGAAAGCATTCTCCATTGCAAAAGCTCTTGTTGGAATCACAGCTTTTTTCCACCATGCCGTACTTGTTGATTAATGCCAGCCATGGCTTGTAATTCAATGCGAGCCATTGATTGTAAGAATTCCCGTCAAAATTGTTTCTTTCCAGCTTTTTGAAAAGCGCTAAATCATTGACTTCTTCATCAACGCTGTTGAAAGAGTTTCCTTCGTTAAGCTTGTAAACTTTCGGCTCTGAAACAAGCTTTCCAACACTAAGGTAGTTTGCGTCGCTGTCTGTGATTATTGCGGCTTTTGTTGTTTCAATGAAGCAATAGCCGGAGTTTTTGAAACTGTAGCTGATTGGGCATTTGATTCCAACAGCCATGTGATTTTCCTTTTCAAAATGGAACAATGCTGTTCCAAACCCGAATTCTCTCAGCAGGAAAGCCAAAAGCTTTGATTTTTCCCCGCAAATTCCGGCATTCTTGAACAATACTTCATAAGGGTATTTTTCTTGGTCGTTCTGGTCGTAAAATGCGTTCCAATCGTAAGGGATTTTTTGCACTAGGTTTATGGCAATTCTTGCCTGTTCGTCCTTGTTGCTTGTTTTTTCCATTATTGCCTTTGCGAGCTTTTCCAACTCTGGCTTTTGCCTGCTTTCATTCAAAAGCCTTAACTCTAATTCTGTTCTGGAAGGGCATTCTGGCGTGCAATAGTATTCTCTCGGAATTTTTTTTAAATAATCATTCAATCCGCCATCCAATTCCAGCTTGATTGTTTCGCTTTTTCCTTTAAAATAATACTCGAATTCTCCATTGATTGCTTGCTTTGGCCCGCAGTCATTGCCGCTCGCCCGCTTTCCTTCACTGCATCCGCAAACGCTTGCATTATTCGCCAAATTGCCGTCCTTGCAGTATAATGGCTTGCTTGCAGAGCAAAAATCATACAATGTTCCGTCAGTGCATTTTTTTGGAGGCTCAAAATTGTAATCTGTTTTTACGAAATTCTGGTCGAAATTGTAATCAATTTCTACTGTTTCCGCGCATTTTTTTTTGTCCTTTACAAGATTGCCGTCCTTGCAATAGTATGGTGAATTGAAAGAGCACATTTTGTAAGGCGTTCCGTCACTGCAAGTCTTGAAATTCAAGACTCCAGTGCCAAAATCAAACTCTTTGCTTACACAACCGTTTAGCAGTGCAAGAGCAGCCAAGCCAGCCAATAGAAGAATTTCTTTTCGCATTTTTTCGCTTAGAATTAGCGCTTTGCCTTTTTTAAGCTTTCACAATAGCTAATGTCATTTCGGCTTTTTGATGATGTAATGGAAATTGTGCTTTTGAAAATGCCTTTCGTCTTTTGCGCCAAGCTGGTTTATCATTATTGAAATCCCGATTATTCTGCCGCCGCATTTTTCCACCAGATCAATCACTGTTCTTGCAGAATTCCCTGTTTCAACCCAGTCGTCAATATAAAGAATCCTTTCGCCATTCTTTATGGCTCCTTTCATTATTTCAAAATACTTTTTCCTGCCTGAATGGTCTGTGAATTTCTTCCCTTCAATCACCAAATTTCTATTGTTTATTTTTCCGCCTTTCAGGATTGGCACAAAAGGCTTTCTTAATTTGTTGGCGACAATGGGGCCGTACAACAGCCCGTTCATGTCTGTGGAGATTACCTTGTCAATTCTTGGTTTTTTGAATGGCTGGATAAGCCGCTTGACAATGTATTGGTAGGATTCTGAGTCTGAAGGCACAAGATATATGCTTTTTTCCAAATTTGCCAGAATTCTCTTGTGTAATTTGTTTTGAGCCATAAAAAACAACGTTTGCTTATTTTTCCAGCACTGCCTTGATCCTGCGGATTCCTGCAGCGCTGCTTTCTTCCTTTAAAATCCTGAATTTTCCAAGCTCTTTTAGGCTTTTCACGTGAGGGCCTCCGCAAATTTCGCGGCTGAACACTTCCTGGGTTTCAGAATTCAAAACAGTGTAGACTTTAACTGAGTCAGAGTATTTTGCGTCAAAAACCCCTTGCGCTCCGGCTGCCTTGGCTTTTTCAACGCCCATTACTTCAATTTCAACAGTCAAGCCTTCGCTGATTTTTTGGTTTACCAAGTCTTCGACTTTTTTGATTTCTTCAGCTGTCAGCTTGCGATCTAGCGGGAAATCAAAACGAAGGCGCTCTGCAGTAATGTTTGAGCCTTTTTGAAAAATATTCTGGTCAACAATTCTGCGCAATGCCTCATTCAGCAAGTGCGTTGCTGTATGCAATGCAGTAGTGCTTTCAGAATGGTCTGAAAGCCCGCCCTTGAATTTTTGCTCTGCGCCTTTTCTTGAAAGCTCTTGATGCTCTAAAAGCAATGATTCAAATCCTTTGACGTCAATTTCCAAGCGCTTTTCTCTCGCAAGCTCTTCAGTCATTTCCAAGGGAAACCCGAAGCTTTGGTAAAGGTCAAACACTATTTTTGCAGGCACTGTCTCTCCTTTTTGCAGTGCAGAAAATTCCTTTTCCGCAAGGTGAATTCCCTTCTCTAAAGTCTGCTTGAAGCGGGTTTCTTCCCTGTCCAGTTCTTCAAAGATTCTCTGGTGGTTTTTGTCCAGTTCCGGATAAATTCCTTTAAAGCGTTCAACCACTTTTTGAGCCACGCGGACTGTGAAATTTTCTTCAATTCCAATCAATCTTGCGTGCCTTATTGCCCTGCGGATAAGCCGCCTAAGCACGTAGCCTTGGTCAACGTTTGAAGGGCTGATTCCTTTCTCGTCGCCGAGAATGAAAGTTGCAGCGCGCAAATGGTCTGTAATTATTCTCAGGCTTTTTTGCACTTCCGGAATTTCAGGCTGCAGTTTAGTCAAGGAAGCGGCTTGATCAAAAATTGGCTTCAAAAGGTCTGTTTCAAAAGCTGAAGAAAATCCGTTCAAGACTGCAGTTGTTCTTTCCAGGCCCATTCCAGTGTCAACGTTTTTTTGCCTTAATTCCTCAAACTTTCCTTCATTGGTTTTGTTGTATTGCATGAAAACATCATTCCAGATTTCGCACCAGTCTTTTTCGTCAGTGCCTGGATTGCTTTTTTTTAAAGGCTTTTCTTTTCCAACATAGTAGAACATTTCTGAATCAGGGCCGCAAGGCCCTGTCAAGCCTGCAGGCCCCCACCAGTTTTGGGCTTTTGGCAAGAATGCGATTTTGTGTGCTGGAATTCCAAGCTTTTTCCACACTTTTGCGGCCTCATTGTCTTTAGGGCAGTCCTTGTCTCCAATAAAGCAAGTGACTGCAAGCATTTCTACAGGCAGGCCAAGGCCTTTTTTCTTGCCTGTCAAGAATTTGAAAGAGAATTCAATTGCCTCTTTTTTGAAGTAATCCCCAATGCTCCAGTTGCCCAGCATTTCGAAAAAAGTCAAGTGCCATGCGTCCCCGACTTCTTCAATGTCTTGGGTTCGAATGCATTTTTGGAAATTGCACAAGCGTTTTCCTTGCGGGTGCTTTTCCCCCAAAAGGAAAGGCACTAAAGGATGCATTCCTGCAGTGGTGAAAAGCACTGTCGGGTCGTTTTCCGGAATCAATGAAGCCGGCTGTATTTGAGAATGCTTTTTGCTTTTGAAGAATTCAATGAATTCTTCCCTTACAAAATCGCTTGAAACTTCCTTCATTAAGGTTTAAAGTGAAGAATTGTTTAAAAAAGGAATTTTTTGGGCCTTAATCCCTGGCAATTTCCAGGGCAGCTTTTTTTTGCTTTCATTTCATTCCAGGCAGACTGAAATTGCATTGAAAGAGTTGATTTCAGTATTGAATGTCAAACGGCTGCCTGAAACTAAAGGCTGTTTTTGCTGGAAAGAGCCTTTAACGCTAAAGCCTGAAGCCGAACTGATATTGCCGTCAAATTCCAGCTTGTAAGTTTTGGGTTCTGTAGACTCGAGCGCGGCTGCATTCAAGTCCCAGAACAAAATGTCAAAGCAGCCATTGGCTTTTTTTGAAACCAGTGTTCTTTGCACATTGTCTGCTGAAAGCTGGAAGTAAATTCCCTGAGTGTTTTGCGCCATTGCGTCAAAGGCCTTGAAAACATAAAATACGGGCTTTATTGTCCCGTTCTTTTTCACAAGCCCGTAGTCTGAATTGTCCTGTATAGTGCTGAAGTCTTGGAATGCAGAATATGTGTGGCCATTAATTCCTGAATAATCCAATACAATAAGAGTGTCTGCAAGAATTGCTGGAGCCAGATTTGAAACCCTGACTGCTTTCGGATTGTTCCATTCAGTAATTAAAAATTCCGGAGTTTGCGAAAAGCCTTGAGCCCGCAATTCTGCAAGCAAAGCTTGCATTGCTGAATTAATGTCTTGCGAGCGTGTTGAAAAATAATGCCAGGAAACGAAATCCAATGGAATGCCTTCCTTTTTTGCAAAGCGGATTAGCTCAATGTTTGCTGCCTGGCTTTGGGAATCGATTTTTCCGTTCCATCCGTTTACTGCCAGTCCGCCAACTTTTGCTTCAGTGTCGGCTTCTTTTACAGCCAATGCAGTTTCCTTGTACAAGCGCAGGAGAGAGTTTGTGTCTTCGCTCCAGAAAAAATCAAAGTCCGGCTCGTTCCACACTTCATAATACACTGGCTTGTTGAATTGCTTGAACCATGAAACTCCGGCCTTGATTGTTTCTTTCCATTGGTTGAAGTCTTTTGGAGAATGCGTGTTGTACACTTTCCAATTGCCTGAAGAAACAGGCCCGGTGTCTTGCGAACTGCTAAGCCATAATGGCATTTTTGCGATTACAACAACCAGCGCGCTGCTTTGGTCTGCAAGCTTTTGCAAAGTCTGCTTTGAATTGTTTAATCCATTAATGAAAGACGCAGTGTCTGTTGACTCTCCCAAATAATACTCGAAAAGGCTTGTTCTTGAGATTTTGCTGTTTGGGAATTGAGTGAAGAAAATGTTTTCTGTTGCAGTGCTTGTTGCATTATAGAATGTTGCAGACTTAAGCAATTCAGTGTTCTCCATTGAGTATGGAAGTTGTTTCAAATTTACTTGCGTGAATCCTTCTGCAGGCTGCCTAGTGCATTCTTGCCCGAATTGTTTTGCGACTTCCTGCAAGTCTTGAATGTTTACTCCATCGTTTCCGAAAATGTCTGCTGGGTCGCCTGCAGGATTTCCAACTCTCAATGCAACAAACACAAGGTCAAACAAGTCGACTTTTCCGTCGCCTGTCATTTCAGCGCATTCTGCAATTGCAGTTCCTGCAATCGCTAAAAGTGCGGCAATTGCGAAAATCCAAATTTTGCTTTTCAAGATTTACCATTCCCTTGCTTTTGTTTCAGCAGCCAATTGCTTCCAAGCAGGCTTGTCTTTTCCGTCAAAAGTCCTTAGGCCTAAACTTCCAAGGAATGCAAGAAATTTTGGGTCAGAGCTTCCGTAATAGCCGGCGATTTGACTCAATGAGGATTGCTGGACATCGTGCAGCCAGAGGAAATTGACTGCTGTTATTTGGCTTTTGTGCCTGTCCCATGCAGTGAAAGTTTCATTCACGAATTCTGCCTGTTTTTGGAAACTGCTTCCCAAAATTTCGCTGGATGGATAGCCGGCTTCAAGGAAATAAATTTCTTTCTCAGGATAAAGCGCTGTTATTTTGTCAAAGTCTTCAATGACTTTGCCATTGCTTTTTACTGTAAAGTCTGGATTGATTGCATAATAAGTAACTAGCAAAACATCAGTGTTTTTTTCCAAATCCTTTAATTTGCCAGAGCTTTCTCCAGTGAGTCCTCCAAAAGTAGCTTTTGTCCCTACTTTTAATTCTGGCTTTTTTGTTTTTGCAAACTCGCGGGTTTTTTTCACGAATTCTGAATACTCTGCGTATTTTTGCTCGTTATTTCCTAGAAAAACGTCAATTTCATTGCCTACTGCAAGCGAGGCAAGTTCGCTGTCTTTGAGTTTTTCAAGCACGTGCTCTAATGCCTTGTTGTATCTTTCAATCACTGTTGGGTCGTTGAATGCCTTGCCTTGCAAGTCTGAAGGCATTCTGGCTTTTACAGTGTCTATTGCGTTAAAGTTCAATGCAATTTTTGTTTTCTGTGCAGGATAGAAAGAGTTTGCAATGTCAAGCCAAGTGTCGTCAAAAACTCCCGGGCTTGTTTCTACAGAATCCCATTGGAGGCTTAATTGCACAAAATCCATTCCTGTTCCTTTAGCGATTGCGAAAGCATCTGCATAATTCACGCCTTGCGCTTCTCCAACGTCAATTCCCAAAAGCCTGTCGCCTTTAGGAATTGCGCTTTCTGTAGGCACTGGAGTGAAGTTTTGGTCTGGAATTGGCCCTGGCTTTGGCTGTTCTCCGCAGCCTGCAAGCAGTACTGCCAGAACCAAGAAAATTCCAGCAATTGTTCTTGTTTTCATAATATAATTTTAGCTTGGCTTTAAATAAAAAGCTTTTTGGGGAAAAATGGAAAAAAAGCAATGAATTGCCAAAAAAAGGCAATTCTTGCTATTTCAGCTCGTAAGTTTGGAATATTACTTTGTAATCGTCTTCATTACTGCTGGTGTTTATAAGGTAGTAGTAGTAGTTTTTTCCATTGAAAACAAATCCTAAATCAGTTGATGGATTGTTATAATTCCATGTTTTTTCAACGCCGGTGCTCAAGTCTTTCAATGCAATGAGCTTTTTATTGCCGTTGAGGCTTTCTTCAGAAATAGTGGCTTGCTTTGTTCCAATGGTGAATTTTCTTATAAGAGTGGGGTTTACTAGTTCTGCTATTTGCGCGCTAGTTGCCTGCGTTATTGTGAAGTTTTCATTATCTGTTGACTCTAAAGCCGCTGCCGCCTGAATAGTCAAGTATGTTTTCCCATTGCTTTCAATAATCCTTAAGCTGCGTGGGGTAATGTAAAGAATGGCCTGAATTCCGGTTCCTGCTGGAAGGAGGTCTTTTTTTGAAGCCAAGGTCAAGTCTTTGTTTAGCTTGTAAAGTACGGGAATTACTGTATTGTTGCTTGCTGTCTTTTCAAGGGCATAAACGTAGTATTGGTTGTTCACTAGTTTGGCTCCAAAGACTCCCGCAACGTAGTAGTCAAGCCCGTTTCTTGAAGTCATTCCGGAAATTTTTTTCACGCTTCCAAAGTCTTTTCCATCGCTTGACTGGATTGCTGAAAATTCCAAACGCGTTGTTCCGCCGCCTGAAATGTACTTGTCTTTGTGCAGGAATACTTGCACTTTATTGTCAAGCGCGGTTTCCTTGAAAATATTAAATGATTCATTGCTGTTGAATCCTGTTGTAGCAATTGTCTCTTCTTTTACCTTGTTCTTTGAAGGGAATGTGCAGCCGCCCATGCTTAATTTGCAAGCATTGCAGTAAATTGTACTTTCTGTTCCGGAATTGCTGTACAATCCAAAGTCAGAGCATTTTTTTGTTGAAGTTGTGCCTTCGCAGTCTTCACCGGCCTGAATTACGCCGTCGCCGCATCCAATGCATTTTGAAGTGCTAATGAAGCAGCCTGAATCGCAAGTTAGCGTTCCAGATTTTTTAAAGTAGGTTTCGCAAGTTGCGCCGCCAAAATTTGTCCCTTCGCATTGCTCATAGCCGGCAATTGTTCCATCGCCGCACAAGCTGGTTGTAACATCGCAGGAGCTTCTCCTCACAAAGGGCTTGACGCAAGATGTTGCATTGTTTCTAGTGATTGAAATTCTGAAATTGTCAAAAAATGCTGTTCCCGTGTGGTCATAGTCTACATTTTTTATGCTCATTAAAATTGACGCGTTGTTTTTTCCTTCAGGCGCAGTGTAAGTCAAAGTTTTTTCCTGCCAGCTTGTATTTGATCCTTCAACTGTTGCCGTGTGAGGCCCAGGGTATGCTGGAGTTCCGCCATAAGGGTATGCTGTCAGAGTTACTTTGTAAGGCCTGCTGCTATTGCCTGCCTTTGCATTGAATTTTACAGTGACAGTGTCCCCGCCTTGAACTATGAATCCGTCAGAGTTTAACCCAAAAGTCGTGGATTTTGAAGTAATCTTTGCTGATTTTGAGCCTTCAACCTTGTCTGTTGACTGTTCTATTTTGCTGGAGCTGCTGCTGTAAGAATTTAGTGCACTCCAGTATTTTGGCAATCCATTTTCCCAAGTTTCAAAACCACTGTTCCTTAACACTTGGCAGTTTGAAACATTGAAAGTGCAGTTGCTGTTGCATGCTGGAGTTCCGCTCGCATATCCCAGGCTATCGCAGGTTTTTCCATTTAGATTGCTTCCATCGCATTGCTCTCCAGCATCAATGCTGTTGTTTCCACAAGCCGGCGGCGCTTGAATGCATTTTCCAGTGTTTAAAGTGCAGTCTGCATTGCAGGAAAGCGTTCCTCCGCCAGTGAATCCAGTGTTTTCGCAGGTTTTTCCATTTAAGTTTGCCAAATCGCATTGCTCTTTAGAGTCAATTTTGCTGTTTCCGCAAAACCCGCCCGCGCCAGTGCAGTTTGAAGTATCAAAATCACAACTGCTTTTGCATGACAGTGTCCCGCTTGCAAACCCCATGTTAATGCAGGTTTTTCCGTCAAGGTTTGCCAAATCGCATTTTTCTCCAGTGTCTAATGTTCCATTGCCGCAGTTTGGAACATAAGAAGTTCCATCAGGCCCGTAAAATTCCATGCTTTCAAGCCAAATCATTGCATTAGGGTCTGCTCCGGCATCGTCATAATGGAACATCCTGAACCTGAATCCAAGGCCGGTTTCATTATAGCCGCCATCCCATGCAGGACTGCCTGCAGGCGGGCTTAAGAATAATTCATAAGTTTTTGTGTTTCCATTGCTTGGATGCCTGTCAGAGTTTGCTTTCGGGTATACTGTGACTCCGCTTGCTATTTCCCAAGCCTCGTCATTCACATAGAAAGAGAATTTTGGAGTTTTTCCCTGGGCTGCATTGCTTCCGATAACAACCTTGACCTTGTATAATGCGGTCAGGCTTGAAAGCTTTAATTCATCGCCGGTGTAAACCCATTGCGCGTCGGCATTGCCTGTTTGATTGTTTAATTTTATTACAAGCCCTTTTGAAGGATCTTGGTATAATTGGTCCAGAGTCATTCCCGCGGTTATTTCTTTTTCAAAGCCATTACTGCCTTCCTTGAGGTTGAATTTTGCTATCAAATTGTTTGGCGCATTGTAAACATTTGTTTGAATTGTTAAAGGGTCATTGTCTGCAGAAGCAAAGAATGATGCGCTTGTTGGAATTGGCTTTTTGGCCTGCGTGTTGACTCCGTCAAAAATAAGAGAGTATTTCACTTTTCCAGCGCTTCCAAAATGGGATTTCAGCATGCTTTTTGGATAGACTACGCTGTAATAATTTTCAGTAGAATGCCCAGAAGGATTGTTTGGCGGATCTGCCCTTGGGGTTAATGGAGTATTGAAAGGCACGCCCCAGACTGAAAAGTAAGTTTGGTCGTAATGAACTTCGCCCAAGTCATCAGAGACTGTCATGACCATGTTTGGCGCGTCATCTGCTGAATTTGCGCTTCCCAAAATAAACATTCCAAACTTTGCGTAATTGTCTCCGTAAACTATTTCTGCCGTAGGGTATTCTGTAATCCAGGCTCCAAAATTATTCTGTTGGCCTGTTCCAGAAACAACAATGAATTTTCCTAAAGAAGTAACCCAGCCGTTGAATGATTCAACGCATTGTGCTTTCGGTGCTGTGAATCTTGCATCTCCGCCGCCAAGCGGCACAAATTTCCAAACCAAAGGATTCACTGCAGTCGTGCTTGAAGTTGCAGAACAGACTATTTCAGTCTGTGCCTGGACTTCAGAGCCATTGACTGTCAGTTTTTGGCTTCCGTCATTCAATTTGCTTGAGTCACAGCTTGCGCAAATTTCCCCGCTTGCAGTAATGCTTGCATTCCCTACAGGCCCGTCTTGCGAAATGTCAGAAAAGTATGCAATTGGCGTTATTGATGGTTCTTCTGCTGCCGCATTTGCAGTAGTTTCCACCGGAATGTTTGCAGTGAAAGCGTAAATTTTGCTTTTGTCCAAAGTCAGGATTTGGTCTGAAACGCATTTTATTGTATTGGAAACTGCAGAGCAGTTTGCCTGCCTTAATTCAATCATCAAGTTTTCGTTTTCATTAGATGTTATTTTGACCCAGAATTCTCCATTAATCAATGGAGTTTGGTTCACTGCGAAAGAAATGCAGTTGCTTCCGCAGAATGCAAAGTCTGAAACACTTGCTTGAGCGCTTGAAGTGAAAATTCTGGATTCAATTCTGGCATTAGTGTCTAACGCCTGGTTAGAGTCTACTGGGATTTCATTGTTAGTGTCCGGGATTCCGCAGTCTTGCTGGCAATATGACGGCAATTGAGGGTTTGCTTCTAAAGTCTGGTCGCAAATATTGTCGCCGCATTGCGGAATGCTTGGCTGAATGCACCCGCTCAAAAAAAGCAATGCTCCAATTACTGCTAAAGCCGCGATTGTTAATTTAAAATCCAAGGCAAAATCCCCCACTCTTTCATTCAAAATGCAAAAACTAGTATTTAACTGTTTTGCATTCTTATTTGGCGCAAATATCGACGCAAGCCAAGGCCTTGTTTAAAGCGGCCTTCTCTTGTTCCTGCGCATTGCCTTAATGATTGGGTTTTCCCTTAAAGCTTTAGGTGTTGGCTTGCCTTCTTCGAATGGGCCGTGTTCGTAATGCATTCCATGCTCTGCTGCTTCTGCCTGGTGGTTTTTCATTGCGACTTTTCCCATGGCCTGCAATAATCCCCATTCTTTCTTTGTCATTTGTTCATGGCTGTTCTTCTTGGAGAAAAGCTTGTGGTATAATTCATCCATGCTTCTTACTTGGTATTTTTTGAAGTATTGCGCCATTATTGCGGGATCGCCGGCCAAAAGCCTTGAGGTTTCAGTAATGCTATTCGGGTTTGGAGGTCCATTGGGCTTTCTTCTAGGGCTCATGAAAAAATAATGCCTTTAAAATATAAAAAACCAGTTGTTTAGGAATTAAAAAAGAGAAAAATTGAGCAGTGGATTGTAGGCTGCCTTTTGTTCTCACGCAAAAGCGACTATTGCGCTTTGCTGCGTTTGAGATTGCATTCGCCTGAGCGCATTAATAATGCTTGCACTCCAACAGGAATGACCTGTTGTTTAACCACCCGCCGTTTCATTCCTGTAAAGGATATCGTTTCTGTTCAGGTGGAATTTCTCGCGAAACTTGTTTTGAATTAAAGTGGGCAGACCTTCCTAACTTCCCCAAAGGGTAGCTGTAGCAATCCATCCACTGCTCAAAATATTATGTGGAAGAAAGGTTTTTTAAAGGGAAAAACTGTCTTTAAATGGGGAAAAAATGCCAAAGAAAAAGAAACCCATTTCAAGAAAGCCCGCAGCCAAAAGCAAGCCGTCAGCAGTAAAGAAAAAGCATTCTTTCGAAAGCCTTCACGCTCTTTCCAAAACTTCAGCGCACAAAATTAATGCTTCAAAAATTTCCACAAGCGAGCTTGAGAAAATGCGCGATTTTGGAATTCTTCCATTCGAGCTCCGCAAGGAATTGTACAGAAGGAATGGGAAGAAATGAACTTCAAGCCTTCAAAATTGAAAGTGTTGTTTTCAATAATCGCTTTTGCACTGGTTTTTGTTGCTTTGCGCTGGATTGCCAAGCCAGTTTGCAGTGGCGACATTTGCATTGTGCCTAACCTGTTTTCTTTTTTGGAATATGAGCTGATTGCTGCAATTGTTGTTTATTTGGCCTGGAGTTTGGTTGAAAAAACTAAGGGAAAGAAATGAACTTCAAGCCTTCAAAGTTCAAGATTGCATTTGCAATTGCTGTTTTCTTAGTTGTTTTGGTTTTGTTTTCAATCCTTAATTGCTCTACGCTCGCAGTAATTCCTAAGCAATGCGCGCCGTTAAGCGAAAACTTGACTTGGAGTTTAATCGCGGCAATCTTTTTCTATTTGGGAATGAGCCTTCGCGGAAGCAAAAAGTAAGCAATCATTTGTGCCTGGCGCTGGTTGCAGTTCTTCAAGTTGATGCCATTAAAGAAATAAAAATCACTACAATTGTTGCAATGAAGCAGGCAATGAATCCAATGATTCCCAAAAATCCGAAGGCTGCAAGGATTATTGTTGTTGGAATCAAGGAAAACAAGAATCTGGTAAGCAAAAAGTAAGCAGCGCTTTTTCCCGGAGCCCTGTAAAATCTTGGAATTGTAAAAAGTAATATCCCCAAAATCACGAAGTACGCGATTATGAAAGTCGGTTTTGGCATTATGCCAATCAAGGCGGAAAATATGGAAGAAAAAACCAGAGTGAACGCAATGAATGCAACCCAGTCAGCCAATCTGTTGTTTTTGTTCTGGTAATTGAAAATGTCGCTTTTTGTCTCTTCTTCAGCATTCCAGAAAAACCGTTTGGTAACATGCGGAATTTTTATGTCTGTTTCAGAATCTTTCAAACGCACAATCAATGCTGTGGGAAATTCAAAGCCAACGAGTATTGCGTCTTTTCCAATAACAGCCAATACATTATCGTATTTTTCCCGAAAAACGCAAGTTTTTCCAAAGCAGACGACTTTCTTTCCGTTAAATTCTTTGATTTTGGAGTCTTTTTTGTCAAACTCTTTCATTCCAAAGTTGCGGTTCCATTGTGAAGCTTCTATAATTATTCCGCTTTTTGGAAGCAAGTATCTTTTAGAGTCTATTCCCGGATAATTCTCTGATTTGCGCGTTCTTTCTTCAAAAACAAAGCTTTCTCCTGCCTTTTCATTGAATTTTTTCTCTAGCTTTTTCACAATTCCGGGCGCGGCTTTCTCAAATTTGCCGAATTCTTTGCTTTCTTCCTTGTCCGGATCAAAAATTTTTAACTTTACTGTTTCTCCTTTCAAGCCAATCTCAATGGCTTTTATTGCAGTGCCACGCCAGATTGTTGCGCCTTCATTTTCCCTAAGCTGGATTGTAGTTTTTTCTGAATCAATTTTCAAAGCAAGGTTGACAAAATTGTGCTCTATGTTGTCTTTCAAGATTTTAAAGCCACCGCTTTCATTAATGACTTTAATTCCTGACTTTGCAGTGAAAGATTTGCCTTTCTTTAATGTAATCTCTTCAGGCATGAAAGAATTAAGGCTGTGTTGAATAAAATACTTCTGCTGAAGAATTTTTCCGGGTTTTTTGTTTGTGAAATTACCTGCATTCGCCTTGAATGCATTTCTTTCCCGCATTGCAGCCGTTAATGCAAAGCGAATTGCAAATTCCGCCAACAGAGCCGGTCTTTTCTTTTATGAGCCTGCAGAGTATTCTCTGATTTACTTGCCCCAAGTTTGAAGTATTTGAAGTAAAACCCATTAAAGAGTTCCATGTAGGCCTGTAGAAATTGTTGTAGCTGCAGCCTGAGAAACACCCGACTTCAAGAATCTTGTTTGGGTTTGATTCATTACAGTCTATCACGCCATCTTGCCCGCAGCCATTTCCAACCAAGTCAGCCCAATTAGAGTCTCTAATGCAGTTTGACTGGCTGCTTGCTGAAAAGCAATTCCTATTTTCGCCATTAGGATTTCCTCCAGCTGACATTCCTTCAAAAGAATCTCTCTCGTCGAAAAGGCCTCCGAAAGAATGCCCAACTTCGTGGACTACAGTCCTCAAATCCATATATTCTGGGTTGTTTGGGTAATAGCTCCAGCTGTCTCCGCTGTTTAAGCCCGCGTGAGATCCGATAAAATTGCTGCTCAATCCAATCCTTTGCACATTTAACCCAGCTCTAAATCTGCACCCTGACTCTAATTCATCGACTCTTGCAAGTGCCCTTTGATTAGGGACAATTGATCCTGAGATATTGTCAAAATAGCCTTCGAAAGGAGTGAGTGGAGTATAGTAAAAATTAAATCTGCTTAAGTTTGACGCATACGGCTCTATTGACCCAAACCCGTCTTCGCCTTGCTGCAATAATCTTCTGGTTATTCTTATAAAATTGTTCAAGTCATTATTGTACCCAAATCCTATGAAGACCACATTAATCCTGTTTTCTGAACTGTTATTTTGCCCGGGAATCAAGTCTCGGCAGGGATTTTCCAAGGGCCTTGCACTGCATGAAACAAGCCAGCCATTGCTTATTCGGTGGCCGTGAACATCATTTCCAGTGGGTGTTGAAGGATTGTTAGGCACGGATTGTGGCTTGAATGCTCCTGCGCTTATTGGCTTGTCTGAAGGACAGGTTTCAACGCGCGTTGAAAAAGCATCCAATCCAATGACTGTTATCAAATCTTCAGAGCATAAGTCCATCCACCCGTTCATTATGCTCCTGCTTTCTCCAGTAGGCAATTTGTCAATTCCAGTAATGCTTGAAGTGCTGTATTGGGGCTTCCATCTTCCTTTGACTTGCAGGCCAAATTCAGGGCATTGCTTTCTTTGAACTTTTCCATAAGTATCCACGCTGATAAGCAAGAAATTCTTTTTTGGAGTTTTCGTGCATAGAGTCAGCCAGCCGCTTTTTAATTGTCCTTGGTAAATGTCAAAGGCCGTAGGGTATTGTTGGTTGTTGGGTATTGAGTCTGGCTTGAAAGATCCAACCGCAACATATCCTGTCGGACAAGCTTGCCTAAACAATTGGTTGTAATCGTTTGAAGAAATTATGAAAAAAGTATTAGGAAGCAAAATTGCAGTGTTTGCTTTTGTTTGGACTGAAAGTGAAGAAATAAAATTTATTTCCTGGCTTGAAACTTCTGCAGGATTAGGGTTTGCTGGCCCTGCATTTTCAGGATTGTCGGGGTTTGATGCTTGGCAATCAGTTTGGCAGTTAGTTTCATTTTCTAATCCTGTTTCGCAAACTCCATCCCCGCAAGCTGGCGGTTTAGTGCAGCCTGAAAGCGTGATTAAGATTGTCAGGCCAAGAATCAGCAAAATTGCAAAATGCTTTGCTTGCATGAAACAAATAGTGCTCTTTCAAATAAAATACTGACGTCTAGGCGTTTTTAAAAAATAAAAAAAGTATGCACTTTTGCGTTTAATGCATTTTAGTGGAGGAATAAAAGTTTCCGATAGTGGTTTGAAGTTATGAGAACTTTTTGAGCTTTTAGTATCACTGGACTTAACACGTCGCTTGCGCTTCGTGCTTACATCCGTAACCTATCAACCCCATGTTCTATGGGCGCTCTACTCCTTCACCAATCATCTCGCGATAACTGGTTTCCAGAATGATTGCTTCTTTTCAGGAGATTCTTCGGGCTTAGATGCTTTCAGCCCTTATAATCTACAGCGTAGCTACCCAGCACTGCCTTGTCAGACAACTGGCACACCAGTGGCTGCGCTCCATCGTTCCTCTCGTACTAAACGGGGCTTCCCCTCAAGCAATCAGCAACTCCAACAGATAAAAACCAAACTGGCTCGCACCGTTCTTAACCCAACTAACGTTCGGCTTTAATGAGTTAACACCTCCACCCTTGGCCGCTTATGCACGGCCAGGATGCCAAGAGACGACGGCGAGGTCGCAAACAGCGGGGTCGATGTGTACTCTCTCCCGCTACCACTCAATTACCCCCAAGGTAAGTTCACTGTTAGACCAGGCTCCCAAGATTGGAGACACTGACGTTCGCTAAACCCAAGTTTCCTTCCAGCAATCCTTGCGGAGTAGATTACTGTTAAGCCTGCTTTTGCTTTTGCACTCTACCGCGAATTTCTGACTCGCGTGAGCAGACCTTTGGGCGCCCCTGATACATTTTCAGGGGCGTACCACCCCAGTCAAACTACCCATCAATTGGTGTCCAATTATCGCTAATTGTTAGAAATGTAGTTCTTCATGAATGGTGTTACACTTTCGCATCCACAATTCCTGGCGAAACTGCTTCGACGCTCCCATTTACTCTAGACACGAAAAACCACATCACAGCAACAGACTGTAGTAAACCTCTGTGGGGTCTTCTTTTCCCGTTGGAGTTTGGGGGCCTATTCACCCCCTAGTGATTTCATCAGGCCTAAATTTGGGACAGCAAGAATCTCGTTACTTCGTTGGTGCAAGTCGGCATTAAACCGACAAGGTATTACGCTACCATGAGAGCCTCAGAGTTAGGCCCGCTCTTTACCAGCGCTTAGACTCGTTGAAACAAGCTTTCACGTACTGGCAGTGAGCAGAAGTCGGCGACTATTCGCAAGCTTTCGCTCTAGCAGTCACCTGTGTTTTTGATAAACAGTCGGACTCTTTTAGTTATTGAAACCTAGTCCAGAACGTGGACCAGGCACCCCTTATACCAAAGATACGGGGCCAATATTGCCGATTTCCCTAAATTAAGTAACCCTGACACGCCTTAGCCTATTGAGCTAGTGACACCCTTCTCGGATCTCGGTACGGTTGTGCAAAATTCTTGCAGAATTCTTTTTCATGGACTCCAGGCCTTAATGAAATCTTTCGACTATTCCAAGCTTTAAAGCACTTCTCACCATTACAGTTCTCCATGCTTTTATGCTTGTTAAACGCGCAGACGAGCGCGCTTCATCTAGCCCGAAGTGTCAGAAATTCTGCCTATTGTTGCCAAAAACGTATTTGCACAGCACACGAATATGAACGTGTTTCCCTTTCCTTCACTACGTGTTGCGCGTGAAGTTAGGACCGGCTAACCCTTAGCTGACGATCAGTGCTAAGGAACCCTGGCACTTTCGGCGGAAAGGATTCTCACCTTTCTACGTTATTACTAGCGCAAGGATCCATATATTTAACGGATGCACAAGACATTACTGCCTTGCTTTGACTCCATCAAACCACCTTCCTACTCCATTACAGTCTTTCAAGACTGTAGTCTGTGGTATCGGCGACTAGTTTAGCCCAGTTTATTTTCAAGACCATTGTCCTCGATGGGTGAGCTGTTACGCATTCTTTAAAGGATGGCTGCTTCTAAGCCAACCTCCCCATTGTTTTAGGGCAATGACGCTTTTTACGATTCACACTTAACTAGTACTTACGGGCCTTAACCACAGTTCAGGTTGTTCCCTTCTAGGACGACCGGCTTACCCAGCCGCCCCTACTGTGCTCTTCTATGACGCTTGTAGATTTGGAGTTTGAGAAGAAAGCCGGAAGTTTCCAACCGGAGATTTCTAATCAGTAGCTCTACCCCACAAGCGGTCTCCGAACACGCAGCCCTTAGGGGCTTTTCGGAAGGAGCCTGCTATCACCATTTGCGATTAGCCTTTTACTACCAGACCCAGGTCACTCAAGCAGTTAGACTAGCACTGAATGCGGTCCTCCATCTTTCGGTAGAAAGATTTCAACCTGCCCAGGCCTACATCAAATGGTTTCAGGTCTTAGCTTAGTGACTTCACACTCTTTCGAATGTTACACCTCGCCGCACGAAGCGGTTGCGTGTTTTTCAGTTTCCTTACAGCTGCCCAATGTAAAATTGGTTAGCTTTGCCACTTCGCTAAACTCCCTTGCTCGTGATTCATGACGAACGACGCAACACTGATCAACTCGCATCGCTTGCCCCGTTGCCAAGGCTCGCTTCTGCAAGCATCGTTTCTTTCATGCTGCGTCTTGAATGTTACTGCATAGTTTCAAGTGCTTTTCAATCCCTGTTAAGGGTGCTTTTCAACTTTCCCTCTCGGTACTAGTGTGCTATCGGTCTCTAATCTGTATTTAGGGTTTCCACAAATTGAGTGGAATGTTCTAGCGCAACATCCAATGCACTATACTCTGGGAATCCAAAAATCAACTTCTCGGTTTTCGCTTACGAGGCTATCACTCTCTGAGGCAAAATTTTCCAATTCACTTCAGCTTTTCCTTAAAGTTGTAAAAGGCCCCAAACACCACATTTCCATTAACTCACGCTAACGGATTCGGTTTGCCCTGTGCTGCTTTCGGTCGCCCCTACTAACAGCATCTCTATTGATTTCTTTTCCTGCAGGTACTAAGATGCTTCAGTTCCCTGCGTCGCCCTCCAAAAACCAACGTTCTTGGATAATTCAGGAATCCCTGGTTCAAAGCTCGCATGCAGCTCGCCAAGGCATTTCGCAGCTTGCCACGCCCTTCATCGGCATTAGAGCCTAGTTATCCACTATGCAGCGTAATAACGTTCTCTAACAAAATCACTATTTTGTTACTTTTACTCCTCCAATGCACCAACTGCCCCAACTGGTTTACTTGCGTAGAACCGATTGTACGACAATTGCTTCCCTTGCGAAAAACCTCGCAAAGTGCATAATCACCAAAAACCCAAAAGAGGGCCATGAATTGATGAACGCAATTTTTTATAATTTTTTTTTCTTTGCATTCCAAAAAAATCTTTGGAACACTTTTTCTTTTTGTTAATTTTTGTTCGCGGTTTGTTTTGCGTAGCTCGCTGTGTTGCATCAGCAACACGGCTAGGCACGCGCGGCATACCGCGCATTGGACTCTGGGGGACTCGAACCCCCGGCCTCCTCGTTGCAAACGAGGCGATCTACCAACTGATCTAAGAGCCCTTACCGAGCTCCTGTTGTGGTAGGGCACGTCCTGTAAATGTGAAAATGGCTTGAGAGAAATTAACTCAACAGTTTGGCTTTTTTCATTACAGTAAAAGCGAGGGAAGAGCTCAACCTCTTCCCTGATGCTTTCATGTAATTTTTTCCCCAATCGTTGATTGGGGGGTCAGTCTCTTTAGCAAAAGCCGAAGCCCTTGCTTTGAGTCTGATTAAAGGAGGTGATCCGTCCGCAGGTTCCCCTACGGACACCTTGTTACAACTTAGCCCTTCTTGCAAAATTGGAAATCACAACACCCCGAAGAGGCACTGTTCATTCAAACTCTACTCGAATGGCTTGATGGGCGGTGTGTGCAAGACGCAGGGACATATTCACCGCGCGATGTTGACACGCGATTACTAGGGATTCCAGGCGTTCACGAGGGCGAGTTGCAGCCCTCGATCCGAACTGAGATGCAGGTTAGGGGATTAGCGTGCCCTTTCGGGTTAGCAGCCATTTGTCTGCATCATTGTAGGACGCGTGTAGCCCAGGAGATTCGGGCCATACAGATCTATCGTGGCCCCCTCCTTCCTCTAATTTACATTAGCTGTCTCAATAGAGTGCGTTCCAGAAGTCTGGAAGTAGCAACTATTGATAGGGGTCTCGCCCGTTGCCTGAGTTAACAGGACGCTTCATAGTACGAGCTGACGATGACCATACAACACCTCTCAGCGTGTCAGAAAAGCCCTTCAGACTGTTCATCATTCTGCTGTCGCCCCTGGTGAGTTGTCCGGCGTTGAGTCCGATTAAACCGCAGCCTCCACCCCTTGTAGTGCGTCCCCGCCAATTCCATTAAGTTTCAGCCTTGCGACCGTACTTCCCAGGCAGTTGACTTAATGCCTTCGCGTCGGCACGCCCACGCTTCATTGAGCGCTAGCACACCTAGTCAACATCGTTTACGGCTGGGACTAACCGGGTATCTAATCCGGGTCGCTCCCCCAGCTTTCGTCTCTCACAGTCAGATCAATTCTCGCTAAGCGCCTTCGCTACTGGAAGTCCTCTAAGGATTATAGCATTTCACCGCTACCCCTAGAATACTCTTAGCGTCTCTTTGTCTCTAGTCTTGGAGTATCTCCAGCCATGCCAACGGTTAGGCCGTTGGATTTCACCAGAGACTTTCAAAACCTGCTACAGACGTTTTAGGCCCAATATTAGTGGACACCACTAGTGCTGTACGTATTACCGCGGCGGCTGGCACGTATCTTGCCCAGCACTTATTCGCCAAACTATTTAGGCTTGGCAAAAGCAAGCAAAGCTTGCACTCGGATTCCCCCTATCACGCTTTCGCGCATTGTAAAGTTTTCGCGCCTGCTGCACCCCGTAGGGCTAGGAACCTTATCTCAGTTTCCTTCTCCGGGCTACAACTTTCATTGCCCGTACAGATCTTTGGTTTGGTGGGCATTTACCCCGCCAACAGCCTAATCTGCCGCAGTCCCATCCTGAAGCCAACACGCTGCATTTCGCGCTTGTTTTGATGCTTTCCACCTTCCAGTAGGAGAGCACTATAATGCATTATGCCCAGTTTCCCGGGTTTTACACTTCTTCAAGTTAGGTTAACTACGTGTTACTGAGCCGTTCGCCAAAGGTACAAGCTGTACCTTTTAGACTTGCATGGCTAAATCGAAATCCGATAGCAGTATCCGCCAGCAGGATCAGCTGGAATTGTTGCGCTTCCTCTTTTGAAAGCAAAAACGCAGTCTTCCCGGGTTAGGGAATTTACGTTTCTTAATCCCTTGGCATGTACATATTGGTCTACAATCTGCTAAAACTTTTTTTTTAAGAAATTGGTAGTTATTCTTGCATATTCTTTAAGCCGTTAAAAAAAACCATTTATTGAATTTTTTTTAACTCTCAAGCCAACATCGCTCGCTAAAAAACTAGCGAGTTCACGTCCAAGGTTTCAACTCTTTGGTAGAGTCTTAAGGCATGACGAAGTCACGCCAATAAGTTTGAAATCAATCCCCGCAATAGATATTGTAGATGCGGTTCACAAGGAGGCGAGGTAAAACAATTATTGGCCTTTTGTTGGCATTTTCCGGCTCAATGGAAAGTGTGCCTTAAAGGTTGGTTACCTGGTTAAGCTTGGTTGGTACAAAATTAACTATTATACTTATGTATAGCCGCCATATTTAAACATATCGCCCTCGAAAGGTCGGGGATTGACGAAAATCAGAACTATATTTTCTTACTTACTGGTAATTGATTATTAACCCAATCTTTAGTAACAATCTTTTCATTAATTGCTAATTCTAATTTCCTTTTCTGTTTATCAATGTGCCTCTCAGAATTTGCTTGAATTAGTTTTTCAATATCGTCTAGGACTTTTTCTTTGTTATAATATTCTAAATGTTTTTTATCCCTTTGACTTAGTATGATAGCAACCATTGCAGCTATTGCTGAAATAATAGTAAAAATTAACATGTAATTGCTGCTTCTATCCATACTCTCGTTTATTCCTTTGACTTCATACATTGCCTTGTTTATGTCTTCATTTGCTGATACAACCTTTAATTGCAATTCTTTTGTTTCTAAAACTGCTTTCTTTGATTCGTCAGTCAAGTTCTTCATTTCTTTGAGAATTTGATTGTTTTCAGTTTGCCAATTTTGAACGACTGATTCCCAATTGTATTCATAGCTTGGCATTACACTGAAATAATAGTCAAAAAGGGCTATTGATCTACCGTAGCCAGATAATGCGTTGCCTTTGCAAGTGTAAAATTGAGTTTGATTGCCATTCTTGTCTTCTACACTAATTTCTAATAAATAGTTGCCAAAAATTGTTAATGGAATCGTAGTATCTTCTTTGTCATAACTAGAGCCAGTAAATGTTTCGTCTTTCTTTAGAACTAGTTCCTTTTCATCAGAAAATGCCTCTATTATACCTCGAAGCTCGCTCAAATAAATTAATTTGAATTTTAATTTTCCTTCAATTTCATTTTTTCCAATGTTTTTAATTGAGTATGCTGGAATAATGTTTTCCCCAACGTAGTGCCTTTTTTCACCTTCAACAATTTCATTTTTATCGGCCCAGACTTCTATTAATAAGCAGTTCAGACATTTTCTAGGAAAATCAATTTGCCGAAATACACTAAGGCAGGAAGCTTTTGGTTGTGGGATTTGTATTGGGTTACTTTCAGCAACTAAATCAGTTATTGAGGGGTAGTCGCTATAAACTCCAGTTATTTTGTCAAAAATTAATTCTCCACTTGAAAAGTTTAAGAAGAGCAACATAAAGAAAAAGACAAATATTATTCTTTTGAATTTCTTGCTATTTTTCAATTAATTCACCAACTCTCCGTTAAATGCTTTCTGCATCAAGCAATCAAACAATGAATTAATTTCTGTTTCAGATTGTTGTTGTTTTTCATTTATTATCTTAAATGTGCTTGCTACTTCCGCAAATTGTTTTTGCTTTTTAACTTGCGGAACTATTAATTTAATTCCTTTAAACAAGCCAAGTGTCAAATATTTTGTATTTGTTCCAATTGAAATTGATTTTAACTCGGCG
>JAUSFL010000019.1 GCA_030649735.1 Candidatus Iainarchaeum sp. | reverse complement strand
GTGTGGTTATAGTACCCTTTTTTGATTGTTCCATAAACAAATATTATTGACATATTAATACACTCTTTTTCATTTTAATCTTCGATTATTCGATTCGATTGCTTTCTTTTACTTGATCTCCTTTGCCGTTGTCTTCTGATTCAATAAATTCTAGTATTTTTGGGTCTTTTTTTGCACATTTTAGACAGATTATCTTTACCGGTTCCGCTTTAGTAACAACAATTTCATCATCAGTTCGTATTTCAAGCTGGTCTAAGTTACAATAGTAAGGTTCCTGTTTGAGGATTTTTTTATTGCAAGAGTCACATTCATAATTGCTTTCAAGAGTGTTTTTTGATGATAGATAATGTTTGATTGCTTCGTTGATGGCCTTGCTGGTATTTGTGGTTCCTAATAGCTCTTTTAGCTTGACAAAGTTTTTTTTGTTCGTGCGGAAGCTGAGTGGTAAATCGTTCAATTCTTTTGCGTAAATGTCTCTGTTTCTTGGTTTGCTCATGAATAATTCTTATACCAACCCCTTTAAATGTATAACTCCACGTATGACAAATTACTATTGTTTTGTCGCGCACACTCTTAAAAAGCAAGGAAGGGCCAATTCCTACTGGTGATTTGATGATGAAAAGTGAAAAAACCGCAAAAAGTGAAATAAACGTTGACTTGACGGAGGATGAAATGAAAATTCTCACAAAAATAGCAAACGGAGATTCAAAAACTCCTGAAGAACTGCTCAAAAAATACTTAGATAATCTAATTCACACCTATGGGGAAAACCTGATTTCTTGCGAAGATTGCGGAAAGAAGATTAAAGAAAGAGAACAATATTTCGTCAAAGAAAGTTCTTTTAGCATTTATGACAAAGAAAATGACCGGATTGTAGAAACAAAATTGAACTCATGGTCTGATTTTGTCATTTGTATGCCTTGTCACCTAAAAAGGGAAAGCAAAAAAGAGGCACTCTCCATAAACATTGTAAAAGACCATGACAGCGAAAGGCCAGTAATAAAAATTAAGGAAGAAAATCAAAAAGCTTGAAGAATTCAAAATCCCAAAAGAGCAAGGAACTCCAGTAGGAAGCTCTAAAAGAACCCTAAACGAATAAACTTACTCTTTCATTGCTGTTTGCCATGCTTTTTCTTCTAATTTTTTCAACCTGTTGGTTGATTCGAATTAAACCTTATGTATATAAACCGTGAAAGCGGCAATTGTATTAGGGAGAATTTTGGGAGTTTTATGGATGAAAGGATTTTGAGGATTAGGAGTTTGTTCAGTAATGCAATTTCCGGCTTTGGTTTAATGCATGCTAAAATCTATCATGCGTTAATGTTTGGAGACGTCAAAACCGCCAAGCAATTAAGCCACGAAACCCAAATAAGCATTAACAAAATCTACCAAGTGCTAAAAGACCTAATTCGTGAAAAAATCATTGCAAGCACTGGAACAGACCCCACAACATACTATGCAATTAATGCAGTGAAGGATTTTGAAAAAATCATTGAAAGAAAAGTCAACCAATTGCAAAGATTGCCTAAAGAGTTGCAAAAACTAATAGAAATAGGCACTACGGCCTGCGAGTTCGAAACAGAATACATAATCCGCTTTGACGGCAAACAAACAAAACTCATAGACAACAAAAACAAAAGCCTAGTAAAAGAAACCCAAGAAGCCAAACAACTAATCCAACAATTAAATGATTACATTAAGGCAATAGAGCCAAAAAAAGACAACAAGTTCTTGACTTATAGATTGTAGTGCCTACAACATAGGCACTACGCACTTTAATTTACAGAATTTAAGTCTTATTTTTGCGCTTTTTCATCTGATTTTGTAATTCAAAAAATGTAAAAGTTATTGCTGATCCTAGCAAAGCAAGCTCTAAAGCCAGTGTAAAGTTTATTGTTATGTTTTGATTACTTTGGTTTATAACTGCGCCAGTAGCATTATTTGCAAAATTGCTAGAGGGGTTGTTTTCATAAGTATCCCCTTGTGTTTGTTTTGCGCCTGGCGAACCAATCGCAACATTTGCATTTGGGGCATTAACAGTAACATTGTTTTCCGGGCAGGACAAGACTTGATTATCAAAAGAGTATTGTTCGGGTTGGTTATAACCCAAGTATCTTACGTTTTGTGTTAATGGATCTAAGCAAGCCAAAACAACTGCTCCACTCCCAGTTTCAAAAACTATTGGGGTGTTAGCATCAAAATCTTTTATAATTTTTAAGATTGCTTCCTTTGTTGGAGTAGCTTTTACGCAATTATAATAATTATTCTGATCAGGGCTATAGCTTGGGTTTTTTTCACAAGAATATCCAATTATATCTTTCGCGCAAAAGGAACTTATTTTATCAGCAACGCAATTAAGATAATTTTCACTACTTTGAGCAGCCAGTACTGAATTATAAAAAATAGTCATTAACAAAAGGGAAAGGAGTAAGAAAAGTTTTTTCATAACTAACAATTCTTTTAAAGTTCTTAAAAGACTTGCTACAAATAGGCACTACAGGTAGTTGTAGTGCCTATGTTTTAAGCATTAAATCTTTTTATGAACAGCTAGTTTTATTAACCACTATAGGCTTCATATAAAACATGCCTTACAAAACTGGTATTACAACAATCCAATTAACCCCTGAAACCCGGGAAAAGCTTAAGGCTGTGGGCAAGAAAGGCGAAACTTACGAAACAATCCTATTACGCCTTTTAAGCTCGCACAAAAAATAAAAATGGAGGTCTTATAGCTCGCTAAAGAGTTCTCGCAGGACTATTCACCCTCGGGCGCTTTTCCCTTTTTTTTTATTTTCCAAAGAATCCTTCAAGCGTTTTCTGTTCGCCCGGCTTTTCAAAGAATTCTTCAAATGCTTTCTCTTCCTGCTTTTTCTGGATTTTCTCAATGAACGCGTTGTAAAATCCGATTTTTTTTGAAATGCCTTGAAAGTCCACTGTGGTAATGCTGGAGCGGCCGCTTTCGCCAATCTTGTGGCCGAAAAAATGAAAGTCAAACAATCCTTCCTTCAAGAAGTCATTGATTTTTTTCGAGCCAAGCTTTGGGTTTGCGCGCGTTGAAGGAATGTCGGAAAGCAAGATTCTCGCGCAACCGGGGTCGCTTTCCTTCAAAAGAGAGCGGATATTGGAGATTTCAGAGTCAAAGCCTTGCTCGTGGTTTGGAAAATTGTCGAAAGAGTTTATTGAATAAAACTCAAAGTTTTCAATCCTTAAAACCTCGTTCGAGTGCAGGAATGAAATTCCCAATTCTTTCCCGCCTAAAGACAAGTATTCCTTGTAAAAGCTTTCAAGGCAGTAATCCAGGTTGCCCAAGACAAAAAATATTCTGCGGTTCCCAAAAAATTCCAGAATCCTTTCAAAAGCCTTGAAGAAAACCAAAAGGTCTTTTTCCTTCAGGAACGGGTCAATGCGGTAAATTGCGTCCAAAACTTCCTTTTCAAAATTTTCGCCCTTGAAGAATTCCGGGTTTTGCCCGAATTGTTTTCTAAAGCCTTCCTTGTATTTTTGGATTTTTTGCATTGCCTTTTCCGGAGTGTGGTACTGGAAGCATTCTGCAAAGTTTCCGACAACAATCACATTTTCCTGCCATGCCTTAATGCCTGAAAAGTACTGTTCTGCAAGCTCTGTGTTTTTCTCGTGCGGCAGTATGAAGCGCGAGTCTGAAACAACAAATGCCTTTTCGAAAATTTTCTTCTGGATTTCCTCGACTTGCTTTGCAGTGTTCATTGAACAAAAGGGTTTTGGAAAACATTATAATACCGTTCAGCCTTGATTTAAAGCATGAAAGAAATCTTTGCAATTCTTGGGATTTTGGCGATTTTGCTTCTTGCGGGCTGCGCACAGCAAGAGCAAGTAAAGCAGGGGGTTTTGGGCAATTCGCTTGACGCAAACTTCAAGGCATTGGCTGGAAACAACAAAAAACTCCAGGCGCAGGTTGAAGGGTTGGAATTAAAGGTCGGAGTCTATCAAGGAATTGACGGCTGCAAGGAAAAAGCATTAGTCAATTTTGTTGAAGGAAATAGCATAGTGCAAAAAACCACTTTAAAGGACGCTTTTGACAGGTGCAATGCATTGTTTTCAACAATGAAGGCCTTGGCTGAAAGGGGCTGAAAGCTCAAAGCTTTTTGAAAAGCGCTATTTTGAACTTGTGCGGCTTGTTGTTGAACCCGCTTTTGGAAAACCATCGGCGCAATTCTTTGGAAGTAATGACCATTATTTCCTTAATGCGCATTCTTTTCGCCTTTTCAAAAACAGCGTCCAAAAGCTTTTTTCCAACGCCTGATTTCCTGAAGTTTTCCTTAATGTAAATGCTCCTGAGCTCTGAAAGCCTTTTGGAATAAAAGTCCAGAGTTACCATTCCGACAAACTCTTTATTGTCTTTTACTGCCACAAAAATATTCTCGTTCTTTATCAATGCCTTCAAGTCTTTCTTGGAGCGCTTCAAAACCAGGCCTTCGGCAAAGCCCTCGCGGTTTAATGAATCAATTAGGGGAAGTTCTTTTCTGACAGCAGTTCTGATGTTGATCATTTTGGATGGCCGGTTTTTGAGGGTTTTAATGAAATATAAAATAACGTTTTAGTTTTTATTGGTTTCCCCGCTCTAGATTTCTTAGTCGAAAGCGCGCTTTGCGGGGGTGGCAGAGTGGTCTAATGCGCCGGCCTGCTAAGCCGGTTCCAGCAATGGAGCGCGAGTTCAAATCTCGTCCCCCGCGTTTAATGGTGATTAATTGAGAAAGTTTGTTATTGGAGTAATGGGTGGCACAAAAAAATGCGCTGCTTCAGAGAATGCATTTAAAGTCGGGGAAGCAATTGCAGAAAATAATTGCATTCTTGTTACTGGCGCCTGTCCTGGATTGCCCGGTGAAGCGGCAAGCGGGGCAAAAAGCAAAAATGGGTTTGTGATTGGAATTTCCCCAGCTCATGATTTGAAAGAACACAAAGAAAGATATGAGCTTAATGAAGAGAACTTGGATATAATTATTTTTACCGGATTTGGATTTAAGGGAAGAAATGTAATTAACATCCGCGCTTCTGATGCAATAATAACTATTGAGGGGGCGTTAGGAACCTTAAATGAGTTTACAATTGCTTTTGACGAAGGGAAACTAATTGGAGTACTTGAAGGAAGCGGCAGAGTTTCCGACTTGCTGAAAGAATTGTTGGAAAGATTAGGCAAGGAAACTAACGGCCAAGTTTTTTTTGAAAGAAACCCCAAATTATTGGTTGAAAAAATAGTGCAAGAATTGAAAAATCGCAATTCGCGCTAAAGCCTTTTCTTCTTTAACCGGTTAATTAATCGCATGGCTTTTTTTGTTTACTTGCTTGAATGCAGTGACGGCAGCTATTATTGCGGCTTCACTCCAGACTTGGAAAAAAGACTCAAGGCCCACAATTCTGGAAAGGCCTCAAAATACACTCGCGCAAAGCTTCCAGTAAAACTTGTTTTTTCAGAAACGCTCGAGACAAAAAGCCTTGCGTTAAAGCGCGAAGCGCAGATAAAAAGGCTTTCAAGGAAAGAGAAGGAAAAACTGCTAAAATGAAAATTTGTGGTATTCAGTCTAGAATTTGATGAAATTGATTGCCTTGCTTAGGTCTTTTGAATCAATGACTAAAATTGTGTCAGTCCAGCAGGAAATGAATTCCACAATATTAACGTTGTTTTCAGAAAACATTGAAGTGATGTAATAGATTGCGCCGGTTGTCTGCTCTATTTCTTTCGGGGTCTTGAAGTTTATCAGGACAAGGTTCTGGCGCTCCTTGATTATGTCGTGCTTTAGCTTCGCGCTAATGGACTCTAAATAGTTTTGCTGGGTTATTACTGTGTTGCTGTTTGAGCCTTGAATGAGGTAAAAGCAGCCGGAATCCTGCAGTATTTGCTTTTGCAGGCCCTGAATTTTCTCGAAATCCGCGTCTTTTTCCAAAGTCAATGCGACAATCTTGTTCTTTATTTCAGTCTCTGATTTTGAAAGCAGTTCCTTGACTTTCTTTTCAATGCTTGCCTCTTTTTCAAGGGTCTTTTGCATTCTTACTGCAGCGACAAGGATTGCCTCCTTGGAGCTTTGCTTTTCAATCCTTAACTCCTTTCCAATTAGGCGCGCCAGCGCTGAATAATTTATGATTCCCTTCTTAAGGCAGCTTTTCACGTCAAAATGCTCTTTTATGTACTCTTGCGTGAGCTCTGTAGTGGTTTTCTGCATGACACAATAATACGGGCAAATGTTAAAAAATATACTAGTTTGTTTCATTTGGAACAAGTTAGTAATTTGTTGTTTTGTTTGGATCGTTAAGAATATCTTTTTCCCGCGCTGCAATTTACCTTAGGGGTGTTTTTTTGAATGACAGCTTGGCAAAATTGAGCAAAGACCTTGGAAGCGGCAAGGAGTTTGAAATGTTTCTTGAAAAAATCAGGGAAACTCCCGCCGAGCAGTTTGCTGTCCTGAAAATCAGCGGCGAAACACTCGAAAGCCATTTTGAGAGCATCGCTGAAAGAATTGCTGCATTGAATTCCCTGAAGATTTATCCAATAGTAATTCACGGGGCTGGAGCGACGCTTGACAAAAAACTGCCCCTCTCAAAAAAAATCAATGGATTAAGAGTCACTGGCGAAGCCGACATTCCAATAATCAAGGATGTTTTCGGGCAATTGAACAAAAGCCTTGTGGAGAGAATCAATGCCAAAGGCGGCAGCGCAGTCTGCCTTGAAGGCTTGCTTGAATGTGACATTTTGGAAGGCTACGGGCTTGTCGGTGAAGTGAAGAAAGTGGATTCTGAAAAAATAATTTCTGCAATCAAGTCAGGAAAAACCCCAGTAATAAGCCCCATTGGAGAATGGAAAGGAGTCTTGCTGAATATTAATGCCGACAGCGCGGCCAAGGAAATTGCCAAGGCAATTAAACCAAAAAAATTCATTATGCTCACTGAAACCGGCGGAGTCTTGGATGAGAATGGAAAAATAATTCCTTTCATAAATGCTTCGCTTGATGAAGGGCTTGAGGGAATCAGCGGCGGAATGCTGCTGAAAATCAAGGAACTGTCCGACTTTCTGAAATCAATGCCTGACTGCAGTGTGGTAATAACTTCTGCAGAAAACCTGCTGAAAGAAATATTCACCATTGAAGGAAGCGGAACATTCATCAAGCTTTACAGCATAAATTCAGCCGAAAATCTTGGAGAAGCCGATGTTGGAAAGTTAACGGGGCTTTTAGAAGAATCTTTCGGAAAAAAGCTTGTTAAAGGCTATTTTGACAATGGCATAAAGGAAATATTCTTTGAAAAAGAATACTGCGGCGCCGCAGTGATTAAAGAAATTGACGGAATTGCATACATGGACAAGTTTGCAGTACACCCAACATGCCAGGGAACCGGCCTTGGAAAAAGCCTTTGGGCAGAATTATCAAAAAAATACCCTAAAATTGTGTGGCGCTCTTCCAACAGCAATCCAATTAACGGATTTTACTTCAAAAAATGCCACGGGCTTTTGAAAAAGAACGACTGGATTGTCTATTGGAAAAACCTTGAAAACTCTGAAGTCTTTTCGCTTTCTGAAAAAGCCGCGCTTTTGGAAAAAACAATGGTAGAGGCAGTTTAATGAAAAAAATTGGAATAATCGGCGGTTCTGGATTTGCAGGCCAAAAATTGATTAAGGCAGTCCTGGAAAGAAAAGACGTTGAATTATGCATTGCCGCAAGCACTTCTCTTGCGGGAAAGAAAGTTTCTGAAGAATTCCCTGAATTAAAAACCGAACTTTGCTTTTCAGAAATTTCATTCGATGAACTGAATTCAATGGATTTGGTTTTTCTTTCAGTGCCGCACGGCGAGTCAAAAAAAATCGTGCCTGAATTGGATTGCAAAATAATTGACCTTTCTGCAGACTATAGGCTTTCAGAAACTTACGGGCTTCCAGAAGTTTTCGGCGATGAAATAAAAAATTCAAGGATTGTCGCAAATCCCGGCTGCTATGCGACAGCCTGCCTTTTGGCAGCATTTCCATTGAAGGATTCAATAAGCAGCGTTGTTTTCGACTGTATCAGCGGATATTCAGGCGGGGGAAAAAACGCGTCCGCAAAATATGATTATGGCGAAAACATAATCGCTTATGAATTGACAAGCCATTTTCACATTGCGGAAATTGAGAAAATCCTTGGCCAGAATGTCTCTTTCACTCCGCATGTTGCAAGCAATTTTGCAGGGCTAATGTGCACTGCGCACATTTTCCTCAATGAAAAAATTGGTTCTCAAGAAATTCTTGGGAAATACAAAGAATTCTACACCGGTTCCTTCACGCAAGTTGCTGAAAAGATCCCGTCAACCAAGGACACTGTCGGAACTCCTTACTGCAAGATTGGCGGCTTCCAGCAAGACAAAAACAACAGGCTGGTTGTTGTTTCAGCGATTGACAATTTACTGAAAGGCGCTGCGTCGCAGGCAATTGAAAACATGGGCTTGGTGCTTGGGCTGAAAACTGAGAATTAAAGTTCTTCCTCACTGATTACCTTGATTCCGTTCTTTTTCAAAAGCGCTGTTGTAATGCCGTCGCCCTTGATTATTTTTCCGGAAAAGCTCCCGTCATAAATTTGCCCAGAGCCGCATGAAGGGCTGCGCTGCTTCAGGATTGCTTCATTAATGTTGTGTAGTTTTGCAATCTTTAAGGTTTCCAAAGCCCCCTTGTTGAATTCTTTGGTAACATCTTTTCCGGACTTTTCAAGAACGTTCCCGAATTTTGAAATTTCAGAGCTAGAACGCGGAGTCGACCTCCCGCCAAGCTGTTCAGGGCAAACTGGAATCAAGACTTCGGTCTTTGCAAGCTCCAAGACTTTCGCATTGGCTTTTGACAGTCCATCATACCTGCACGCGATTCCAAGCAGGCAGGCGCTACACAATTTCATAATCAACAATTGCTCTTCCAAGCTTTAATTCCTTAAAAAAAGGAACTATTTTCGCGTGCTCTGGGTGCTGTGAGTATTTCGCATACGCGTCCTTTGACTCAAAATCCCCAATCAGGACAATGTCAAAGGCGTTTTCTGACTCTAAATTGTTGATTCCTGCCTGGATTTTAATCAGGCCTGGAATTTTTCCATTCAAGCCTTCAAGCAATTCCTTCATTTTAAGGGCGGTTTCTTCCTTGCTTTTATCAAGGGGCATTTCCAAAATCTTCCAAAGAATGACGTGCCTGAACATTAATTTCAACTCCAAACCATTGTTGCAAAATAATCTTCAACAGTTTCTGCGCGTCGGATTTTTTCCACTGCGCCGTCAGCTTTCAGCAAAAGCTCAGCGCTCCTTAATTTTCCGTTATAATTGAAGCCCATTGCATAGCCGTGCGCGCCTGCCTCGTGAATTGCCAAAATGTCGCCAATTTCAATTTTTGGAAGCTCGCGGTCTATTGCAAACTTGTCATTGTTTTCGCATAAAGAGCCCACAACATCATACTTGTGGTCGCGCGCGCTGTTTTCCTTTCCAAGCACGGTAATATGGTGAAAAGCGCCGTACAATGCAGGCCTCATGAGGTTTGCCATGCAAGCGTCAACCCCAATGTACTCCTTGTAAGTGTGCTTTTCATGAATTGCCTTAGTGACCAAATAGCCGTAAGGGCCTGTGATTGCCCTTCCATTCTCCATTCTTAACTGAATGCCGGACAATCCATTCCCAATGATTTTTTCATCATAGGCTTTTCTAATGCGTTCTGAAAGGACTTTGTAATCAACTCTTTTCTGGCCCGGCCTGTAAGGAATTCCAATTCCGCCGCCCAAGTTAATGAATTCCAATTCAATCCCGCACTTTTGCTTTATTTCAACAGCCAAGTCAAAAAGCATTTCAGCAGTCAAAACCAAATTGTCGGCATTCAATTCATTGGAAACAATCATTGTGTGAAGTCCAAACCGCAAAGAGCCTTTCTTTTTCATTATATTATAGCCTTCAAACAATTGCTCTTTTGTAACCCCGTACTTTGCGTCTTCAGGATTTCCAACAGTATTTCCTTCCGCGGTTTTTCTTAAAGGCCCCGGATTATACCTGAAGCAAATCAATTCCGGAATTCCGGCGGCTTTTTCCAAAAAAGGAATGTGGGAAATGTCATCCAAGTTTATTATTGCACCAAGTTCCATTGCTTTCTTGAATTCTGAAGCCGGAGTGTCGTTTGAAGTGAACATTATGTCTTCGCCAGTAATGCCGAGCCTTTCAGACATTAGCAATTCAGGCATTGAACTGCAGTCTGTTCCAAAGCCTTCTTCCTTCAAGATTTTGATTATTTGCGGGTTAGGGCATGCCTTTATTGCAAAATGCTCCTTGAATCCCTTATTCCAGGAAAACGCCTTCAAGAATTCTCGCGCGTTTTCCCTGATTGCTTTCTCGTCATAAATGTGGAATGGGGTTGGAAATTCCAGAATGATTTTTTCCATTTGGGCTTTAGTGAATGGAACAGTCCTTTCAGGCATTTTCAATCGCTCTCCAGCTTTAAATTTGCCTTGAGTGAAGCAACTGCCTTTTCAATGTTTTTCCTGTGGCCAAAAGCGCTGAGCCTGAAAAATCCCTCACCTGCAGGCCCGAATCCAGAGCCGGGAGTTCCAACAACATGGCATTCTTCCAAAAGCTTGTTGAAAAAATCCCAAGAAGACAATCCAGTAGGAACTTTCATCCAAATGTACGGCGCGTTGACTCCTCCATAATTCTTTATTTTCAAATTGTCAAGGCAATCCTTGATTATGCGCGCGTTCTCCATGTAGTAGTCTATAACTTGCCTGTTTTCTTTCAGTCCTTGCTCGCTTAAAGCAGCCAAGCCGCCGTCCTGCACAATGTTTGAGGCCCCGTTGAACATTGTAGTTTGCCTTCTATTCCATAACGCGTTGACTTTTCCTTCAAGCGCTCCTTCAATGACTAATTGCTTTGGAACAATGCTCCATCCAAGCCTTACTCCGGTAAAGCCGGCGCTTTTTGAAAAACTATTGATTTCAATTGCGCATTTTTTTGCGCCTTCAATTTCAAAAATGCTTCTAGGCAAAGAATCGTCCGCAATGAATTCAGAGTATGCAGAGTCAAAAATAATCACTGCCTTGTTTGCAATCGCGTAATCAACGAATTCTTTCAACTGCTCTTTTGTGGCTACAGCGCCTGTTGGATTGTTCGGGCTGCACAAGTAAATCAAGTCAACCTTTTGGTCTGGGGCTTTTGGAAAGAAAGAGTTTTCCTCATTGCATTCCATGTAAACCAGTCCATTGTAAGTTCCGCTTTCATTCTTGCCAGTCCTGCCCGCAATCACATTGCTGTCCACATACACTGGGTATGCCGGGTCCTGCACTGCAATAATGGAATCGTGGGAAAAAATTGACTGGATGTTTGCTGAATCAGGCTTTGCGCCATCGCTTACAAAAACCTCGTCAGCAGCCAAAACAACTCCGCGCTTTTCGTACATTTTTGCGATTGCCTCGCGCAATGGCGCGTTTCCCTGCTCGTCGCCATATCCAGTATAAGTTTCAACCTTGGAGAGCTTTTCAACGCCTTTCTTCAATCCATCAATGACTACTGGGCCTAAAGGCTCGGTGGTGTTTCCAATGCCCAGCCTTAAGACTTCAACCCCGGGGTTTTTTTCCAAAAACGCCTTTGTCCTTTTTGCAATTTCAGGAAACAAGTAGCCTGCCGCAAGCTTGTCGTAGTTTTCATTAATTCGCGCCATTAAAGACCAACCCCTTGAATTTCTTGTTTGGGAAAAGGCTTTTAATGGGATTTTGTTCATTTAAAAAATTCTGCAGTTATTTCACGCCGCCAAATCAGCTTTCCCGCAAGCTTGAGCTCTTTTTCAACCTGCACTGCATTGCCGCGCATTTTGAACAATTCCCCGACCTCTTTTGCAGTGAAGTAGTGGTAAGTTATTCCATTCCCGCGCCTGAAAGTACTTTCTTCAATTTCTTTTCCCTTTCCAAAGCGAAAGTCTCCCACTGCAAAATCCTCAAAAAGCAAAATGCCGCCTTTCTTTAAAACCCGCTTTATTTCCAAAACCGCGGGCTGGCGCTCATTTTCCAAAAGGTGCGCGAGAGTGTGAAAGCAAACTATTATGTCGAACTCAGAGTTTTTGAAAGGCAATTCTTTCAAGTCGGCTTCAAAAAACCCAATGCTTTTTTCCTTGGCGAATTTTTCTTCGCACAGGCGGATTGCGATTGGAGAAAAATCGACTGCAAAGACTTTCCTTGGCTTTTGCAAAAGGATTTTTTCCAAGGTCTTTCCATTCCCAACTCCCAATTCCAGGACTTTCTTTCCAGTGAAAGTCTTTTCCGGAAAAAGCTCGTTAAAGCGCGAGCGCCAAACGTTTTTCTTAAAGCGGTACTCGTCATTCCATGTCTTTTTTGAAGAGGCTTCCTTTTTCATAATTTTCAAACTCTAGAATTTGATGAATTTCCTGTAATGGAATTCTTCAAAAGCAATCCCTAAAGCGACCAGCCCCAATCCAACAATGAAAGCGTCCTTATTAATTCCAAACATTAGGAGACTAGATGTCAAAAATCCCAAAACTGCAGGAATTGGGACTCTTCCAATATTGAAAGGGATTTTGAAAGGCCTGTGCATTTTAGGCTCTGAAAAGCGCAAGCGAATCACTGTGAGGTTTACAATCGCAAAAGCAATGAAAAGCATCAGGTCTGTGGAGTTTGCAATCAATTCTATTCCACCAACAAAAAGGAAAGCCATTGCAAGAATTCCTGAAAGCGCGACTGCAATTATGGGCGTGTGAGTTTTCCTGTCGACTTTTGCAATAATGTGCGGCAATTCCTTGTCTTCTGCAATTCCGTAAACAATGCGCGAAGTGGCTATCAGTATCAATAGTACAGTGCTTGCTGTCGCAATCAATGCAATGCCTGAAAGAATAAGGAAAGCATTAGGCCCGAGAATTTTTCCCGCGACATCGCCCAATGGAGCATTGCTTGCCGCAAGCTCTTGAGGCGTCAAAACACTGACTGCGGAAATTGAAACAAGAATGTAAATTACAGTCGAGAAAGCAATTGCCGCAAACAATGCCTTTGGAATGTTTTTTTCAGCATTCTTTGTTTCTTCAGCAAGCCGGACTATTTCCTCAAACCCAATGAAAGCAAAAAACACCAATGCGGCTGTTTTGATTATTGAAAACAAGTCAAATGTTGAAAAGTCAAAGATTCTTGCAAAATTTCCGCCTGAAAAAACAAAAGGCAAGGAAATTAAAATAATGAAAATCAGGCCTAATGCCTCAAAGACTGTGAAAATAACCCCAATAGTCACTGATTCTTTGATTCCTTTCGAAATCAGAAAAATGCACGATGCCAAAAGCCCGATTGCGGCAAGTACTGGAGAAATTCCAAAAAGCGAGAAGAAATAATTCCCAAAACCCAATGCGACAGTCGCGCAGCTTATCACTCCGGCCAAAATCAGGATCCATCCAGTAATGAATCCGACTCTTCGCCCATAGGCCTTCTTTGTATAATGGAATTCAGCGCCTGCCTTCGGAATCATTGAAGACAATTCAGCATAGCTTAATCCAGTAAGTACTGCAACAAAGGCAGAGACCAAAAAGCCTGCCCAAATCCAGTAGCCTGAAATTCCGGCCGCCTTTCCGACCAATGCGTAAATTCCTGCGCCAATGATTATTCCAATTCCTGAAAGAACCACTGGCCAAAATCCTAATTGCTTTTTCAAAGGCATTTCATTTCACTGAACCAATGTTTTCAAGCCTGAATCCGCAAAATTTCCCATTATGATTGAATAGTATGATTTCATCAGCTTCTAACTCAGAGTTTGGGATTTGAATTCTGCGCTTTCTTTCAATAAAAACTTCAAGCCCTTTCACAGTCTGCTTTTCAGTTTTCCTGAAAAAAAAGCCGCTGTTTTCTGATCTTCCATCTCTTAACGCCTGCTCGAAAATCGCCCGTGAGATTTTTGGCTTGCTGTGCTGCATTTCTTGGTTTTTCCTTGCCTGAAAAACCTTTATCAGTCTTTCAGCGCCAGTTGCCCTGTTGCCTGCAGAGCCAAAGGCATTTCGAAAAGCAGTATTTCTTTCACGGAGTTTTGTGCTGGAGAAAATTCTTGCTGGCTTTATTGGCTTGTTCAAAGACACCACTGCTAGAATTAAGCAATTCGATTTAATAACATTTTCTAAATTTCTTTAGGGCTAGCTAGACTTTGCCTGCAAGCAATTCCTTGCGCTCTTTTTCGGGAAATTTTTCAATGGAGTAACGCAGCATTGTGCGCGGCATTAAATTGTGGTTTTCCTTGAGGAAATCCAGCAGTGCTTTCTTGTCTTTTTTTCCCACTTCCCTCAGCATCCAACCGACTGCCTTGTGAATCAAGTCCTGGCTGTCTGAAAGCAGGATGCGGGCAATCTTCAGGCTGTCTTCAAACTCTTTTCGCCTGATGAACGCGAGTGTTGAAAGAACTGCAATCCTCCGCTCCCACAAATTCCTTGATTTTGCAAGCGCGTAAAGAATTTTCCTGTCTTTGTCAACCAGGAATTCTCCCAAAATTTTTGGCGCAGTCAAGTCCACCAAGTCCCAATTGTTCACAAACTGCGCGTTCTCCAGATAGAATTCAAAAATCCGCTTTCTTTCAGCCTTCGGGCTTTTCCGGAATTTTTCTTCAAGAATCAAGAGCGCCGCCAAACGCTCTTCATGATATTTGGATTCAAGGTTTTTTTGCAGTTCAGCAAGGCTTAATTGAGAGAATTTTTTTGCAATTCTGCGGGTTTCTGGAACGCTAATGCCCAGAAAAATATCGCCTTCGGCGTATTCTCCTTTTCCAGTCTTGAAAAAGCCTTGAAGCAGCCTCGCCCTTTCGGGATTTGCAAGCTTTGACAGTTCAAAACGCAGGCCCATGACCAAAACAATCCTGATACTGTTTTTAATAACTTTACTAACAAGAGTTTCTTACAAAACGCTTTTTCTGCAGGGGTACCGAAGCGGTCAAACGGACCAGACTCAAGATCTGGTGGCTTAGTGCCTTCGGGGGTTCAAGTCCTCCCCCCTGCACTTTTTTTCTTTTTAAATCACTAAATTTTTTAACTCCAAAACCACTTGATAAGGTATGCATTCAGAATTGCGCAAGCTTGCCTTGAAAGCAAAGGACGCCTTAAGGCCTTTTGGCGAATTGGACTGCCTGATGTATTATGCAACAGTTTCTGAAGTATTGCGGGATTTTCTCAAAGGCAAAGAGCTTGCAAGCAAAATTTACATTCCGCAAGGCCTGGAATTATTGAAGCGCGGCTCGCAGTTAGAGCCGTTGTTTGCTTTCGAGCTTGCGGCAAATGTTAATGAAGACTTTTTGCGAGAAACAAGAAAACTGCATTTGAATGAAGCGCGCGGAAAAATTTCAAAAAAGCAGGAAAAAATCTGGAAGTACTTTTACCCGCGCAAGAACTGCACTTTCCTTTACGCGACAAACACTGAAGGCATAAATCACCAGATTGAAAGAGTTTTCTTTGACATTGACAGGAAAAGCCAGGGGCCTGAAGACGCGCGATTGATTGCAAGCGAGCTTGCAGGACTAATTCAGGCAGACTCGGACTTCAAGAAAAAGATTGGAAAGTTTGACTTAATGCCAATGTGGACTGGAAGCAGCTTTCACGTTTACTTACTGCTTGAAAAGCCAATAACTCACGGGTTTTACGACAAGGAATTAATGTTTTCCAAAAGCAGGCCTTTGAATTCTTTCACTGGAAAATGGGCGCAAGAAATTGCAAAAGCCACTGGATTGAAAGTCATTGGCGGGCATGAAAAGCAGGAAGGCTTCATCAACATCGATCCTTCGCAGACTCCTTCAGGAAAGCTTGCGAGAGCGCCATTCAGCCTGCATTTCAAGGACGCGAAGACTTTGGACGGAATTGCATTGCCTTTAACATTCAAGCAATTGGGCACTAAAGGAATTTCCAGGGAATTGCGGAAAGAAACTCCGGAAAAGGCCATAAAAGAACTGGATTTTCGGGCAAAGGCAATTCCTTAATTGAAAGTAATCAATCCAAAGGCGTTTTTTGGCTTTTTTTCCAACTTGTTTTTAAACTTTTACTTGAAACCTATTCTAAAGTGATTTTGCTAAAATGAAAGGCAATTTTGCTAAAATGAAAGGTGAATTATAGAATGAAATTTTTCAAGTTTGAAGATAGCGACGAAAGTGGCGGCGACGATACAGGCGACGAAGAGTGGGGCGATGATGAAGAGCCTGAAGACGGCGGGGAAGAGCCTGATGAAGGCGTAGACACTGGCGATTAAAAAAAAGGAAAGCCATTCCTTTTTTTCTTTTTCTTTTATTAGTTTTTCAGCTGTTTTTCCAAATGCTTTAATACCCAACAAATTATTAGTAAATAATGGTTGAAGGCCAAAAGCCAATTTTGGGAATTTCAATAATTGCGAAAAGAACGCTTCTAAAGTTTTTTTCTTACAGAAACCGCAATAAGGAAGAAATTCTTGCCTCTGCGCCAGCATTTTCAATGAGCCGGGAAAGAGACTACCCTCACGCGGAATATTCCACTATTGCAGGCCCGAGAATCAAGGGCGCATTATTTGTGACAAACAGGCAGGTTAACAGTGTTTTGCATTCATTGGCTGAAAAACACCCTGACTTGCTGAGAGGAAAGCCGATTGGGCAGATTACCCTAACTGCAGATAAAGAGTCAAGGATTCTATTCACGCGGGATTATTACCCTTTAGGAAAGGATTACGTGCCTGAAAAACTCGGCAATATCGGCGAAGCATTGCGAAGGACTGGAATTGCAACCCAAATAGAAGCAACACTGTTAAAACGCTGGGTAAAAAGATTTCCTGAAAGAAAGTTTTCCATAACACTCGGAGCCAGTGACGCAAGGAAAGCACAGGTAAAAAAGCGGGGAATAGGCATTGAAAAGCCAAGTCCAATCAAGGATTTCCAGGACAAAACAAGAAAATACTTGATTAAGAAAGCAAGCGAGGCAAGGCTGAAAAGGCATTTAAAGTAGTTATTGATTCAATATTATTTGAAAAGTTTTTTTTATGGATTTAGAGTCAAGGATTGATTTGATAAGCCAGGTCGGCGAGGAAATTCTCACTATTGAAGAGCTTCGCACTTTGCTTGAGACTAAAAGCAAGCCTGTTGCTTATGATGGCTTTGAGCCTTCAGGCCAGTTGCACATTGCGCAAGGCACTTTTCGCGCAATCAACGTGAATAAAATGCTTGATGCTGGAATCCATTTCAAGTTTTGGGTTGCTGACTGGTTTGGCTGGATGAACAACAAAATGGGGGGAGACTTGGAAAAAATCCGCAAGGTTGGAGAATACCAGGTTGAAGTGTGGAAGGCTTGCGGAATGCAAACTGACAAGATTGAATTCTTGTGGGCAAGCGATGTAATGAATGACAAGGAATACTGGAAGAAAGTAGTCAATATTGCAAGGAACAGCACAGTAAAGCGCATTCTGCGCTGCTCGCAAATAATGGGCAGGTCTGAAAGCGAAGAGCTTTCTGCAGCGCAAATTTTCTATCCTTGCATGCAATGCGCTGATGTTTTTCACTTGAAGGCCGACATTACCCAATTAGGAATGGACCAGCGGAAAGTGAACGTGCTTGCGCGTGAAGTAGGGCCAAAGTTAGGGTTTTGGAAGCCAGTTGTTGTGAGCAATAGAATGCTGATGGGATTAAAGCAGCCTAAAAGCGACATTGCAGACCCAATAGAGCGTGCGATTGCAATGAAAATGAGCAAGAGCGTTCCAGACTCTGCAATTTGGATGACTGATTCTGAAGAAGACATTAAAAGAAAGATTTCCAAGGCATACTGCCCTGAAAAGCAGGCTGTCGAAAATCCGATAATGGAGTACTCAAAGTTTTTGGTTTTTGAAAAGTTTGGAAAGCTTGAAGTCAAAAGGCCTGCAAAGTTTGGCGGAGACTTGGTTTTCAACTCTTACGGAGAACTGGAAAAAGACTACTTGGCTGGAAAGCTTCATCCAATGGACTTGAAGAATGCTGTCGCCGAATCAATCAATGAAATGATAATTCCAGTAAGGCAGCATTTTGAAAAAAACGCGAAGGCAAAAAAGCTTTTGGAAGAAGTGAAAAGCTTCCCGACAACGCGCTAAAACACAATTGTTTAAATACTAAAATGCTTTATTAAAATTAAAAAGGTTAAAAAAATGGCTTTAAAAGATGTTAACGGATTTCACCCTTTGGAAGTGTTCCTGCACCCAAAGCAAACAGTGCAAAACGCCTTGGACCATCCTTCAATAATAATTGCGGTAATTTTAGTGCTATTGCCTTGGATTGTTTCATTTATTGCGGCTTTCTTTTTAGTGGGGAAATTAGATTTTTCTCCGCAATCAATGCTGGTTGAAATTATAGTGTTTTTCATTATTGCCTTTTTAATTTTCTTAATTGGGAAAGAATTAGGCAATAAGGACAAAAAGCTCTTTGAAGGAGTAGTTAGCGCGTATTCATTAGTTCAGTTAGTGTCGTTGATTTTTATTATTCTTTCAGTCGTTTTCTTGATATTAAACCCGCAAATAGTTTCAATAATAAAAGAATGGAATGCAGGAAACATCCAGCAGTCAGATGTTATAAACAATGCTTGGGATGCTTTAATGCAAAACCAGATTTTGGGAATTTTATTCCTGGTAGTCGGGCTAATTTTAATGTTTTGGCAGGGCCTTTTGATGGTATACCTTACTTTCCTGACAATCTATAAAAGCACAAAAAGCAGTGTTTTCATCTCAATCGTGCTAATGCTAATAATTTTGACCATTGGGTTTGTTTTGAAGTTTTTTGGCGCAATTATCATTTCCTTGCTCTAAACAGTAAGCTTTTTAATCACTATTTTTTGAAAACATTTCAGGTGCAGTCTTTTGAAAGTAAAATGCCCAAAATGCAAGGAATTGTTTGAAATCGACAAGAACCGCTATGACGAAGGCGATTCTGTAGAGTGCTCTGAATGCGGAGTGTCAAGCATTGTTGTAGTGAAGAAAGGAAAAATGCTGCTTGAGCCTGAAGAGAACAAGTACGATGACATTGACGAAGAGTACTTTGGCGAAGATTACGAACGCGACTGAAAGCCAAAATAAGCCCAAAGCCAATTTGCTTTAAATAATTCCCTGCCTTAATTCTATAATGCCAGTGCCCAGGAGAATCAGAAGCAGCAAGCACATAATTCGAGAACCAGCGGTCCGAAAAAAACCTGAAAGAATGCCGCACTTTTTTGGAATCTCTTGGGAAAAAGCAACAGGCGGCAAAAAAGCAGAACTCAAGCGGATCATTCCAAGAAAGCCTGAAACCGCAAGAACTCTTGCATTAAGCTGTGTTTTCGATGCATTAAAACAGTTGGGCGCTGCAAGGACTCCGATTGTTTCGCGCGAAGAATGGACAGCATATTCTGAAAAAGGAATGCAATCTCCTTCAATGAAAGCGCTTTTGGGAAAATTCCAAGCAAGGGAAAATGCAAAAAGAGTTTTAGGCGAGCAAGAATACAATAGGGCCGTAAGGAAACTTTGGGGGTTTGCAAAAGTCCAGAAGACTGCAGGGTTTCAAAGATGCAAAACAATTATAGAAACTTCCGACCAAATAATCAAGAAAATCGGGTTTTAATCAATGTCACTAAAATTGTACAACACGCTTTCAAGGAAGAAAGAATCCTTCAAGCCAGAGCAGGCAGGAATTGTTAGAATGTATGTCTGCGGCCCGACAGTCAATGACGTGCCGCATTTAGGCCATGCAAGGCAGCAGGTTGTTTTTGACATTTTGAGGAAATTCCTGAAATTCTCAGGATACGATGTAAAGTTTGTTTCAAACATTACAGACATTGAAGACAAGATAATAAACAAGGCAAAAGAATTGAACGAAGACATCAAGTCCTTGACTGAAAGGAATTTGAAAGAGCATTTGGAAGATTATGGAAGGCTTAATGTCCAAAAGCCTGACGTTCAGCCAAAGGCCACAGAGTACATCAAAGAAATGATAGAGCTCGTGGGGCTTTTGGAAAAGAAAGGATTCACTTACGTGATTCCAAATGACGGCGTGTATTATGAAATTTCCAAATTCAAGAATTACGGGAAATTGTCCCACCAGAATGTTGAAGACTTGAAGAAAGGAGTCAGTAGGGTCGAGTCCAATGCAGGCAAGAAAAACCCTGAAGACTTTGTTTTATGGAAGTTCAGCAAGCCAGGCGAGCCTTTTTGGCCAGCGCCTTGGGGTTCTGGAAGGCCTGGCTGGCATATTGAATGCAGCGCAATGAGCGCTAAAATTCTCGGGTTGCCTTTAGACATTCACGGCGGAGGGCAGGATTTGATCTTTCCGCATCATGAGGACGAAATCGCGCAAAGCGAGGCAGCGTTTAGAAAAAAATTCGTCAATTATTGGGTTCATAATGGAATGGTTAATGTTGAAAAAATAAAAATGAGCAAAAGCCTGGGAAATTTCAAGACAATCAAGGACTTGCTGAAAGAATACTCAGGAGAAACCTTGCGGTATTTCATTATTTCAACGCATTACAGAAAACCGGTTGACTTTTCAAAACAGCTTTTGGACAAGGCAAAAATCGCGCTTGAGAAATTGAAAAACAATCTTGAAGGATTGCAGGATGACGGAAAAACCAACGGCAAATACTTGAAGCTTTTTGAAGAAGCAATGGATTCTGACTTGAACACTCCAAAAGCGCTTCGCGCGCTCCAGTCATTGGTCAAAGACAAAAGTGCTGAAGGAAAATTCCAGGCAATCCAAAAAATCGATTCAGTGTTTTGCCTCAGGCTTTTAGACCGGAAGAAAGTTGAAATTCCTGCAGAAATCCAATTGCTTGCCGACGAGCGCGAAAACGCAAGAAAAGCAAAAGACTGGAAAAAAGCTGATGAATTGCGCGATCTTTTGAAGCAAAAAGGATATTTCATTGCAGACTCTGCAGAAGGCCCGAAAGTCAAGAAAATAGAGTGATGCCAATGCCTGTTTTTTTTTACAGCACAAATGATAAGTCTGAAAAAGCGAATTTTGAAACAGCATTGCTTAATGGAATGGCATCAAATTATGGCCTTTACATGCTTGCGAGACGGGACATTCCAAAACTTTCAGAAGAGCAAATTAAAAACATGCGGGGAAAAAAATACTCTGAAATTGCCTTTGAAGTCTTAAGCCAGCTTTTGATTCCTGAAATTCCTGAAAAAGAGCTTAAAGAGCTGCTGGATGATGCTTATTTGGAAAGCAAAATTCCCACAAAAGTCCAGCACGTTGCTGGAAAGACTTCCATAATGTGGCTGACTTGCGGCCCGACTTACTCTTTCAAGGATTATGCCGCAAGGTTTTTTGCAAGGGCCTTGAATTATTTTTTAGGCAAAAAAGGACTGAAAAGGACAGTGATTGTTGCCACGAGCGGCGATACTGGCGGCGCAGTAGCTGACGCATTGTTCGGGCTTGAAAACGTTGACAATATAGTATTTTTTCCAAAAGGCTCAGTAAGCGAGGGCCAAAGGAGGCAAATGACAACCCTTGGAGAGAACGTGTTTGCCTTTGAAGTCAATGGAGACTTTGACGTTTGCCAGGCGCTGGCAAAAAGGCTTTTGGGAGACAAGGAATTTGCAAAAACTGTTTTTGGAGATTCTGAAAGATTGACTTCTGCAAATTCAATAAGTGTCGGAAGATTATTGCCGCAGGCAGTTTATCCGTTCTTTGCATATTCGAGAATTGCAGAAAATAATGAGCCAATGATTGCAAGCATTCCTTCGGGAAATTTTGGCGACATGATGGGCACTGTAATCGCAAAAGAAATGGGATTGCCTGTTTCAAAAATACTTTGCGGAGTGAATGAAAATACTGAATTTTCCGAATTCATGAAAACAGGAAATTATGTGGTTCGGGCTTCTGTGAAATCGCCTTCTTCAGCAATGATTGTTTCGCACCCAAGCAATCTTGCAAGATTGTTTGACTTTTATGGCGGCCACTTGTTTGACGAGCGCGACCAGAAAACAAGAAAAGTATTGAAGGAAGGAGTAATTGATAAGATGCCTGATTTGGAAAGAATGAAAAAAGACATTTTTTCAATCAGCGTCAATAATAGCCAGCATTATGATGTAATGAAAGAAGTTTTTGAAAAATACAAGGTCATTTTAGACCCTCATGGAGCAGTTGGCTGGAAAACTTTGGATATTTTCCTTGAAGGAAAGCATGACGCTTTGGCAGTGGTTTACGAAACAGCAGATCCTGCAAAATTTCCTGAAGACGTGAAAAAAGCAATTGGAATAATTCCTGAATTGCCCGCGGGAATGAAAAAACAGGCAAAATTGAAAGAGAGAATTTACTCGATTGAAAGCAATCCGGAGCAAACTAAGGACGGCTTAAAATTAAGCGATGGGCAGATTGAAGAAGCCAAGGCCAAACTCAGTTCTCTTTTTTTGCTTAAAAAAAGCTAACAGCAACTGTTTTTAAACTTCTAAAGCGTTTATTTTGCTGGTTTTATAATGGAATTCAGCCTATTGATCAGCCTTGGAATCATAATGCTTGCAGCCACTGTAGTGGCCTTGATTGCAAGAAAGCTAAAGCAGCAGCTGATGTTTGCCTACTTGATTACTGGAGTCATTATAGGCCCTATTGGGGCTGTAATAGCTTCGCAATTTCTTGGCTTCACTTGGCAAATAAACCATTCGGACATTTTGATTCTTTCAGAGCTTGGAGTCGCTTTCCTGCTTTTCGCGATTGGCATTGAATCTGACTTTTCAAAGCTTTTGAAAATGGGAAAATTACTGTTTTTTGGCGCCTTGGCGCAAGTCTTGATCACGACAGCAGTTGTTTTCAGCATGATGAATTTTGCAGGCCTTGGCTTTGTCGAGTCAATTTATATCGGCCTGATTTTGGCCTTCAGCAGCACTGTGATTACAGTAAAGTACTTGAGCGACAAGAATCAGATAAGCACTTTGCACGGCAGGCTCATCATCGGATTTGCAGTCTGCCAGGACTTGCTTGCTGTTTTGGCGCTGCCACTCCTTGCAAATCCTTCAACAATCTTCAACATTGGCCTGCTTTCAAAATTTGCATTGGGGATTATCGCATTGTTCGGGCTTGCATTATTGCTCAACAAGCTGGTTCTCCCAAGGCTTTTGAAAAGCCACGCCAACAATCAGGAATTATTCTTCCTCATTGTAGTGTCAACTTGCCTGGGATTCATGTATGTTGCAAACCTCTTGGATTTTTCACTGGCTGTGGGGGCTTTCATTGGCGGCCTGACTTTAAGCAGCCTTCCATACCAGGTTGAAGCCTTGAGCAGGATTCGCGGTTTGAGGGACTTTTTCTCGATAATCTTTTTCGTGTCTTTAGGAATGCAGTTGACCTTGCAGTTTGGAAACTTTCCAATGCTTGCGGCAATCGCAATGTTTCTTGTTGTCTACTTGCTTAACCCGTTGATTTACTTCCTGATAGTTTATTTTTCAGGCTATGGAAGCCGCACCGCGCTTACAGTCGGGCTTGCGTTAGAGCAGGCAAGCGAGTTTTCCTTCATTCTCGCGGCGCAGGCCTTGGCTTTGGGGCAAATGCAGGCCAATGTTTACTCGCTGGCAATTACAGTGATTGTTGTTTCAATGGCTACAACGCCTTATGTTCTGGAAAGCTCTGGCGGAATTTACTCCAGGCTTGATTCCTTGTTCAGGAAGCTCTTTCCAAAATACTCGAACAAGCGCTTCAGCAAAAAGCTCAAGGAATTGGAAAGCCTGCCAAAGGAAGAACTGGAAGACCACATTGTGATTTTGGGTTCCGGGGTTTTTGGAACTTCCTTGGCTGCAGTGTTGCGGAATTACGGAAGCGTTGTAATCATAGACCATAATCCTTCAAATGTTCTGGCAAACATAAACAAGAAACTTTACTCAATTTATGGAAGCGTTGACAGTCCGGAAGTCTGGAAAAAGGCAAACTTTGACAAGGCAAAATTGATCATAAGCACTATTCCTGACACAAACTCGGCAATCAATGTGATTCAAAAGCTAAAGAAAGCAAACAAGGATGTTGTGATTTTTGCGAGGGCGCACAATTTTGACGAGGCATTGAAAATGTACAATGCGGGCGCAGAGTCAGTCATTCTCCCGCAGGTTTTGGGAAGCAATGAATGCTTAAGGCAGATTAAAACTTTCATTGAAAGCGGAAGGACTATTTCCTCAAAAATGAAGAACGAGTACATTAATTACTTGAAGGAAAAAATAGAGCTGGAAAAAAAATTCACTTGATTAGTTAAGCAATGGGTTTGGGCGCATTTTAATTCTCCAGCCACTGGGCATTTTTGAAACATCAAAAATCAGCTGCGGGTAATAATGGGAGTTGGACTTGAATTCTATTTGCCCGAAAACTTTTGGGTCCCCAAAAGCGCCAATGCAATTGCCCAATAATTCAGCGGCAAGTTCCCTTGATTGCGGATTGTTGCCTAAAACTCCAAAAATTGCCTTTGTCACTTTGCCCGTTAATTCAGGCTGTTCTTTATATCTTTTGTAAAGTGCCGAGGCAACCACAAGCGATGATTTGATTCTTTCATTTTCCTCAATAGTGCCAAAAGGTTTTGAGGCAATTTGCCTTATTTCTTTTTTTGGCAAGTACTTGGTTCTGCCAATTAACAATATTGAATTTCTTAATTTTGGGTCATTAATTCTTGCGGCAATGCTTTCAGCAAGCAATGGCTTTCCAATAATCCTTAAAGTCAAGTTTCCAGTCCTACTTTTAAGACGCCGCAAAACATTCAATGCAAATGAAGCCTTCCTTATGGTTTTGTCCTTTCCAGCCAATCCCTTGGGCATTGGCTTTGCTTTCCTGAAAAAAGGCATTAGAAAATCACGCTTTTTCATTATTTAATTCTTTTTAGTTAATTAAGCCGATTTTTGCCTGAATCTGTGATAACGTTATTTAATCGTTTTCAGAGATAATTAAAAAAATGCTTGAAGAATTTTCTGAAAAAGTGTCTTATTTGGGGCCTGAAACCAGTTTTACCCACCAGGCCGCAATGAAAATGTTTCCAAAAGCCCAGCTTGTTTCAATGCCCGGCATTCCGGAAGTCTTCAAAAGCGTTGAAAACTCAAGCGTCAAGTTTGGAGTTGTTCCAGTGGAAAACTCTACTGAAGGGTCTGTGGGAGTCACTTTGGATTTTTTGCTGGAGTCTGGAGTGAAAATCGTTTGCGAAACAAGCCTTGACATAAAGCACGCGCTGCTTTCAGAATTCAAGATTGAAGAAATTGAAAAAGTCTTTTCCCACCCGCAGGCCTTGGCGCAATGCAGGAATTGGATTGCGTCAAACATTCCCAAAGCAGAATTGGTGAGCGTGTCAAGCACTTCAATGGCAGCAGAGCTTGCGTCAAAAGAGCAAAAAAGCGCTGCAATCGCGTCGCTCATGACTGCGGAAAAATTCGGCCTGAAAGTGCTTGCGGAAAACATTCAGGACTTTTCATTCAACAAGACAAGGTTTCTTGTATTGAGCCTTTCTGAAATTCCCAATGCCAAAAAGAACAAGACAACAATTGCCTTTTCAACAATGCATAAGGCGGGCGCTTTATTCAATTGCATAAAGGCATTCAAGGTTTACGACATTAACTTGACAAAAATAGAGTCAAGGCCTTCGAAAAAGAACGCGTGGGAGTATGTTTTTTTCGTGGATTTCGAGGGAGACGCGCAGCATTCAAACAGCCAGAAAGCGCTTGAAGAGCTCAAGGAAAACTGCATTTTTTTCAAAACAATAGGCTCTTTTCCAGTCATTCAGTAAAAGCCTGCTTTACCTTGCCTTTTTCAAGCTTGAAAAGAAAGTTTTTTTCAAACTTTTTCCGCTCTTTAGGAAAATCAATCCTGTTAAAGCAGCCTCTTGATTCCTTGCGCGCCAAGCCGGCCTTAAATAATGCCTGCAAAAAAAAGCAGTCTTTCTCACTGGATTTTTCAAGCCCTTCAAGCAATTTTTCCCGGCTGTTGAGCGTGCCAAAATTTCCTGAAATGATTTTTTTGCAGTCTATAATGCGCTTTTTGCTTTTTTCAAAAAATGCCTTGCCGAAGGAAATCCTGCAAGGGCTTGCGTCATCGCAGTGAATTGCGGCTTTTTTTCCTGCATTTGAGCCAAAAACCACTGCTTCAGTCAATGCAGTTCCGCCAATTCTTTCAGCGCCTTGAATTCCGAACGCAATTTCGCCGGCTGCAAAAACTCCTTGAATTGAAGTTTTGGAATCACAGTCAACAACCAACCCGCCATTAGAATAATGTGATATTGGAGTCAAATTGAATGTTTTATTGTTCATTTCAACCTTTAGTTTTCCGCCCTTTTCATGGGAAATTGCCAAGCAGGCTTTTGAAAGCCTGTCATGCAGGCTTTTTTGCAGAATGCTTTTTTTGAGCCATTCAGCTCCATTGCTTTTTGAAAGAACATTGCATTTTGAAAGCGCTTCAGTGGGCAAGCACTTGCCGCCTAAGCCAAACGGATGAAACATGTTAAACTCAAGGCCAGAAACCATTGCTCCCGCATTGAACGCGACTTCCAGGCCAGTGGGGCTTGAATAATTCATTGAATCAGCCGGCGTGAAATAGTGACTGTAGCCGCCAGTGCATAAAACAATAGCATTGCATTCAATAACTTGCTTTTGTCCATTCTCGTGCTGGATTGTGACAGAATCAAGCCTGTTTTCTAAAACATTCAATTCTACAATTCTGGCATTCAATGCCTTTTGCTGGAATCTTTCCAGAAAATCAAGCGGACTTTTGAATCCTAAAGACCATTCTGTTTTTTTGCTGAATTCAGGCAATTTTTCAATGCCTTTTGCTTTGCTGCAAAAGAACTTTACAAGATTTCTGTCGCTTAAATTCCGTCCAGTCCCAATAATCGCGTTTTCCAAAGTTTGGGAATTCGGGCTTTTTGTGCAAAAACAATGCCCCGAAATCAACGAATTATTGGTTAAAGAGCCTGAAACTACAATTGCTTTCTCTCCAAGCTGCCGCCACGCAAAATAGGCGGCCAGGCCAGACCCTGCAATTAAAACTCGCGGTTTTTCCACAAACTAAAAATAGCCTTTGCTTATTTAAAAAACATGGGTTGAAAACTCAAATTGCGAGTTTTAAAATTGCTGAAAACCCGCCAATAGCAAAAGCCAACGCATCCAGGCCTTAAAAATCAGTAAAGGTTTAAATAAACCATGCGGCATAAATGTCTTATTCATGAAAAAAGCTGATTCACCCTGGAATTTTTGAATTTTGCCTGATTTTTTACAGCTTCAAGAATTTTCTTTCATCAAATAATCTAATTGCATGCAGCATTGCTTCAAATGCGGCGCAAGCATTAATTTGCAGTCTTTCTTTTGAAAGCAGGCTGGTGATTGCGTGAGCATTGCAAAAACTCTTGTGAAAAAAATTGCCGGCGCTCCAGAGCCGCTGGATTTTTTTGCATTGCTTTCAGAGAATGGCGAAAAAGACAATTGCATTCTTTTGGAGTCTGCAGACAAAAGCGCGGAAGTCATAAGCCAGCAGGGCGGAAAGAGCATTGGCTGCTGCAATCCAAGCCTTCGCTTGATTGGGAAGGAAGACTCTTTCCAAATTATTGCCTTGAACGATCTTGGAGAAAAAATACTGCAGGCAATGCATGATGATTTTGGCTTTTGCGAAAGCCTGGAGTTCTCGGCTGGAATGATTAGCGGAATAGTGAAAAAGCGGCCTATGCTTGTTTCAGAAGAAGAACGGCTGAAAGTGCCAACGCTTGCAGATGTCTTGCGCACAATCGCGTTCAAGTTTAAAATGCAAGGCGCAAAAATTCCAGTTCCAGGCGGCCTTTTTGGCGCAATTTCTTACGATTTTATAGGCCAGTTTGAATCACTGCCGCCAAATTCTTCAGACATTACAAACGACCCTGATTTTGACATGCTTTTTTTGGACAACTTGTTCATCATAAATCACCAGGCCAATGAAACACTGCTTGTATCGAATTATTTTCCAAGCATTGAAGGGGAAAGCGAAGGAAAGCACAGGAGTGAAAGCATTCTTCAAGTTTTGGAAGAAGCGCTTTCAAAAAAGCAGGTTTTAAAAGCCAATCTTGAAAAAACAGTCCTGAAAAAGTCTTCAGACACTAGCAAGGAAGAATTCATCAGAATGGTTGAAGACTGCAAAGAGCACATCATTGAAGGCGATGTTTTTCAAATCGTAGTAAGCAAGACAAGCATTCTAGAGCCAGTCAATCATCCTTTAATAGTTTACAAAGCGCTGAAAAACTTGAATCCAGGCCCTTACATGTTTTATTTCAAGACTGTTGATGGAATTCTTTTCGGCAGCAGCCCGGAAACATTCATTAAAGTCTCAAACTTGCCACTGCCAAGCAAAGAGCGCAAAGTTGAAATAAGGCCAATTGCAGGAACAAAACCAAGAGGATTTACGCCTGACGGAAAAATCGACTTTGACTTGGATTCAAGGTTTGAGAATGAATTGAAAACTGACGAGAAAGAGCTTGCAGAGCACACAATGCTTGTAGACCTGGCGAGAAATGACGTTGCAAGAGTCTCAAAGCCCGGAACAAGGATTGTTGACAAGCCGCACTGCATTGAAAAATACTCTCACGTAATGCACTTGGTAAGCAATGTCAGCGGAATCCTCAAGCCAGAGCTTGATGCACTGCACGCTTATTTGGCAAGCATGAACATGGGCACTTTGTCGGGAGCGCCGAAAGTAAAGGCAATGGAACTCATCAGGCTCTTGGAAAAAACCAAGCGCGGTTTTTACGGCGGAAGCATTGGCTACTTGACTTTTGACGGCGAGCTTGACTCCGCAATAGTCATTCGTTCAGTCCGCGTGAAAGGCAACAAGGCATTTGTGCGAAGCGGTGCGGGAATAGTTTTTGACTCTGTTCCCGAAAAAGAATTTGACGAGGTTGAAAGAAAAGCAAGGGCTTGCGTTCGCGCGATTGAAATCGGGGAAAACGCGCCTGGAGGGGATGAAAAATGAATGTCCTGCTAATTGACAATTTTGACTCTTTCACTTACAACCTTGTTGACGAGTTTGAAAAACGCGGTTGCAAAGTGATAGTTTACAGGAATAATGTTCCCTTGGAGAAAATCCGCGAAGTTGCTGAAGAAAAAAAGATTGGGCTGATTGTAATAAGCCCTGGACCAAGCAATCCGCAAAATGCGGGAATTTGCATTCCAGTCATTAAAGAATTTGCAGGAAAAATCCCTATTTTAGGGGTTTGCCTTGGCCACCAATGCATTATAGAGGCTTTTGGCGGAATTGTAGGCCGGGCTAAACAGATTGTTCACGGAAAATCAAGCAAAATAAAGCATGACGGCAAAACAATTTTTGCCTCTTTGGAAAACCCTTTTCTTGCAGGCCGTTATCACAGCCTTGCGGGAACTAAAATTCCAGAATGCCTGGAAGTAAGCGCAAGCTCTCCTGACGGGGAAGTAATGGCTGCAAGGCACAGGCAATTCTTGGTTGAAGGCGTGCAATTCCATCCTGAAAGCATCCTGACAACAATGGGCGGCAAAATAATCGAAAACATGATTGGGTTGTGCAAGGAATGATTGAGGACGCGTTAAATCAAGCGTTTGCCGGAAAAAGCCTTGGGAAAGAACAGGCAAGGCAGGCATTTGACAAGATAATGTCAGGAAGAGTTGAAACCCAAGAGCTTTCTGGATTCTTGAAAGCGCTTGCAAAAAAAGGGGAAACAATTGAGGAAATTCTCGGAGCCGCAGAATCAATGAACTCTTTTGTTTCCAAAGTCAATCCAAAAGTGAATGCCGAACTGCTTGATGTTGTAGGGACTGGCGGAGACGCCAAAGACTGCATTAACGCGAGCACTGCGGCAGCAATTATTGCTTCAGCCGCAGGCTGTCTTGTTGCAAAGCACGGCAACAGGAAAGTTTCAAGCAATTCCGGAGCCGCTGACGTGCTTGAAAATCTTGGCGTAAACATTAACCTTTCCCCAAGGCAAAATGAAGCAATGATTGAAAAAACCGGGTTTGCCTTCCTGTTCGCCCCATTGCATCATCCGGCAATGAAGCATGCCGCAGAAGCAAGAAAGCAGCTCGGCATCAGGACAATCTTTAACTTGGTTGGGCCTTTGACAAATCCCGCAAGCGCGCAAACAATGCTTTTAGGGGTTTTCAATGCAGAACTTGCTGAAAAATACTCTAAAATCATAAGCCAAATGAGTTTAAGCCATGCCTTGATAGTTAATGGCATTGACGGCTTTGACGAAATTTCAATCTGCAATTCCACAAGAGTTTTTGAAGTATTTCAAGGCGTTGTCAAAACATATGAAATAAGCCCTGAACAATTCGGGCTTGAAAGAGCAAGCGAGAAAGAGCTTCAAGTCTCAAATGCCGAAGAATCAGCCAATGAAATAAAAGAGATTTTTTGCGGAAAAAAAAGCGCAAAGGCAGATTTTGCCCTATTGAATGCAGGCGCTGCAATTTACGTTAATGGAAATGCAAAAAGCATTGCTGAAGGAATAAAAACCGCGCAAGCGGCAATTGACAAAGGAGCTGCAAAAAGAAAGCTTGAAGAAATAATTGAAGAAAGCAACAGGCAATTATAATCCCTCGTTGTTTGCCGATAAAACATATTGTTTTTTATGCTATTGATTGCCAAAGATAAAGCAAAGGGCAAGGATTCTGGAAGGCTAATAATGGCTGCTAATTACTTTTCTGGACTGGTTGATTCAAGGGTTTGCGTCAGCATTGCCGAACCGTCAGTGAAAGAATGCCTGCAAGCGCTGAAGGGAATCAAGTTTGCTGAAATCAGAATGGACAAAATGAATGCTGAAGAGCTGACAAACAATGGAATTAAAAGAATTTTCTCAAGGCCTGCCGTGCTGATGGCAACCTGCAGGCCCGGAAGCCTTGGCGAGGAATTAAGGAAAAAAATGCTGATTGGCGCTGTTGAAAATGGCGCCGCATTAGTTGATGTGGAATTGGAAGCAAGCGACGCATTCAAGAAAGAAGTAATTTCAAAAGCAAGGGAATTTGGGTGCAAAGTGATAGTGTCATTCCATGATTTTAATAAAACTCCAGCAAAAGAAATGCTTGAAAAAACAGCAATCAAGTGTTTCGAATCAGGCGCTGACATTGCAAAAATAGCCTGCGCTTCAAGCTCTGACGAAGACAACGCGCGCTTGCTTGGCTTGCTTGACTCCAAGCGAAAGATTGCAGTCATTGGAATGGGAAAAGCAGGCAAAATAACGCGCATAATGGCGCCGCTTTTGGGAAGCGAATTCACTTTTGCATCCCTTAGAAAAGGAAAAGAAACAGCAAAAGGCCAATTAAGCATTAAAAAACTCGGGAAAATACTAAAAGAATTAGGCAAAACAATGAGGGAGCAGTGAAATTAATGATAAATTCTGAAACCAAGCTTTGCGCAGTCCTTGGGCATCCAATAAGCCATAGCATGAGCCCTGCAATGCACAATGCAATGTACGAAAAGCACGGGCTGAACTTTTGCTACTTGGCTTTTGATGTCCTGCCTGAAAGGCTTAGAGAAGCAATCGAAGCAATGAAAGCCTTAGACATTAAAGGATACAGTGTCACAATCCCCCATAAGATTAATGCAATGCAATACCTTGATTGGATAGAGCCGCTTGCTTCAAAAATTGGCGCAGTAAACACTATAGTCAATGAGAACGGAAAACTCAAAGGATACAACACTGACGTTTTTGGGGCAATTAGTGCATTAAATGAAAAAACAAGCATTAAAGGGAAAAAAATTCTCTTGCTTGGGGCCGGAGGCGCTGCAAGGGCAATCGCTTTCGGAGTTTCAGACGAAGGCGCAAAGCTTTCAATATGCGACATTATTGAAGAAAAAGCAATTGCGCTTGCGAAAGAAGCAAGTGCAGAATGCGTCAATCCCGCAAACATTGATGACTGCCTGAAAGACTGCGACATTTTGATTAATGCAACAGGCACAGGCATGAACCCAAATATTGAAGAAACCCCAATTCCTGCAAAAAACTTGAATGAGCATTTGGTGGTTTTTGACATTGTTTATAACCCGGTCGAAACAAGGCTTTTGAGGGAAGCAAAAGCCAATGGCTGTGAAACAATCAATGGCATTAGAATGTTTGCATTGCAAGGCGCAAGGCAATTCGAGCTATTCACCGGATGCAAGCCATCTGTTGAATTCATGGAAGAAATAGTGCTGGAAAAATTAGGCCAGAAAAGGTGATTTTTGTGGAAAAGCAAAGAATCAGTAAAGTAGTCTTCATTGGGTATAGGGGAACTGGAAAAACAGTTCTTTCAAGAATGCTTGCGGAAAAACTCGAATGGGAACTCTTGAACACTGACGAGACAATTCAAAAAAAGGCAGGCTTGGCAATTCCGCAAATTGTTGAAAAATTCGGGTGGCCTTACTTCAGGAATTTGGAGAAAGAACTCGCTGCAGAAATCAGCGGAATGGAAAAAGCAATGGTTGTTGACACTGGAGGCGGAATGGTCACGAGCGAAGAGGCTGCTGCAAGCTTGAAAAAAAATAGTGTGATGGTATTGCTTGAGGCAAGCAAAGAAAAGATTTTTGAAAGAATAAGCACTGATTCCAACAGGCCTTCATTAATTAAAGGAGCAAGCCAAATGGAAGAAATAACTCAAAAGCTTGCTGAAAGAACCCCAATTTACAAAAAGCTCGCAGACTTTACAGTTGACACTTCCACAGAAGAGCCTGAAGAAAGCCTGAAGCGAATGCTTGAGTTTTTGAAAGCAAAAGGAGTAAGCAGATAAAAAGGAAACAAAATAATCAATAGAAATTGACTTTGCCGCAAAAAGTGGTTTTATGAAAGAAATAATCCCTGCAAAAAGCATTTCCGGAACTATTGAAGCCCCGCCCTCAAAAGCGCACACTTTAAGAGCAATAATAATTGCCTCGCTCGCGAAAGGAAAAACAATAATTAAAAAAGGACTAATTGCAGAAGACCAAGAATATACTATGAAAGCAATGAGCCAGCTTGGAGCACAAATTAAAGTTAGCAAAGAAAAAAACGAAATAGAAATAATTGGAGTGAATGGAAAACCCATCACTCCAAAAGAAGACATATTTATTGGAAATTCCGGACTAGCAGTAAGATTTCTTGTTCCAATTGCCGGTCTTGCAAAAGGGGCAGATTATGTTATTCTTGATGGGATAGAAAGAATGCGCACTGGAAGGCCAATCCAGGACCTTCTTGACGCATTAAAGCCGCTTGGGGTTGAAGCAGTTTCAATAAATGGGAACGGCTGCCCGCCAATTCGGGTAAAATGCGATTCGCTCATTGGGGGAAAAACCATGCTGGCTGGAGACAAAAGCTCGCAATACTTTTCTTCAATTCTAGTGGCAGCCCCTTACGCAAAAAGAAATGTTGAGATAGAAACAATAGGCAACTTGAGCTCAAAACCATACGTTGACGTTACAATAGACGCAATGAAAGACTTTGGAGTTGTTGCAAGCCACAATGATTACAAGTCTTTTTTCATCAAATCAGGCCAAGCATACATTGGCAGGGAATTAAGCATTGAAGGAGATTATAGCAATTCAGCCTACTTTTTTGCGGCAGCTGCAATCTGCAATGGCAAGGTAAAAGTGACTGGCTTGAAAAAAGATTCAAAGCAAGGCGACAAATCATTTATTGATGCTTTGGAAAAAATGGGTTGTAAAGTCGCTTGGGGAGAAAATTCTGTTACTCTGGAAGGCGCGCCATTGAAAGGAATTGGAAACATTGACATGAACAATTATCCGGACATTGTAATGCCATTGGCTGTTGTCGCGGCTTTTGCTGAAGGAAAGACAAAAATAACAAACATTTCCCACTTGAAATTCAAGGAGTCAGACAGGCTTGGAGTTACAGTGAATGAATTAAGAAAGCTTGGCGCTGAAGTCTCAGGAGACGACAATTCAATAACAATAAACGGAACGCAAGGCGGAAAAAACCTTCACGGCGCGGTCATAGAATCAAACAACGACCATAGGATTGCAATGAGCTTTGCGGTTGCAGGATTGAAAGTGAAAGGCGTTAAAATAAACAACGAGAATGCAGTGAACAAGAGCTTTCCCGAATTCTTTGAAGAAATCGAGAAAATAATTCAAAGGTGATTTTTTGGCTGGAAATAGTTTTGGAAATCTTTTTAGGCTGACCAGTTTTGGAGAAAGCCATGGAATTGCAGTTGGAGCCATAGTTGACGGCTGTCCTGCAGGCCTTGAACTGAACGAAGCAGACATTCAAGCAGAGCTTGACAAGAGAAAGCCAGGAAGCGGAATTGCAGGCACGAAAAGAAAAGAGTCAGACACTGTAAAAATACTGTCCGGAGTTTTTGAGGGAAAAACAACAGGAACTCCAATTTGCATGGTAGTTTACAATGAAGACCAGCAGTCGGCAGGCTACGAGCTTGTAAAAGACAAGTTCAGGCCAGGCCATGCAGATTACACTTACTTCAAAAAATACGGTTTTTACGATTATCGGGGCGGGGGAAGAAGTTCCGGCAGGGAAACAGTGGCAAGAGTGGCTGCTGGAGCAATAGCAAAAAAGCTCCTCGACAATCAGGGAATAAAAATTTTAGGGTTTGTGAAGGCAATCGGCAGCATTGAATGCAAAGAATTCAGTGAAAAAGACTTGGAAAAAATTTATGAAAACGAGTTAAGGTGCCCTGATGCTAAAGCCGAAGAAAAAATGAAAGAGCTGATTAAAGAAACAAAGGCAAGCGGGAATTCCATTGGAGGAATTGTCGAAATAAGGGCGGTTAATGTCCCTGCAGGCCTTGGAGAGCCTGTTTTTGAAAAGCTTGACTCTCAAATTGCGGGGGCTTTAATGGGCATTGGCGCTGTCAAAGGAGTTGAAATAGGCTCTGGCTTCAATGCCGCAAGGTCTTTTGGCTCTGAAAACAATGACCAAATAATTGCGGAAAAAGGAAATGCAAAATTCCTGTCAAACAATGCCGGCGGAATACTTGGCGGAATAAGCACTGGACAGGACATTATTGCAAGAATTGCGGTAAAGCCAACGCCTTCAATCTTAAAAAAGCAAAAAACAATCTCAAAAAGCATTGAAAACACGGAAATTGAGATTGCCGGAAGGCATGATGTCTGCATTTGCCCAAGAATTGTTCCAGTGGCTGAAGCAATGCTCGCGCTGGCTTTGGTGAACGCGTTGCTTGAGCAAAAGGCCCGAAAGCAATAGACTGGCTTTTTATTTGCTTTTTTGGAAGAATAGACTACACTGAGGTGGTTTTTGTTGGAGCTTTCTGAAATTCGCGAGCACTTGGACAGGCTGGATAACGCAATGCTCATTTTATTGGCTGAACGAATGAGCCTGATTCCAAAAGTTGCAGAATACAAGGTAAAGAATGGAATGCCATTAAAGCAGCCTGAAAGGGAAACGCAAATTTTTGCGGCAAAATGCGAGCTTGCAAGAAAAAACAATCTTGACGAGGAATTTGTGAAAAGCATTTACAAAATAATAATTGAAGAATCACTGCGCATTGAAGAAAAAGTCAAGGACTCTGCAAAATAGGTTTTTGCAATGAAATTACTGATGATTGGGGCCGGAGAATTCGGCTGTTTTTACGCGCAATTCTTCAAAACCAACGGCTTTGAAGTTACAATAACAGACTGCAAGGAAGACAAGGCGCGCGAAGCCGCGTTAAAAAAAGAATTCTCTGTAATGCCCTGCGTGTTTGAAAAACAGTTGGATTTTGACGTTGTAGTGCTTGCATTGCCTGAAAAAGCCGCGGTTGAATTAAGCCAGAAAATAAGCCCTTTTTTAAAGCCTGGCGCTTTAATGGCTGACACTTGCTCGATAAAATCAAGAATTTGCAAAGCGCTTGAAGAAATCAAAAGAAAAGACATTGAATTGGCTTCAATCCATCCAATGCACGGCCCTAGAGTGACAAGCATTGTCGGCTTTCCAATAATTTTCATTGAATTAATCACTGGAGAAAAAACCAAGGAATTAAAAAAGCTTTTTCAGGAATCTGGCGCCAGAGTAGTTGAAAGCAATGCATTAGAGCACGACCGGATGATTGCAGTAGTCCAGGGACTAACGCATTACATGCAAATACTTTCCGCAAAAACCCTTGACTTCTTGAACATTGACTTGGAGCGAAGCCTGATGTTTGCGTCCCCGGTTTATGAATTGTACTTGGACTTGATTGCAAGAGTGGTTCTTCAAAACCCGCGGCTTTACGCTGAAATCCAGCTCTCCAATGAGTTCAATGACCAAATAAGGGACGCAATAACAAAATGCAACAGCGAATTGCAGGAAATCTGCAAAGAAAGGGATTTTGAAAAGCTTGAAAACCAAATTTACAGGACAAGCTTTTTGTTCGACAACAAGGACTTTTTCCTTTTTTCAGGAGACAAGGCAGTGTCTGCAATAAAGCTTGAGGCAATGCTGCTAAAATCGCTGGAAGGAAAGACAATAATGCTTGAAAACCTGCTTACAAAAAAAATTCATTACGGCCAATTATTGTCGTACGACCCGAAAAGAATAAAATTCAAGGAAAACGAGCAGGAAATTTCAATAAACGCCCAAAAAGTCAGGCTTTTGACAAAAGATGAAGGAAACGAATGGAAGAAAAAAAGCCTGAAAGTGATTCATAAAGACTTTTCAATGTATGTTCCGCAATGCCTGCGGCCTGAAGTGCTGGCAAAAATGCTTTCAAAAACCACTGGCTTTGAATTCACTGTGTTTGAGGAATTCTTTCCAAAAGAAAAAAGCAATGAAAAAAGCGTTACTTTAAGGGCAAGCCTTTTCAACGACGAAAACATTAAAGTAACCGAGAAGGAGATTCAATTCTATATTGAATGCCTTGGCTTGAAAATCAGGTAAGTTGTTCGGAATGAAAAACTTGGGAAAAGGAGAATTACTGGTCATTGCCACTGCAATAATCAGCGGTTTTTCAATTTACTTGAACAAGTTTGCTGTTTCAGGAATGAACGCGGGAGCCTTCATTTTCTTGAAGGCAATTGTTGTTTCAATGCTCGCGCTTTCAATCATCATTGCCTTCAAAAAGTTTGAAAGCCTGAAAAAACTTTCACGCGAAGACTGGAAAAGGCTTGCAATAATCGGTTTCACTGGCGGCGGGCTTGCTTTCCTGCTTTTCTTCAAGGGATTGGCATTGACTAGCGCGGCAAATGCCGGCTTTTTGCACAAGACAATGTTTGCTTTTGCAGGATTGCTGGCAGTGATTTTTCTGAAGGAAAAAATCAGCAAAAAACTATTAATTGCGGGATTATTGGCTTTCATTGCGCTCTTTGCGCTCTTTTCAAGCCAGTTTTCAAGCTTTGGCCTTGGAGACCTGATGATTTTGGCCGCTGTTTTAGTATGGTCTGCTGAATTGATTCTCTCAAAAAAAGCCCTTGAAAGAATTGATGGAAACATTGTCGCTTTTGGAAGAATGTTTTTTGGAAGCATTTTCCTCCTTGCCTATTTGGCATTTACTGGAGAAATTTCAGGCATTGCTTCATTGAATGCAAGCCAACTTGTTTGGGTCTTGATAACCAGCGCTTTGCTTTCAGGATATGTTTTGACATTCTATAATGGGTTGAAAGAAACAAGCGTTTCCAAGGCAACATTAATTTTGCTTGCCGCAATTCCAATAACTTCAATGCTGTCAATGCTTGACGCAAAGCCGCTAAGCGTCCTGGAAATTTGCGCAAACATTGCATTACTAACCATTGTTTTAATCACGGCATTAAACTTTGAGTTCATTAAAAGCGTTTTCAAAAGGGCTTTTTCATGGAAAACTTGAACACTTTGGCGCGTTATGCCTTTCCCCCAAATGCCAGGAAATACTGTGGACCTGACTGCGGGAAAAAACTGTTCCAATACATCATTGGAGGATTCAATGATGAAGAATACGTCAAGGCAGCGCTTTCAAAATTTGAAACAATGTTCCCTTACTTAGAGCTGATAGCCAAGGCAAATGGCAAAAGCCCTTTTGATGAGGAAGTAGTGAAAGCATACTGGCAAGGCAATGGGCTTTTGGAAAATGTGGGAGTCAAGGAATGGAAGAAAACAGTTGAAAAAATCGGAAAAAACAAGGATTGGCCAAAAGAATTTGCTGAAAAATACTCTGAAAGAATCACTGGAGAATTTTTGCCGCATCACTCATTCCATGTCTTGAATTCTTTCTCTTTAACAGTCAAAGAGCCAGCTGTTTTGCTTGATCGAATAAACAATTGTATTATTGGCTGGGGCAAAGTAGTTAGCGAATATGGCCAAGAAAAAATGCTTGAAGTTGAAAGAAAACCAATAGTTTTGAAAGGAACTGAATTAGTTTTTGGGGCAAAAGAAATCCTAAAAATTGATAATGCTCCTTTTCAAGCGCCTCAAATGCACAGGTTTTTCTACACCGTTGAGAATTCAATCAAAGGCGACTTTGTTTCAATGCATTGGGGCTTTGCATGCAAAAGGCTCGAGCCTGAAGAAGCAAAAGACTTGGAAAATTACACTTCGAGAACTTTGAAAAACTTCAAAATTGATTATTAGCCTACCAATTGCTTGCCCAGCAGGCTTAAATTCACGAAAAGAAATCATTATTCAAAAGGCTGGTTTTTTGGCTAAACTCAAGCAAATCATTCGCATTGCGCAAATTGGAGTTGCAAGAAAGCTTTTTGAAAGAAAAATGCCGAAAGCCGAAATTAAAAGAGCAATTGCAAAAGCCAAAGCAAGCGAGATTAGGAATTACAGGGACTTTTGCTCTAACTTCACAAGCCTTCAGCCTAAAGAACGAATTGAAGCCTGCCGCATTGTACTGGCAGAACTAAAGGGTGAACTCTCAAAAAGCCTGCCAAAGCAGGCAAAAATGCCTCTTAATTTCATTAGGGAAGCGCAATTGAAGGCAAGAATCAATTTTCTTGAACGCCTTTTGAAAAAGACCGGCGCGCAATTGAAAAAATGAGTTATTTCTTCAATTTTTTAAAATTCGCTTTTTGCACTGCAAGCAAGACTTTTCCTTCATGCTGTTCAATTTTTTCAATAATCAGGTTTCCGCGCACTACAACAAAGTCATTCAAGCAGGCCTTTTGCAGGTTAATTGCTTTCTTTACGCCAACGCTAAAGTCCACAATTGCATAATTGCCGTCAATTGCGGCAATTTTTCCAACCAATGCCTGGCACATTTCCAAAATCACTTTATCCTTATTTTTTTCAGCAATGCCTCAACGCCAAAAACCGCGTCCTGCAGGCCATAATCCTGCGGCACTGCAATAATGCTAATTTTCTCAATTTTTTTTGTTTTTTCCAAAAGCTTCAGGTTAAAAGCCAGGTCAAAGTCATGGGTTGTTATGCGGGGGGCAAGGCGGATTTTATTCAAGCCGTGCAAGAGCTCAACTCTGTCAAGGCCTTGCACTGAATCCATTATGAGCAAGCGTTTTCCGAACTTTTCAATTCCTTCAGGGCTTTCAACAATTTCGAAAGTAAAGCCATGCCCGTTGGTTTTTTGCAGCTGGTCCGCAACTTTTAATGCAATATTGTCCGAGTCGACATTAGGGTTTCCGAAAACCAGAATTTTCTTTTTTTCAATCTCGCTCATTTTTTCACCGCGAATATTTTCCCGTGCCCTGGAATAATATAATCTGCAAGTTTAAGGGCTTTCTTCCTGCTTTTGCGCAATGCTTTCTTGTCCTTGACATAAGGGTCTTTATGGCTTAAAAGGCTTTTCAAGTCAGTCTTTTGCTTTTCGCCATCAGCCCACCACCAAACATCGCCTGCAACTAAGACTTTCCCTTTTTTTGTTTCAACAAGCAAACTTGCATGCTCATGGGCATGGCCTGGAGTCGCAATAACCTTTATTTTAGTGCCTGGAATTTTTCCAGAAAAGCCAGTTATTTCTTCGCCGCAGTAAATTGTGTTTCCATCCAGGATTTTCTTGCCGCGAAAAAGCCCAATGTTCAATAAATGGTCTGGGTGGTAATGCGTTAAAAAAACCAAGTCAATGCCTTCAGGCTTCAAGCCCTCTTTTGAAAGCGCTTTCAAAAGCAGTTTTTCATTGGCGCCAGGGTCTGCAATAACTTTCAATCCGCTGTCATTGATTAAAACAGTCGATGGGGATGCAAACTCCATTTTGCCTTTTTTTCGCGCGTAGCCTTCAATCAAGACTTTCAATTCGCTCATTTCCAGTCCACCTTTAAAAAATGCGTTGCGCAGGAAAGGCAAGGGTCATAGGCCCTTACAAGGCTTTCAAGGCCGTGCTCTATGTCGTGCCTTGGCCTGTGCATTATTGCAGGCAAGTACTCTTTGATGTCTTTTTCAATGCTGCGCAAGTTTTGCGCTGTAGGAATAACTATTTTTGCGCGTGAGCAGATTCCCGAATTGTCAAATTCAAGGCTGTAATACAAAGTGCCTCTAGGGGCTTCAATTGCTCCAATGCCGCGGCCTTCAATTGGCTGCAAAACTGCGGGCTTTTCATCCTTCAATTGCAAATTTTCCAAAAGTTCAATGCTACAGTCAAAGCAATGCACTATTTCAATTGCCTGCGCCAAACAGTACAGGAAAGGGTCATTGTTTGGGAAAACCTTCAAGAATTCTTTTAAATCCTGGCGCGTGTTTTTGTGCAATGCCTGCATGTTCAGATTCATTCTGGAGAGGGCTCCAACATTATAATCCCTGCCTTCAAACAAGAATTCTGTGGAATTGCTGTAAGGCATTACAACTTCGTCAAAATGCCTTGCAAAGTCTTCTTCTTCAATCTCGCGGCCGCTCGAGCTTTTGATTTTTCCGTCCAAAAAACTGTAATCTTCAGTCACTATTGCAACATGGTTTGTTTTCCTTTGGAAATCAATCGGCTGCTTGTGGAAAACTTCAACCAATTTGACTGCCCGCGTTCTCGCAGCATTTAGTTCGTTCAGCAATTCTGGAATTCTCTCGGCTTTGGGAATTGCTGAAAAGCCGCCAATCACTGGAGTTATTGGATGAATGCTCCTGCCTCCAATCCAGTCCGCAAGCTTTGTTCCGGCTCCGCGAACATCCATTGAATCATGCAGCCATTGGTGCAATTCGCCTTCAAAATCTAAAATGGAGTCTTTCCCGAAAATGTCAGGCAGGCAAAAGTAATACAAGTGCATTCCGTGATCGCGG
>JAUSFL010000044.1 GCA_030649735.1 Candidatus Iainarchaeum sp. | reverse complement strand
AATGTTTTTAAAGCCAAGAAATGTTGTCTAATCATGCGCAAGATTTTTTTTGTTTTTTTTCTGATTTTGCCTTTTGTTCCAGCAATTTCTATAGACTGCCCCGATGCAAAGAATGACGGAACAATCAATGTTTTAGACATTGTAAGACTAGTGAAAGCAATGAACCAAAATGACATTGCTTATGATTTGACTGGAGACAATAAAATAGACGTTCAAGACTTGCAGGCTGTCGCGGACAAAATTGGAGCAAGCTGCACTGCATGCGCGCAAGGATTAGTGCTTGATGAAAGCGGAACAAATTGCATTATTGACAGTTCTGGAAATTGCGGAAAATGGCGCATATTATCGCATCCTACTTGGACTCCGGACCTCCAGCAATACCATTATGATAATTTCAATATTTTTTTCCACTTCAACTTAGAGCCGCAAGCAAACGGCTCCACAAATTTAGGCGGCATGGATGCGCAAACAGCGCGCAATTTTGCCCAAACAGCGCATAGCAAAAATGACTTGGCAATTCTGGTTGTTGGCGGCTGGGGTTATGGGCCGGAATTCAATGGGGCAACGAAAAATTCAAATAGGGCAAAATTCGTCCAGCAAATAACAACTGCTGTAAGAGATTACGGCTATGACGGAATAACAATGGACTGGGAAGACGAAGTGAACAACCCAAATTTAGTGCAAACCATGAAAGACTTGCGCACAGAATTCAACAAAATCACTCCAAGGCCTTTACTGCTGATTGATATCTGCTGTGACGTGACTGTAGATTCAATAGTCCAAATAAGTCCTTACGTTGATTCAGTAAACACAATGGATTATGAAACTGTTGTCCAGCCATATTTCAGCGAGTTGACTGCTGCAGGAGTTCCGGCTTCCAAAATAATTAATGGCCTGGGTTTTTACTTTGATGAGGGCGCTTACATTAAAGATGAAGCCAGGGCAAGATCGGAAATACAATTTGTTCTAGACCACGAGATGAAAGGAGTTGAAGTCTGGGACAGTTCTAACATTACTGGCTCTAATGACTTGCGAATGAAGGCAATTTCAAGCATGCTTGGGACAACTCCCGCGTGCAGGCCTGCTTAGTTTGGAAGCATTTTTAGGCATGAGATATTTATATAATCAATGAATTATTTTATTATGATTAAGGAATTCCTTGTCCTGCTTTTTTTCATTGCTGCCTTGCCTGCTGCCTTGGCGTTCTCTACAGAATGCCCTGATGCAAAGAATGATGGAGTCATTAGTGTTTTGGATCTTGTAAGGATTGTGAAAGCAATCAATGAAAATGACCTTGCTTTTGACATTACCGATGACGGCGCAATTAACATCATGGATTTGCGGGCAGTTGCAGACAAAATCGGGACAAGCTGCATTGCATGCGCGCAAGGATTTGTTTTGGACAATGCTTCAGGCAAGTGCATTCTTGACAGCCCAGAAAACTGTGGGCCTAATGGCGCAATATGCAATTACAAGCAAAGCTGCATAGTTGACTATTCTGGAGTTGCAGCCTGCCAGAAAAGCATTTCAGACATTGCGAGGGAAAAATGCATTAAAGTAGGCGCAATAATGCAGTATCATTTGATGGTGCCAGGCAGTTATGCAGACAGCGAGTCTGCAAGAATTTACAGGAAAAGAATGAATAATTTTGCGACAATAATAACTCCAGAAAACGAGCTAAAGTGGGGTTCAGTACAACCTTACAACAAGGATTCTTTTGATTTTACTGCAGCTGATGCAATAATGAATTTCGCTTATGATAACAATATTGAAGTGAAAGTCCACGCTCCAATATGGTATTCGCAAAACCCCTTATGGGTCAATGGATTGAACTGCGAGCAACTGAAAGACGCGTACAGGACTTATGTCACGACTGTTTTGAACAGGTACAAGGGAAAAATCCAGTATTGGGACTTGGTCAACGAGCCAATAGGCCATGACTTTGTCTATCAAGACAAGTGCGGCTACAGCGGCTTTTTAGGTTTTGCTGCGGAAATTTCCAAGCTGATAAAAGCATCAGACCCCGGCATAATTCTCATTGTCAATGAGTACGGGGTTGAAGACCCATACAATGAAAAGATTGTGAGCTTAAACAATTGGATTAATGATTTGACCGCAAATTATGGTGCAATAGTAGATCAGATTGGATTCCAATATCATTTCAAGAATAGCTTTACTGCATCGTACGAAGGCGGGCACTTGAGTTGGTGGGCTGCAAATACTGGAAAAAAGATTGCAATAACAGAGCTTGACGCTGGAAGCGATTCTTTTTCAGGCTGTGCAAGCAGGCCTGACTGGGGCTATCAGGAAGGATGCCAGGCAAATTATTATGGAAGCATTGCAGAATTCGCCTTTGCAAACCGCAGCGTTTCCTACCTGAATTTTTGGACTTTTTGGGACAAATCGTCATGGGTTGTGAATGCGGGATTTTATAGGAATGACGCAACTGCCTCGCAAAAGCCAAGCCTGAATGTAATTTGGCAAAAAATCAACAATGCGCCTTCAAGATGCGCTTAGAAATAATGGCTTTTTTCAGCCTTCAAAAACTGGTTTGTCAAATTGTCAAGTATTAAATATATCTTAAATTACAATAATTACATGCCTCCAAAACCAAGGAAAATGGGCAGATTAAAGAAATTTGCAATTACAGCCGCTGTTGCAGGAACTCTTGTAGGCGGCGGAGTAGGGGCATACCATGCAGGAACAAGCCAGCATTCGCCTGCAATTGTCAGGAAAGTTGCAGCGCCTTATGTTCGCACTGTTAATGCCGCAGGCCGAGAGATTAAGGTAGCAGGCCATGCAATAGCGCACAATCCAGTTACAAGGACTGGCAAGTCAATTGTCATTGGCGCCGCAAAGCTTGGCGGTAAAGTAGGCGATAATGCAGCAAACAGGCCAATCAGGACAGCAGCTGGGGCTTTAGCCGCGGGCTGGGCCTTAAGCCGGATTGCAAGCGGGCAAAAAAGGCAGGGAAAATATCACGGAAAAATTGTTGCTGGAGCAACAGCGCTTGGGGCAATTGGCGGAGCAGCCTCGCCATTGACTGGGATTGCATTAGGCATTAGCGCTGCAGCCTGGAAGGCAATGTCCCCAAAAGCAAGGGAAAAACTTGTCACTGCTTCAGGAAGAGCAGCGGCAGAAGCAGCAAGAAGGGCCGCAGAAGCAGCAAGAAACAGGCGAAGAAATCCTCCAAGACAGCCGTAAAATCAACTTGCTTTAAACTCTATTTCTAACCCGAAGGTTAAAAAACACTTTTCGGCAATATTACATCAAAATTCAAAAGTTCAAAAAGGTTTTTTGTTTGAAAAGAACTCACACTTGCGGCGAATTGTCTGAAAAGCAGGTTGGAAAAAAAATAATCCTGCAAGGCTGGGTTGCAAAACGCAGAGACCATGGAGAATTGACTTTTTTTGAAATGCGTGACCGTTACGGAACAACGCAAGCCGTATTCAATGCAGAGCAAAACAAGAAAGTCCACGAGCAGGCAAAAACTGTCGGAAAAGAGTTTGTAATACAAATTTCCGGAACAGTCTCTGCAAGGCCTAAAGGCACTGAAAACGAAAAAATAAACACTGGAAAGATTGAAGTAGTTGCAGACAGCATTGAAATATTGAATGCCTGCACTTCAGTCCCTTTCGAAATTGATGGAAGAGTTCCAGTCGGCGAAGACGTGCGGTTAAAATACAGGTATTTGGACTTGCGCAATCCAAAAAGCCAGCAAAAAATCTTTTTGCGCCACAAATTCATAAAAGCAATCAGGGACTTCATGGACTTGCAGGCTTTTGTGGAAGTTGAAACCCCATTATTGGCAAAGTCAACTCCTGAAGGAGCGCGCGATTATTTAGTCCCAAGCAGGACAAATCCAGGAACATTTTTTGCGCTCCCGCAAAGCCCGCAATTATACAAGCAAATGCTAATGGTTGCAGGCTTCGACCGCTATTTCCAAATTGCAAAATGCCTGCGCGATGAAGACTTGCGCGGAGACAGGCAGCCGGAATTCACGCAATTGGATGTTGAAATGAGTTTTGTGAAAGAAGAAGACATTTTTGAAGTCGCCGAAGGCGCAATGGCATTTGCTTTCGAGCAGGCTTTGGGAATAAAATTGCAAACTCCATTTCCAAGAATGCCTTACGTTGAAGCGCTTGAAAGATTCGGAGTGGACAAGCCAGACGTTCGCTTTGGCCTGGAACTTGAGACAGTCACTGACATTTTCAAAAACTCCGGGTTTGAAATTTTCAAGAAAGCCGCTGCTGCAAAAAAAAGCATTCGCGCCTTGAACGCGAAAAACTGTGCAATCTTTTCGCAAAAAGACATCAAGGAAATGGAAGAAGTCGCAAAAATTTACAAGGCAAAAGGGCTGGTTACAGTAAAATTCACTGAAAAAGGAATTGAAAGCTCAATTTCAAAATTCCTTGACGAAAAAACAATTGAAGAATTGAAAAAGAAAATGAATGCGGAAAAAGGCGACTTGATAGTTATAGTGGCAGACAATTATGCAGTGGCAAGCAATTCTTTAGGGCAAGTGAGGAATCATTTGGGGAAAAAACTGAAAATAATTGACGAAAGCCAGCATGCTTTCCTTTGGGTTCTGGAATTCCCAATGTTTGAATGGAGCGAAGAGGACGGAAAATACAATGCCACGCATCATATGTTTACCTGGCCTAAAATAGAGCCTTTGGAAGACCTGGAAAAAAGGCCATTGGATGCAAAATCAAGCGCTTACGACCTAGTCTATAACGGTTATGAAATGGCTTCAGGCAGCATCAGAATCCACATTCCAGAATTGCAAATGCGCGTTTTCAATATTGCGGGAATAAATGAGGAAGAAGCAAAGGAAAAATTCGGTTTCATGCTTTCGGCATTCGGCCATGGAGCTCCGCCTCACGGAGGCTTTGCGATTGGAATAGACCGCTTGCTAATGCTCTTGACAAATTCTGAAAGCATCCGCGACGTGATTGCATTCCCAAAAAACAAGTCAGGCATTGCACTAATGGAAAACGCCCCCGCAGGCGTTTCAGAAAAGCAACTGAAAGAACTGCGCATTAAAATCCAGGAAGAAAAATAATTTTCCTGCAATTGCCTTAAAGTTAGTTTTAAAAGCAATTTCTTTCCTAAACCAGTATGGTCGCGGATTCCCACATTATTGAAGCACTAACCTTTGACGACGTGCTGATAGAGCCTTCTATTTCTGGAATTCTTCCTTCTGAAGCTTCATTAAAAACCAAACTTACCGCAAAAATTTCATTGAATGTTCCATTGCTCAGCGCCGCAATGGACACTGTGACAGAATTCCAAACCGCAATTGCAATAGCAAAAGAAGGCGGAATTGGAATAATCCACAAAAACCTTTCAATCTCAGAGCAGGCACTGCAGGTTGAAAGAGTAAAGCGCTTTGAGTCTGGAATAATCACCCATCCAATAACAGTAAATCCAGAAATGACCCTTGCAGAAATAAAGGCATTAAGGCTGGTTCACGGCTTTAGCGCCTTTCCAGTCGTCGAAGGCCAAAGGCTTGTTGGAATAATCACCAAAAGAGACATTGTCTTCGAGGATGATGAAAGCAAAAAAGCGAAAGAGCTGATGAGCAAGGACTTGATTACAGTAAACAGAATGGTAGGGCTGGATGAAGCCAGGGAAATTTTGAGAAAAAACAAGGTTGAAAAGCTGCCGATAGTTGATTCTGAAGGAAACCTTAAAGGATTGATTACTAGCACTGACGTCAACAATGAAAAAAAATTTCCCAACTCAAACAAGGATTCCAAAGGCCGCTTGCTTGTTGGAGCTGCAGTCGGCCCAAAAGACGACAAGCGCGTTGAGCAATTACTGGAAAAAGGGGCTGACGTCATAGTATTGGACACTGCGCACGGACACAGTGTTTCAGTGATTGACGCGGTAAAACGATTCAAGAAAGCTTTCAATTGCGAAATAATTGCGGGAAACATTGCAACGTCAAAAGCGGCCGAAGACTTGATTTCTGCAGGCGCTGACGCGGTTAAAGTCGGGGTCGGCCCCGGAAGCATTTGTACCACCAGGATAATTTCAGGAATTGGAATTCCGCAAGTCACTGCAATAATGAATGTAGCAAAAATTGCCGAGAAAGAAAAAATTCCAGTAATTGCAGACGGCGGAGTGAAATATTCCGGAGACATTACAAAATCAATTGCTGCCGGAGCTTCAAGCGTAATGATTGGAAGCCTGTTTGCAGGATGCGAGGAAACTCCTGGAAAAATTGTTTTCTTGAACAACAGGAAATTCAAGCAATACAGGGGAATGGGATCCATTGGCGCAATGCCAAGCGGCTCTAAAGACCGTTACGGCCAAGGCGACGTGAAAGACACGAAAAAATTGGTTCCTGAAGGAATTGAAGGCGTTGTTCCATTCAAAGGAAGCATTTCAGAAATGGTTTTCCAGTTGCTGGGCGGCTTGAGGAGCGGAATGGGCTATGCAGGCTGCAAAACAATTGAAGAACTGCGCAAGAACGCAAAATTTGTCAGGATTACTGGCGCCGGCTTGAAAGAAAGCCACCCGCACGATGTCATGATAACTGAAGAAGCCCCGAATTACTCGCAGTAAAAAAAGTCTTTGATTAATCTTTCAAGTGCTTTTTCCTCAACTCGTAAGAAACTATTGTCGGCGCGTAAAATGAAACATTTGCGAGCAAGCTGCCTGCAAGCACGCCTAAAGCGATATTATTAAGCGCGCTTGTGAAAACAAAAATCCAGAAAGGCCTGATGATTAAACTGTCAAAGAATTCCGCAGGCCCAAATTCTATAATCAAATTCCTTAAGATTTTCCAGTAATGAATGTTCTTGAAATTCTTTCCGTGCTTTTTTCGCATTCTGGAATATTCATTAAATGCCATTATGCAGTAAAAGCCGATGTTTTGAATCCACGGGCTTATGAAAGAAACAGCAATGTTGTTTCGGGAAACCGCAAAAACAAGCAATCCTGCAATTATGGATATTCCAATGCTAATTGCTTCAGCAGGGCCGTAGCGCAATAGCCATTCTTTCAATTTGTGCTTCATTAAGGAAAGCTAGCGTGAAAAGGCTTTTTTAACCCTTTTTTGCTTTATTGTAGTTATTTATGCCTAAATTAAAGCTTGATGAAGAATTAATCCTGAAAGTCGCGAAAAACTCGCGCCTGAAGCTTTCGGAAAGCGAGGTGAAAAAGTTCCTTTCGCAAATGAAAGAAATTCTTGAAGTCTTTGACAGGCTTGATGAAGTCGATGTTTCAAAAGCAAAGCCTTCCTTCCAGCCATTGCCTGTAAAGAATGTTTTCAGGAAAGACAATGCGGGAGAATGCATTTCACAAGAGGAAGCGCTTTCATTGGCAAAGCATTCAAAAAATGGCTACTTCAAAGGCCCAAAAGTGGTTTTAGAATGAAAAAAGCGCTTTCAATTTTAGAATTGCAGGAAAAGTTCACTAGCGGAGAGCTTTCAGTGGAAGAAAACACGCAAAAAATAATCAGCGAGGCAAAAAACTCCAATAAAGAATTCCATCACTTTAATGAAATATCCTGGGAAAAAGCACTGCAAAAGTCAAAAGAGCTTGACAAGCAACTCAAGGCAAGAAAAGCCAGCGGAAAATTGTTCGGAATTCCAGTTTCAGTAAAAGACTGCCTTTGCGTGAAAGGAGTCGAAAGCACTGCGGGAAGCGCGATTTTGAAAACTTACAAGCCATTATTCAACGCGACTGCAGTTGAACGAGCTGAGCGCGAGGGCGCAATAATAATTGGAAAAACAAGCCAGGACGAGTTTGGGTTTGGAACTTTCAGCACTAATGTAGGAAAAGGATTCCAAATTCCTTTGAATCCATACGACAAGAAAAGAAGCTGTGGCGGAAGCTCTGGCGGAAGCGCTGGATTTGCCGCATTGACTGAAAACACCCATGCAGGAATTGCAGAAAGCACTGGCGGCTCTATAGCATGTCCTGCCTCATTTTGCGGAGTCTTTGGCTTTACTCCAACTTACGGCAGGGTTTCACGCTATGGACTCATGGATTATGCGAGTTCACTTGACAAAATAGGATCAATGGCAAAAAACACCCAAGATGCGGCGTTAATGCTTGAATCAATCGCAGGAATTGATGAAAAAGACAGCACTTCACTGCCAAATCCAGTTGAAGAATACTCAAAGCTTTTGGAAAAACAACCTAAAGAATTGAAGATTGGAATTATAAAAGAATTCTTTAGCGAAGGAATTGACAAGAAAGTGTCAGAAACAGTCTGGAAAGCATTGAAAAGGCTTGAAAGCGAAGGCGCAAAGCTTGAAGAAATTTCGCTTCCATTAAACGCAAAATACGGAATTCCAGCATACTACCTGGTTGCAATGACTGAATCCTCGACAAACCTGGCAAAATACTGCGGGCTGCGCTATGGAAACGCATTAAATCTTGAAGGAAGCTTTGACGAGTACTTCACTAAAGTAAGGACTGAATTCTTTGGAGAAGAGGCAAAACGCAGGATAATTCTGGGAACTTTCGCAAGAATGAGCGGCTTTAGGGACGCGTATTATCTGAAGGCAATGAAAGTAAGGACTTTATTGATTCAAGAATTCCAGCAAGCCTTCAAAAAAGCAGAAATTCTCGCAAGCCCGACAATGCCAATAATCGCGCCAGAATTTTCAAAAATTGAAAAGCTCTCTCCATTGCAAAATTACGCAATGGACCTTTGCACTGTTCCGGCAAATCTTGCAGGCCTGCCTCACGCAAGCATTAATGCAGGCTTTGAAGGAAAAATGCCGGTTGGATTAATGCTTACTGGAAATTACCTGCAAGAACTGCAATTATTGCAGGCTTCAAGAATGATTGAAAAGGCGGTTCAATGAGCCAGAAAAGCCTTACGCCAATGATGGGCCTTGAAATCCATATTCAATTGAACACTCAAACAAAGCTTTTCTGCAAATGCCCGACACAGGCAATGAAAGCGCCTTGGGTCAAGAATTATTTGGAAAATAAAGGAATTGACTTCAAGTACGTGCAGCATGGCCTCGCAATGCGCTGCGCTGACTCCGCAAGGGAAAGAAACCTCAAGGCAAGCCAGATAGCAAAAGCAATGGTTTGCGTCAGTTCAGGAAACCCGGTCATTTTCATTCTTCCGGGAGACAGAAAACTGGATTTGGAAAAATCTTCAGAAGCATTGAATAGAGAAAAAATAAGGCCAGCAACTCCTGAAGAAGTGCTGAAATTCACCGGCTGCTCTGTAGGGGCAGTTCCACCAACAATTGAAGGCGTGAAAAAAATAATTGACAAAAGGCTTTTGGAAAATGAATTGATTTCATTCAATGCCGGAAACCATTATTCAGGAATAATAATTTCAAAAAAAGAATTCCTCAAGGCAATTGACAATTACAAAATTGCGGAAATTTCAAGCGATGAAGTCATTGCCGAAAAAGAAGGCATTGAAAAAGCGATTTCAGGCTCTGGCGCAGAAGTTGAAGACAAGCCAAACTCCAGAGTCTGCGAAATCTGCCTCGGAATGCCAGGCAGCAAGCCTTCATTGAACGAAAAGGCAGTTGAAATGGGATTAAAGGTAGCGCTGGCATTGAACTGCAAAATCAACAAGGAATTCTTTTTCAGCAGGAAAACATACTTTTATCCAGACCTGGCGAAAGACTTCCAAATCACGCAGTTTGAAATTCCATTAGGGGAAAAAGGCAGCCTGAATTTAAAAAATGGAAAAACAATCAACATTACAAGAGTTCACTTGGAAGAAGACCCGGCAGCATTAGTGCACGAGGCAGGAATCTCGTCAAGCAATTACTCGCTCATTGACTACAACCGCTCGGGAATCCCATTGCTTGAAATAGTCACTGACCCGGACATGGAAACCCCTGAAGAAGCGCGCGAATTCCTGGACTTGCTCCTGAATTTATTGAATTACTTGAATGTTTTTGTCTTGGGAAAAAACGTAATGAAGGCAGACACAAATGTTTCAATGCAGGGCTTTGAAAGAGTCGAAGTGAAAAACGTGACTGGCTTTAAGGCAGTTGAAGACGCTTTGAAGTTTGAAGTTGAAAGGCAAACGAAATTAATAGCGGCTGGCGGAAAGCCAATTCGCGAAACAAGGTCTTTTGATGAAACAACCGGAAAGACAAGAAGCCTTCGAACAAAAGAAACCGAAGAGGATTACGGATATATTTTCGAGCCAGACCTGCCGGTTGTTGAAGTTTCTGAAGAAAAAATCAAGAAAATCAAGGCAGAACTGCCAGAACTGCCAGAGCAAAAAATAAAACGCATAGTGAAAGAAAAAGGCCTTACAGAATATGAAGCGCGCGTGATAGTCTCGGACTTCGAGCTCGGAAAGCTCTTTGATGAAGTTTCCAAAAAAATTGACGCAAAGCTTTCGGCAAAATTCCTCACGCGCGAGCTCTTGGCAATACTCAACCACGGCAATTTGTCCCTTGCCGAGGCCGAAATTCCCGCAAAAAAAATAATTTCCCTGCTTGAATTTCTGCAGGCTGGAAAAATCAATGAAAAAATCGCCAAAGAAACAATGATTCGGATTGTAAGCGAAAAGATAGACCCCTTGCAGTATTTGAGCTCGCAAGGCCTGCTTTCAAAGCTTGGCGGAAAAGAACTTGAAGAAATCTGTAAAAAAATTGCTTCAGAAAACCAGAAGGCCGCGCAAGACTTTGCGAACGGCAGCGAAAAAGCCCTAAATTTCCTTGTCGGGCAGGCAATGCGCGCTGCAAAAGGCAAGGCAGACGCGAAAGAACTGCAGAAAATATTTGAAAAAACAATTTCAAAAAAATAAATCTTGCCTAATTTCCCGCAGAATTCAAGATTTTTCCGTGAAAAGTATTTTTTTCAAGCATTTTTTAACTATTGAACCAATCTTTTTTCCTTTCAACGAAAAAAATTCTAAAGCTAATGTTTAAATACTTCTTTTGATTTATTTTAGTTAGCAAAAAATATTTGGAAAAAGTTCTTGGAAAAAAATCCGAGAATTATTTTGGAAAATATTTTTTGAAGCGTGTGAAAATCCTTTTGGGGGTTTAATAAAAATTATGCCGGTAGTTGATTTTTGGTTTGATGATAAAAAAAGTCTTGATTGGAAGCCAAGGACAAGCTCTCCCATAGACCCAAGCGTGAAAGGGCCTGTTTTTTTCGAGTATCCTTTGTGCTGGGTAATCCCAACCGTAAGGCTAAAGAAAAGCGATTTGAAAAACGCCCCAACCAATGTCTGGATTACTGGAATTGACAGGAAGTCAAAGATTGGAAAAATCGACAATTCCAACCTTAAAGAATACATTGTGGACTTGCCGGAAAACTTTAATGAATACTTGGCCGGCGTTCAAAAGAAACGAAGGAAAAAATTCAAGTACATTTTAAGAAAAAATTCCGACATAAGGATTGTTGAAGACAATTTTGAAGACTTGAAGAAAGCCTGGAAATGGTTTGTGAAAAAAATTGACGAATTGAACATGAAAGAAGGCGAAGATCCAGAGCCTGAAGAAGACTGGAAAATGCGCTGGGAACTGTTCCATTCCAAAAACACCCACACTTTAAGCTTTTACCTTGGCGAAGAGCTTGTCGGAGTTAACGTGAGCATGTGGGTCAACTCGACAATTTACGACCTTGCTTTCTTGAGGAAAGAAAACGCGGCATTGAACAAGAGGGCGCTTGGATTTTACGCAATACTGCAAAACATTAATTTGGGAATTGCGCGCGGCCTGAAAGTTTACGACTTGCTGAACGGCGACTTTCCATACAAGGCGGAATTCGCGACAAGAATGGCGCCGTTAAAGCAGTACATTCGCTGCACTGAAGAATTCGCGAAAGCCTACGACATTCCTTTGGATGACATTTGCGAACTGGTTGATGAAAAAGAAATCGAAGAGCAATTGCACCCTGCAGGCGCAATGCCTTTAGTGAAAGGGCCAAGCAAGCCCCAAAAGCCTCAAAACCCAAAAAGCATCATTGCTCCAATGCAAGCCAAGCGCTGAATTAACTCATGCTGACTGAAAGTCTTTCAAATAATGCGCCATAATTTGAGAATACCCTTGAATAACAAGCCCAATGTGCGTGAAGTGATGATGGACCATGAAATCCTGCTTTTTGTAAATCCTGATTTTCCTAAGCATTTTGCTGTTTTGCTGTGCAATTAGTTCCAAATCCAGCCTGGCTTTTTTAATGCTTTCTGCCGAAACAATTCCATTCCCCACTGCCTTTACAAAATCAGCAGGCAAGGGAAACTTTGCCTTAAAAATCATTTCATTTAACATTCTAATTTCTTGCGGGTTTTCAATTTTTGAAACTCTCATAATGTTATTTAAAATCAAGCGGCCCATTGCCTTCATTTGAGTCCTGCCTTGAATGTACTTAATTGTTAATTGCCCGCGCTTTTTAGAATACTCTTCAACAGGTATTTTTCCAGCGTCTAAGTCTTCCGCAAGCTTTTTTATTAATTCAACGCCTTGAGTTGCCCGCGTGTCAAGCAAAGCGCTTTGCCTGGCATACATGCGCATTAGCTCTTTGCCTTTTAGCAGCCTTTTGAGCCTGCTGTAAAAAATTCCTTCAGGCTTTCCGAGCCTTTGCCTTGCATTGTTTATTGCTGTCCTTTGTTTTTTAGGAATCGGCATTCAAAAAACCTTTTAGAGTTTTGAGGGAATTGGGAAGGCTGGGATTTGAACCCAGGACCACTCGATTATCAGTCGAGAGCACCACCAGACTATGCTACCCTCCCAAACATCACTCATAAATCTATTAGCCAATAAATTATTTAAAGAAGAAGTCTTAAAGACTGAGAATCCGACAATCCCTTCTGGCCTGCATATAATGAATTTTCTGGAAAAAGTATTAAAAAACACTCTGGATTTAAGGCTTTTTTTTCCAGAATAAAAAAGAAAAGAAGGAAACCCAGTTTTTTTTACTGGATTTCAAATTGAACGCTGACTGTTGCAGAAAACTCAATGTCGCCTGGAGTTATTGGAGTAGAAACTCCCGCTGAAGGCGCTGCCGATTCCATTGCGTAATTCTTGTAGTTTGGAATGTAATAGTTCGAGCTTTCCTGCGCGCTGTAAACCTGTCCCACAGTGATTCCAAGCCCTGAAGCAATGCTTTCTGCCTTGACTTTGGCTGCTTCAGCAGCTTCTTTTAATGCCTGAATTTTCAACGCGCTTTCCTTGTCCGAAGAAAGCCCAAAGCTTACAGAGCTTACATTGTTTGCTCCAGCCTGCACTGCGGCATCAATGACGCTTCCAGTCTTTGACAGGTCAGTCAATGAAACTTGAACGCTGTTTGTTGTCCTGTATCCAATGCTTTCAGACTTTCTCAAAGTCTCATTCCATTGGAATTCTTCATTCAAGTTGTAAGAGACTGTCTTGATGTCCTTGTCCGCAATTCCCGCATTTTTCAAGGCAGCCATTACTTTGGCGGCAAGTTCTGCATTGTCGCTTTGGCTTTTTGAAGCATGCTTATCCGTTGTTTCAACGCTAAAAACCACTGTTGCCTTGTCTGGAGCCGTGGTTTTCAAGACTGTTCCAGAAACCGAAAGCAATCTTGCCTGATTGCCTGAATTGTCAGCCGCAAAACTGATTGCTCCATCGCTTGCCGGAATAAAATCTTGCGCATTATAATTGTTTTGCGCCTTTGTCAAATAGTTCGGCACTTGAATCTGCGGAGCAACTTCCGCATTTTTGCCTGTCAGCGAGCTGAAATTCAATCCAATTGCAACAATCAATGCCGCAAGAATCACAGCCGCAGGAATTATCCAAAACTTGTTTTCCTTAACCATGCTTTTCACCTCTTGAAAAATTTAAGCACGAAATCAAAACACATGCATTAGTAAAAGCAGTCGCAGCAGTTTTAAAAGAAAACGTTAATGTTAGGGAAAAGGCTAACAAAAAATAGTGCAATAGTTGGAAAACTAGGCAAAAAAGAAAAAATAGCCCCAGGGGCAATTTTGAACTGCTGTTCAAAAAAGCCCCAGGTCTTAATAGCCCCGGGGAGAATAAAGGTCAAAAGTAAGAATTCCCTCAATGCTTAAAACTCGCTTCTTTTATTTATCCTTTAGTAGTTGACATAGAAGTAGTAAGTTGTTAATAATTTTTTCTGCGTAAAACGTTTCTGGCGCTTTTTTCCAGTGGAATTCTCGCCTGCTTAGGTTTTTATTCTCTTTTTAGCGATAATTGCTTTATGGCTGAGTTGGAGTTTCCTAATCAATTGAACAATTACCTTATTTTCTGTAATTTTAAGAATTCCAGCATTGAAACAAAAGTTCTTAATTTGCAAACTGTTAGCTGGCTTTATCCCACAACCTTGCTTCCTTTAGGCGTGTTCATTAAGGAAAACAGCAAGAAAATCAAGTATGTTCCCCCAGCAAATCAGAATGCCGCAAACTATATTTCTTTGGTTATTGGTGAGTTTAAGGTTGAGAATGGATTAAAAACTTACATTCCAATAATAGGCCTGCCGCCAAAAGTTGCAGAAAAGGATTCAGAAAAGTTTCTAGAACAGATTTTCAAACTGCACAATAATGGCAAAGAGTATGGTGGGGAAAATGCTTTCAAATATTTGATAAACGAGCTTGTTGATAACATTTATCAGCATTCAGAATTCAAGAATGCTTTTGTAATGGCCCAAAAGTATGAAAAGAAAGGATTTGTTGAAATATGCTTTTTTGATGACGGAATAACAATTCCCGGTAGTTTTGCAAAAAAAGGAATGGTTTTTGAGGACGCTGAAAGCATAATCCAGGCAATTAATGGCCTTTCAACCAAAGGGAAAGAGCGTGGTTTTGGCTTAGGCTCAAACTTAAAGCTTTTCACAAAAGGCCTTTCGGGAGAGCTGCTTATTGTGTCAGGAAATGGGGCAGCCTACTTTAAAGGCAATGAACCAACAAAATTATATAAACTCCGAGACAATTATAGGTTACAAGGCACCCTAATAAGTGTCAGAATACCCTATCCGGCAAAAGAAGTGGACATTTATGACTTTATCAAGTAAGATAGAAATTGCAAAAATAATTTCCGAAAACCTTGCTTTAAGAGACCTAGTCAGCAACTTCTTTGATGATTTAGAGAAAATGAAAGAGAAACAAATAACCATAGACTTCAAAAAAGTCAAGTCAATATCCCGCTCTTTCGCACAAGAATACCTAACAAGAAAAAACACTTCAAAAAAAGACATCAATGAAGCAAACGTTCCAGAAAACGTTGAAAAAATGTTCGAAATCATCAACGAAACAGAAAAAAGAACCCCGCTAATAGACTTAAAAACAGTAAAAATAATCTGCGTCTGAAGCAATCACTAAAAATTGATGCTTGGCTTTCTGAATATTATATCTTCAGCCAAAGGAATTTTTTCAAGCATTTGTTGTATTTGGTTTTCTCCAAGCGCGTCAAGGCATTCTTTGCAAACCCATCTTCTTTGGGTTGTACGGAACACCATTTTTTTGCGTTTTCTTTTGTTTGAGAGGCAGAGAAAACAGTTAGGCACTACTTGCTTTGGTATTCTCAACTCAATATTCAAACTCATCATCAACACTTTTCCAACTTTTGCTTTTTATTGCAAGCAATTCCCAAAAAACCGGAAACTCTCGCTTTAACTCAAAATCTGTCTTTCTCGCCAGCAACAAGGCCACTTGCTTTGCCGTCATTTGCTCATTCTTCCTAACTGTAAGAGTTTGCTGTAGTTCCAATTTCTTCACCTTGCATTAATTTCTGTTCCGGCCTTCTTATTGTCGTTGTCGGGTTTCTCATGAGAAGTCCTTACTTCTGCTTTTATAAAGCAGTTTTGAAAACTCTCTAGACATACCTTCTACATTGAATTATTTAAGCATGAGTTAACTCAGTTACTGGCAAGCAAGTGAATAAAGCGGAGCATAGGCACTACAGAAGATGCAAGCTTTGAATGACACGCAAAGTAAAAAAATGGCACAAAAATGGCACTAAGCAGAAAATAGGAAAATTGAAAGCAGCATTAGGCACTACAAAATGGGTGTCGGGAAAAGTGAAAAAATGTCGGGAAAATGTCGGCAAAAAAAATACGAATCAAAAAAATCAACTATAAAATTGCCAATTAATTGTCCCGCAAACCCAAAAAATGTCTTGTAAATGTCCCGAAAACAAAAGCAAAAATAGAGACATAGGCACTACAAAAAATAACCCAGAAAAAAAGAAACTGCAAAAACTAAAACCAGCAAATAAGCTTAATTATTTCTTTTTGCCAAGAATAAAGCTAATCTAGTCTAATTAATAGAAAAAACAACAAGGATTACTAGAAATCAGCTAAAAGCAAGGCAATTCCTACACTTAAAAACCCATAGAATATACAAGAAATTCGAAGTTCAATCCAGACTTAATTAATCATATTTTGGATTTTCAGTTGATGTTTTAACAATTTTTTATCATAAACAAATGTAATCATAGTTCTAAACTTGTAATTTACAATTAATTGATTATTTTGAAAGAAGATATCTAAAAGACCCACTATAATAATTATCAAATCATTATACACTAATTTTGGCATTAGAATGTGCTATTTTTTTATTCAGTAACAACCTTATTTCCATGTTTATGGATGCATTGTGTTTGTCTAAAAAGAGTAGTCTGGAAGTGAGCCAATTTCCCATGCCAGCCGTTTTACCAGATGAGGTTCTGATTAGGGTTAATTGTTGCGGAATTTGCGGGTCTGATTTAAAGATTGTTTCAGGGATTATGGGTTGTTTAGATAATATTGTTCTGGGTCATGAATTTTCCGGCGTAATTACTTCAACAGGGAATAAAGCAAGGCGATTTAAAATTGGGGATATGGTAGTTGCTGATCCAACACTAACTTGCGGGAATTGTGAGTTTTGTCTTGATGGAAAGCAGAATTTGTGTAAAAATTTAGGTACTGGCGGAAATGGTGAGTTGGGTGTTAATATCAACGGGGCATTTGCTGCTTTTGTGAAAATCAGAGAAAGTAATGTGTATAAGTTGTCTGATAATATTAGCTTTGAAGAAGCTACTTTGGTTGAGCCATTGGCGTGTATATTGAATGGTTTTAATCGGCTTAACATCAAAAAGAATCAAACAGCGTGTATTATTGGTCTTGGTCCTACTGGGTTGATTTGGGCTGAACTCTTTAGATTGAGGGGAATAAAAGTTTTTGGCGTTGAAAAGTCCGAGTTTAGGTGTGCTTTTGCTCAAAAGTTTGGGATAACAATTTGCCAGGGGGATGAATCGAATGGTTTTAATTTTGTGATTGATTCTTCTGGGCAAGCGTTTGAGCTGGGGGTTCGCTTGGTCAAGCCTGCTGGCAAGTTAGTGTTATTTGGAATGAGTCCAGGGCATGTTGAGAAGATTGAACCTTTTTTGATTGCTCAAAAGAACGTGGATATTCTTGGAGTCAATATGGACTCTGGTACATTTAAACAAGCGATCAAGTTACTGCCAAGAATTAGGGGCAAAGACATTATTACTCACAAGTTTGGTTTGAAAGATTATCGGGAAGCTTTTGAAGTTCTTGGATATGATTTTGCATCAAGAAGGTTTGCACGAGAATCAACTGCGGTAAAGGTGGTTATTTGCCCGTGAATATTCGTGAGGAAAAATTGCGTTTATTTGATTTAGTTCCGGAGATTTCTCCTCCAAGATATTACTTTTTGTTGTTTGCGCTTTTTATTTTTGCTTTTCTATTTGCATTTGTACCAAACGCGATTATAAAATTTGATTTTATACCGTTTTTACAATCGTTAGTTTATTGCGCGCTTAGTTTTTTGCTCTGGAAGAAAGCGCATGGTTTTTCAAAAAAGACGGGCGATCAAAGACTAAATTATCGTCATGCACTGCCTTTTTTCTTTTTTGGAATGTGTTTGTGGTATTCTGCTTTACTAATTCCTTTTTTTGCTGGAAATATAAAACAAATTCACCCAGTGAATTTCGTTGCGGGTTTTATCTTATTCTTGATTGCATTGTTAATTTGGAAGAAGGCAGTAAAAGTCTTTTCTGTTGAAGAAATATATGTTATGGGCTCATTTTTTCCTTCTAGTTTTAAATTGAAGCAGAACTCGGTTTTTCGGTTTATTCGCCATCCCTTTTTGGGAATAGCAGTCGTGGTTTGTTTTGGACTTTTCATTATTAGTCCGAGCTTATTTGGTTTATTATCGTTTTTAGCAGTGTGCTTAACTGCTTTGATGTGGATTTCAATTGAGGAGAAAGATTTGATTCAAAGATTTGGGAAAGAATATGTAATATACCAACAAAAGACAGGGCAACTATTTCCAAAGATTACTAAAATTCCAGAATTTATTTTGTTTTTGGGCGGCATTACAAATGATTAAAGGGTTATTTGATAAGCAATTGGTTGAGTTAGAACAATCTGTTGGGAGAATGCTTTCGATCGTGCCTTTATCCCCTAATCAATGGACTTTACTGGCAGTTGTGCTTGGGTTTAGCGGTTTTCTAAGCTTAGTTGAGAAGCAAATTCTTTTAGGAGGTATTCTTTTTTCGCTTTCTTTTCTGTTTGACATTTTTGATGGGAGTATAGCCAAATATTTGAAAAAACAAACTCCTTTTGGCGATTATTTTGATGGGTTATCTGATATCCTGGTTGACTTTCTTTTGTTAGTTGGATTGTGGAGTTTAAATTTGAATTCTGTCAACCTTTTTGGTTTTTTTATCTCTTGGAATTATATAATTTTTACTTGCATTTTGGGTGTTTTTTTAACCAGTTTTGCCAAGTCGCATGCATCATACAGCAACCCTAACTGGCGAAAACAACTTGACAATATGCATGGGTTAATTCAAAGAGGAGAAAGATGCATGTTATTCGTTCTAATTTTTATCTTGCTGTTATTCGATAGCCAAATGGCTGGCGTTGTGTTGCTTCTACTCGCAATAGCTGCTTTATTCACTGTTCTTCAGCGATTTGTTTTCGTTTTTTTTCTAGGTTTACAGAAATCTCGTTAATTAGTTTCTTGGATAGCTTTTCATTCAGCGCGCATACGCAAGAAGTTTGATTTTGTGCAGATAAATCTGTTAGGGAAAGAGATTCCAATGAATTTCCTGCAGCATCTGCAATGCTTATGTGCGCTTCTTTTGCAATAATGTAGGAGGCTGCAATGTCATACGGGAACAAGTGCAGAATTGATCCCGAACCTACAGATTTGAATTCTTTTTCAAGTTCGGGAAATTTCTTCAAAACCAAATTTCCAATGTCAATATATGCGTGAAGTTGGCCAGTAATCACTCTTGAAATTGAATAACTTCCAGAATTGAAAACAAAAATGCCCCCCTTATTTGCTGAAGTATCAATCAAATCACCCAGTATTTCATGAACAATTCTTGAGGGGGTTCCATTGAATTCAAAACTCCAAAACAATTGGTTCAAGTTATTGCTATTAAAACGAGTGGGTTTAGGTTGAAATTTAGCTCCGTTTTGAATAACTCCTTTTCCTTTTTCCGCAAAAAGATATTCTCCGGTTTTCAGTTCCAATAAAAAACCCGAGACTATTTGAGCAAATGTTAAATCCGTGGGGTCTTTACCATTTGTTTCTGCAAGTGCAATCGAAAAGTTATTTGACTCAAAACCAGCTGAGAACGGTCTTGATCCATCAATTGGGTCGCAAATCAGCAAATACTCTGGGTTTTTTGCAAAACGAACAAGGCCTTTATCTTCTGAAAAATAAGCAATGCTTGTTTTTTTGGAAATCTTTTTTATTTGTTTTAAAAGAAAGTTTTCAGCAATATTATCCACTTTAAATTGGGGATCTCCTGATTTGCTAATTCCAGAAATTTTTTGCCGTTCGTTAAACTGTTTCAATGAAGTGATTTCTTTTCGAAGGAGTTTACCCATGCGCAAGAATTCCATTTGCCAATTTAGTTTTTCTTTCTGTTTCATTCAGAGCCACCTCCAATGATTTACATAAAAAATCAATTTGTTCCAAAGTTATTACAAGGGGCGGTCTAATTTTAAGAACGTTTTCGCTTGACCGGCAGATTACCCCATTTTTAGCAAGAACTGCAATCATGCGTTCAGTGCTTGGAAATTCTTTTCCAGACTTCAGTTTTATGCCAAAAAACAACCCAATGCCGCGAATATCTTCCAAAGAATTGTGCTCAAGTTGCAGCTTTTCAAGCTTGGCTCGCAAATATTCTCCTTTAAATTGGATTTCCTGCAAAAACTTTGGATCGCTCACTATTTCCACTGTTTTTTTGGCTGCCGCAACTGAAACTAGATTGGATCCAAAAGTAAAACCGTCTTTTGCTGATTCCAATTTTCCATACGTTGAGTCATATAAAATTACGCCTAAAGGAAAACCACACCCAGTGATTCCTTTGGCCAAGACAATTACATCTGGTTGTAACAAGCCAACAGCTTCACTTCCAAAAAACTTTCCAGTTCGGCCAACACCCACTTGCACTTCATCGGCAATTATGGGTATACTATACCTTGAAGCTGATTCTGAAACCGTTTTAAAAAATGACTTTGGGGGTACAAGATTTCCACCTCGGCCTTGAATTGGTTCAATTATGAAACAAGCCGCTTCTTTTGAGTGTTTTTTAAATAAAAAGTCCAAATCAGCAGCGGATTTTGCCCATGCCGAATCATTCATGCTAGACATGGATGGAAAGGAAAGTTTAGGCATTTTCACAAAGATTTTATTATTTTCATTCAAAACAGATTGATTGTTTGAAAGAAAAATTGTATTCCCATGATGGCTGCCTTCCATCAAGATCACTTTTTTTCTATTTAAATTTTTTGCCAACATTCTAATGGCCACTTCGTTTGCAGTACTTCCCCCAGTAACTTTACAAAAACAGGAGTCCAAATTTTTTGGAGATATTGACAAAAGGTTTGCTGAGAAATCTTCAACTAAATGGCTTTTCCAAGAAGAAGAATATTGAACCATTTTACCCAATTGTTCTTGGACGGCGTCCATTACTCGTTCTTCCCCATGCCCAAGAATTATGTTAAACGTCCCAGCACACGCGTCCAAATACTTTTCATTATTCTGGCCGTATAGCCAAACTCCTTTTGCTCTTTCAATATATAATTCCATTCAATCACGCTTTTTCCCAATCTCAAAAGTATCGCACATAGCAACCAGGGTCTGATTCAAGATAATCCCCAAATTTATCATAAGCTGCAGCGCGGCATCCCCCACAAGTATACTTGGATTCACATTTGCCGCAACTTCCTTTTACAAGAGAACGGTTTTTAAGTTCTTCCATTATTTTGGAATTTTTCCAAATCTTTACAAACTTTTGTTTTTGCAGGCTTCCGACATTCAATCTAAGAGTGATACATGGCCGAATTTCTCCATTGGGGTTTATGACACAAACTGTTCGCCCTGCAGCGCAACCACCTTGAGCCCAACCAACAAAATGCTTTGATGAACCTTTTACCCTGCGAATATGATCTAAATCCAAAAAATTAAGCAGCATTTTTCCCTCATATTCTTTGGCTTTTGCAACTATCAACTCTTCGTTTTTCTTTTTTTGTTCATTGCTCATTTCATGAATCTCTTTATTCAAAGTGCTTTTTGCCCGACCGCTTTCAATGAGCGGAATTGCGTTTATGTCAGTGCAACCTAATTGAGCTGCCAGATCAATCAAGTTTTCAAGTTCATGCACGTTTTCTTGAATTAGAACTGTGCCTATTCCGGTTTTGTTTCCTGCTTCAATGGAATTTCTGATTCCTTGAACGGTTCTTTTATACGCGCCAGGAATTCCACGCAGCCAATCATGTGTTTTTATACTTGCCCCATCCAAACTAATGCGGATATAATCTGTTCCAAGCTCTTTGAACTTTCTGGCCTTTTCTTTTGTGATTAGAGTCCCATTGGTTGTAACAATAGTAACAAGACCAATGCGCTTAGCATGGCTCAAAATGTCAAAGAAGTCCGGCCTTAGAAGTGGTTCGCCGCCAGTAAAGCACACTAAAGGAACGCCGGCTTGGTTGATTTGGTTCAGGATTTCTTTTACTTCTCTTAAATCCAGTTCTTTTGCAAATTTGCTTCCAGAATTTGCATAACAGTGTTTGCATGCAAGATTACATTTATTAGTCAACTCAAATTCTACCAATAATGGCGCACTAAGTTTTTGCGGCATAGTAATCCCGTATTCAGTTATGCTCTGAAGAAATAGTTTAAGCGTTTTATTGAGTATTCTTCTAAAAATAGGGTAATCCTGAAAAAACTTCTTTGCAGTTTGCATCGTGATCTTATTTTCTTTAATCATTTTAGCCATTATTTGATTCAAGAGAAAAAAATAAATTCGGCATTTAATGTCCCAATCAATCTCTTTTTTTTCTTCAAAGAGTCTGTCTAAAATGAGTTCAGCACGGCTTTTCTTTAAAACCCCTATTGGTTTGGACAAATCAAATAACGCGGATTTGATTATAGCGCTTCCAATCAGGTTCTGTATTCTTTTCACATTATCATCCCATTAGCGGAGTCATTTTATACGTAACATGCATGTGATGGGGTCTGTCTCAAGGTAATCTCCAGTATAACCATATGCGGTTGCACGACAACCACCGCACGAAAATTTGAATTCGCAAGCGGAACATTTTCCTTTAAGCAGCGAGCGATCCCGAAGTTCATTAAATAACCGACTGTTTTTCCAGACTTCTTCAAACTTTTGTTTTTTAAAATCCCCCGCGGTTATAGACATTAGCGCGCAAGGCTTTATTTCCCCTTTAGGAGTAATGGCGCATACGTTTAATCCGGCAGGGCAGCCTCCAATCATGTCTGTTATTTTCCGTAGCATGTCTTTTTTTGAATGGATTCTGCCTTCCAGCGTCAAAGGATTCATCAAAAGATTAGGGTGCTCTTTTGCTTTTGCCGAAATGCGAGATTCCACTTTACTCAATTCTTCTTTGTTAAGCAAACTATTTTGCAACGAACTTCCTTTACCTAATGGAAACAACCTGCACACAGTAAAATCTGAACACCCTAATTGGCTCAAAAGTTCTATCATTTGTTCCATTTCTGACGAGTTTTCTTGAATCAAAACTGTAGTGACTCCGGTTTTGATTCCAGCTTGGATAGAATTTTTTATTCCTTGAATGGTTTGCTCGTAGGCTCCTGGCATTCCCCTTAGCCAATCGTGCGTTTTAGGGGTTGCACTGTCCAAGCTGATTCTAATATATTCCACTTGCAATTCTTTGAGTCTGGCTGCACTTTCCTTTGTAATCAAGGTTCCATTACTAGTTATAACAGTCAAGAGGCCTATTTTATTAGAGTGTTCAAGTAATTCAAAGAAGTCTGCCCTTAGAAAGGGCTCTCCGCCAGTGAAACAGACTATTGGAACACCTATATTGTTTAGCTGGTTAAGGATTTCTTTTGCTTCTTGAGTATTAATTTCATCAGCCAGCTCTTTACCAGCATTTGCATAACAATGTTTACACGCCAAATTGCACTTATTAGTGAGTTCAAATTCCACAAGGAATGGAAAGCTAAATTTTTGGGGAGTTGTGATTCCATATTCCACAATACTGGTAAGATAAAGTTTGAGGGCCTTGTTAAGCGCTTTTTTAAAAATAGAATAATCGCAGTAACCTTTTTTCACAGTATCAATGAGCTCCCGGTTCTCTTTCATCATTTTAGTAACAATCGTTTTCAGAAAAAAGAAATACAAATCGCAACGAAAATCCCAGCTAATCCCCTTTCTTCCTTCAAACAAGCAGTCTAAAATCAATTCAGCGCGGCTTTTACTATTGGTGGGCTGATGAATCAAATCTTTCAGAACAACTTGTATGATTTTCTCCGTCAATCTTTTTTGCATAGAATCATTCAATTCGGAAGCTTTTATTAATGATTATATTCTTTAAATGTCTATGCCCCAACAGAATTGGCCAAATAGGAAAACAGATTCAATAATGACAATGGTAGTAAACTCATTTTTGAAGAGTGGGAAAACCATTATTTTTGTGGACGGAATAGACGCATCCGGAAAAACATACTTTGCCCGCAATCTAAAAAAAAGCCTTTACAGCAAGGCGATAAAATCCACCCAATTACGGGTGGATGACTTTTTGAAAACCGAAACCAAGAGAATCAGAAACGGAAAATCTTCCTGGAAAGCATATTATAGCCAATGGTTTGATTTTATAACCATAAAAAAAATTCTAACAACATTCATTCAGAAAGGCAAACTAGAAAAAGAATCCTTAATATTTAACAATAAAACCAAGAAAAAAAAGGAAAAAATACAAGTCAAAAAAGAATCAATTTTAATCGTTGAGGGCGTTTTTCTATCAAAAAAGGAATTTAGCAAGATACCGGCGTTCAGAATTTTTTTAGACATTCCATTTTCATGCTCGTTTGAACGGCAACTTAAAAGAGAGCCAATTGTGAGAAAAATTTCCAGAAAAGAAGTAATATTTCGGTGGAACCATTGGCACAAACCAGCCCAACAATGGTACCTTAGAAAAAACCACCCAAAAAAAGCAGCCAATTTAGTTATAAACAATGCAAATTATAACCACCCAAAATTAATTAAAGTGAATGCATGAAAATTTTGTTGACTGGCGGCAAAAACAGAGTTGAAAACATACGTTCAATAGTTCCAAAACTATTCTCAGACGACAAAATACGGGATAAATCTATTTTTATAAAACCAAATTTTACTTCTTGCAATACCCAACTAGCAGATACCTCTGCAGAATCGCTAGACACTGTTTTACAAATCTTAACAGAACACCACCCATCTAAAATTACAGTGGCTGAAGGAAGCGGCGAGTCCTGGCAACAAGGGCTTACTACCAAATCAACACTCAAAAAATTTGGCGTTTGGGACATCATTCAAAAACACGGAGCATCTTTTGTTGATCTAAATTTGGACTCAGAATATTTCTCCCACCCAGTTAAAACCATTTATGGGTGGGATAAAGTTAGAATTAATCGGACTTTTCTAGATTATGATATTTTGATATCAATGACAGTTCCAAAGTCACATGATTACGCTATTATGACAAGTTCAACCAAAAACTTTGTAATGCCATTAATCAAACCAGAAGATCGAGTGAAAATTCATGGCTTGAGAAAACACACCTTAAAAGGAAAAGAATACTTGCAAAGTATTAAATTAATTCATTATAATTTGGCCAGTTTAATCAAGAAAGCGTATCCAAATTATTCAATAATTGATGGCTATCTAGGCATGGAGGGGAATGGACCGCTGTTTGGAACCAAAATAAATTGCAATTGGGCGCTAGCATCCGATAACCCATTCATGTGTGACTTTACACTGGCCCAATTAATAGGAGTAAATCCACAAAAAGTAGGATATTTAAAATTTTTATTCAACGAGAAATCTAAGACCTACCCAAAAGATTTTCAAGAAAAAATTAATCAATTCAGAAAAAAGTTTAAACTACACGCTAAAATAGAAACGCAAAGGAAATGGAATCAATAATAATCTTGAAAATGATTGTCAAAAAAATTGAAGATTTAATGAGCGAGCTTATTGATTTGGATCCACACTCTAAGAATAATCTTTTATTCGGGGGAAATTTTTAGCTGGATTTTCCCTCCTTTCAACCAATAGGTTGTTTCTTTCAGCTCGTATTCCTTTTTTTGTAACATTATTTTGCTTTGATTGGCGCAATCATTATTTTTACTGTTTTTCTTAGCTTTTGAAGCTTTTTTATTGCTTTTTTAGTTCCGGCGTAGTGCCTAACTTTGCATTTTTAGGGTTATTTGCGCTAGTGCTGTTTGGAGCATTTTCATTTCTTCCCTTAAGGCTGTCATTTCTGCTTCTTTCAGTAATTGAGTATCTATTAATTTTGAAGTGTCTGTTTCTATTTTACAGTTTGGGCAAAGGCTTTGAGTTGGAGAAAGCATTGTATGGCATTTGAAGCAGGTTTTAGGCTTCAGAATGTTTTCGACTTGAGTTGGTTGTGCTAAACCTAAAGCTTCCCTGTAAGCTTCGTTAGCGTCTTCAGAAACTAATCCAGAGTAAATTTTAATCATGCTTGAAGCTTCGTTACCCCAGATTCTTTTGCCAGCTAAGGCGTGGCTTTTCAAGTTTTTTAAAGCCCAAGTTGCTGCAGAACGCCGGAATTTAGTGAAATAGATTCTTTGGCCTTGATAGTGAGAATACCAAATGCCATTGCTTGACTTGACTTTCTTCCATTTTCCTAAGCCGGCTTTGACAGCCAGGCGTTTTAGGATTATTCCAAGAGCGTTTTGAGATAGTGGTTTTGGCGGGCCGTTGACAGTGCAGAAAAAGAAGTCATTCTGGCTTTTCAACGGGCTTTTTTCAAATCATTCTCGCACGTAACAGGATAAGTCTGGACTTAATAAAATATTTTCTCGGGGAAAAGTTTTGCTTTCAAGAAAAGAAAGCGATATTGTTCCGTCAGGATTGAATTTCAAGTCTTTTCTACGCAAACCCAAGAGCTCTCCAGTTCTTGAACCGCAGCCAAATCCAATGGCTAGAATGGCTTTTTGTTGGTCTTTGGCTACATTCAAAAGCTTCAGGAAGGTTTCGTCAGTAATCAAGAAATCCTCAAGACTGGCTTTTCTTTTAGGGTCTGAGTAAGGGTTTTGGACTGTTAAAACATCTTTACACTTCAACAAAACGTTAGGGTAGTCTTCAGGATTAACCCATTTAACCCAAATCTTAACATTCTTTACGATTTCTTTCCAAGTATGCAAAGAATAAGGCTTTCGAGAATTCTCATACCTTTCAATCAAGCCAACCAAGCTTCGAGCATCCTGTTCTCTAAAAGGATTCAAAGGCTTTCCTGAAAGCTTGGCAAAAAAGTGAAACTGGCTTGCCAAACGACAACGCCTGGCCAAGCTCAAAGACTTCTTTTTGTACCTGTAATTGTGCAAAAAATCCAGAATTAGAGATTTATTGGGTTCTGGAAGCAAGGAAATCTTTCGTAATTCTGCTTCCATTCGCTTGGTCAAACCATGCGGGTCGAAAACGTTTTCTTCCATGTTAATAACCTCCTTCCTCGGACTTTAAAAGAAACGAGGAAAGAGGCTACTAACTTTTGGCTAATAGCCCCGGGGAGATTCGGACTCCCGTCAACGGGTTCAAAGCCCGGCATACTTGGCCACTATACTACGGGGCTAGCGGTTCTTTTCAAAAAAATAGTGGAAGGAAACTGTTAAAAAACAAGTTTTTTCAAGGGTATTTTTCAAAGCAAGCCGCGTTTTCCAAAAAAACCCAGCCACGGTCCTTATAATATTCAATCTTGTCCTTGCTGCAGAACAAGTTGATTCTTTTGGCGCCTTCCTGTTTCAAGGTTTTTTCAGCAAACTTCAAAAGCATTGTTCCAAGTCCCTTGCTCTGGAATGTCGGAGCAACTCCCAAATGATGAATGTAAGACTCAAACGGGGTGAAAATTGCAAAAACATACCCTGCAATTTTGCTTTCCTTCAACAGCAAGGATTATTGACTTTGGGTTTTGCCTGATTAATTTACTGAAAATCCTTTTGCTGTCAGTCGCCTTGTCAAAAGAGCCATTGATTTTCAATAAGGCAATTAATTCCTTAAAATCCGGGCTTTTGTAGAATCTGAATCTCATAAAATCGCTGGTTTTTACTTCAAAAAAGCCGCGATTCTTTTTCCAAACTCTTTCGCGTCCTTAGGGCCTTGCGCTGTGACAATCAAGCCGTCAACTTCCACTGGATTGCCCGAGTAATTTGCCCCTTTTTCCTTGAATTCTTCAGAAATTCCCTTGGAAATAGTCGCTTTCTTTCCTTTAAGAACTCCTGCATTAAGCAAAACCATCGGAGCAATGCAAATTGCCGCAGTGACTTTTCCGGCATTTGCGAATTTTTGGCACAATCCCAAGGCAAAGCGGTTCTTGAAAAAAGTTTCAGAGCCAGAGCCCCCGACAAAAACCAAAGCGTCAAAATCTTCAGCATTTATTTTGTCAATTGTCAAAGCCGGCCTTGCTTTTCCGCCAAGCATTCCGACAGCCTCTGAAAGCGAAGTCGAGGCAATAACGCATTGAACTCCAGATTTCTCAAGCTCGGCTTGAGTGTCAAACAATTCCTCATCGCGAAAATTGCGTGAAGCAATAACAAGCAATGCCTTCTTTCCACCCATAACATTAATTTGCTTTGCAAGCCTTAAAAATAATATGCTGCCAAAGTCATTGAATCTTGGTTTGACAATGCTTTCAGGGCAAACTCCACAGTTTGTCTGGCAGGAAGACCGCGGAGTTTTCAAAAGGGCCCGGAATGGAAAAATTGTCGAGTTAATGCAAGAGCAAGGAAAACTGAAAACCAATAATGCAAAGTTTGCAGAGTTCACTTTACGGAGCAATGACAATTACAAAATGGTTTTTGCGAAAATTTCAACAGACTCTTTCATGAAGCAGGCAGTCAAGGATTACAAAGGCCTGCGCTTGACGCAAAGCGACTTGTGGGAAACAATAGTCTGCTTCCTGCTAAGCTCGAACAGGAGCATTCCAATAATCAGAATGAACGTGCAGGAATTAATGAATGCTTACGGGGCAAAAGTGGAAGGCCTGCATGAATTTCCAATGCCTGAAGACTTTGCAAAATGCACAGTGCAGGATTTTCGAAAAGTAAAGTGCGGTTTTCGCGACCAGTACTTGTTAGGCACTACACTGAAGGTCTTGCAAAGGGGAGATTTGAAATTCAAGAACTCTGCAGAACTGAAAGAATTCCTGCTTTCCTGCCCAGGCATTGGAGAAAAAATTGCAGAATGCATTCTGCTTTATGGCTTTGGCGACACTAATGGATTTCCATTGGATGTTTGGATGAAGCGCGCAATGAGCAAAGTTTACTTTCAAGGAAAAGAAGCAAAAAACGACCAGTACTTGCAAAAAGCAGAAGAATTATGGCACGAGTATAAAGGCTTTGCCCAAATTTACTTGTTTTATGAATTTATGAGTAAAAGAGTAAACTGGTAGTTTTAGAGCTAGCCCCAACAATCTTTGTTTCGTTCTAGCGCGGAGGGGATTGCAACGAGTGGAAATCTAGCGTCTCCAACCACTTATAAACATCAAAGGCCAAGTTATTTTGTGGTCTTTTTTGATATTGACTCTCAAAATAAAGCATTATCAGAACTTTAGCAGAGAACTTAGCTTGGCAAAGAAAATAGCTGAGTATGCAATAAGAGAGAGAACATTATCAAGCAAAGATGTAAAACATATTGGCTTGAAATCAGTGATTGCCAACCAAATCCTCCGAAAGTATGCCAAAAATAAAACAATCAAAACTGTAAATTCAGTAAAACTGACTGTTCCTTCTCAAGGAATTAGATTCACAAAAAAAGAGATAATAATACCTTGTCTGAAATTAACACTTCCAATTCGCTTTAATATTTCATTTAAGAAGATAAACCAAGTTGAAATTGGGGAGACTTTTGCTTATGTGTCATATTCATACGAAGAACCTTGTCAATACAAACCAAAGCAAGTGATTGGTGTGGATAGAAATACAATTAAGCATGTCCTTGTAGCTTCAAATATTGATACTGGAAAAGTGCTTAAGCTAGGTAAGAAGTGCAATCATATTCACACAAAATATAAAAACATAAGACGGTCACTTCAAAAGAATGGCAAGCATTCTCTTGTTAAGAAAATCAAAGATAGAGAGAGCAGAATCATTAGGAATATTAATCACCAGATAAGCAAGAAATTGATTGATGAAGCACAAAATAGCAAAGCAATTATAGTACTTGAAGAATTGAAAGATATTCGAAAGACTACAAAAATGAGAAGAAAGCAGAGGTATTCCATAAACTCTTGGAGTTTTTATCAGTTGCAAAAAATGATAGAATACAAATCCAAAAAGTTCGGAGTGCCTGTTGCCTATGTTGAACCGCAATATACTTCGCAAAGGTGTAGTAAGTGCGGTCATATAGAAGCAAGGAACAGAAAACTAAAAGAATTCCACTGCACGAAATGTGGGGTGGTTGAGAATGCCGATGCAAACGCAGGATTCAATATTGCAAGTTTGTATCGCCAAGGCATATCTCGATTCAGCACAGACAGAGATGTGCTGAAGGGTAGCACTGATACGCCTAAAGGGGAAAATATTAGGAATCCAGAAACCCCAAAACTTAACGGCATTTTGTCGTTGGAGTATGTCAGGAATTCATGACAAAAAAGCAAAAATGGTGAATTATTTCACGCACTTTTCCAAGATTTCCAAAGTTCTTTTATCAGCATCAAGTTCTGCTTTTACCCCAATTGGAATTGTAGTGTTTGGAGTATTATGTCCAAAGTCATTGCACTTTAATATTGGAAAATCAAATTCTTTAAGGGAGTTTTGCACTACTGTTTCAATTGCAAAATTGTCTTTTGATTTATAATAGCCAAGCCATAATCCCTTGATTTTCTCGAAAGCCCCCGACTGCTTTAGTCTTTGTATCTGGCCGTCAAGCTCATCTGCAGTTCTTCCTTCCCCATAAGACTCCAAAAACAAGATTTTGCCCTTAAAATCAGGCGCGAATTTTGTACCCACAAGCTTGTTCATGCAATTTATGCTCCCGCCAATCAATACTCCTTTTGCATTTCCTTCCCTGACGCAAATCCATTCTGAATTCTTGGTAATTAGGCCTGTTTTTCCTCCAACCAGCCTATCATCAAATTCCAGGATGTCATAAGCAGTCGGGTTTCTTCCAAAACCCCACACCAAGTCATTACCGTGAAATGTGACAAGCCCGGTCCTTGAGTAAATTGCGTTCAATAATACTGTAATGTCACTTATTCCAAGGAAAATCTTTGGGTTTTTTGCAATTGATTTAAAATCAAGCAATGGAAGAATAGAATTGGAATTCTGGCCGCCCTGCGAGCAAATAATGGCCTTTATTGAATTGTCTTTGAACATGCTGTTCAAGTCTTCTGCCTTTTCAGCAGGGCTTGCAGAATAGCCCAGAGAATTGCTTAGCGCGTTTTTTGCCAAAATTACTTTGAATTCATGCTTTTCAAAAAAAGCCCTGCCATGCTCAAACTGGCCCATTCTTTCTTTCTCCATAGCGCCGGATGGAGATATTATTCCAATGCAGTCGCCAGCCTTGAGCCTTTCGGGAATCATGCAAGTATCAAGCATTCAAGCAATATTTAATAACTTTGCAGGTTTAATCTTTTTGTAAAAGGTGCATTAATGGGATTATTGGACGGTTTCAGAAAAAAGCCAGAAGAAAATTCTGCGGCTCCATTGCAAAAAAATTCTGGGGCTTCAGAAAGCCAAAACTCGGGAAAATTCAGCGAAACCTGCGCGATTTGCGGAAAAGGCCCGACAGACGTTAAGTGGATGGGACAATACTTTCACACGAAATGCAGGCGTGTTGCAAAAAGGCTTGCAGGCAAAATGGTTTGATTTTACGACTGGCGCTTTGGCTCCCCAGTGTTCTTAAATAATTAAATTAGAAGTTATTAATGGAAGAAATAATTGTTGATGAGAATAAATTTCTTGCTTCTTTTGGAGACCGGCAATTAAACCTGGCAGAAAAGTATATTCAAGCTAAAGAATTGCAAAATTCAATAAAGACTATTTCTGAAATATCGCGCTTGATAAAGCATCCTGAAAGGACAATATACAGTTGGTTATCTGACAAAAGAGTGCCTTTTCCAATTAGAGCCTTGAATTATCTTAAGTCAATTAGATTGATTCCATTAAAAGTAGAAGATACTCAAAGTTTTCTTCTTTTTACAGAGCTATCTGCATTTCTATTTGGTGATGGCCATTTAATGAAACATTTGGGCGCCTTTTCCCTTTTTGGCGAGAAAGAAGACTTGGAGTTGATTGCATCATTATTGTTCAAGCAATACAAAATCGAACCGCATTTGGCAATTAATTCTTCGGAGTCAGAAATAAGAAAAATAAAAAATAGGGTACTATATCGAACTTATCCAAAAGGGGGTGATTATCGTTTAAATGTTAATAGTTCTCCGCTTGCAAGATTATTATTCTTGGCGGGCGCTCCTGTTGGGGATAAAGTTTCTTCTTCAACAAAAGTTCCTGATTGGGTAATGAATTCTGATAAGGAGATAAAACGCGCTTTTCTGAGTGTTCTTTTTGGCAACGAGTTGCAATGCCCTTTTATTAGAGCAAAGAATGCATTTACTTCTGCAACTTTTGGATTGCATAAAGTTGAGTCAAAGGTAAATGAGCTAATAAAATTTCATGAACAAGTAAAATCCTTGTTGGCTGAGTTTGGAGTTACTTCTTCACCAATTGCTGGAGAGAAAAATAGGACATTAAGAAAGGATGGAACTCTTTCACAGAAAATCTCATTCTATATTGATGGACGAAGCCCAAATATTGTCAAATTATTTCAGGAAATTCCTTTCAAATATGCGGAGAAAAAGCAAGCCAAATTTGTTAAGGCAGTTGAAACATTTCTAAAAAACTCCAGTGGATTAAAGAAAGAATGGGAAACTTATGAAAAAACTATTCAATTACGAAGTACTGGATTGAGCGCAGATAGAATACTTGAAAAACTGCGGCTTCCAAAAAACCACATTTACAAAATAACTGGTTGGATTTATTATGGTAGGAAACCACTATATTATGATTCGCGAGAAATTCTTGAATGGGGAGTAGTTAAAATTTCAAATTTGTAGTGCCTAACTTTTACTTAAATTCTTAAATACTAATTGCAACAAAATACTTTAAGAAAATAATTGGTGTTTTGGAATGCGCTGGGTGCTAAGGTCTAAAATTCATGATGCGACTGTAACAGAAGCTAATGTAGAGTATGAGGGAAGCATTACCATTGACTCTGCCCTTATGAAAAAAGCCGGTTTCTTGAGTGGGGAGAAAGCACTGGTTGTTAGCAAGAGTTCTGGGGTAAGGCTTGAAACTTACATAATGCCCGGAAATGAAGGTTCGGGAATTGTTTGCATTAATGGAGCTGCAGCGCACTTGATAAAAGCCGGAGAACGCGTGATAATAATGGGCTTTGAGCTTTCAAGCAAGCCAGTGAAAGCAAAAAAGATTTTAGTCAATGAAAACAACAAGTTTGTAAAATTCTTATAATTTGGCTTTTTTTCTGAAACAATTGTAGTGCCTAACTCTTTTAGAATTTCCGCTGCAAGTTTGAAAGAGTTTTTGCTCCGTAATTTTGAATATTTGATAACTGAGAATGGCCGGCAGAATGGTTTAAAATATTGAAAAAAACCCTTGTTTTTTAACCCGCAAAGTTTTATTAAGCCGGGCTCGTTGTTTATTTCTATTACATTAATGGAGGGATTATTTTAATGGATATAATGAAAACAGCAATGGCGGTTAAAACTCAAATAATACTGGCCATTGTTTTGGAATTAGTCGTGATTGCAATTACTTACGCTGCCTGGGCTGGCGCTGGAGGAAACCCGCTTGCCGCAGTTGGCTCGATTGGATTGGCAGGACTTATTGGATTGCTGATTTGGGTAGTTGTAATTTGGGCAGGCCTTGAAGCCGCAAAGAAAGCGCCAGCCGCTGAAGCATATGTTTCAGGAGCTGTTGCAGGAGCAGTTGTTGCAGTAATTTCCGGAATTATTGGCGGAATTTTGCAGTTATTGCTTGTTGCGCCATTGATTTCGGCAGGCATTGGCTCAAACCCAGCAGCTGCAGGCCTTGGAGCTGCAATTGGAATAGTCGGCCTAATAATCGGCATAATTGTGGCAATAATAATTGGCGCAATCTTGGGAGTTATTGGAGCATTCCTTGCCTTGAACGTGTTCAAGAAAAAATGATTTGAACCAGTTTTTGAAAAGCCGTTTTTTGCGGCTTTTCATTTTATTTTCTTTTTATCCCGCTTTTTCGGGCTTTTTGGCAGGAAAAATTAAAAACTAAAGCGCTTTTAATCAAAGCATGCTTTTAGAAATTTTCAATTTTCTGCACTTTATTGGATTGGCCTGGGGAGTTGGCGGAGCAACAGCAGCCGCAATTATTTCAATGAAGGCGGAGAAAAATCCGGAAGTTGCCGCAAGCTTGATGAAAATAATTCCCGCGCTGTCAAAACTAATCTGGGCTGGCTTGGTTTTGCTCATAATTTCCGGAATTGCAGTAACAAGCCTTGTAAAATGGCCGCTTGACACGAATTTACTACTAATAAAGCATGCTTTGGTGGTTTTGATAGTTGCAATTGGAGCCTTGATTTTTTTAAGGGTTAAAAAAATGCAAAAGCTTGCAAAGCCCGGCGAAAAGCCTTCTGAAGAATTCTTTAAAGCAAAAAAGCAATTAGGCATGCTAAGCATTACAAACTTGGCTTTGTGGTATTTGATTGTTTTGATTTCCGCATTTGTGTAAGCTCTTGATTTCTAAAAAAATAGTGCCTAACTCTTTCTAATGCTTTGGTGAGGCAGTGATAAAATATCCATTATTTCATTTTCCATTTCTCTGACTAGTTTTCCGGCTTTTGGGTTGGCTTTTTCTCTCAGTGCTTGCTGGGATTTTAATGAAGCATCGCCGATTTTTTCCCAGATTTCCTGCATTGAAAACCCTGCTTTTTTCAATGCTTCTGTTGGAGCACTTAATTGAATCAAGTCAATTTGGTTTATTTTGGCTTCCCTAAAGTCCGGGGAGTAAATTTCAATGACTGTCCCATAAATTACTGGCTTTGATTTTTGGCTTTTTGCGTAAAATTCAGAAATCCTGTATTTTGCACTTGCTTTTCCAGTTCTAAAATCATTCTTTAGCCATTTTGGAATTTGAAGTATGTTAACGCTTAAAACATTCTTTCTGACTTCAAAGCCGTTCTGCCTGAAAGTTTCGCCAATTGGACTGCCATTCTTTATTTGTTCATTAATCTTTTTGATTTGCTTGGGAATGCTTTTGGGAAAGAGCGTTATTGCAAAAGTTCTTGAAATTCCATTAGAATCAATCAAGTGCGCTTCCCTTGCTTTTTCATCATGCCTTAATACTTTTGCTGAAATTTGCCCGTACTTTTGAGCCAGAACATCAGTATGCAATTCTTTAGCTATTGGAAAATGCTTCATTGTTTTTCAACTCAGTAGTGCCTAATTCTTTTTTATTTGAGCTTTGCAATTTCTTCTTTTAGAATTCGCGAGATTGTTGCCCCGTCAGTTTTTCCTTTCAGTTCTTTCATTGCCTCACCCATCAATGCTGAAATTGCCCGGTCGCCTTTTTCCTTAATGAGCGCAGAGCTTTTTGCAACAATTGCGGCAATTGTTTTTTGCACTTCTTTTTCTGAAACACTTGTAGTGCCTAACTCTTTTAGCAATTCCGCTGCAAGTTTGAACTGATTTTTGCTCCGTAATTTCAAGAATTCAAGAACTGTCTCTTTGGTCAGTTTTTTATCTTTCAAAAGCTGCAATGATTCTTCAATCTGTTGCTCCGTAAATTTTTCAACATTGATTCCTTCCCTTGAAAGCTGAGTCAATCCCTCCAAAAGCAAAACAGCGGCTTGCGTTGCATCAAAGCCTTTTTTCGCAAGGCTTTCAAAAAAGATTGCGTAATTGTCCAATGACATCTTTTCTGCAAGCTGTCTTGAAACCCCGAATTTTTCAGTGTAAAGCCTCACGCGTTCTTGCGGCCATAAAGGCAGCTCTTTCTCCAACTCGCTGAGTTCTTTTTCTGAAGTTTCAAAAGAAGCAATGTCGGTTTCAGGATACATTCTAGCAGCTCCGGGCAAAGGGCGCGAATATTCAGTGTTTCCGTTCTCTAAAGCATTGCGGGTTTCTTCAGGAACTCCTTTGAAAGCCTGCAAAATCCTTGCGCTGATTGCTTTGAATGCTTTCTCCGCTGCTTCTTTTTCTGCAATCACTAGAATGAAAGCGTCGCCATAAGGGAGCAGTATATCGTCAAGAGGAATATCAAGCTTGCCTGCAATGCGACTCTTCTCTGCTTCAGTAATTCCATAATTCGGCAGCTCGTCGCTGTGCAATAATCCCTTCAAGCCTGCCTTTGCCTTCACTTGGTCTGACAATTCGCTTCCAAACCGTCTTCCGGGCTGTAATTCAATTCCAAGCAGTCCTTTCATTTTTGGAATTCTTGCCCCAAAAATCTTTTTTCCCTTCACTAGCTTGTTTTCAGAATTCTTGAAAAATTCCGAAAGCTCTAAAATCTCGAATTTTCCAAAATCTTCGGGCTTTGCTTTTGAAGAAAGAATTTTCTTCAATTCCAAAAGCTTTTCCTGCCTTTGCATTTCCCGCCTTACAAGCTCTTCAAGCATTTCCAAATCCTGGCAGCCCTTGATTTCAATTCTTGCTCCGCCTTCAATGCTGATGTTCAAGTCCTGCCTTATTGTCCCCAAGCCCCTCATTGCCTTGCAAGTAATCCTCAATAATTTTCCAATGGCCAATGCAGTCTCTTTTGCCTCTTCTGGAGTTTCAATGTCTGGCGCTGTCGCAAGCTCAATCAATGGAATTCCCAGCCTGTCCAGACGGTAGTAAATTCTCTTGTTTTCCTCGTCTTTCTTTGAAGGCCTGCAAGCGTCCTCTTCCAACGCAATTGTCTGAATGCCCACGCTTTTTTTTTCATTGATTTTCAGGCTTCCGCCAGTACTGACAAGCGCTGTTCTTTGGAAGCCTGAAGTGTTGCTTCCGTCAACAACTGCCTTTCGCATTACAAAAACCTTGTCAAGCACTGTTGATTTTGCAAGCAATGCAACTTCTAGGACTATTCTCAAGGCTTCTTTATCAACTGGCATTGGCGGGGATTCGTCAATGTCCGTTAGGCATGCGTTTTCGTGGTGTCCTTCATAAACAAACGTATAATTCTTTTGCATTGCTTCCAAGGCTGCAGCGTCAAATTCGCCCATTTCAGATGCAACAGCACGAAGCTTTCTTTCAACAGTGAATTCTGGCTTGTCATCGCGCAAAAAGCTCGGGCAGCGGCAGAACAATTTTCCAGTATCAAGCTGCTGGTGCACTTCAATCCCGCATTTTAGTTTCGGCATTTCTAAACACCAGCCATTTTTTCCAGAATATCTATTTCCTTATGGAAGTATTTTGTAATTTTGGCTTTTGCTTCAGGAATTTTCACCCAGCCAAATTCTGAAAGCTCTCCGTCAACAAGCTTTACTTCCTTTGAAAGCGCCTTGCATTTGAAAATAATCATTGTTATTACAACCTTGTCCGTGTTTGTGAAATGCTGCACGTTTACTGGAGCCCCAATATCTATTGGAATTCCAGTTTCTTCCATCACTTCTCTCTTTAATCCATCAAAAGGGCTTTCGCCAAGCTCCAGCCTTCCGCCAGGAATTTCCCAAAGCCCGGCGGCCACTTTGTCATCATGGCTTCGCCTGACAAGCAGCAAATTGTTTTCGTCGTCCAAAATCAATGCTTTTACAGCAACCCGAAAATTATCCATTAATTTTCCCACGCAAACTTTCAATTTCTAAAGTTTTAGAGCTCTTTTGCAAAGTCTTCGTCAAAATTTGTCCTTTCAGTTATTTCCCCGCGCAAGTTTTTTACCATTAGCTCTTTGACTTTTTCAGGACTTTTTGGATACTGCCCCAAAAGCCACGCAAGCTTCACGAACGCGGTTTCAGCAAGCATGTCTTCTCCCGGAATAACTCCCACTTTTATCAATTTCACGCCCTTGTCGTAAACATGCATTTGCACTCTTCCAAAAATGCATTGGGTAGTCATTACTACAACGCAGCCGGATTTTGTCAATGATTCGACTGCTTCAATAATTCCCTTGTTTCCCATTGCGGAATCATCAGGAATAAATCCAGGCATTTGCCCAAGGCCAGTTCCTTCAATCACTAATCCTTTGTATTCCTGTTTTTCGAAAAACCTGACTTGCTCAGGGCTCATGTTAGTATGGACTTTTAGTATTGCAACCTTATCTTCCATTTTTTCCTTAACAACAAGCTTTTTCTTGCTGCTTTTCCTTTCAAAATTCTCTTTCAAGAAATCTATTTTTTTGGAATTGTAATCAACGAGCGCTATTGGAGTGTCATTCACTGCCTTGAAAGCGTCGCGCCTGCTTGAATGCAATTTTCGCATTTTGCAGGCCGGAAGAATCGCGCATTTTGAATCGCTTGAAGAATCATGCATGCAAACAGCAACTCCAGCAAAGTCAGAGTTCAGAATAAATTCTGCAGCGCATTCCAAATTCATTGCAGCGTCAGAACTGCCCCTGTCAGAGCTTCTTTGTGCTCCAACCAAAAGCACTGGAATATTCAAGCCTTCAAGCATGAAAGCCAATGCAGCTGCGCTGTATCCTAAAGTGTCAGTGCCGTGGCCAATAATTATTCCTGCAACTCCAGAACTTGCGTGCTTTTCAATTGCCTTTGCCATTTTTGCATAATGCGCAAAGCGCATGTCATCGCTCCACATGTTGCTTAAGTGCTCTGAAACAATGTTTGCCTTTTGCGAAAGCTCTGGAAACATTGTCAAAAGGTCTTTTTCGTTAAAGCTTGCGTAAACAGCGCCAGTCGCGTAATCAACCCTGCTCGCAATTGTTCCCCCAGTGTGCAGTATTGCAATTGTCGGCTTTTTTGAGTCTTTCTGGATTTCTTTCACTGGAGGCTTTCCGACAGTCTTGCCTTCAGAAATTTTCTTGATTTCAGAAACTTCCTCAACTTTAATGCCCGCATTATAACCGTTCTTTAATTTCAAGGCCAGAATTCCTTCATCATTTGACGGAATGAGCGTTCCTTCCAAAATTTGCTGCTTTTTAGTCAAGACACTGACTTGGTTTCCTTCGGAAAGCGCAAATTTTTGGAAAAACTCTTGCAGTCTCATAAGCTTCAGTAATTAGACTAGAGTGAAAATGCTTTTTATATGCATTGCATTCTGCAGCGCGATTTTACTTTAATTTCTGCAAGAAATCAAGCACTTCATCGGCTATTGAAGTAGTGAAGTATTTTTTGACTTCTGAAGGCCTGACCCATTTTAATTCTGTGATTTTATCGCCCGCTTTTGCGGTTCCTTTTCGGAATTCGCAGTAATAATAAAGCAGCAAGAATTCCCTTTTTTCAGGAAACGGCCTTGCGAAAACAATCTTTTTCACTTTCACTTCAATGCCGGTCTTTTTCCTGACTTCTTCAACAAGGCTTTCCCCAGTGCTTTTTCCATAAGCCGGCCTTCCGCCAGGAAAGCACCAGGCCAATTCCTTGGTGAAAGGGTCGTTTTCCCTCTTTCCAATCAGGATTTTCTTTGACTTCTTGTCATAGATTATTCCCAGAACATTAACGAGAAAAATTCCCTTGTCAAATTGCTGCCAGTCAATCATGAAATCACTTTACCTAAGACTTAGGCGTAAATTATATAAGCTAATTGCTTTCGTCATTTGCCTATTGGCACTGGCTGTCTTGCAATACAACGTATGCGTAATCGCTGTTTGCTGAAACAACAACTGCTTCCCTTGAAAGCCAGGCCTGCCTGCATTCAAAAGAAGTACTGCAACTGCCGCACAATGCCTTTGAAACGCATTTTCCCTTCAGTTCTTCAATGCTTCCGCTGCTTGAATAAAATTCTGGAGCCTGCCTGCCTAAAGCAGCACAGCCTGTTGCAGGAATTCCGGAAGCCTGAACAATCGCTTTTTTCAAATCGCTTCCTGAATTCTCTCCAGAAACACTCACTCTTACTTCAAGCTTTCCAGGGCTTGAAAGCAGCAATTGCATTTTTTGGGTTTTGGATTCTCCAGCCTGCAATTTCCCGATTTCCTGGCTTGCCTCAAGCAATGGCTCTTTTGAAGGATTGGTATCTGAAGCATTGAAAACTTTCACTATTGCAGTCATTGTCTCATTGTTTGGAAGAGCGCCCGAATTTTGAATGTTAATTTCTAAATCCAAAGCGTTGTTTTTGCCCAGGTCAATTGTTGCGGGAACTTTCAGGCTTTTAATTTCAACTTGCGCTGGCTTGACTCCAAAAAATGCCTTGCAGACAAAAGCCTTGCGATCGAACATGCAGCGGTAAAAAACGCTTGTCAGAATGTCTTTTTTCACAAAAATGCCCCTGAATGCAGTGTTAATGCTTAATGCACTGCTGCAGTTTTCCTCATCAATGCAGCAAATTGCAGGATTGTTGCATTCAAGCACGGCAATTGTTGAAGAATCGTCAAAGTTTTTCGCGTTAATTGACTGGCTTGCCTTCAAGAAAAGCTTTTTTTCCTCAGAAACTTTTCCTTCATTTGCCTGTGAAATCGCAAAGCCGTTTTTAACTTCCTTGCTCAAGTCTATTGGGGGATTAAGGAATGGCAGGAAGTAAGTGTAAGCCAAAAAAAGAACTATTATGAAAGCAATTGCCGCAATCAAGATGCCGAAAACCCCGCTTCCCTCGCTCACTTTGACCGCCTCAATTCTTTCCTTTCAAACTGCATCTTGAAAGCCCACATCAGCAATGCCCTGAAAATTGAGCCTAGGATGAAAGTCTCGGCCAAGACAATTATTAAGCTGAAGTAATCCCCTGTCCTGAACCAGAATCTAGCATTTGAGGAAATTTCCGGGCTAATGAAAGCATTGAACACTATTACCACTGCAAAAGCAGCGAGGAAAACAATCACTTTGGCGCCAAAGCCCAATGCCTTTCCGCCCTTCATTTTTCCTCGCCTTCCCCAAATGAAGTCTTTTGCTTTTTCTGGCTTTCAAACATTTTCTTCACTTCTTTAACACTAGAGCACTCTTCCGCTTTCTTGTCGCTTCGCATGCTAATAAGCCGCGGAAACCTTAAAGCAAGGCCTTCACTTCCATTCCAAGAGCAAGAGTGCACTGGGCTTTTTGTGATTTCGTCAGCGCGAATTTCAATCACGTGAATTGGCGTTACCCAAACATCAGGCTCCAAGTTGCTGAAAACCCTCGCGGGCTTTTTCCTTTCCTTTATTTTTGAAAGCATTTTTTCAAGCTCTACCATTTTGTCCTCGCTCATTCCAGTGCCCACTTTTGCAATTGTCGCAAACTCGTCTTTTGCCTCGTCATAAACTCCAGTCAATAAAGCTCCGAGGCCAAACTCTGTCCTTTGCCCGCGGCCTTTAAAATATCCTAAAATCACGCAGTCCAGGGAGTCCTGCAATTCTCCCTTGTACGAGCGCTTGAGCTTTATCCACGCAAACTTTCTCGCGCCCGCAATGTACTTCGCGTTCAAGTCTTTTGCAATGATTCCTTCAAGGCCCGCGGAAACATTCTGTTCAAAGAATTTTTCCAGCTCTTTTGCAGAGTCAGTAATGATGCTTTTTGTCAATTCAACAATTTTTCCCTTTCCAATGACTTCCTCAAGCTTTTCCCTTCTTTCCTTGAAAGGCAATGGCATCAGGTCTTTTCCATTAAGGAACATTAGGTCAAAGCAGAACAAGCGCAAGGGAAATTCCAGGCTTTTTTCCTGAATGTCGTATTTTCTCTTGCGCTGGATTGTAACCTGGAATGAATAAAATTCTTCAGCAGTTTCATTGTAAGCCAGGGCTTCTCCTTCAAAAATAGCGTCCTTTGCCTTTATTTCTTCCCTGACTGCTTTCACAATGTCCGGAAACATTTCAGTCATGTTTTCAGAATGCCTGCTGAAAATATGCACTTCATTTCCTTTCTTGTGGATTTGCAATCTAAAGCCGTCATACTTTGCTTCCACAGCGCACTTTCCGAGCTTTTCAATTATTTCTTCGGCGCTTGAAAGCCTTTCAGCCAAAGTCGGACGCAATGGAATTCCCGGAGTGATTTCAATCTTTTCCAGCCCCTTCAACCCGTGCTCTTTCAGGATTTCAGCAATGCTTCCAAGGTCAGAGTGAATGTTGTATTTTTCCTCAATCAGCTCGCGGATTTTCACTTTTACTTTCCTGTCCAACTCTTCGCTTCGCTTTTCCTCTTTTTTTTCTTTTAACTCTTTCTCCAATTCTTCAACAACTTTTAGGTTTTCCTTGCGGAATTCCTTAGAAAGCATTAACGCAAAAGCGTCCATTATTGTGGGATCTCCGACTCCCAAGCGCAAGTTCCCAATTGGAACGCGCGTGATGAACTTTGCCTCTAAAGAATTTGAGCTGTTCAATAATTCAGAAAGCAATTTAATCTTCAAGTCCTGGCTTCCAGTTCCTGAAGAAGTCGCGATTTTCTTCAAGTTTGCAAAAACCTTGTCCAAAGAAAGCTCTTCGCTGTACAATGCCTTTTGCCTTTTCTTTTTCGCAAACTCTTCAGCCACAAGCCCCAAATCGCCGAGTTCCTTGAATTTTTTCTCGACTTCCTTCCTTTCAAAGCCGGAAGTTTTCGCAATGGCTTCCATCACGAACTTTTCGCCCATTCCAATCTCCAAGTTTTCAAAAGCAGGCGCAAGCCTTCCCTGGCACAAGTAAATGACCCGCCTCATTTCTTTTGCAGGAACCTTATGCAAGAACTCCTGCAAGATTGCAGTCATTTCCAAGCGAGAGCTCACGCCCTCAATCTTTTCAAAATACTCCGCGACAAGCTCAAAGCGCATGGTATAATTAGGTGTTTTTGGATTTAAAAAAACAGCGCCTAATCCTTTTTTTCAGGAAAGCAGTCCAAAGGCTGGAAGAATCCTTGCGGCAATTCCTCCAATGAGTATTGCAAGACTTATTGTGGATGCTGAAATAATTGCGGCTTTTTTCCACCCAAATTCCCTGTTCAAGACTCCGACAGTGGCAATGCAAGGAATGTAAATTGCAACAACCAGTGCAAAAACGAATATTTGAAGCCTGCTCATAAATGCCAGCAGGCTTGCGCTTCCTCCAAGGACCACAAGCATTTCCAAGGCAAGCTCTTTCCTTAACACTCCAAAAACCAGCGTGATTCCCGCGACTGAAGGAAGCAAGAGCCAGCCTGAAATCAAAGGCTGCGCTGGCGCGAGAATTGATTCAAGAAGCCCAAGAGCCTTCAAGCCGCCCAAAACCCCAGAGCCCAGGAAAATTAGCGGAAATGCGGAAATTATAAAGTCTTTCACTCTAATCCAGGTTTTCATTAAAACATTCTTTGCTCTTGGAAGCCTGTAAGGCGGCATTTCCATTATAATCCCTAATTGTTCTCCAGGCAATGCTTTTCCAAGAATGAATCCTGAAGCAAAAATGAGCAATAGAAGGAATGCGTAAATCAGCAAAGCATACTGCCAGCCTACAAAAAGGCCCACGGCTCCAAGTATCACTGCAGTTCTTGCAGAGCAGGGAATCAAGACAATCAGTATTGCAGTCAACAGTCTTTCCCTAGGGTTTGGAAGCACTCTTGTTGAAATTATTGCCGGAACACTGCATCCAAAGCCAAGCATCATTGGAATCACTGCCTTTCCATGAAGACCGAGCTTGTGCATTGTCTTATCCATCAAGAATGCCATTCTTGGAAGATATCCACAGTCTTCAAGAACTGCTATTATCGCGTAGAAAACAAGCACGAAAGGAATTGCTATCTGCAGGCCTGCGTTAATCCCGTCAACAAACATGTACTTTAATGTTTCCTGGAGAACTTTGTTTGGAACTAGATTGATCAGCGAGTTTAGAAATGGCGCTGCAAATGATTGAAATGCGTTTCCAATTATCCCTGAAAGCCCGCTGCCAATAATGAACAATGCGGCAAAAAGCAGTGCCATTATAATGACAAGTATTATTGTGCCGCTAAACTGGTCTGTTGTTAAAGAATCCAAGTAATCCTTAATATTGCTGGTTTTCTTTCCACGGGTTTTTGACACTGATTTTTCAGCTATTGAAGAAGCCAAGGAATGGTTTTTTTTGTTGCCTTGCTCTCTTGAAATTATCCTCTTCTTCAACTTTTTGGATTTGGATTGTTTTACTGCCTCTTCCACAAGCTTGTTTACCTGCAGTCCGCGGACTGCATTAATCTTGACTACTGGAACTCCCAGGATTTCAGAAAGCCTTTCTGCATTCACTTTCATTCCTTTTTCTTCAGCCTCTTCATTAAAGTTAAGCGCTATCACCATTGGCCTTTTCAATGCAATTAGCTGTAAAGTGAGAAAAAGGTTTCTTTCAAGCTTTGTGGCATCAACCACGTTGATTATTGCTTTGGGCTCTGAAGACTTGATGTAATTCCACGCAACCAGCTCGTCTTCCGAAGACCCGTGGATTGAGTATATTCCCGGCAGGTCTGCAATTCTCACTATTCCTTCTTTTCCTGAATTGCATTCGCCTTCCAGTATTTCCACTGTTGTTCCAGGATAGTTAGACACTGTAGCGCCAATTCCGGTCAATTGGTTTATCAACGCGCTTTTTCCGACATTAGGGTTTCCCAAAAGCGCAATGTCAGCGCCTTTCAGCTTAATGCCTGTTTTACAGCAGTCTTTCATTTGTCTGCCTCGACAAAAATCAGGGATGAAATGTTCTTTCCAAGAACAATCTCGCTTTTTTTAACCTTGATTATCAAAGGGCCGTTGGAAATTCTTTTTGTCACACTGATTTTTTCCCCATGGACCAGGCCCAACGCGTTAATCCTGCTCTGCTCTTCCTTTCTTTCAATCCTTGAAAAAAGCACGCGCAATTGCCTGTTCAATGGCGCTGAATTTAATGTCATTACTTTTGCCTGCTTTGCCGGGATTTCCCTCCCGTCAGGGCATTCTTTCGGGTTTTTCAAAAGCTTTTCAAGCCTGTCGCTTGCAACTTCAGAAATTGCGTGCTCTATCTCATGCGCTTCGTCATGAAATGACTTTTTCAATCCCAAAAGCCTTGCAAAGAAAACCTCTAGAATTCTGTGCTTTCTAAGGACAATCCTTGCCTGCCTGATTCCCCGCTTTGTCAATGAGACTGGCCCGTAATTCTTGAATTCAACAAGGCCGGCCTTTTTGAATTTTGAAAGCATTTCAGAAACGCTGGGCTTTGAAATTCCCAATTCTTTAGCAATCTCGCCAACTTTGACGCCCCGGTTGTTCTTTGACTGAAGTTCGTAAATGTATCTCAAATAATCTTGCTCATTCCGTGATGGCATAAAATATTAGGTCAACCTAACTTTATAAAAACAGTTCAGCTTGAGTGCTTTTTCCGGGAAGGGAAGCGAAAAAACGCGCTTTTTGCGCTTGTTTTTTTAAACAAATTATGCATTTAATGCTAATCATGGTCTCAAGGCATTCTGACTCTGAAATAATGTCTGCGCTAGGGATTGATTCCAAAACTTTGCAAATGTTCAAGAAAGTGCAAGGCAAGACATTGAAGGAAGCAAAAGCGCTTGCAAAGAAAAAGACGGGAAAAATCACTGTTTTGGGAATTTCGGGCAGCGCAAGGGACGAGTTCGACATGTCCCAGGAAAGCTCGAGTTCAGAAGCGCTTTTGAAAGCCTGCCTGAAAAAATGCGAAAAATTAGGCGCAAAAACAGAATTGGTTCCATTGCGGAAATTCAGCATACAGCACTGCAAGGCCTGCTATTCGACAGTCAACACGCAATGCCACTTTTACTGCACTTGCTATCCTAAAGGGACTCCGCAAGGAGACGACATGTCAAACAAGCTTTATGACAAAATCCTGAAGGCTGACGCAATAATTTTTGCAACCCCAGTTAACAATTTCAAAATTTCAACTCTAATGGCGGCATTCATTGACAGGTGCATTAGCCTTGACGGAAGCCTTTCTCCAGCAGACCCAAAAAGCCCGAAAAACAGGGAATTGAACAAAAAGCATATGCAATTCATTGAATTGACTGCAGACAGTAAAATTCCAGGTTCTGGAATGCTGAAAAGATTCACTGGAAAGACAGCCGGGATTATTACAACAAGCCATGAGGAAGGGGCGTCAATGGCAATTTCAAGCCTTTTTATGACATTAAACCATTATGGAATGAGCTTTCCTCCATTCTCAAATTCTTACGCAATGGCTTCAATCTGCAATGCCACAAGCAAGGACAAGCCAATAGTGCTTTCAGAATGCAATGTGGAAGAAGTTGAATTACTGGCTGAAAATGTCATGAATTCCGCAAGAATACTGCGTAAGGAAGGCCCGAACAAGTGGGTTTTTGACAATTCAAAAAATTAAAAATGTACGGTGTTTCAAATGGTTGATTTTGAGGCAATGGAAAAGCAAAAGAAAGAACTGATTCCATTATGCGCCTGCCCTCAATGCCCTTCCTGGATTGAATGCAAGGAAAAAGGCGGCTTTTGCTTTGAAAGCATTGGCAAAAGCAAGTGCATAAAAGAAGAAAACGGCTGCATTTGCGGCGGCTGTCCAGTAACGCAAAAAGCCGGGCTGCACAACAGGTATTATTGCACGCGCGGCTCTGAAAAGCAATTAAGCAAATAAAAGCCAGCGCGCAGCAGTTGTTTTTTAAACAAAATCAGCAGTAATTGTTCTAAAGGTTTTCAAAAAATGCAAGGGCAAAGAAAGCAGGCAATTAATGAAAAGAGCTCTCAGACTGCCGGCTTGACAGTCACTAAAGAGCAGGATTTCTCTGAATGGTACAATCAAATTGTCGAAAAAGCAGAGCTTGCAGATTATGCGCCAGTTCATGGCTTCATGACAATTCGCCCCAACGGTTATGCAATTTGGGAAGCAATCCAAAAAAACTTTGACGAAGTCATTAAAGCCCGCGGAGTAAAAAACGCTTATTTTCCATTATTGATTCCAGAATCATTCTTCAAGAAAGAGCAAGAGCACGCTGAAGGATTCACTCCAGAAGTTGCATGGGTTGAAAAAGACAGGCAAGAGACAGTGGAAAGGCTTGCAATCCGTCCAACAAGCGAAACAATAATGTACGATGCCTATTCAAAATGGATTAGAAGCTGGCGTGACTTGCCCTTGCGCATTAATCAATGGTGCAACATAGTGCGTTGGGAAATCAAAATGACAAAGCTCTTCCTTAGGACGCGCGAGTTCTTGTGGCAGGAAGGCCATAATGTTTTTGCAACACCCGAAGAGGCAGAAAAAGATGCTTTGGAAATGCTGCAAGAGTACAAAAAGCTTGACGAAGAGCTCTTGGCAATTCCCGTAATTTTGGGAGTCAAAACTGAAAAGGAAAAATTTCCCGGCGCAGTCAACACTTATGCTGTGGAAGCATTCATGCCTGACGGAAAGGCATTGCAAATGGGAACAACGCATTTTTTGGGGCAGAATTTCGCAAAAGCTTTTGGAATAAAATTCCTGAACAAGAAAGGCGAATTCGAGTTTGGCTGGCAAAACAGCTGGGGCTTTTCAACAAGGCTTATTGGCGGTTTGATAATGACTCATTCGGACAATAAAGGGCTTGTGATTCCTCCAAAAATCGCGTTCAATAAGATAGTGATTGTGCCGATTTTATTTACAGACTCCAAGGAAAAAGTCCTTAAAAAAGCCCGCGAGCTTGAAAAAGCACTTCTAGAATTCAACCCAATAATTGACGACAGGGAAAACCTTTCCCCAGGCTTCAAGTATGGCGAGTGGGAACTAAAGGGAATTCCATTAAGGATTGAGATAGGCCCAAAAGACCTGGAAAAAGAAAGCATAATGCTTGTGCGAAGGGACACCGGGGAAAAAAAGCCGGTAAAAATTCCTGAAGTTAAAAAGGAAGTCTTAAAATCTCTTGAAGAAATGCAAAGCTCTCTTTTCAAAAAAGCAAAAGCTTTCCTTGACTCGAGCATTGTGGAAGCTTCAACAATGGCAGAATTGAAAAAAATCATTGAAGGCAAAAAAATGGTTTTGGCGCACTTTTGCGAAACAGGAGAATGCGAAGACAACATCAAGGCAGAAACAACAGCAGGAACAAGATGCATTCCATTCAACCAAAAGCCTTCAAGCGGAAAATGCATTCGCTGCGGAAAGCCCTCAAAACGAAAAATATTGTTTGGCAAAAGCTATTGATTTTCTTCTTGTTTTCAGCCACGAAAGCCTTAATAACCTGTTACTAACACATTTTTAATGTGGTTTTATGAAAATGCTTTCAGTTGAAGTTAATGATTCTCTAGTTAAGGTAATTGACAATGCTGTCAAGAATTCAGGCCTTTACTCCTCACGAAGCGAATTCTTAAAGGATGCAATCAGGAAAAACCTTCTGGAAACTTTAATGCTTGACGAGGATTTCAGGAAAGTCCACGAAGCCAGTGAAAAGATCCGCGCGCTTGCAAGAAAAAACGGTTATGACGGCAGAACACTAATGAGAAAAGACCGCGCAGGAATTGCTGATGAATTTCTTAAAGAACTTCAAGCCAAATCTAAAGGTTCCAAGACTTGAATCTTGCATTTAATTGCTTCAAAATCCCTGCCATTGAATGTTACAATGCAATCACATTTGTTTGCCAGTGCAATTGCAGCGTGAAAATTGCCTGGATAGTGCAGTCTTATTCTTTGAGCCATTTCCCGAATAATCTTTTCATTAAGGCAAGCAATTTCTGTTTTTACTTCCATCATTTCAAAATATTCGATGATCTGCGCCCTGCTTATTTTGCAGATTTTTCCAACCTCCATTAAGAAAAATTCTGAAATAACTAATGTGTGGCCTTTTGCTTTGGCATTCCTGAAAAATCTTTCAGCCTCAATGAACAATGCCCTAAGCTGGCTGTTAATTTCTTCCTTAATTAAAGAAATCAGCACGTTAGAATCCAGGTAAATTCTCACAAAAGCCGCCTGTAAAGATAATGCTAAAGGCTTGGCTTTCTTGAAGACTGAATTTGCACTGCGGCAGTAGCTTCTAAAACAAGCTGGGTTTGCTTCAAGAAAAGCCTCAAATCCCCAAATTTCTCGTTTCTGTGAATAAATAGCAAGCGCCTATACCTTGCCGACCATTTCACTCTCTTAGCCTCGTTTTCAGGAATTTTCAAAAGCCTTAGCATAAAGCTATACGATAATTTTTGCTTTATAAATCGCTTTTGGTGCGAGAGTTCCGGTCGAAGAAAAACCAGGCTAAACTATGGAATTGTTCTGCAAATTCAAGACCCATTCTTCAGCGCGCTTGCCATTAATCTGGCTTTTCCACAATCCATTTGCCTGAAAGCCAATTTTCTTGTACATTTTTTTCGCAATGTAATTGTCAGGCCTTACTAAAAGAACCAATTGTGAAGCCCTATTGCGCTTTGCGAAAGAAACAGCAAATTCTGTCAGTTCTTTCCCAATTCCATTCTGCCTGAACTCTTTCTTCACTGCAAGGCCATTGATTCTCCAGACATTGAAAAGACTGTCAAGCAGTTCAATTTCCAAAAATCCGGCAATTTTTGCCCCATCAATTGCCTTGAAAAGCCCGATGTGCGGCTTGCTCATGCGCACTTTGACGTTTTCAGTGTCTGCCTTGGTGTAAGGGAATTCTGAAAAAATCATTTCACTTATTACTGCAGCATCCTCGCTTTCTGCTTTTTTAACAATCATAAAAAAACGCCTTGTGAACTAATTTATTAAAACCGAAACCTTTTTTATTCAATTCCTAAAAGACTTTTCAAACGTTTCTTAAGTACTCTTGGATTTCCTGTTCTGAGACAGCGCAGCCTGAAAACTTGACTGCGTAAAGCGCAGCCTCAAGCGATTCCTTGCTTTTTTCAAGCTCTTCATCCAAAAATCCCTGCTCGAAAGCGAGCGCAATCAATTCCACAGATCTGCACACTTTAATGCCCGAAATCAAACGCTTCAATTCCAAAGCGCTTTTTTCATTGATTGTTATTTTGCCAATCTTGTGCTCCAAGTAAGACTTCAAGCCTTGAATGTCTTCAATCAGCATTCGAGTGTTCCTTTCATCAATGACCAGCATTGAGGCATTAATTTGCTTCATTAATGCCAGAGTCTCTGCCTCGCCGTCTTGAATGAGCACGAAAGGCTTTTGGTCAACAAGAAAGCAATTGTTTGCAGTGTCCTTGATTTTTACAGAAAGCTGCAAAAATTCCGGAGTCAATTGAATGCTTTTCAGCCACTGCTCTTTCAAAGCCATTCTAATCCTTAACGCGTTAAGCTCGAATTCTTTAATTCCAATTGGCTTTATTATTGACTCAAACTCGACTTTTTTTGGAATGACCAATTCTGCCTTTTTTGACAGGCCTGCAAAGCTTTTGATAAAGCATTTTTCGCTGATTGAAATAATGCTGCTTGAATCCAAGACAATGCTGTTCATGCAGAAAGCGCTCCCTTCAGGTTTTTCAAGCGCTCGCTGATTCCCAGGCTAACGCCCGCCTCTTCATGCATTTTAGTAATTCCAATGTAATTCATCAAGTCTTTCTTGTCAGCGCCAGTAAGCCATGCCGCCTGGCCTAAAGAAAGCCCGAAAGAATAAGCGCTTGACGCCATTTTTGTCTTTGACTTTTCAAAAATTCCTTTCGCGTAATTGCTTATTTCAGAATCTGCCCTTGAAATATGCCCTACGGCATTGCGCAATTCTTCTTCCGCATTCCGAAAATCGTGCTTTTCAAGCAAGCCAATCGCAGCATCCAAATGCGACAGGATTTCAGTTCTCGCTAATTTCCATTTCGGGTTTTTCCGAACGTGTGTTTTTGAAGAAAGCTTGTACAAAGAATAGGCGATTAAGGACATTAATGCCTTGAAGTAGTCATTAGTCAAGGCAGCCTGTTCGATTAGTTCGCTGCTTAATTCCTTAAGCTTGAATTGCTTTTCTTTCTTGAAGCTTTGCCTTAACTCGACAAGCTCGCCAATCAGTTTTTGCAGCATTTTAGACCTAAAGAAAAAAGTCGAAAGTGGTTAATAAGGCTTTCAAGACTTCAAGCGTAAATCATTTTGCTCATGTCTCTTTTTTCAATTGCAATGTCAAGGGTTTCCCCAGCCTTTGCTGAAAGCAAAAGCCCTGAAACAGCGCTTAATCCAGCCCTGGAGACTGAAATTTTCAATTGAATTACCGGATTCCCTTTAGATAGAGTAATTTGCCCATTGATTGCGATTACGTCCTGCTGGTTTTTGTCCCTGTAGTTTTGAATGCTTCCGCCGCCTGAAAAAGCGCTTATTTCAAAATCCCTGATTTTTCCCTCGGCTTCCTTGATGTAGCCTTGCTGTATGTTGTTTTTTGAAGCAAACTCCTTCAATGATTCAATGACGTCATCGCCGTCCTTTAACTTTAAAATTTTCAATTCACCCATTCAAAACCGCCCCTCAACGTTTTTTCTTGCCTTTCAATGCCTTGGAATCAAGTGCCTGCTCTTGGCTCTTTTGCGGACTGTCCAAAGAATGCAATTGCTCTTCAATTACAGGCAATTCTTCCTTGTCTTCTTCAGTCAAACCCAATTTTGACATGTAATTGTCATGGTCTTTGGGAGTGAGCTTTTCAAACCATTGTTTCCAGATCTTGTCCTCTGGCTTTTCAATATGGTCTTTCGATTGTTTCCTGTGCATAAGAGTATTCTCTAGAAGTGAAACTTTAAAAACCAAATCCCCAGCCTGTTTTTTTGCAAAAAAACATTATTATATTTGTTTTGCCTGTTTGATTAGGGGTTTTTGAGAATGAGGGCCTTAAGCGATGTCAAGCGAGTCATGATTGTCCTGATCACTTTAGAGTTTTCAGCCACTTTGCTCATTCTATTGAACTTTATTTCAATGAAAACCCAGGGCCTGAATTCTTTCATTGCAATAATCCCGCCAATACTGGCGGCGGCCTACTTTCTAATCCAAAAATTCATGGAGCAACAGCAGGAAAAAAGAAAACAATTGCTTGGAAAGTGAGGCTTTTTCCCTGAAAACCATTATAAACAAGAATTTCCTTAAAATTTTGGTCAATTATGCTTTTTGCGAACTCAAAATTCTTTGCGATTTTGCTGGCTTTTGCAATAATTCCCGCATTTTCTTTTGCCGGAATTTCAGCAAGCCAGGCAGTCGATTTTGTCGGATCTTCAGGCTTTTTGGGAACTGGAGAAAGCGCTGAAATCTCGCCCCCTGTCCAAATTACTGCCTCAAACTCAAAATACTGGGTTGTCACAATAACTTCAGGCACTTTAATTGCAGGGTTTGTTTCAGTCAATGCCTCAAAAGCACTGCCTGAAGTTTTAGAATCCAAAACAACCAATGAGCAATTATTCAAAACAGCATACTTCCTGAGGTTCTTGAACACTAAAAGCGAAGCCTTGCAAAGCCAGTGGTTTTTCACGCCGCAAAACATTGACTTTTTTGAAAGCCTGAACCGCGTTTTAAAGCAAGAGCAAGAGTCAGACATTTCGCTGGTCTCTTCAGAAACCAAAATTCTGGCGATAAAATCAAAGGCCGATGAAATGAAAATTGCGCTTGCCTCAATGCAGGAAGACTGCAAGTCAATTGGGAAAGGAATTTCTGCAGCATTGACTGAAGAAACAGACTTTTCAAGCAATCCAACGCCTGAAAAATCAAGCAATGTTGTATTAGCGTTTGAAGCAGTAAAGGACGACATGAGTTCTTTAGAGCAAAAAGCAATAGATTATGACAGCAAGGTTTCTGCCTTGCGCAAGGCAATTGCCGACGCAAACCTGGACTCTACAGTAAAACAGCAGTTAATGGCCTTTGCAGAGCCTCCAAGCGCGTTGAACAAGAGCGCTATTTCTTCAAGAAAGCAAGCGGCTAACGCAAGCATTCTTGCAGTCCAGCAGGCATTAAAGGAAGCAATCTCCTATTCAATTGTGTTCTCTGACTCCTTGCAATCAAGGCTAAAGCGCGTAAAGGCATACAACGAGCTTTATTCAGAAGACGCTTCATTCAAAACCACAACAAAAGACTATTCAATACTCAAAACCGCTGTATTGGATGTCTTGTCAGAAACCAAAGTGAGTTTGTGGAAAAGCCAGTCTGAAGTCAAAAAGCTTTCAGGCTATTGGACCAATGCAGAACTGGCATTCCAGAAAACAAACTATGACGCTGCAATTTCCGAAGCGCAAAAAGCAAAGCAAAGCATTGGGTTGATTCTAAAGGCAGGAGTTAAAGAACAGGCTCCAATAGACCAGCCAATGAACACTGACATTTTCGTGCAATTCGCGGTTGGAATTGCGGCAGTATTGGCTTTGATAATTTTTATCCAAAAAGTCTTGCCAAAAATAATCAAGCCAAAAGGCCCGCAGGAAGACTTTGAAGAATTCAAGGACAGTTACAGCATGAAGCGCTGAAAAAAATCAATCAAAGTCTTCAATCCTTAAAACGCTTGCTTTTTCCCTGATTTCTTTAATGCTTTCAAATTCTTTGATTGCCTTAATCAACTGGCCTTCGCTTGCCTTGTGGGTTATAAGAATTATTGGCACTGTTTCCATATTGGTTTCTTTCTGCGAAAGCGCGGCAATTGAAATTCCATTATTTCCCAAACTCTTGGCAATTTCAGCAAGAATTCCAGGCTTGTCGGCAACATTAAGCCTTAACAAAAACCTGGACGTGACTTCTTCAAAAGGCATTATTTTTACATTCTCAAAATTCCTTTGCGTAACTCTAACCCTGGACCCTAATTCAATAATGTCTGTAACCACGACAGTTGCGGTGGGAAGCTTTCCAGCGCCTTTTCCTGAAAGCAAAATTTCGCCAGTGTTTGCGCCTGAAAGCAAAACTGCATTGAATTCATTGCTGATGTTCGCGAAAAAATGACTGGCTGGAATCATTGTCGGATGGACCCTTAATTCAATCTGGCCGTTCTCTTTTTTTGCGATTGCCAAAAGCTTTATCACATAGCCAAGCTCTTTTGCAAAGTCAATGTCGCTTTTAGTGATTTTAGTGATTCCTTCAGTGAAAATTTCGCAGCCTATTTTTGCGTCAAAAGCCAGTCCTGCAAGAATTGAAAGCTTTTGCGCGGTGTCTTTTCCTTCAACGTCAAAAGAAGGGTCTGCTTCTGCAAAGCCGAGCTCTTGCGCTTTTTTCAATGCTTCTTCGTAGCTCATTCCTTCACCCATTCTTGTGAGAATAAAGTTTGTGGTTCCGTTTAGAATTCCATAAATTTTTTCTATCCTGTCCGAAGAATAGCTTTCTTCAATCGTTCTGATTATTGGAATGCAGCCTCCGACAGCAGCCTCAAACAATACATTGACATTGTTTTTTTGCGCTTCAGCAAAAATTTCAGTGCCGTACTTGGCAAGAACTGCCTTATTGGCTGTAATAACGTGCTTTTTTGCCCTTAACGCATCAATGATTATTGAATGCGCCGGCTCATAGCCTCCAATCAATTCAATAATCACGCCGATTTTTTCGTTATTGAGCAAGTCTTTAAAATTTTCAGTTGTTGGAATTCCTAAAGTAATTGCTTTCTCCAACTGTTCCTTGCTTTTGTCGCAGGCGGCAACAAGGTTTATCCTAACTCCGGTTCGTTTTTCAATGATTTCAGAGTTTTCCTTCAAAATGTCAAGGACTCCAGAGCCAATATTTCCCAAACCAACTAATCCAACATTAACTTCAACAGGCATTACAACATAGTTTGCGGAAAAGAATAAATTCTTACTTCCCTGCTTTAAAGAATGAGTCGGCTCAAGCGCTGATTTCAACAATGTCCTTGTCTTGCAATTGGTAGTCTTTCGGGACTCTTTGGCCTTCAAACTTGCTTGAGCCCCAAAGCTTTGCATACTTCAGGCTTGCTGCAAAGTCTTTGTGCAAGTCTTTTGCAACATCTTCGATAGTGCAGCCAATCGGCAAAACAAGCGGTTCTTTATCAGCTTCTTTTCCAGGCTTTTTTGTAAAAATCCTTATTTTTCCCAAAATTTGAAAAAGTTCTTTTTTTGCTTCTTCAATTTTTTCCTTACTTTTGTAATCTTGAAAAACCATTATTTTTCCGCCAAACTCTTTTTTCAATTCTTCAAGCTGTTCTGGATTTTGCCTGATGAAAAAAGCTATTGCGTTTTTGTAAACCAGTTTTTCATCAAGGGCTTTTGCCAAAAGCGCCAAGTCTGTCGGCTCTTCAAGCATTACGCTAGCGTTGGAAAAACCCATTGTTTTCAAGAACCCTTCAAATTCTTCCTGCCTGCATTTCAAAAACTGCTTCCCAGACATTGAAATTCCAGGAAACTTTGAGCTTTCAACCCTGATTCTTGGCTTTCTGTCATTCAATAAAATATTTGATTTTCTCAATTCTGAAGCCAAAATCTTGTACTCTTGCAATGCATTATTTCCATTAAGCACCAGGCACACCGCATCTGCATTTCTCACTATTGAAATTATTTGAGTTCCATTTGCTTTTCCTTCAGAACTGCCCTCAATTATTGCTGGAAGTTCCACAATTTGAATTTGCACTTGCTCAAAAAACACCATTCCTTTTTCCGGAATTGTTGTAGTGAATTCAAAAGGGGCTATTTGCACGTCAACTCCAGTTAGGGCTTTTAGCACGCAGCTTTTTCCTGCATTTGGCAAGCCAATTAGGACAATTTGCCCAATTCCGTCTTTTTTTACTGCTAAGCTTTGGCCAGAGCCTTTTTTTGACTCTTGGGTTTTTTGCTTTTCAATCTCCATTTTTAGTTTTGAGATTTTTTTTCCAAGCTCCACGCGCATGTTTTCAGCGCCCTTGTGGTTTGGCGCTGCAGACTTCATTTCCAAAAGCGCCTGAAGCCTTTCAGCGTCTGTTTTTGCTGCCTCGTACTTTTCCTGCGCTTTTCCGTATTCTACTGAAACATTAGTTGTCATAAAAAAACTTTTTTTTCTTTTTTCAGCAATTTTTTATTGCTGCTGGCTTTGCTCTTGCTTTGAAGCATCAACGGTTTCCACTTTAGTGCTTGGGCTTGGAGAGTTTTTTCCATAATACTTTTCGAACTTTTGAACAACGCGGCCGTTAACGCGCTTGTTTGAAACCAAGTAGTAGTAAGTGTGGCCTTTGATGCTTTTGCTTCTTACAAATGACATGACATAATTGTTAGGCACTACACTTTTTAAAAAAATGCCCCCAGAATACTAAAAGTGACTAAAATGTGGGCTGACGTTCATTGTCATTTTGACTATTTTGAAAACCCTGCAGAAATCATTGTTGCGGCTGAAAAAGCAGGAGTCAAGCGCATAATCGCAAATTCCACAACTCTTGAAGGATTGCACAAGTGCCTTGCATTGAAAATGCAATTTCCCAAAATAATTTCAGTGGCTTTAGGCTATCATCCAACTCACATCTTCGAAGACTCGGCAAGCAAGCGCGAGGAAACAATGAACCACATCATACAGCACGCGAGCGAAGCAATTGCTTTTGGAGAAGTCGGACTTGATTTTGACGAGCAAACTTCAAAAGAAGAGAAAGAATTGCAAGTCGCAATTTTCAAAAAATTCATTTTACTCTCAAAAGAATTCAAAAAGCCATTGATCGTGCACGCGCGCGGCTCTAGGGCTGAAGTGCTGCGCATTCTGCAGGAAGAAAACGCGCAAAAAGTTTTATTGCATTCTTTTGTCTGCAAGGAAAAGCAAATGAAAGACTTGCTAAAAACTTCTTTTTTTGTCTCTGTGGGTGCAGGAGTTTTGAACAGTGAATGGATTCAAAAATTCGCGCAAGAATTGCCTTTGGAAAAACTGCTTTTAGAGACAGACAGCCCGCTTGAATTCTCTGGAGAACAATGCTCGTCGGTTTGGATTCCAAGAATTGCCTCAAAAATTGCAGAATTGAAAGGCATTCAGGCAGAAAATGTCCAAAAGGCTGCTGAAAAAAACTTCCAAGCGCTTTTTGGAAAGAATTAAAAGAGTTAGCGGATTCTATAATCTCGTGAACTCGCGGAAAGAATTATTGCAAAATTTGAAAAGCACTTACTGCAGAATTGCGCCTTCAAAAGTCCAAGGAGTTGGAATTCTTGCAATAAGGGACATTCCCAAGGGAACAAACCCTTTCCCAAGCGTGAGAAAGCAAAAATGGGTGAAATTCAATATTTCAGAATTCCAGAACGCAGACAAGGCAGTCCTGGAATTGATTGACGCTTTCTTCGTGATTCAAAAAGACGGCTCTTTCTGGGCATGGGATTTGGGGCTTAATGGAATGGAGCCTTCATTCTACATCAATCATTCAAAAAAGCCAAACATCAAGGCAGAAAACAACGGCGCTAATTTCAGAACTCTGCGAAAAATCAAGAAAGGCGAAGAGCTTTTGGTGTCTTACGGAACTTACGACTACAAGTACAAATAATGCCAAAAACACTGTTTTCTTTTAAAGCCGGCTTTTCTGATTTAAAAGAGTTTCTTTTCACTAATTAATTTAGTGGGGTTAATGACTGAGCTTTCCTTGATTTTGCTTGCATCGGCAGTTATTTTATTCTTGGTAGTGTGGCTTATTGACCTTTCAAAGCCCAAACGCGTCTTTCAAGAGCCAAGCAATCCTGAAGTGAAAGTTTACTTTAACAAGGAACTTGCCTCAGAATCAAGGCTTCCGGCAGACTATTCCACTGCAGAAACAATGATTGCAATCCAGTCAAGGCTTAATGCAATGAGCAAAAAGACAGACATGGCGCATTCAAGGCTTAATGACTTGGAGCAGGAATTAGTCGCTTCAAAATCAGAAAGCGCGGGCGTTGAAGAAACAAAACTGCTTCCTTTTGAAAAAAGGCTTGAAAAGTTTGACAATTTCCGCTCTGACACTGAAAATGAAATCAAGGCCTTGAAGGAAATAATTGCGGCCCAGCTTGCAATTGGAAGAAACCCTAGAACCACAAGCTATGATAGCTTGAGAAAACAGGATGAAGAATTCTTGAGCTCTCAAATTTTTAAAGCCAGGACTCCGCGCGGAAGAACAGCAAAGCGCTAGACTCCAGACCATAAAGCATTAAATCACAAGCTTTCTAATTTCTTTCATGCCCACTCAGAACGTAAAATGCCCGAACTGCAATGCAGACATTCAACTGCAGCAGACTGTTGAAGAAATTGCTAATTTTGGAAAAATGCTTTTTTCAGTCCTGCATTGTGAAAAGTGCGGCTTTAAGCTTTCTGACGTAATGAGCCTTGACTTCAAAAAGCCAGTCGAGTATTCTGCAAAAATTTCAAAGCCTTCGCACTTGAGCATTAAAATAATCAAAAGTTCAACTGCAACAATAAAAATTCCAGAGCTCGGAGTTTTAATCGAACCAGGGCCTGCAAGTGACGGCTATTTCAGCAACATTGAAGGCCTTTTGGACCGCATTCAGCAAGTCGCTGAAATTCTGGTAAGCTCTGCAAAAGAGCCCAAAGAAGTCAAAGCCGCAGACAAAGCCTTGGAAAAAATCCACGCTGCGCGCGACTCCAAATTTTCATTCACTGTTGAAGTGCTTGACCCTTTCGGCAATTCAGCGCTTGTCGGAAACAGCGTTAAAAGAATTCTTCTTTCAAAACAGCAGGCTGCAAAGCTCAAAAAGCCAATCACTGTGTTTCAAGGGAACTAGCCAAATTTAATGATCTTGTCGAATTATTCCTTAACTTGGAATTGGATATAGTCTGACTGGCAGGGCTCTTCTTTATTTTGAACCGCAATTCGTATTGTAAATCTTGTTTCTGGATCTTTTGGCCAATGATATTCAAGATCTGGCCCAATATTAAAAAAAGTGTGCCATGCATTCCAACTTTTTTTTTCTTCTTCAACAATATTACATTCTTTTGCGGTAGGAACAACCCAATCGTAAGATAAAGTTTTCTCTGGCAAAGCTTCGAATATTAACTTTAGTTTTGCGGGTGCGGGAATATCTGCTGCAGATATATCGCCGCTAAGCTTTGCACGCGGGCCATAGCAAGTTATTTCAATTGTGGTTGCGGCTCTTTCTGTAACGCTATCGGCAGTCCACGTTATCTTGACTTTTTGGCCTACTTTGAGTATTTCATTGTATTTTGGGCTTGTGATTTTTACTTCCATAATATATTCACCTTGTTTGCGTATTTAATTTTTTGTTTTCTCTGAATTTTCCTTGCTTTTCCAAGTATTTCTTTTTCCAGAATCCTTGCTATTATTTCTTGCGTCTTTTGCGATTATTGAAGCAGCAGCGCATTGCACTACAAGGTCGTCGGCTTTTGTCAAAAATTCTGCTTTCTTGTCAATGCCTTTGATTTTCGAGCCGTCAACTACAATCCGGAATTTTTCTTTTGCTTTTTCGGCTTCAAAATGCTTGATGATTTTGTTCACTGCGTTTGCCTGGATTTGATTCATTGTAGTGCCTAACTCTCTTAAAGAGTCAATTTCACTCGCCGAAATTTCAACAAAAAACCACTCCGCATTTTTTTTCACAAGCCTTGCCTTTTCAGGAATTTTTTCCTTTGCGGTTTTCTTGCTGTCCCTTAGCTCGCGCAAAGCGCTTGTTTTTCCCAAAACCCCTGCAACAACAAAAGCTCCAAAGCCTTCGCCCCTGCCGACTTCATCAATTCCAAGCACTAGTTCGTCCTTGAAAGAAACCTTTTGCAAAATTGTCGCCTTCACTTTTTCCGCAGAGTTTCCTTGAATCAAAAGCTTTCCCGATTTGTAAAGCACTACAGCACAGTCCAGAATCTTGCAACGGTATTCCTCAAACTCTGAACGCACGCCAGAGCTTGGAAAGTTCTCCAAAAACTTCAAGACTTCCTTTTTTTCAATTGTGGAAAAATTCAAGACTGAATTCATAATGACTGATTATTGAATGGTTTTTATTGTTTAAAAAGCCAAAAGGTGACATCCCCTCAGTCTTAATTGACTGGGTTTCTTGCTTCCTTGACGGAACTTTTTGTTCCGACTCCGCAAGCGTTACATTCCGCAAGTCCGGCGGTAGCTCTTTTGAGTATAACTTTGGCAGCATTTAAATCTCTATCCAGAGAAAAACCGCAAATTGGGCAATTGTGTGTTCTATCCTGCAAGTTTTTCTTGGATAATGATCCGCATTCACTGCATTCTTTAGTTGTGTCTTTTGGATTCACGAACACTATTCTGCTACCAGCACTTTCAGCCTTGTAGCACAACATGTTCGAGAACATGCTCCAACCAGCATCATGAATGCTTTTTCCTAATTGTTGTTCACTCATTTCTTTTGGATTAAGCTTTTCCAATGCTATTAGAGAATATTTTGAAACTAAAGAAGCACTCAACTTATGCAAAAAATCCCTGCGCGAATTACCTACTTTCTCATGCAATAAAGCAACTTTATGCTTGGCTTTATTTCTGTTTCTTGAATCTTTCTTGCATCGTGATAAATTCCTCTGCAAAAAAGAAAGTTTGCTTTCGTACTTTTTAAAATGATGCGGATTCTGAATTATCAGACCATCAGACAAAGAAGCAAAAGACTTCAAACCCAAATCAACACCCACAAAACCACCGCAATTTACCCTGTGCTCTAATTCTACTTCCACAGTAAAAACAGCATACCACTTGCCAGTAGGCTCCAGTTTCAAACTCAAAGTCTTAATTCGTCCCTTAATTTTCCTATGCTTTCTGATTGCAATTTCACCAAAAGGAGTCACCTTTAACTTCTTCCCGAGCTTAAAACCACTCTGAGGATAATACAAAGACTTCATATTGTGAAAACTCTTAAACCTTGGAAAACCACAATGAACCCCCTTTTTCTTAAGAGTAAACATCCTCTTGATTGACTCGAACACTCGATGAGAAACACACTGCTGAGTCTGAGAATACAAACCAAAACCCTTCACCATTAACTGCAATTCAGTCTTTTTCGGAAACCTTTTAGTTTTAGCATAAATGCCCTTACAAAAAGCAAGCAATTTATTCCACAGATTCTTAGATATCCATAGATGCTTACGCAATCCCAAAATCTGCAATTTATTTGGATACAATCTGAATTTATAAGCCCTCAAACTAGACTCAGCCATTACAAAAAAGTACATTCTAAAATTAATAAACACTCCCAAACCCCAGAATTCCGGTCGAAAGAATAATTTGAAGCGCGATTCATTTCCACTCTAAAGGGCAGCCGTTCCTGGATTTTTCATGCTACAGATTAAAAAACCCGCAATGCGTTAATTATTTCATGCCAAAGCCTCCGAGAAAGCCTTTCATTCCTCCGATTTCCGGAGTCAGCAGGGCTTCAGAACATTTTGAAAAGCATCCCCGCGGGCCGACTTACGGGAAAGAAAAGTTAAGGCCTGTCGCAAAGCCGCGGAGGACTGCAAGCGTTGAGCTTTCAGGGCTTTTGGGGAAATTTAGGGAAATGCTTTCAGAGCAGACAACTCACTTGTCAATGAAGGCCCAGGCTGAATTGCGTGCCATTGAAGAAAGAAACATCACTGGCTCTTGGACTGCCGCAGACATTGAACGCGTGAAGCAATTGTTCCAAAAAAGAGAGCTTTCAAAATTAGGGCCTTTGGAAAAAAGGCCTTCTGCTCAAAGGCCTCAGACAGCAAGGCGCGAGCCAGTAGTGCGGGAGCATTTGGATCCTGCAGTTTCAAGGCAAGCAATGCGCATGAATTCTTTAAGGATTTTGCAGGAATTAAGGCAGGCTTCGCAAAGTTTGGAAATCAGTTCAGTCCACCAAGACCAATTGCAGCAAATAGCGCAAAGAATCCAGCAAGGCACAGTCCGGATTGCAGACTTTGAAGCACTGCAAAAAATCAGGAAAAGCTACATTAGCAAAAGATAATTTTCTTGTTTGAATTTTATGAATTCTTTGGTTTCAGAACTTGAATTTTGCCTTAGCCTGTGGGAAAAGCAAGGCTATTGCCATTTTGGCTCTTTGACGAAATGCGGGGAATGCGCTGCGCCTTACTTGCTTTTGAAACTGGCCAATGGCCAAGTCTTGCACGGAAAAGAAATGAAACGCTTGACGCTTAAAGACTGGAAGAAAAAGCTCGCCGAATTAAAGAAATAATTTTATTTTTTTACCGGCGCTATTTCTTTCAAGCCGTTCATGTATTTTTGCAGTACTTCCGGAACCTTGATGTTTCCTTCCTTTGTCTGGCAAGTTTCCATTAGTGCAATCATCAAGCGCGGTGTTGCAAGGCCAGAACCATTCAAAGTGTGAATTAACTTTGAGCCTTCTTTTGTCTTATACTTGGTGTTCATTCTTCTTGCCTGAAAGTCAGTGCAGTTTGAAATGCTGCTGGTTTCCAAATACTTGTCCATTCCCGGAGCGTAAACTTCCAAATCGTAAGTTTTTGCAGAAGCAATTCCGCAATCTCCGGCAGCAAGCATTTTAGTCCTGTAATGCAAGCCCAAGCCTTCAATCAATTTTTCCCCAAAAGAAAGCATTTCCTCATGCATTTTCCAAGAGTCTTCAGGCTTGCTCAAGAAAACCATTTCAACCTTGTCAAATTGATGCAGCCTGAAAAACCCAGGGGTTTCAGAGCCGTGCCTTCCAGCCTCTGTCCTATAGCATGGCGTGTAAGCGTAAAATCTTTTTGGCAATTCGCTTTCTTCCAAGACTTCATTGGCGTAAATGTTTGTTACTGGAACTTCGGCTGTAGGAATCAAGTAAAAGCCGTCAATGGTCTTGTAAAGGTCTTTCTCAAATTTTGGCAAATTTCCAGTGCCAAAAGCAGTTTGCGAATTGACTAAAAATGGCGGGCAAATTTCCTCAAATCCGTTTTTGAAGTGAGAATCCCTAAAATAATTGATTAAAGCCCATTCCAACCTTGCCAATGGCCCGCGGAACATGTAAAATCCAGCGCCCGCAATCTTTGCCGCGCGGGGCATGTCCAAAATTCCCAAAGATTGCCCAAGCTCGTGGTGCTGTTTTGGCTTGAAATCAAAGCTTGGCTTTTTGCCCCATTCTTTTACTATTTTGAAATTTTCTTCAGGGCCTTCAGGAACAGAATTGTCAATCAAGTTCGGAAGCCTTTCAATCAGATAGTTTCTTTTTTCAGCCATTTCTTTTGTTTTTTCGCCCGCGACGATTATTTTGTCTGCGACTTGCTTTGCTTCATCAACCAAGCGCTCTGCAGGCTTTTTCTGCATTTTTGCGTTCTTGATTTCTTCAGTCAAGTCGTTTCTTTTCTTTCTTAAAGAATCCTCAAGCTCTTTGCTTTTCTTCCATTCGAGATCGGATTTCACGACTTCGTCAATGCTGATTTCGCAAAGCCTTTTTGCAAGGTTTTCCTTGACAAACTGTGGGTTCTTCCTGATTAAATCAATGTCCAGCATAATACCATTATTCCTGAAAAAACTTTATTAACCCGGCTTTTTTCTTGAATGCTTTATTTTAAAACAGTCAAAATGCCAAATTTTCCAGTGCTTAATTGCTTTTGGCCCTTGTACTCGCTCACGTAGCCTTTTTCGATTTTTATTTTGTCGCCTTCGTGAACTTGCTTGCACTGGTCGTTCCATAATGAAACCGTGATTTCTTTTCCGTCAGAATCTTTTCCCGCTGCGCTGCAGACAGTTCCTTGGCCTTTAAAGCTGCTGAAAGCCCTTGCTTCCCCCAGGCTCACAATTTCCAATTCAATTGTTACGTCGCCGGTTCCGGCCTTCAAGTCCTTAATTTTCAAATCTGGCATTTTCAAATCAACTCCGTCAAAAACCTTTAGAATAAGGTTCGAAACTAATAAAAGAAAATAGGCTCAGTCTTGACATCCTCATCACTCCTTGATCGCTCAAGGTCTATAGGTGTTAACTTCATCATCGCCTGAAAATACTGTGTTTGGGAATTTTTAAAAGCCAATGCTGTTTTTTTAGTCTAGAAGCTCTTTTTCGAGTATGATTTTGTTAGTCATTCCAAAATTGTGCTTTTCCAGCAGGGCAGAAAAGGTTATTTTCCCCAAAGCCCCCACAAAAAATCTGCCCTGCGTTTCCCTTTAAAATTTTCTTTTAAATTCAATCCAAAAGCTTATAATTTGAAATTGCGTCATTCTCTGGAAAAACCATAAATTAAGGTGCTTTAAATGGCTGATTTTTTGAGTGTTGGAATTGCGGCTTATAATGAGGAGGAAAGCATTGAGAGAATGCTTTCAAGTGTTTTCAAAAGCACTTTGTGGAGGCAGACGCCTCCAGGAATGCGTGAAGTCATGGTTTGCTGCAACGGCTGCACTGACAAGACTGAGGAAATTGTGAAGCGGATCAGTGTTGAGCAGCGTAGGGGAGATGTGAAGCTTATTGTTAGCGCCCCGGGAAAGGCAGTTGCATGGAATGCCCTGGTCAAGAAAATGGATGGGCGTGCGAAAGTATTGTTTTTTGCCGATGCTGATGTTCTAGTCCATCGCAAGGCCTTGGAAAACTTGAAAAGCGCGCTTTCCGGAAGAGCTTTGATTGCAGCTGCGAGAATAGTTCCTTTAACAGCGGCTGATTCAGCATTCATGCGTGGAATAAACAAATTATCAAAGGAAGTTCTTCGTTCAGGAACTCCCTGGGTCACTGGAATGCTTTATGGCGTTAAAAGGGATTTTGCAGAATCAGTGAAAATGCCTGCTAATATTATTTGCGATGACACTTTTTTGGAAATTAAGGCAGGAAACCGGGTTGTCTTTGTAAATTCTGCAAAAGTTTACTATCAATCTGCAAGGAAAATTCGCGACTACATGAATGCGCGCATAAGAAATTTTGCTGGCGGAAGACAATTTTATGAAATGGGGCTTTTGAAAGGGGTGCCGGGAGCTTTGGTTGGCAAGGAGTCAATGAAAAGCTGGCGTGAGAGAATTTCTCAATTTGGAAAACTTTCCCGCGTAGAGAAATTGTACACTCTTGCAACGCTTCCATTGGATAGGGTTGCATTTGCCAAAAGCAAAAGTTATTTTAAAAAACGAAAGACTCCTGGCTGGAGCAAGTCGCAAACTGCCAAACTCAAGGTAAGGACCCCGCGGGGATAAATTGAAAAAATGGTTTTTACATTTTAGATTTTAAAGTAATATTCGCGAGTGATATTTGATGCCTGATTTTTTGAGTCTTGGAATTCCTGCTTACAATGAGGAGGAAAGCATTGAGAGAATGCTTTCAAGCGTTTTCAAAAGCACTTTGTGGAGGCAGACGCCTCCAGGAATGCGTGAAGTCATGGTTTGCTGCAACGGCTGCACTGACAAGACTGAAGAAATTGTGAGAAAAATCAGCGCACAGCACCTTAATGGCGAATTAAAAGTCATGGCGAGTGCTCCGGGGAAAGTGAATGCCTGGAATGCCCTGGTCAAAAGAATGGATAGGCGTGCGAAAGTATTGTTTTTTGCCGATGCCGACGTTTTAGTGCACAGGACTGCTTTTGAAAACTTGCGAAATGCATTTTCTGGAAAAATAGTGATTGCCGCTTCCCGGGTAGTTCCTGTGGGAAAGCCAAAATCAATTGTCCTTCGCGGAATGGGAAGGCTGGAAAAAAAGGCCGCTGTTCCAGAACTTCCCGAAGTAATTGGAATGCTGTATGGCATTAGAAGGGATTTTGCAGAATCTGTCAAAATGCCGCACAATATAATAAATGATGACGGTTTTTTGGAGGCAGTGGCAGGGAAGGAAAGGACTGCATTTGTCAGTTCTGCAAAAGTTTACTATCAGCCTGCAAGAACATTGCGCGATTGGATAAAGCAGAAGACAAGAGTATATGCGGGCAGAAGGCAGCTTTTTGAAATGGGCCTCACAAAAGTATTGCCCGGCTCTTGGACCAACCAAGAATCAAGAAGGAGCCTGCGTGAATGGATTTCTTATTTCAGAAAGCTTTCCCGCGCAGAAAAAATGTATGCTATTGCAAAAACCCCATTGGAGCAAATTCCGTTCGCTTTAAGCAAGCGTTATTTGAGAAAGCGCAAGACACAAGGATGGGCTAAAATAAAGTCTTCAAAATTCAGGCCAAAAATCCGCCCGCCTGTTTAATGCAAATTATTCTCTTTTCCTTTTCCATCTTACAAAAAAGGCATTTAAGCCACCATTCTTTTTCTGTTTCTTGAAGCCCGCATTTTCAAATACTCGCTAATTTTTTTAATTTTCACATTTGCTTTACTGACTTGGCTGTGCTGCAAGGCCTTGCCTTTCCTGTAAGGCTTATCGGCAGTGAAAAATTTGGTGAGGTTTAAAGCGTTAAATTCCTTCCTGAAGAAAAAGTTCAGGAATTTTTCCAAACCATAACCGTGATAATCCTCACTGAATCTTTTAGTCCTTAATTTTGAAAGGCGATTGATTGCCTTTGATGAAAAACTCCTTATTCCTGAAGGAAAAGGCGTGTTGACGCCGCTTGTGTCCCTCAGTTCCATTACTGGAGTGACGAACATTTTGCCCTCATTGCGGTTTGAGGCCTTTAATGCACTGTTCAAAAGTTCAAAGAATCCCCTGGGCTCGATCTTTACCATGTCTGCATCAATCGTTACCACAGCCGAAGGATTGGAAGACTGAACATTTTTTATTGCAGTCATGAATGCAAATGCTTTTCCGCTATTTTCCGTCAGCCGCAAAACAGATGCTCCTAATCGTTCAGCAACTTCTGCGGTTTTATCAGTTGAGCCGTCATCAACAACTAAAATCCTTGCATGCTTTTCTACGTGCATGCGTTTTAAAATGGAAAGAGTTGTTCCAATGTTTCCTTGCTCATTGAATGCGGGAATTATCACTACTGGCCTTCCAAATTCTTGGCGGCCTTGGGGCCTTTTGAAGTCATTGCTATTTGCGCGGCGTCTAAAATTCCCAGTATTTTTAGGCATTACAAATAAACTGGGTTTAACTTTTTAAGATTTTTGCAAAATAACGGGCAACTTGACAGTTAATTCTGGAAATGCTTAAATTCTTTCCCAGCGTTTTATTCTACTGAGTTTTATGGCTTAGATTGATGAAATAAAGTCTGAAAAGCATTTTGAAAAGCTTGAGGGAAACTTCAATTCGATCTTGGTGTTTTGCAACGGAGAGGCAAAATGCGTGAACGCTATTTTTTCAACCCCAACTGTCTTGAAAAGAGACTTTGACTATTTGCGCAGGGAATGCAAGAAAGAGCTTGTAATGTACAGGCTTGTGAACCCGACAATTGGAGAGGACGATATTTTCATAGCGCGTTTTTCGCGCGTCAAAAACTCGAATCAAATCACTTCGTCAGTCAAGATTTCCTCAATGATGGTTTTGGAAAATCCGGAAATGGCAAAGGACAAAATCAAGGAATGCGTTGAAAACTTGCTTGTTGAAAAACTGAAAAACCAGTGAAAAACCGAACCAAAAGCAATTAAAGGATTATTTTCCAATATTTACAAAAGCGGAGAGGTGTTGGTTAATGGCGGAATTTCAGAAAGTCGACTTGAAAAAATACCCTAAAACAAAAGAAGCCTTGGAAAAGGCATTTGCGGGAGAAAGCCAGGCAAGAAACAAGTACTCTTATTTTGCAAGCGTTGCCAGAAAGGCAGGCCTTGAGCAGGTTGGAAACATTTTTCAGGAAACATCAGACAATGAAAAAGAGCACGCGAAAGTGTTCTTTAAATTACTGCAGGGCCTTGGAAGCACTGAAGAAAACTTAAAGGCAGCGGCAGCCGGGGAAAAGTACGAGTGGGGCACAATGTACCCTGACTTTGAGAAAATCGCGCGCTCTGAAGGCTGGATTGAGGCGGCAAATGCGTTCAAAAACGTCGCAAGCGTCGAAGTGCATCACGAAAAACGCTACAACGCGCTGGTGAAAAACATTCTTGAAACAAAAGTTTTCAAAAAAGACGGCAAAGTCTTCTGGAAATGCATAAACTGCGGCTTCATTTACGAAGGAAACACAGCGCCTTTAGAATGCCCTGCATGCAGGCACTCTCAAGCATTCTTTGAAGTGCTCGCGGACAATTTTTGAAGGAAAAAGCAAGCGCTTTTTCTTTCCTATTTTTAACCTTTTCAAGCCATAAATGTTTCAACAGCGCAGGGGTAGCGAAGCGGTCAAACGTGCTGGCTTCAGGAGCCAGTGGCTTAGTGCCTTCGGGGGTTCAAATCCTCCCCCCTGCATAGGGCCCGTAGTCTATTGGTTTGAGGACGCGACCTTCACACGGTCGAGAGTGGAGTTCGACTCTCCGCGGGCCCATTAAACAAGAGGTGTTTTTTTGGACAGTGAAAAAAGGCCGAAAGTTGGTGTTGGAGTCCTGATAAGGAACAATGGCAAGATTTTGTTTGGCAAGCGGAAAGGCGCGCACGGCGAGGGAACTTGGGCTCCTCCAGGCGGGCATTTGGAGTTTGGCGAAAGCATTGAAGACTGCGCTTTAAGGGAAGTTGTTGAAGAGGCAGGCATCAAAATAAAGCCCGTTGAGTCCAAATCATTCACAAATGACTTTTTTGAGAAAGAGCAAAAGCATTACATCACATTGTTCATGGTTTGCGACTTTGTTTCCGGAACTCCTAAACTATTGGAGCCTGAAAAGTGCGAAAAGTGGGAATGGTTTTCATGGAACGAGCTTCCAAAGCCGTTGTTTCTCACTATTCAAAACCTGAAAAAGCAGGGCTTTGACCCTTTCAGGCTTTGATTTGGGTTTTTGTTTTAAAAACTCTTTCCCGCAATGATTGATAATGCCTTCAAGAAGGGATCTTCGGATTCTCAGTTTCTGATTCTTCAAGCAAAAATTCAAGGGGCGTTCTGCAGTGAGCGATCAAGTTTTAGTCGGAATTTTGGACACCACGCTCCGCGATGGCGAACAGACCAAGGGAGTTTCTTTCTCGCTTTCTGAAAAACTTTCAATTGCCAAACTGCTTTTGAAAGAAGCAAAAGTCGACAGGTTAGAGGTTGCCTCGGCAAGAGTCAGCGAAGGCGAACTCAAGAACGTTCAAGCGATTTGTGAATGGGCTGAAAGCGAAGGCCTGCTTGGCAAGATTGAAGTCTTGGGCTTTGTGGACAATGGAAAAAGCATTGACTGGGTCTTGCAGTCCGGATGCAAGACAATAAACCTTTTGGCGAAAGGCTCCTTGAACCATTGCGTCAACCAGTTGAAAAAAACTCCAGAAGAGCATTTTGCAGACGTTGAAAAAAACATTGAGTCCGCTATTTCCAAAGGCTTGAGAGTGAATGTTTACCTGGAAGACTGGAGCAGCGGAATGCGCGATTCCCCAAAGTATGTTTTTGACTTTTTGGCAATGCTTTCAAAAACCAAGATAAGCAGGGTAATGGTCACTGACACTTTAGGGGTTTTAGAGCCGTTCAGCGCCAAAGAATTCCTTTTGCAAGCAAGAAAGCATTTCCCAATTGAAAGAATAGACTTTCACGCGCACAATGATTACGGCCTTGCAGTCGCAAATTCCCTGGCTGCTGTTTTTGCCGGCGGAGTGCGCTGCGTTCACTGCACTGTGAACGGTCTTGGTGAAAGAGCTGGAAATGCCGCATTGGCTGAAGTTGTTGCCTTAATAAAAGACAAGACTGAATTTTCCTGCCTTGTTGACGAAAAATCACTGGTTAATGCCTCAAGGCTTGTAGAGCAGGCTTCTGGAAAGAGAGTTCCGGGCAACAAGCCGATTGTCGGAAGCGATGTTTTCACTCAGACTGCAGGAGTGCACGCTGACGGAGACGCCAAAGGAAAATTGTACGTGAGCAAACTGACTCCTGAAAGATTCGGGAGAAAAACAGAGTATGCTTTGGGAAAGCTTTCAGGAAAGTCAAGCCTGGAGTACAATTTGAAAAGCCTTGAAATAGAGCTTTCCCCAGAGCAAAAAAAGCTTGTTTTGGAAGAAATCATAAGGCTTGGTGACAAAAAAAAGGCAATAACTCCCGAAGACCTGCCGTTCATAATTTCAGACATTCTAAAAACCCCGATTGAAAAAAAGTTTGAGATTTTCAAATGCAGGATTGTTTCAGAATTCGGGCAAAGGCCGAACGCAAGCGTTGGATTGAGAATCAATGGCAAAGAATTCATTGAAGAGTCTGAAGGCGACGGAGGCTATGACGCTTTCATGAAAGCCTTGGAAAAAATCTCTGAAAAAGCCGGCTTTTTGGTTCCAGAATTGCTTGATTATGAAGTCAGGATTCCGCCAGGCGGAAGGACTGACGCCTTGGTTGAAACAACAATCAATTGGAATTTGAAAGGCAAGGCATTTGCGACAATTGGAGTTGATTCTGACCAATTGATTGCGGCAGTCAAAGCGACTGAAAGAATGCTTAACGCGCTATAATCCGCTCGGATTTTTTAATTGTATTCTACAACAATCGAATACAATGAATGCCAAAAGAGTTCTTGAAGAAAACAAGCTTGCAATAATTGCCTCAATAATCTGCATAATTGCGGTTGGCGCTTACCTGATTGTGACAGCATATCCTTTCGTGCCCGATGTTTTTGAAAGAATGCGCATTGCAAACTTCATTATTGAAAAAGGCTCTATTCCCGCATTTGACCAGCAAATTTTGCCTAGCGGAGCGCCTTACGTTTATCCCCCGCTAGTCGATTATTTCCTTGCCTTCATTTCAATAATCACAGGCCAGCCTGTTTTCACTGCCTGGAAAATCGCGGCATTCCTGATTTTCCTTTTCTTTCTTGCGGGATTCATCAAATTCTGCAGGCTTTTCCTCAATGACGGCCAGACTGCCTTTGCAATCATAATATTATTTTTCATAAAAATTGTTTTCGTGCGCTTCACAACCTATGTTGCGGAAACAATGGCTTTGGGCTTTTTCATTTGGTTCCTTTACTTCCTTTACAAAAGGAAAGCAATTCCTGCGGGAATCATTCTCGGATTGATTGCCTTGGCGCATTTCAGGACTTTTTCAGTAAGCATTCTGGTGCTTTTGATTTTTGCGGTTTTTCTGGCATTCAAGAAAGAAAAAGTCCTGATTCCATTCAAGGCTTTTGCGGCAAGCATTATCATTTGGATTTGGTGGTATGTTCCAAACATCAACTCTCTTTTAGGCCTTCACAATTACACTGATTTTACCCAAAATTTTCTTGCTGACTTTCTCACAATCCCGCGGCTTTTATTCTGGGTGCTGCTAATTTTCTTTCTTGTTTTCTTTTACTTCAAGCGCAAATCCAATGATTCGGAAAAACTGCATTTCTTGTATTTCATCGGCCTTGTTCCATTGCTTTTTGTTTTCCTGTTCTATTTCATTCCGGTAGTGCCTGCCCCGCTGCGCTTCATGATGTTTGCAATGATTCCTTCAGTATTGCTTTGCGCCATTGGTTGGGATTTTGCTTTCTCGAAAGTCTCAAAAAATCAGCTGGTTTCACTGATTGTTTTGTCGGCAGTGGCTTTTGCGCTGTTTTATCCAATAATTCCAGCGTCAGTTTATTCCGGCGAGCACGCAATGCTCGCGGACTTTATTGGAAAAAGCCAAGGGAAAAACGCGTCAGTGCTTGCGCCGGACACTTTAAGCGCTTTTCTTTCATTTAAGGGATTTAATGTAATGACTGGAGCTTACCTGGAAAGAATTCCGGATGCGGAGCAAAGGCTTATTGACTGGGATTATTTCTCAAGGACTCTTGACCCTAAAATTCTGGAAAAATACAATGCAAACTGCTTTGTCCTGTTTAGAAAAGTGCAGACTGAAAATTTCGAGCTTAAGTATTCCAGCGCAAGCCTGTTCTTTTACTGCCTTAAAAGCTAAAAATTGCCAAACAACAGCGGCTGTTTAGCCTTCAATTTCAATTAATGCCTGCTTGTTTGCGCCCTTGTTTTTTGCCTCGGTAAGGATTGCAAGCATTTGCCAGGATGCTGGATATTTTCCTTTCGTAAGAATCGTGATTGAATTGGTTTTTTCATCAAATTTCTGGTCCGCAATTGTTATCCCAAGAAACTGGCTGTCAAGATTAATCTTGTTGTTGTCGCGCAGGAAAAGCTTGAATTCAGTGCTGTTTGCTGACGGCATGAATCCTTCAACATAAAAGTATTTTTTTGGCTTTATTCTTTTGACAAGCCCGTCTTCAAGCTCTCCGGCCATAAATGCCTGTTTTGGAACAATCCGGGCATACAATACCCAGTCAACCCTGTCAAACTCCAGAATTTCCCCAAACTTTGAAATTTCATCCTTCAATAACTCATTGCTCACGTCGTCTGGAATTCCGTAAACAAAAAGCCCGGCGCCTTTTTCAAGCTTTATTTCAGTCTTTGATTCTGCCGAAAAGTCATAAACCCAGCTTCCATTAATCATTACTGACACTGCAATGTAATTCTGGAAAAGGATTATCAGGAAAGCCAATGCAAAAATCGAGTTTACTCCCAAATTATTCAGCAGTTTTTTTTCCCGGAATTCCTTGACAAAATAATATAAAAGGCCGATTAGAATAATTGAAAGGTTTAGCAAGGCATTAACTGCAATGGTTTGAGAAAAAGCCCTGACGATTAGAACGAAAAGCCCGAAAAAAGCCAGTGGCAGGATGTTTTTCCAGGAATTTTCAATTCCCGAATAATTCCTGAACCAGTACAATAATATCAGGAAAACAGTAATTGTTGTTGTTGCCTCGCCAAAACCGCCATCAAGGCCGTGAATTATTACTCCAACCATTAGTATGGAAAAAACCAAAAAATCAAAGACTTTTATTTTGCCGGCGATTGAAGCCAAGTGCAGCAGCCCTGCCGCAATAATTGCAAGGAGAAGAATTGTGAACGCAATGCCCCATAATTCGGCGTGCGGGAATATTTCAAAAAAAGGCCGGCCGTCGTCAAAGTTTTGTCCCGGATTCATTCCAAAAGTCTTTTCCAGAAGATAAACAGTTATTTTTGGGAAATGATTGTGTGACAGCAAAGAAGACTCCCAATTGATGTAGTCTCCATCGCTTAAGAGAGTTGCAAAAGCAGTGCTTGTGCTTGCGTCATAGCCTGACGAAAAAACAGCGAATTGCAAAATTCCCAGGATAAAAAACAATCCGGCAAGAATAACAAACGCAAAAAAGAGTTTTTTCTGGATTTTCCCCAGTTTTTTTTGAACATTGGCCTTTATTGAAAAAATGCAGAATAATGGCAAAAAAACCAGGGACGCCATTGTGAATATTAGCTTTCCGCTGGAATTTCCGCTTAGAAAGTATTGAATGAATCCGCGCGCAATTTTAAGCAGGCCAGGAACAGCAAATACGGCAACAATCAAGACTAGAAATAATAAAGCCAGCGCTGAAAAGAGTTTTACTCTTCCTTCCATATGATACTTTAGAAAAGCGTTTTCATTTTAAATCAGATGCTAGAAGTTTTAGTAAGGCATCCTGATGGAAAACAAGCTGTTTTTTGCGTTAATTCTTGCAGTTCTTTTCTCAGCGGTTTTTGCAAGCCAGCACTGGCATTCTCTTTCTGCAAAAAGCGATTTCTTGGAATTTTACCTCGCTTCTTTTGACAGCACTGCAGTTTCAAGCCAAAAGTCCTGCTTTACAGTCTCTTTCAATTCTGAAAAACCGGTTTTGGTTAATTTCCGCGCAGAAACTGGCGGGAACGCGTTGTTCAGTGAAGCCTTCCAAATTAATGGCTTGAAGGCAAAGCAATACTGCTTTAATCCTTCAGAATTGACTGCCGGGCAAAACACAATATTACTGTCAGCCAACAATAATGTATTGTTTTATCATGTCGATAATGGAAATTCAATTGGAAAGAAAACAATTGTTTTATCCGCTGATTCTGCAGTTCAAGATTACCAAATTGACTGGCTAAAGGCATTTTTTGGAATATTGTGCATTGCATTGATTCTTGGAATATTGTACGCGATAATTCCGGCAAGCTTTTCAAGCATTCAGAAAGCCTGCATTTCAATTGCCGGGTTTTCAGCAATGCTGGTGATAAATTTTTTTGCGCTGAATCTTTTAGGGCTTGCAAACTTTTTTGGAATTGCACTGCTTGCTGCCTCAGAGATTGTTCTGGCTTTTGCTTTCTTGAAAACCAGGAAAAAAGAGCAGGCCTTTAGGAAAAAGCCGCAGTTTGAAAGCTTTCAGGACTGGATTCCATTCGTGATAATAATTTTCACGGCGGTTTTCTTTCATTTTTTCACAAGCACTAACTTGACATACTTTAATTCATTTTACGAGCGTTCAACCGCGGTTGTAACGCAAAATAATGGTTTGGCATTGAATGATCCGACAAGCTATCTTGGAGAAAGGCCTTTTGCTTTCATTCCGGGCTATTTCATGCTTGAAGCCTCAATTTCACAAATTACTGGATTGCAGTCCGAGGCATTGTTTGCGCTAATGCTCGCGTTTGCAGGCTTGCTTTTCACGTTTGCAGTGCTTTTTGCCGCAGAGGCAATTGGACTGGAAAAGCACAAGGGAATGCTGTTTTTGGTGCTTGCGGCAAACGCCTTCATTTTCAATTTCTTGATTTTCACCCCAAGGCACTTGATTTCTTTCTCGCTGCTTTTGATTGCGTTTGCAGTTCTTTTGAGATTCAAGAATTGGATTGCTGCAGGAATTATTCTAGGAATTGCCGGCTTTGTGCAAGTTCCATTGCTCCTGGTTTTTCCACTGCTTTGCGTTTTCGCAAGCCGAAAAATAGATTTTGCCGGCCTGGCGAAAAGCTTTATTGCAGGCCTTGCTGTCTTTGCGGTTTTGTTTTTGCCAAACTTTCTGAAGTACGGGCTTCCAAGTTTTGCAGCGCCTGAAGACTGGGGCTACTTGCTTTCATTGCCTTTCAATTTTGTGTTCTTTGACTTGGCAATCCCAATATTTGTGCTTTTGATTTTTTCACTGCGTGAGCTTTACTGCACTTTGAGAAAAAACCAAAGCGCTGGATTCTCAAGCTTTCAAAAAAAGCTCGTGATTGGAATTGTTTTGGGAATTGCTTTGGAAATGCTTGTTTCTTACAGGGCCAATGTGTTCACTGCATTCTTGATTGCTGTTTTGGCTGCCGACTGGGTTTTGGAAAACCAGTTCTGGAAGCAAAAAGAGGCGATAATTGCGGCATTCGTCCTAATTGCCGGCTTTATTTTCATAATGTCTTTCCTGCCTCAAGCGGTTATTCCATCACAATTGGAAAAAGCCTCGGAGTTTTTAGGGCAGCATTCCAAGGCATCAGACAATATTCTGGCAGACCCGTTTTACGGCCACACTGTAGAATACTTGTCGCAAAGGAAAGTGCTTGCGGACTTGTGGGTAGAGTATGCGAATTCTGAAAAGCTCAATGACTCCTACAATTTCTTGAAGACAGGAAGGCCTGAAATTCTGGAAAAGTACGGCATTGATTTTGTAATCAACAATAAAAACACTGTCTTTGAGAATGCCATTGGAAAAAACCCGACAAAGCTTTTGGAATTTCCAGAATTAAACAAGGTTTATGATAATGGCCTGGTTTTCGTGCATCAAGTGCCCCAGTAGGCTTTTTGAAAAACGCATGATTAAATAATCCAAGCTTTGTAATACTATCGGGAGAAAAAAAGGGGAGATTATGCCGGTCGACAAGCTCAAGCTAAGCCAGGCTTTAAGGCAATTGGACAAGGAATTGCTTAATTCAAAAAAGCTTTTGGAAGCAAGGAAAGACCTTGAAAATTCATTGCATGTTGTCTTTGCCCAGATTGATTTTATTGAAAAGCAAAGCGACCAGGACGCTGTGTTCACGCAATACTTCAAGGAATTGTCAAACTCGCGGGAATTGATTGCAAAATTCAAGGAATTGGAAAGAAGCATTACTGAATTGAATAAAATACTGCAGGAACTTGAGCCTGCGAGAGTCCGCGCGGACTTGTTTTTTGAAAACTTTCGGGATTACAGGAATTACTACTTTCAAGAATCAGCCAAGGCTTTTGAGTTCATCAGGCAGGCTTTTGAAACCTACAATCTGGAAAGGGCATTCTTTAAGCCGCAATTCTTGGGAATGAACAACTTGAACAGCATGATAGACCAGTTCTCGTTAACAAAGGAAAAAAACCAGTCATTGCGAGTCAGCAAGGAAAAACTTCCAGACTTGCTGAATTACTTGCAGGCCAATGGCCTTTTGAGAAAAAGCCGCTTGGACAATGAAACAATAAAAATCCTGTTCAACACTCCAAACGAGCTTTTTATTGAAGCTGAGAACTCCAAAATCCGCCGCTTAGACCAAATTGCAAAGCAACTCGGCGGCGAGCCTTGGGACTCTTAAATTTTCAGGCCCAAAAACTGCATTGCCTTAAAGCCAAGCGAGTTCCTGTTTTCCATTCTTTCAATTGCGGGATTGTCTTGGATTTCCTGAATTACCATTGGCTCTTCAAAACGCGCTTTGAAAATCGCTTTTGCCTTTTTTGCAGTCCTTGATTTTGCTTTTATTGTTTTTTTCTTTTTCATAATCTTAACCTCTAGTCAGTGAATGCTGTTGCTGTAGTTCCGCCATCCCAGGTATAGCGAGGGCGGATTTTAATCAGCCAAAGCTTTTCAGTATTGTCATCCAAAACCAGCGCGTAGCCCTTGTTTCTTGGCATTTCTTGATAGTACTTGTCAAATTCTTGATGCAAGTAAGCCGGGCGAAGTTCTGAAACAGCGGCAATGTCTGGCTGTGAAGTCATCCTGTGGGAAATGAATAAGTCGCATTGCGAAATTGCGTCAGGGTGAAGCTTGTTTGGCCTTTGGGTTGCAAGCACTAGGCTCAAACCAGGCTGCCTTCCAACCCTGATCCATTCCAAGAGAGTGTTCAATGCAATGCTGTCTTCATCGCGCGGCATGAACATGTGCGCTTCATCAATCAGCATCCAAACCAATGGCAATTCGCTTTCACGCTTTAATCCCTTCATTAACTTGACTTCTTCCTCTTTCCTGAAAAGCATTCTTTCCTCAAACAATTTCCTTCCAACAAGTCCGACAATAATGTCCCTTGTTCCTTCCATTCCAATGGACTGCCTGTATGATGACACGTCAATTATTGTGATTGCGCCAGGCTTTGCCAAATCGCGGATTTTTGTTCCTTCCTTTTCAAACAATCCCCAGCTTTGCGCGGCCTTAAACCTGTTTTTCAAGGCATCCCTCGTGTTCTTGTCTGATTCTTGGTCTGCTTCAATTGAGGAAACAATGTCTTCCAATCCGTAATAAGTGCCTTTGCTTTCTTTCAATGACTCAATGATTCTTGTCAATAGAACGCCTTCAGTGTCTTTCCAGGAAATCTTGAACAATGAAAGCCATTCAGTGAAGTCCAGTTCTGAAACTTTCAAGGTGAAAGCGCCGTCAATCGGAATTTGCTTGTCCTTGTAAAACTGCAGCCTTCCTTTAGGCACTAAAACCTTGACGTCAATTCCTTGAGGCTCAAGGCCCCAGTCAAACAAGTCTTGCTTTTCAGACTTTGTAGGCACTTTCAAAGTCCAAAAAATTCCAACAGTGTCTATTGCAATGACTGCAATCCTGGACTTGATTGATGGCGCAAGCTTTGAAAGCTCTTCAATCATTATTGCCATTGAGTAGGAATTGTGCACTATAATATCATTTGCTACAAAATTGTGGTTTTCCGGAACGCTAATGTCAAAGACCTCAAAGTTTCCGTTCAGTTCTTTCAATTCCCTGATTTCGTCCCAGAAAATGTCAGAATTTGCCATTTGCTCAATGAGCATGTTGTAGTCAAGCCATGCAATATGCAAGAGCTTTTGCCTTGAAGGCGCATAATGCACGCTTTCGCAAAGGCTTTTTGGAATTGCATAATTCATTTGCTTTCCGACTTCAACCCAGCTTTTAGGCCTGTAATTGTTCCAGATTTCTTTAGGAATCGTGTCATTGTTCGGGTTTCTTTTGATGGATTGCATTTCCAGCAATGCTTTCTTTTGTTTTTCTTCCTTGATTCCAAAAAAGCCGATTTCTTTCAGGAATGTTTCAGCATTCTTTCCCTCAATGACAATTTCAAAGCAGGGGAATTCCTTTCCATTGCACTTTGATTCTTTTTCCCTTAATTTTGAGATTATCTCAAACCTTGAAAGCAAGTGCTGAATTTGCCGGATTAGCTTTTCTGAAATGCTTGAATAGCTTATTCTATAACGGTTTGATTCGAAGTAAATGCTTCCATCACAGCTGAAAAGCCTGTTCAAGAATAGCGCGAGCTTTGGCTTTGGCAGCCTTAATGCTTTTTGAGGAATGAATTTTTCAGTGCTGAGCAGTCCATAAACCCCAATTTCCTTCAGCCATTCGCGCAAGTAATTCTTTGGGGCAATTATTGTGCCTTTCGCGAACTTTCCATTCTTTCTCACTGCATGGACTATTGTGTTTCCTTTTGAAGGATTTACAACGCGATGATTGTTTTTTGCGCTTGTATGCACTTCCAGCAGCGGGTTAAAGTCTTGGACTGCCAGCTTAAAGTCGGCGATTATTTTCTCATCGTTGTTTGAAAACCACACGCATCTGTCCTTAATGTGGCCTTCAGCAAGCAAGCAAGCCAAAAGCTTTATTTCGCATTCCCGCAAGAATTCATTGCCAAAGACTGGCTGAATTCGGGGAGTGGCAATCCTGCTTCCTGCCCTTAATTCTTCAGCAGGCTTCCACCCGTCAATTGTAAGCAAAGGATGCTCTGGAGTCAATTTGATTTTCTTCCCGCTTTTCAAAACAATTTCAAGCATTTTTTCAACAGGCCGCTTAAAAAATTCTGTCTTTTCTGAAGCCTTGATTTTGTAATCATGTGATAGTGAAAGAATGTTTCTTGAATCATGCTCCAGTTCTTTGATTTCAATCAAAGAACCGTCTTCCAAGGTAATTAAAGTGTCCCCATCAAGGCATTTTCCCCCGCCGCGCTTTCCGCAAATCAAAACCAAGTGCGGCTTTGCCAGGTCGACAAGGATTTTTCTTCCAAGCACTGGCTTTTCTCCAGCGCTCATTACAACTTTTCCTAAAAAGCCGCAGCCTTTGCTCCCGTACTTTTCCAGGTCTTCGGCTTCCCTGCCGAGGACAGTGTCTTGCTCCAGAAATTCATCAGTTGCCATGCTGCTTAAAGAAAGGGGTTTTTGGTTTTTAAGGCTTGCTTTTTTCCAAAGAACTATTGGTTTTTTTTATGGTTCTTTAGACCATATGTTAGC
>JAUSFL010000046.1 GCA_030649735.1 Candidatus Iainarchaeum sp. | reverse complement strand
TCAGAAATGTTCCTTATTGAAACATCCAATCCGTTTCCAGCAAGGATATTGCTTTTGCCGGTTGCGAATTTCAAATACTGGCCTGTTGGAGAAGTTTTCAAACCCATAATCCCCCACATGTGGAACAAGAACTTGAACCTGTCTGTTAAAGTGTCAACTCCGCCAATTTTTGTGTAAACTTCAAAAATCGGGTTGATTGTGCCGTCATTGCTTGTGATTATGCTGTTGATTGCATTGTCTGCAGGCTTTTGAAGCAGTATATTTACTGAACAGTTGTAATAATTGCCAGAACTCCCCGGCGTTGAATTGCACGCGCTAAAGCTGGTTTTATCCTGCCAAGTGAGCAAATTGCCGCCCGACCCTACAACCAATACCTTGAATTTCATGCTTGAAATCGGGCTTGCATTGATTCCATACTTTAAAGTCCAGTTTTTTGCCTCAAAGCTTGTTGAATAAAATTCCCCATTAAATGCGGCTGGCTCAATGCATGCCTTGTCATAATGGACTGTCGACGATAATGGCATCTCAGTCTTGTGATAGTTGAAAATTCCAGTGACTGGAAATGCATTGGGAAACACTTTAATGTATGAAAAAAAATCCCTGCAAACGACAGAATCGCTCCAGCCGGAAACAGTGTTTGGGCTTAAAAGAAAAGGAATGCTTGTGGTCCCTTCATTAATTGGCGTATTGACTACTTGGCCGTTGTTTGTTGAAGTAATGCGGCACGGGGTATTGCAGAGCTTTTCAACATTAATGTAAGGAATTCCGGGAGTTGGAATAGCAGGGCTTGCTCGCAATCTCACAATGTCCGGGCCCGGAGTCGGATTTGAGTTTGGGTCGTACCCTTCATAGACTAGTTGCTTTAAAGTTGAAGAATTATTGACAATGTTGAAATAGAATTTGCTTTCATTATAAAAGCCGGTTAGAGTGCCTGCTTCTGGAGAATGCATTGCAGCCCCAATCATAAGAGTCCCGGAATTCAAGTAATCCTTAAGTCCGGGGTAATCGCTTGTAAAAGAATATTTTCCAGAATTTTGCGGCGGATTAAATGCAGAAAGATAACAGTTTTGCGTGGTGCATTCAGTTCCCCCAATGCTTATTTTTGCATTAGAGCCATTGCTCCAAACTGAAAAACCGCTCCAATTGCCGCCAATACCTGGCTTGTTAAAATTAAGGGCAGTTCCGTCAAAATTGCCAAGGTTCATTCCATTTGCGCCAGTTATATTTTTGAAGTCATAATAAGCGACAACATTCAAAGGGTCACTGTTTGTAATGGTTCTTGTGCCGGTATTACAATTGTTTATTGACCCATGCAAGCCTGAAATTTCGCAGCTTCCGCCGTTAAAGGCATTGTTGAAATGGATTGTTGTAATGCAAAAACCGCTTTCTTCGCAGCAGCCCCCTCCACAGCTTTTGGCTGGATCAAAAGGATTTGAGGGACCAGTGATTCCATTGGCCAGTTTTGTATTGATGCATGCGTTTGCAGAGCATTGGGTAGAATAGTCTGAAAGCGCAAAAGGGATTATTGAAAGAACAATTAGCGCGAGCAGTAGTTTTCTCATGCTTTCAAATAAGCAGTTTCAGGTATAAAAAGCTTGCGCGTTTTTAGTTTTCAATTCTAGGCGCCAAATAGTATGAAACGCTTGCCTGGCCAATGTTGTACGCCAGGTTTACTGGATGGTTTGCCTTGATGCCTACTGAAATTGCAGTGTCTGAACTTGCTGCCTTTAGCATGTCTTGCAAGTACTCTAAAGGAAACATTGCACTGCCTTCCTTTGTAACATTCAGTTCCAAAAGCGCGTCGTCTTTCTTTGTTGTTTCATGCTCCCAATTTCCTTTTGAAGAGTTTGCTTTCATGAAAAACTTGTCGTCGCTAATTCCCAAAGTAATGTGGCTTCCAATCAATGAAGCGTCCTTTAATCCGTCCTGCAATGCCCCGGCCTTGATTTTCATTGAAGAGTCAAACTCGATTTTTGGGGTTGGAAGCTCTTGCTTGCTCACGTCCAGCAATGGAATGCTAAAAGAGCGTTTTGAAGCGCCTTTGAAGGAAAGCTTCAGCCTGGCGTTTGCCTCGTCCAGTGAAAGCTCTAAATTGTCAGTTGCTTTGGCGCGCGACATTATCTGGTTCAAGTAGTCAAGGTCAACGCCAATTTTTACTGTTCCCGAAACCTTGAATTCCTTGAATGCGGCTTTTGGGATTTTAAAGTCAATCATGGAAATTTGCGACGGGTCTGTTGCCTTTAAGGAAAGGGAATCCTTGTCGAGAATGAATTCTGCCTCGTCAATCAGTACTGAAATTGCCTCAATGCATTTCTTGAAATCTGCGGCATTTTCCAAAACAAGCTCCACCATTCAACAACACCCCTTTCTTTCCAAAACCAGAATTATCAAAGGATTTTAGTGCTTCAATGTTAATTAAAACACTACTGTTTTTTCTGGCGTGCTTTAAATTCAGCAAAGCCCGCTGCGGTAATTGCTTGGCATTTTGCCTTGCGAAAGCAATGATGGAAGGTCGTCAAACACCCACACTTTGACGCAGCCTATTATAGGGATTTTCAGCACTGACTTTCCTTGAATGTCCTTGGAGTTTATTGGAAACTCTGTGATCGGGCCATAACAGGCCTGCTTTCCGTCAGGGAATTTCAGGCAGGTCTTTTCCTGGTCAATGCTCCAGTTTGTCTGCTTATTGTCACCTTTTGTGAGAAAGAAAACCCCGTCATTTGCCTTGATTTTCAAGACCGCGCGGTGAATTATTTGCTGATTTGCTGTTGAATAATATACAACTATGTCGCCTTCAGTGTTCAATTTTACTTTTTGGCCGTC
>JAUSFL010000027.1 GCA_030649735.1 Candidatus Iainarchaeum sp. | reverse complement strand
CTTTGCCTAATTTTTTTAAAAGCAACCAGTGTTTTTGGCAAAGGCATGCTAAAATTAGCGGTTTGGAATTCTTTAATTTTCCTGTCTGCGCCGGCGTTGTAGATTAATTTAACCTATTCTTATTGTCACCTCACTTTTGGGTTGGTCTGTAGAATAATAGCTTTCTATGTTGTTTTCGTAATATTCGTGGATTAGGCAGCAGATGTTGTTGCATAGAATCTTGAGCAGGACTTCATTGGTTTGGGATTGGAAGCCCCTGGACATTATTTCTTTCCCAAATTTTTGCTTAATCATTGAGAATGTGCTTTCAACATTTGAGCGCTTGTGATAGTGCTCGAAGAACTCTTGCGGGCGCTCTTTTGAGTATTGGAACATTTTTCTCCAAATCATTGAGCCTTTTTTGTTGTCTTGGCTGTTTTCCTTGAAAGGAATGAATGGAGTTGCGCCGTTCTCGACAATGATTTGCAAATTCTTCCTTGAAAGATAAGCCTTGTCAGCGCTGACTTCTTTCACATTGAAGTCTTTGATTGTCTTTTCAATAAGCAATTCAAGTTGCGGACAATCTGCCCCGTGCGCTTTTGTCAATTCAACTGATGTAATCATGTTGGTTTTTGTTCCGCACATTATGTGAGCTTTTACCCAATTCCTTGCAATGGTTTCCTCTTTGTATTTTACATTGAACCAGCGCCCAAATTGCGAAGAGCTGAATCCGGTTGAATCAATAGCATATCTTTCCTCACAGCCTTTGACTGGAAGCGCCGAGAGCCTAATCAGTTCCTGCAATATCTGCGTGAGCTCTTCCTTTTCCAAATAATTCATTAGTGTCGTGAAATGCGGGACTTGCTTGATGAATTCCCGCCTTTGCGCAAGCTCCAAGTCAGAATTCAAGCGCCTGCTCGAGAGCTTTGTGTAAGTCTTGAGTGCATGGCAGAAAAGCAAGTCCTTGATGTCGCCAAAATGCCGACCTTTCTTGCAAGGATTGATTTCAACTCTGATTTTTGCCAGAAGCTCTTGCAGAATATCCATCAAGAGCTCTTTCTCGGCATTTTGGGCTTTAGTGTAAGCTGACCAGTCCTGTTTTGGAATTGGCTGGTCTTGATACCTGAAAGGCATTTCAGCAGTCATTTCAATAATGCG
>JAUSFL010000025.1 GCA_030649735.1 Candidatus Iainarchaeum sp. | reverse complement strand
GCGCTAATTGCTGTTGGGGAAAATTCAGAAAAGGCAATTGCTGAAATGAAAAAGCTTGTAAAACTGAAAGAGCAAAAACTCAAGCCAGATTTTAAGAGCCTTCAAAAGCTTTTTGAAATTCCGGAAAAAGAAGCAAGACTCTTGAAGAATGGGAATGAATGCATTGAGAAAGCAGTGCTGGAAAAGATTGCGCTAGTGGCGCTGGAAGATTAAGGTGGTTTAATAGTGAAAAAAGAGAAATTCTCCACGAAAAAGCTCGAGTACTTGAAAAAAAGCGACTGCTTCATTTGCAAAGGCCAAATCCGCAAGGAAGACACAATCTTTGAAAACAAGGAATTCATTGCTTTCCTCGACATTTTTCCGCCAACCAAGGGATACGCTATTGTCGCGCCAAAAAAGCACTTTGAAGACATTACAGAAATTCCTGAAAAAGAACTTCAAAAGACAATGCTGCTTGTGAAAAAAGTTGCAAAAGCAATAAAGGCAGCATATTCCCCCAGAAGGATTTGCCTTGCGCAGACTGGCGGGCTCGTAAGCCATTTTCACTTTCATGTGATTCCAATGTACTCTAAAGACTGGAACACGTCAGAAAATTTCAAGAGAGTGTTCTTCAAGGAAGAAATCCTAAAGTTCAGCCAGGCAAAACTCAAGAAAATTGCGGGCAAAATAAGAAAAAACCTCAAGCTCAAAAAAACTGGTTCAAAATGAAATTCTGCAAAATAAAAGTTTCTTCGCCTTTTTTTCTCGCGCCAATGGCCGCAATCACTAACTTGCCGTTCAGGATTTTGTGCAAAAAATACGGAAGCGGCTTGGGTTTTACTGAAATGGTGAATTCAACCCACATTTCCAGAAAGCCGGAAATTATTGAAACACTGCGGGAATTAAGAACTTGCAAGGAAGAAAAACCAATTTGCCTGCAGCTTGTGGGCAATGACGCGAAAGAATTTGCGGCAGCAACACGACTTTTGGAAAAAAAGTTTGAAATGATAAACATTAACGCAGGCTGTCCCGCAACCAATGAAACAAAGCTTGGCTCTGGCGCTGCTCTTTTGAGAAAGCCTGAAAAAATAGTGGAAATTGTGCACGCAGTGAAAGAAAGCACGAAAAAGCCCGTGAGCGTAAAAATTCGCCTTGGATGGCAAAAAAACAATTCCCCAGAAATCTGCAAGCTGATTGAAAAAGCAGGGGCTGATGCAATCATTGTTCACGCAAGACTTGCTGGCCAAGGCTATTCTGGAAAGGCAGACTGGAGCGCGCTTGCCTTTTTAGTGAAAAACTCCGGAATTCCAATAGTAGTGAATGGGGATATTGTTGACGCGAAAAGCGCAATTGATTGCTTGGAAAAAACTCGCGCCGAGTTTGCAATGATTGGCCGCGGAGCAATGCAAAACCCTTTAGTGTTCAAGGAAATTTCGGAATTCCAGAAAGGAAAAGAATGGAAGGCGAGCCCTGCAGAAAGGCTCGCGGTTTTTGAAGAGTACTTTGGGCTTTGCGAAAAATTTGGCTCGGCGGACGAGGCAAACTTGAAAATAATCGCAATGCAATTCTCCAAAGGCTCGCAAGGCGCAAGGCAGTTGCGCGAGAAGATAATGAAGGCGAAAACCAGCGGGGAAATCAGGAATGCAATAAATGAGTTTGGAAAAAAAGAATAGTTTTTTAAGAACAAACAAGCGCAAAAAATTCAGGGACTGGTTTTTTTGAACGGTTTTAACTTGAAGGTTTTTTCAGGCAGCTGCCACGAACAGCTTGCTGAAGAAATTGCTGAAAAACTCGGAATAAGGCTTGGCGAGAGAGAATTGCTGAGTTTTGCCAATGGAGAAAAGCTCGTCAGGGTTTTGGAAAACGTGCGCGGCGAAGACTGCTTTGTAATACAGCCAACCTGCAATGACGCAAACATCATGGAGCTCTTGATTTTCATTGACGCCTTGAAGAGGGCTTCGGCGCAAAGAATCACCGCAGTCATTCCATGGTACGGCTATGCAAGGCAGGACAGGAAAGCAAGCCCGCGAGAGCCAATAACGGCAAAGCTTATTGCAAGGCTTTTGGAAACAGCTGGAGTTGACAGAGTGCTGGCTTTAGACCTGCATTCAGGCCAAATTCAGGGATTTTTTGAAATCCCGCTGGATAATTTGACCGCGACAAAATTCCTGGAAAAAGAGATTGAAAAAAAAGGCCTGAAAGACATTGTGATTGTGGCGCCTGACGCCGGAGCGGCAAAGGCATGCACTAAAATTTCCAGGGAAATCAACGCAGAACTCGCAATAATAAACAAGTCAAGGCCTAAGGAAAACACTTGCGAAGCAGTGAACATTATTGGGGAAGTTGAAGGAAAAAACTGCGTTTTGTTTGATGACATGATAGACACTGGCGGCTCTTTAGTTGCGGCGGCTTGCGCTTTAAAAAAGGCAGGCGCTTTAAGGGTTTTTGCCTGCGCGACTCACGGGCTGTTTTCAGGAAATGCGCGCGAAAAACTGGAAAAAAGCGAGCTTGAGGAAATCATTGTGACAAACTCGCTGCCCCAAAAAGAAAATGGCGGCAAAATCAAGGTTTTAAGCATTGCCAAAATCCTTTCAGAAGCAATCTTAAGGATTCATGAAAGCCGCTCTGTAAGCGAATTGTTCCACAACAATGCCCAGACTCCATTGAACGATTTCACTAAAAAATCCGCCACGAAAGCGAATGACTGATTCAGTCAAACTTGAATTCTTTCAGCTCTTTCAAGTCAGTCAATGAATTTGCCTTCAGCATTTTATCGGACAAAGTGTAAAGCACGTTTCCAATGAACAATGACCTTTGCACTTGCGATTCATCGCCGTAATAATAGCCGCTCTTCAATTCCTCATCCGGAGCAATGTGGGTTATTCTGCCGCGCTCTTCAAAGCCATTCTCTAAAGTCAGCCTGTAAACAAAAGCGCCTTGAAACACTGGAGTTCCATAAGATGGAGATTGGGATTGCTCTTCCAAAGGCCTTTTTTCTGCAGCCGGAATTTCAGCAAGGGAAATTGGCAATACCAACAACTCTTTTTCCTTGTCGTACAAGAATGCCTTGTGGTTTTGCAAGGCAAAACTGTCTGTTCCCCTGTCGCCAATTACAATCTTGTGCATTTCCTTAGGGTTTGAAACATCGCTGACGTCAAACACTGCCATTTTCAAGCCTTGATACCATGCAAAATTGTCAGAGGAAGAAGATGCAATAGTGTCTTTCCCAATTCCAATAATGTGCGTTTCATCAATTGGGTGCAAATAGTCAGAATATCCAGGAATCTTTAGCTTGCCTAAAACTTTAGGCGCTGTTGGAATTGAAAGGTCTATTACAAACAATGGATCGACTTTCTTGAAAGTCACCATGTAGGCCTTTTTTCCCATGAAGCGCGCGGAGTAAATTTTTTCTCCGGGCGCAAGGCCTTCCAATTTCCCGATAGTGTTCATTTCAGAATCAAGCACGTAAAGATTGTTTGTTGATTGGGAAACCATTTGGGAAACCTGCCCTGCAGTTGTTGCAATGCGAAAGTTTCCTTCAAACTCATCCATTGAAAACTGGTTCAATACATGGCCTGGAACGCTTCCTTGGCCCAAAAACCCAATTGTTCCATTATCCAATCCAAACTTGTTGATTATTGTTTTTTCAGAATCCCCAACAATCACTCTTTCAATGTCTCCGACAACTGGAGTTTCTGAAGAAAGCCACGCGGTTCCTGAAATGTAAATGCCTTGCTCTGAGGCAAAAACGCTCTCGGCGCTTCCGGCAATTGTTTCCTTCTGCAATTCTTTAGAGTCCAAGTTTATTGAAGCCAAAGTCACAAAGCTTTCAGCAGGCATTGGGGGCAAATAGCCAATGTCCACTGGCTCTGCAATTGTCCTTTCAACGCCGTCTTCCTGCATTAAAGGAATTATTCCGTTCTTGTCTCCATTGCCGTAATAGCGAGGATAAGCATTCACTACAAAGTAGGCGTTTTTTCCAATAAGCCTTGAAGTCAAATAGCTTCCCTCAAAAGAAAACTCTTTCTCCAAGCTCGGGCTTGCCTTGTTTCCAATATTGTAAATTCTTACCACTGTGCTTCCAGAACCGCCGTAATAGTAGCGTTTGTTTAATGTTGAAACTTTCTCGCCGTAATAGTTTCCGCTGTTAGAGCTTGCGAAAACCAAAAGCCGGTTTCCTTCAATGAACATTTCCAAAGGCGAAAGATCGCTCAAGTCTGTCTTTGAAACAATTTCGCTTCCTTCAATCGGGTAAGCGTCAGTGATTATCAAGCGGTTTTTTGAAAAATTGTAAATGAACTTTCCGTCAGTCTTTACAATGTCTGCCTCGTCAACGCCTTCAACCTGCACGTTGGTTCTTGAAAAGCCCGAATCGCTTTCTGCAGACTGCTTCACCATGCTGCCTGCAGAACTGGCCACGCTCAAAGGCATGGTTGCAGTCCTTACAAGCATGTCTTCAAGGCCATAATTCCTTTGGCTTGACTCGCTGAAATAAGCCGCGAGCTTGTCGTAATTTTCAAAGCGCGGCATTTGCTTGAACTCAATTTGGGGCTTTGGGGGTTGTAACGCGGCCATTAAGACTCCAATCACTGCCAAGGCGCAAATCAAAACAACAAGCAATAATCCAATCTTGAAAAAATCATTCTTTTCTTTTCCAGCAATTTTAGCAGCCATTGACAAATTCCTCCAAAGCAAAATCTTGAAACAATTAGGCAGCCTGATGTTTAAATACTTGGTTTTTTAGTAAGGCAAAAGGCTTAATGAAAGCAGGGAAAAGTCACGCCTATTCTTTTGCGCGCCTGTCATTGATTTTGAATCGTTTCTCAAAATATTCAATGGCCTTCAAGTGAGTCTTGTAAGTTTTCTGCAAGTCGGCATAACTTGCGGCCTGTCCTTTTCTTTTTGCCAAAACCGCGGAGTCAAGAACTGCCTTGTTCGCTGCCTTCAACTCTTTAATTGCCTTGAGAATGCTTACTGGATTCCTGTCCGCCTCTGCAATGTCGGCCGCCCTGCCCGCATTCTGCAAAATAAAAGGCAAATTAATGGAATTGCTTCTTCTGCGCAGGCCAATCCTTTGCCTGTTAACAACGCGTTTCATTCCGCACTTTAATGCAATTCCAGCACGTTTCAAAATAGCCATTCAAAACACTGAATAAATGAATCCTTGGAAGAATTTAACCCTTATGGATTCTGGAAAAGTCACGCAAAGCCTGAAATTTTCAATTGCCTTGAATTCTGCAAGTCTAGGAAAGGCATTGCCTTGTTTTTTGCCCTTAAGGCAACACGCCTGGCTTTTTGGATTTTTGGAAGCATTATTAATTATTGATTTCCAATTATTTATTAATATCATGAATTCAAAAAAAATCCTTCCAAACGCGGAAATTCTTGACTTGGCTTTATGGCTTCCAAAGCTGAAGCTCTTGGCGATTGCAGACTTGCATTTGGGAATGGAATTCGAGTTCCAAAAGAAAGGCGTTCTATTGCCAAACTTCAACTTTAAGGAAACAATTGAAAGAACAAACGCTATTTTTGCGGAGATTGAAAGGAAAAGAAAGCAAAGGCTTGAAACAATAGTGATTTGCGGGGACTTGAAGCACGAGTTCGGGACAATCAACGAGCAGGAATGGAAAGAAGTGCTTGAGTTCTTGCGCTTGCTCCAGAAGCACTGCAAGCGCGTTGTGTTGCTGAAAGGAAACCATGACAATGTTTTGGGGCCTTTGGCTTTTTGGGAAAGCCTGGAAGTGCAGGAAAGCTTTTTCATCAAGCGGGAAAGAATGCTGTTCTTGCATGGGGACAAAATTCCAAAAAAAGAAAACGCGGAGTTCAAAAAGGCAAAAATAGTGATTATTGGCCACGAGCATCCTGCAATTACAATCCGTGAGGGAGCAAAGGCTGAAAAATTCAAGTGCTTTTTGAAAGGAAAGTTCGGAAAGAAAGCATTGATTGTTTTGCCTAGCTTTAATTCTTTCAGTGAAGGAAGCGATGTGCTTAATGAAATTCCATTAAGCCCTTTTTTGGAAACTAATCTGGAAAACTTTGAAGCCTGGGCTGTGGAAAAAGGAAAAAGCTATTATTTCGGGAAATTGAAGAATCTTTATTGAACAGGCCGGTATACTAGTTTGATTAAGGATGATGATTCTGGGGTGGTTTTTTTGAAAGATGGAGAAATAATTAATGAGATTAAAAGATTGAAGAAAGAAAAAAATGCAATAATCCTAGTGCACAACTACCAGAACAAGAAAATATACAAAGTTGCAGACATTATTGGCGACTCTTTTGAGCTTTCAAAAGCCGCGGCAGCAACAAGTTCTAAAATGATCGTGTTTTGCGGCGTTGACTTCATGGCTGAAACAGCAAAACTCCTCAATCCTGAAAAGAAAGTCCTACTTCCCGAAAGCTCAGCAAGCTGTCCAATGGCTAAAATGATCTGCAGTGAAGAAATCAAGGAATTGAGAAAACAGCACCCAAAAGCCGCTGTTGTAAGCTATGTGAACACTAATGCCGAGACAAAAGCAGAATCTGACGCTTGCTGCACTTCAGCAAACGCCGCCAAAGTAGTCAATTCTTTGCCTAATGCGGAAATAATTTTTGTTCCTGACAAAAATTTGGCTGATTTTGTAAAACCCAAGACTGAAAAGAAAATAATCGCCTGGCCTGGGTTTTGCTGCGTTCACGACCGCATCAGCTTGGAACAAGTCCAAGAGATTAAAAACAAAAGAAAAAACGCCGTGGTTTTAGCGCATCCGGAATGCAGGAAAGAAATACAAGAAATTGCTGATTTTGTTTGCTCTACAAGCCAAATGATTTCTAAAGCAAAAGAATCTGAAGAGAAAGAATTCATCATAGTGACTGAAAAAAACATGGTTTCAAGGCTCATGAAGGAAGTTCCGGAAAAAAGATTTTACGGCATTAATGCCGTGTGCAGGCAGATGAAAAAAACAACACTTCAGTCAGTGCTTGATGCGTTAAAACATGAAAAAAATGAGGTAAAAATCCCAAAAAGATTATTCCAGCAAGCAAGGAACGCGTTGGAAAAAATGCTGGAAGTGGGTGTTTGAAAGAAATGCAAAAAGCAAGCGAAAAGGCCTAATTGCTTTGATAAAGCAATTACTATCTTGGAAATTTGGAGAATTTGCTTTAAGCTTTATGATTTTCTCACGCGCAAGTTATCAAAAAAGGTTGTTGTTGGAATTCCATTAGTATAGCCAGCGCCTAATTGTATGTAAACCTTGCTCACGCCTTGCGGGACAACAAAATTGACTGTGTTTGACTCCCACTCATGCCCCCAGTCCTCAACAAAAGCCTGATGCTGGTAATCAGAGCTTGCAATCCTGCCCCAGTAAGTGTTTCCAACAGTTCCAGAACGCGCTCTAAAAGTCAAAGTGAGTGTTTGCCCAGAATTCACGTCAATTTGCTGGGAGTAAATTCCACAATAAGGCGCAGTCGAAGAAACCTTCACTGCAAGGCTTCCTTCAAAAGCATCAGTTGATTGCTGCACTACAGTATCTTGCGGGCCATAAACACAGTATGCCTTGCCCCAATTCAAAGGCAGGCTGTTCTGCCATTGCTCAAAGCCGCCGTTCAAGACCAGCGATTGCGAAGCATTGCATAATGCAGTGTCAAAATCGCATGCTGGAGAGCACGTTAATGTTCCGCCCAAGTCAAACCCTAAAGAATTGCAAGAATTATTATTCAAGTTTGCTGAATCGCATCTTTCAGTTCCTTCAATGACTCCATTGCCGCAAACTGGCTGCGGCCTGTTAATCCTGAATTTTACTGCATCAAACAATACTGAAGTGTTAATGTCATTTGTTGGCCCTATTCCAAGCTGCACTACAAGCTTGCGAAGATTTTGCGGAACAGTTGCTGTAATTGTTTTCACGCTCCAGTCAGGAGAGCCGCCCTGCAAATACCACTGCTGGTTCCAGTCAGTGCTTGAAATCTTTGCCCAGTAATTCTGGCCGGGCGTCAAAACTTTAGTGCTGAATATCAAAGTAACATTGTCTCCAGGCAAGACATCAATCAAGTTTGAAGTAACGCCAATGTAAGTCTGCTTGGAAGTCAGCTTGAATGCTGGGCTTGCGTCAAAAGAGTCTGTTGACTGTTCAATGGTCCCATTGCCTGCTGCCCATATCCAATACCAAATGTCGGGCTTGCTGTTGTTCCAGTCTGCAAAGCTTCCGTTCAAAATCAAGTTAGGTGATTCACTGCATTGTGAAGTGTTAAGCCTGCAGGAAGCAGTGCATGAAAGGCTTCCGCCTAAATCAAAGCCCAAAGAATTGCATGATTTGCCAGCCAAATCTTGCAAATCGCACTGCTCGTTAGCGTCAGCAATTCCATTGCCGCAAGATGCTGGGGCTTCAGGCAAAAATTCTGCAGTATAAACTTCTTGAATTTGAGCTTGCGTTAAAGTCTTGTCGTAAATTCTAACATTGTCTACTGAACCGTCATAATAAAATCCTGAAACAGTGCCGTGCTGTGATGGCTCTCTAATGTAAGGCGCATAGCCTGCTCCAATCAGCAAGTCCAAGTCATTGTCAATGCTTGATTCTTTTGCTGGATTCCAGTAACGCCAGGAAGTCTTTAACTGCGAGTCAATGAAAATGTCAATTCTTTTCTGCTCTCTGTTAAAAACAGCAGCAACGTGATGCCATTTTCCATCACGCCAGTCGTTAGAGTCTAAAGGAGAGCCCGAAGCTGCAAAATGAGGCTTGTTGCTGTCAGCATCGCCTTGATTCCACCATTGGCCATTGCTCAAGTAAACCTGTTCCCTGTAAAACCCATAGCCTGGAGCAGCATCAAAGTATGTTTTTGCAAGCAAGAACTGCTGTAGTTTGTTGCTTGTTTTCGCCCAGGCCATTACTGTAAAGTTTTGGTTTCCAAAATCCAAGCTTGCATTGTCTGCAATTCTAACATAAGAGTTTGCTGTTCCGTCAAGCTTTAACACTTTTCCGCGAGTTGCATCATCAGCAATTCTTGAGTTTCCAAGCAAAGTTCCGTTATTGTTAAAGGCTGAAGAGTCAAGAGCATTCTGCTCTAAAGGCAAAAACAATCTTAACACTGGGGCTGTAATGCATTGTGAAGTATTGAAAGTACAGTTTGCATTGCAAGCTAAACTGCCAGTGCTAAAGCCTAAAAACTGGCAAGTTTGAGAATTCAAGTTCACGCCATCACATTGCTCGCCTGAATCAATTGCTCCATTGCCGCAGTATTGCGTTAGATTGTTAGTGCAGTAAGCTGATGGAGTGCCTGCATTAGTGCAAGAGTCTGTTGTTGAAGGATTGCTGTCATCGCATTCTGAATCAGTAAGGCACGCAATGCTTTCAAAAGAACAGTAAGATTGTATAGTGCCTGGATTAATGCACGAGTCAAAAGTATGCGCGTTGGCATCATTGCAGTCAGTGCTTGAAATGCAAGCTATCGGCTGATAAGAGCAGTAAGACTGCGGAGTTCCTGGATTAATGCACGAGTCTTGCGTGTAAGAATTGCTATCACTGCATTGCACATCATTGCTGCAAGCTATTGGAGTGCTTCCTGTAGTAGAGCAAACTTGCTGGGAGAAAGCTGTTTCAACACTCTCTAAATTCCTTGCCTTAATCCTGTAACAATACTGCGTTGCCTCAAGCAAGCCAGAATCAACATAAGGAGAAGCTGCTGTACTCCAGCCAAAATCTGTTCCGCCAGAATTTCCAGTGATTTCGTCAATGAAGTATTGAGTGCCTGCAGGATTTCCAGCAAGGTTAAAGCTTGCATTACAGCTTGAAGTATTGCAAGAAACTCCGTTAATGATTGGAATATTGGCTAGAGTGAACTTGCAGGCTTGTGCAGAGTAAGGGCTTAAATTTAACGCATTGTCTCTTGCAGCAATTTGGAAGCAGTAATTAATGTTAGGGTTTAAGCCAGAAAGCCTTAAACCATTCGGGATATTGTTAGAGTCTATTCTTGAAGCTCCGCCAGAAGTTAAAACATTATAATCTTTCAATCCAGAAACAGCATTAACCAAGGATGTGTTAGAATTTGAATCATTCTGCTGTGCATCAACAGCATTAAGCTTGAAGTAATAACTGTTTCCATTGTCCGCAACCAAAGCCCAAGAAACTGTAAGTTGGACATTAGAATCTGCATTAACTAAAGGCAAGCTTGGCGCTTGCGGAGCAGCATTGTCTCTTGCAGTAGTGTCAGAATAATTTCCTTGCCCTCTAACTGCGCCAATTCTATTGTAAACAATTCCGCTCAAAGAACGCAAAATATTATAGTCAATGCTTGATTGAGGAGTGGAATTATCAGTTGCTTGAGTCCATGAAAGATTGGATTGATTCACAATGTAAGAAGCCGCCAAATTGCTTACTGCGCTTGGTGATGTCCTGTCAAGAGTTACAGCGCTGGCGGTGTTAGAATTCATGTCTCCAATTGGAGAAGTGCTCGAAATAGCCTGCACTTTATAATAGTATGAATTATTATCGTTCAAATTGTCATTGTCATAACTTGTTGAATTTGCGGGAAGGCTTGAGGCTATTTTGGAAAATGAAATTCCATTCAAGCTTCTGAAAACATCATAACCTATTTCTCCACTAATGTCATTCCAGCTTAAAGTGATTCTTCCCAAAGAAGAATTCTTAGGCTTGTTGGATTGAGCAGTTGCTGTTAAAACAATGCTGCCTGAAAGAGCAGTTGTTCCGCAAGCTTGCTGAGAGCTTGCAGTAAGAATTGAATTGCCATTCCTTGCTTTCACTACATAGCAGTATTGAGTTCCGGGCTGCAAGCCAGAATCAATGAAAGTTTCTGGATTAGAGCTTGAAGCAAACCAGCCAGAATCACTTCCCCCGTTCGCAGCTCCTTGCACAATTCCAACATTCAAGTCAGTCCCTAAAGGATTGTTGTTCAAGTCTATTGAAACAGTGCAGTCATTCACAGCGCAAGAGACTGAAAGAATTCTTGGCTTGTTTGCAAGAGTGAAAGTGCATAATTGAGAGCTTGCTGTGGAATTGTTGTCTGCATTATCCTGTGCTTTTACTGTAAAGCAGTACTGCGAATTTGCAGTTAGGCCAGAAAATGAGGAATTAGTCAAAGAAGTGAATGCTTCAGTGCTTGAAGTAGTGTTTCTTGCATAATAGCCTTTCAATCCAGTTGCCACAATTGCATTGCCTGAATTACTGCTGCGCCAGTTCTTCTGCCAGTCAATTGCCGACAGGTAATAATAGTAATTGCTTCCATTATCTGCGGAAGCGTTCCAATTAAGGCTGATACTTGCTGGAGAATTTGAATTAATTGCGGAAATGCTTGTTGAGTTAGGCGCGTTAAAATCTTTCGCTGAAGCATCATTAAAGGCTGCAGAGCCAACAAGGTGGTTTAAGTAATTGAAAGAAACTCCGTCAAGGCTTTTGAAAATGTTATAGTCAATGCTTGCTTGCGGAGTGTTGTTGTCTGTGGCTTGAGTCCAAGAAAGCTCTTCCCTGTTCAATGAATTATTTGCTGCAACGCTTAAAGTAAAATTTTCTGGCTGCGTCCTGTCCGGAGTGAAAGCTGCTGCAACATTGCTGTTAATGTCTCCTCCTGCAGAATTGGCTTGAATTTTGTAATAGTATAAATTGTTATCACTTAAAATATCATCCAAGCAAGCAATGTCATTTGCTGGAGTGCTTGCACAATCTCCTGAAAGAATTCTTGCATAATTTACCCCATTAACGCTTCTGTAAGCAGTGTATGAAGTTTCTCCAGTAATATCGCTCCAGCTTAAACTCACCGCTCCTTGAGAACTATTAATTGGTTTGGTTGTTTGAGCAGTTGCTGAAAGAACTGGAGCTGTAATTACAGTAGTAGCACAAACCAGGGTTGAAAAAACAGTTTCAGCCTGGTTGCCATTTCTTGCTTTGATTTGATAACAGTATTGTGTTCCAGCACTAAGGCCTGAATCACCATAGGGCGAAACAATAACATTCCATTGCAAATCACTGCCGCCTGGATTTCCAGAATTCTCATCAATATAATATTCAGTGTCTGGGTTGCCATTTGAGTCAAAATAAACACTGCAAGAACTAATGCTGCAGGAAACTGACACAATTCTAGGGTTGTTTGCTAAGGTAAATTTTTGAAGCCAACCATAACCGGCTTCGTTATTTGCGGAATCTCTTGCTTTAACATTGAAAAAATATTGCGTGTTTGGATTCAAGCTTGACTTTATCCAGCTTGATGCTTGCCAACCAGAATTGCTGGGGCTTGTTACATATTCTTCAAACCAGTACGGCAAGGCATGCAAGCCGCTTAAAGAATCAACCGAACCTGAAGCAATAACTTCAATTGAAGAATTTGTTATTGCTCCAGCATTAAGTGATGGAATCGAAGGCGGGAATTTGTCAACTGCACAATAAATTGTTTTTAGAACTTCATAATTTCCCAAATTGTCTGAAGAATTAAAGTCAACCTTGTGGTTTCCGTCAGTTGTCAAAGAAATTGAATTTCCAGACTGCCAAACACCGCCATCAATTCTGTATCGTGTTAGGGAACAGCCAGAGCCAGAACTGTCACTACAAGCTAAAGCAATTGTTTGATTGGAATTATTCCAGCCTAAAGGACAGCCAGAAGCAGTTGTTGTTGGAGCAGCAGTGTCTCCAGTGTATGACATTGTCAAACTCTGGCCTTGGTTTGAAACATTGTCTCTAATTCTGACGCCAAACTGGTAATTTGTGCCATTATTTATTGAAATTGGAATTAAGGTAAAGCAATTTCCTGCAGAGTAATTTCCTGCAGTCCAAGAAACAGTGCTTGAAGTTTCACAAGTTGCGGGGTTTAATCCAGAAGCCGCATCAGAAACAGCCGCACTCCAATTCACAGAATTTCCATTAATGAAGTTTGCAAAACTTTGAGCTCCAGAAAGACTAACTGCTGAAACGCTTGGAGCATTCTTGTCAATCAAAACAAAAGCATGCTTTGTCAATTCAACATTGCCTGCATTGTCTGTAGAATTGAAATCCAAAGCAAAGTTTCCATCACTAGAAATCAAAATCAGGCTAGAATAATTCTGCCAAGCCCCAAAACTAATTACCGAACCCGAGTCAATGTCAAGACGATATTGCGTTAAAGCACAGCCAGAATTAGCGTCAAAGCAAGTCAGGTGCACGTTGGCATCAAAATTCTGCCAAGCTGAATTAATGTCAGAAATCGTTAACGGAGCAGTCTTGTCAATTAAAACAAAAACTCTTTTAGTAGCTTCAACATTGCCGGCATTATCTATAGAATTAAAGTCTAAAGCAAAATTACCATCTGCAGAAAACAATATTGGGTTAGAATAAGCCTGCCAAGCTCCAAAGCTGGCACTATTTGAAGCGTCGGAATCAACCCTGAACTGAGTCAAAGCACAACCTGACCAATCATCAATGCAAGCTAAAGAAACACCAGCATCAAAATTCTGCCAATTACTGTTAGCATCGGAAATTGTTGCGGGAGAAATCTTGTCAATCAGAACAAATGCTATTTTGGCAGATTCAAAATTGAAGGCATTGTCCACTGAGTAAAACTCCAATGCAAAATTGCCGTCAGTTGAAAACAAAATAGGGCCAGAATAAGGCTGCCAGCCTCCAAAACTAGTGCCGCTTGAAGGATTAGAGTCAAGCCGATAGTTTGTCCAAGCGCAGCCAGAGCTTGCATTGCCATCATTGCATGCCAAATGGACATTTGCATCAAAAGCCCGCCACACCCCATCATTAATGTCAGAAGTTGTAACTGGAGGATTCAGCTCATAAAAAGAGCCGTAAATGTTTAAATCAAACGAACCGCCAAGGTTTTCAAAATGCACAATGCCATTAAAGCCGCCCCAAGCATTGTTTGAATCAACTTTAACATTCAGCAAAGTGCTGCTGAAAGCAGATACATTGTTTGAGTCAAGCCATGCCTGTATTCTGGGACTGCTTGGAATTATTCCAGTGACATTCAAGTCTCCAAAACCATTATTTGCAAGGCTTACATTAAAGTCAGCAAAGCTTCCGACTTCAGCGCTCCAAAAAGCCGGGTTTTGGCTGAACACTGGCCTTGGCTTCCAAAGCGAGTTCAAATCCAGCAAACCCCACCCATAATTCACGTCAAAGCCTTGAGGCCCCAAGTCTTTTGCGCTTAAAGAAAGAAAGTTCTTGACTTCCTGCCAATTCAAGTCAGGCTTTGCCTGAAGCATCAAGGCAACAGCGCCAGTAACATGCGGAGCACTCATTGAAGTGCCTGAAAAAACAGCAGTTGTGTCAGACGCATAATAATAAGGATTTATCCTAAAGCCAGAATTTATATTGACGCCGGGCGCAGCCAAGTCAGGCTTTCCAAGAACACCCTCTCCCGAGCTTGAAAAGCCCGCTTTTTGATTGCTTGAATCAACAGCAGCAACTGTAATGGCGTCTTGGCTTATGCCTGGAGTTGTAATGCCTCTATAACTGCCGCAATTAGGATCCGGACCTTCATTGCCGCAATTTCCTGCAGAAACAACAAAAGAAACATCATAGTTAAAATCATGCAATGCTTTCATTTGCAGAACAATTGGGTCATTAGGGTCATTGGCCGCCCGGCCTAAGCTCAAGTTTTGTACTTTGATTCCCTGATCCGCAGCCCAAAGCATTGCGCCAGTAATCGCAGATACATCCCCATTTCCAAGCTCATCCATCACTGTAATATTCCAAATGTTTGCGTCAGGAGCAATTCCAATTGAATTAATGTCGTGCACTTGAGAGCATTCAAGCAAATCAGTGCTTGCATTATGCCTGCAATATGCTGGCTGAATTACTAAATAGTCAAAAAAGTCTTGAGTGCTCACTGGAACAGAATAAACAGTCTGGGCTTTGCTATAGTTTAAAGGATTTCCTGCAGTTAAAGAGCCAATGCTAGAGTATGGCTGATTTATGTTGAAATTTGCCTTAAACCAGCCGGGACTTGCAGGAAGACCGGAATCTTGCTTGAACAACCTATAATTGGAACTGTTTGTCCCAAGGTAAATATTAATCTCCTTAAGGCTTGCAGGATTGGAAAAATAAACCCACAAATTCAGGTTTCCATCCGCAGGCAAGGTTGCGGCAATAGTTCCAGTGCCAATGTTATAAGGGTATGTTTCACTGCATGTTGTCTGATTTGACAAAGTGCAACGCAAAGAATCAGTGGATTTTATAATGTCATAATTTACGTCCCAGCTTCCGCTTTCAAAATTCCTGTCAAAAGTGAAACCAAGAGAATCAACAAGAATTATTTTAGAATTAATCAACGCAAAAAGGCCATAATCCCCCACAAAATAATTCCAGTTATAATCAACTCTTGTTCCCTGCTTTCCGCCGGCAACAATTCCTGCAACATGACTTCCATGCCCAGTGCCTAGCGCATCTTCAGGACGCAGCGGCCCATAACCCCAAGGGTCATAAAAAACAATCTTTAACCCAACACGATAGCCAAGGTAAGCATTCCTGGAGTTAATTCCAGTGTCCAATACCCCAACTTTCACACCTTTTCCAGTAATGTTCTTGTCATTCAAGACTTTTGCCCAAACCAATGGAGCACCAACTTGCGAAATGTTCGGGTTGACTGTTTCCATTGCCGAATACTTGAAGTTCGGGTTCAAGAAATCCAAGCCGCTAATTTTTGCAAGCTGCAAGAACCTGCTTGGAGAAAGCCTTACGGCAATCAAGACTCCTGGCGGAATGATGTTCGCGTCATTGATTCCAATGTTTTTCAATTGATTAACAATGCTTTCAGCGCTTCCTTTCCTGACAGTCAAAATTACAGTCTGCGGAATTGAAGGTGCAGAAAGCAAAAATTGCTTTAATGAAGAATGCAGTTTCTTCAAAGCATTCAAGTCTTCAGTAGAAGCCTGAGAAGCAACAGTGTAGCCGCCTGAAGGCTTTTTCACAGTAATATTCCAGGACTTGAATTTCATTTCATTTCCATTCCTTGCAAAAGCCTGCAAAAAATAAGAGCCTTCAAAGCCCTGCATTGTCTTGAATGCAAAATTCTTTTCGCTTGAAATCTGCATTCCATCAAGCTGCCATTCAAAATTGGCATCCTTATTTGGGCTTGCTGAAAAACTTGCTGTTTCCCCTTCAGCCAAGGAAACTTCTTCAATGCTTGGGGAAAAAACCGCAGCAAATTCACTGCTTAAAGAACTTGCGCTTGCTGGAGGATTGATTACTGGAGGAATTGAATTTGGCTGCAAGCCAGTTGAAGAACTGCTGCTGCCAGCTCCGCCGCCAAGGCCTGCGCCAGCGCCACTGCCTGGAATTCCGGGATTTTTTTGGCCTTTTGAACCTGAATCCTGGCCTGCTTCAGACAATCCAGTTGAAGCCAATTGTGAAGAATCAGAATCTGAATTTTCGGTTTGCAAAGAACCATTAGGAACAGCCTTGCTTTCATTAAAAACAGTTTCAGGGATTTGCTGGGAAACAGCAGTGACTAAAGCAGTCGGTTGCGGCTGGACAAAAAACAATAAGACAGCAATGCTTGCAATAACCAAGAATGAAGCAATCAATAATTTAGAAACAGCACTATCCAAGAACCCCCATCCCCAAAACTCCCTCAATTACAAACACTTGCGTTAAAACAATTTATAAAAAGTTTCGGGTTTAAAAGCATCGGAAAATAACCGCGGGATTGCACACGTCGCGAACACGCTCCGGCGCCGCCCAAGAATTTATGCAGCATCTTCAGATGCTGCGACGTTCCCGCCCGCAAACTCAGCGAGGGGTTTTGGGGCTGCACGGATTTGAACCGTGGTTTCTAACTCCCGAAGCTAGGGTCCTAACCAGGCTAGACTACAGCCCCATTTCTAATTAATTTAATGCGGGAAAAGTTTTAAAGAAAGAGTTTTAACGCAATAATTTAGGGAAAAAAATGAAAAAGGGAGAAAAAAGAATTACTTTTTTCTCGTAATGAAAAACAATCCAATTCCCAAAACTACAATAACTACCAATCCCAAGCCGACTGCAATTCCTGAAACATTGCCTAAAACAGGCAGGCTAACAAAGCCAGTTGCAGAATTTTGCTGTGGTGTTGGAGCAGTGCAAATTCCGGTTTGGCAAGTTCCAGTTGGGCATTTTGTCCCGTCAGGCGCGTTATTGTAAACGCAGACTCCGGTAGTGCAAGAGTCAATAGTGCAAGGGTTTGAGTCATTGCAGTTTATTTCAGAGCAAAGCTTTCCAGCGTCTAATGTTGGGGCTGGCTGCGACTGTGTGTTATTGCTTGAGTTGTTGCTGTCGCCAGTATTGTTTGATTTTACCGCGCCGCTGCTGCAGTCAAAAAGCTCTGTTGTTGTGGGAATGCTTGTAGTGTAGCCTTTGTTTGCTGTAAAAGTGTATTTTCCAATTTCGGCAAAAGTGAATGTTGCTTTTCCTTGCGCGTCAGTCGTTGAACTGCCAGCATTTTTTTGATTGTGCATTACATTGACTGTCGCATTGTCTGCCGGAGAATTTGTCCCCAAAGTGGCTTTCACAATAAGTGTTTTTCCAATGCAGTTTCCATCAAAGCTCAAAAGCAAGCCGCTTCCGCCGCCGCCTCCACCGCCGCCTCCACCGCCGCCACCGCCGCCTGCTGGAGGGCCAACTGGAGGCACAGTGCAAGTTCCACAGTCTGCAGCGCAAGAGCCGCAGTTTTCGCTAGCGTTGCAAGTTCCATCGCCGCAAACTCCACTGCTTGTTCCGACTGAAAGATTAAGCTGTGTGCTTTCGCCATTCTTGAAAGTGAATTCTGCAACATTGGTTCCGTTCAGGAAGAATTGAATTTTTTTTCCTGCATTAGTGCTGTTGGGGTCTGTCACAAAAAATACATCGGGATAATAGCCGTAATTTCCATTGCTTGAAGCAGTGCTTGCGACTTGGACTCCATTGATTTTTGCAATGATTCCGGCCCCATGCGCCGGGTTTCCATTAACAGTCACGGTCCCGTAAAACTGGTGAGGTATTGCAGGAACCGCAAATGCAATTCCAGCAATCATTAAAGCAAAAAGAATTATTGAAAAATACTTCCCAAACCCCATTAAAAACCACTCCCCACTTTCTATAGTTAATAAATGAAAGCTTATAAAAAGCTTGTCATTTGCTTAAATTCAACCACTGGCTCCGCAAGTCGTTGGATAAGTGAAAACTCCGTCTTCAGTTGCTGAAAGCCAATAGCCAGCCCCTGGATCAAGGCGGCTGTTGGAATAGAATTGCTTCCACTGGTTTGGATTGCTTGGCTCCCAATAACTCAATAGAGAATTCCACCCCTTGTCTGTTAAAGACTCTCCTAAAGAATACAATTCACAGCTTGCAAGCTTTCCATTGCCATTAAGGCCGTTAAATTCTGGAATTCCTTCAGTGCCATAATAGCCAATCAAGTTCCAGCCTTGCTTTATTGGCTTGCTTGGCGGAGTTGTTATTGGATTGAACATATTTCCTCCCAAAACAAGCTCTGTATTGTCCAATGCAGCAACCCAGTAGCCAGTTCCAGGCTCTATTGAGTAAAGATTGCTTGCTGGAATGTTCTTCGGGTCGAAAACAAGCCATTGGCCACTCAAAGCGTCAAAAGTCCATACTGAATTTATTTTGCCAATAATGTCCTTGAACACTGCCGAAACATCGCTGTCCAAAAGCTTGAAAGGAACAGAGATCAAATTCCACTTCTTGTTAAGCTTTATTCTGAAAGAACTGCCATTGACCTTGAATTTTTCGTCATCCACTGGGCCTTTATTGCCTAATGCATCCTCGCAATAATACGCGAGATTATGCTCTGACTCTTCCACAAATAAGAAATCAATGGAGTTTTTCAAACAGCAGTAGCCGTCAGAATTCTTGTTAAAGTCCGCGTTTTCTGGACAGTACTCTTTAGTGTAATAGTCGCCGTCAAGGCCCACGTTAAAGCAAACTCCTTCATTGCCGACTGGATGAGGCAAGGCGTCAATGCAGCCCAAATGAATTGGAGTCAAAGTCGAGACTTTCCAGCAATTCATGTCTCCAGTAAAGCAATTGTTGTTTGGGTAAAATATTGAGTCAAGGCCATTCCAAGGAACTTTAGGATCCCCGACAATCTTCACTGGCGTTGGCGAGGAATTGTCAACAATGTCAATTTCAAAATTGTGCTTTTCTATAATATTGCATTCTGGGTCTTCAGAATAATACTCCAATTCATGAATTGAAGATTCGGCAAAGAAAAAAGCCCCAGAATACAAGGTCCAAGAGCCCCAAGAATCCCACGCCGAATTGACGTCAAACTTCCATCTTTGCCTGTAATATGTTTTTGCAGTATTCGGGCCATTATAATCCGCAGTCAAAGAATACTGCGTGGTTCCGCTGGCGGCAAACAGGCATTCGAAAGCCTCATTCAAGTCTCCAAAATAATTGCATTCAAGCTTTGGGCCAGTGACTGTTTTCACAGTCTTCAAACCGGGCAATTCAACAGGCCCGCTTTCAGGATCGCAAATTGTATAACAGTTCATTGGCGTCTTGTTCAAGCCGCAGCCTTCAGCAGAGCATTCCCTTTCTCCCCAATAGCAAAACCCGTCAACCACAGTTCCGGCCACTGGGCAGAATTCATTGTCATAATTGCATTCGCAAGAGGGATTTGAAGAGCAGCTTCCATCAAAATAGCAATAATTATCCAGCAAGTGAGGCGTGCAGTCTGAATTGCTTTCACATTCTGCAGAGCAGTTTGCAATGCTGCAGTTTGAAGTTATTTCTTCAGTTCCTTGAGTGCAAGAGTCTGTTTGCTCATTGCAGGCGCTTTCAAAGCCTGAAAAGAAATCCCAAGTTTTTGGAAAGCCGTCAATGAAATAATTGCATTCTCCGACTGACGGCAAGTCAAATGGATTGCAGTCTATTGCAGAACTGACAACACACAAGGCATTACTGCAAGTTTCAGAACCATTGCAAAACAAGCCATCATTGCATTCCCTCACTGTCGAAGTGTCTGCAGTGCAAACAAAATCAACGCACTTTCCCACATCCTGCTTCACTGTAGAGCCATCACAGTAATCATTGTCAAGCTTGTCACAATCAGAATCAATCAAGCATTCAACACATCTCTTGTCATTCTGAGAAATTACTGGCAAAGGGCACTGGTTTTCAGAGCATTCACACCCAGTGCAAGAATTGCCTGCATTGCTGTAATCATAATAGTCATTTCCAATGCAAGTGTCAACACCGCATTCAGTGGCAGGGCAGTCTGCATTGCCTTCGCATTCTGCATTGCAAGCCTCAATGCTGCAATCATGAGTCAAGTCAACAATTCCAGTAGTGCAAGAATCACTGCTTTCATTGCAAACAGAAGCAAACCCGGCAAAAAAGTCCCAAGTGAACGGATTATTGTCCGGAGAATACGCACACTCTCCAATCGAAGGCAAGTTGAATGGATTGCAGTCTATTGCAGAATTGACAACACACAAGGCATTACTGCAAGTTTCAGAACCATTGCAAAACAAGCCATCATTGCATTCCCTCACTGTCGAAGTGTCTGCAGTGCAAACAAAATCAACACACTTTCCCACATCCTGCTTCACTGTAGAGCCGTCGCAGTAATCTTTGCTCAAGCCGCTGCAGTCAGAATCAACTTGGCATTCAGTGCAGCGCGCGTCATTATGGCTGATTCTTGCGGCAGGACCGCACTGGTTTTCTTCACAACCGCATCCAACGCAATTATTGGCGACATCGTCAAAATCATAATAGTCTTTTCCAATGCACTTGTCCAAAGAGTCACAGTCTGTCTTGCCACAGTCTGCATTGCCTTCGCATTTTGCATTGCAAGCCTCAATGCTGCAATCATGAGTCAAGTCAACAATTCCAGTAGTGCAAGAATCACTGCTTTCATTGCAAACAGAAGCAAATCCGGCAAAAAAGTCCCAAGTGAAAGGATTGCTGTCAGGCGAGTTAAGGCAAGTGCCTATTGAATTCAAGTCAAAAGAAAAGCAACTTATTGGAGTTCCTGCAACGCAAGCCCCGCTTCCATTGCAGACTTCATTTCCATTGCAGTACAGGCCGTCAGTGCAGGAAGTGCCCGCAGTTTTTGGGGTTTCAACGCACTTTCTGTCAACGCACTTGTTTTCAGAGCAAGGCTTTCCTAAAGACGGACAGTCTGCATCTGAAACGCATTCTCCTTTTGGAGAATTGAATGCAATGCAATAGTAAGTTTTTCCAAGCTTTGCTGTAGTTCCAATCCAGTCATAATTGTCATAATTCAACACATCATTATGGCAGTACAATTCAGCGCTGTAATTGTAGTCGTTTTTTTGGCCGTGCTCATTGTAAGAAAAATGAATGAAATCAGTCTTGAAAACTTCCCTGACCCACAGCCTGCTTTGACCATTCAAGTCAAAAACCAAAGCTGAAGCTTTTCCATTAATGTCAGTCGGGCCAAAAGAATGCCAGCCCAAAGCAGAAGAAACTTCCCCAACGTGGTCTCCAGGGTTTGGAACTGAATAATAAGCCCACTGGAATTTCCAATTCTGGTCAAAATAACAGCCAGGATGAGAATTCACAAAATTAATCGCGGTTGTTGAAGTAATGTCAGAGCCGCCTTTTCCCCAATTAGGCAGGTCTTTTTCCAAATTGCACACAATCTTGTTCGCAATTATTTTCAAAGGCTCTATTTTACAAATTGTAGAACACCCGTCTCCAGAAACATTGCCGCCATCGTCGCATTCTTCGCCAGAATTTAGAACTCCATTGCCGCACTTACTGCAATAATCAGGACCGCCCAAATGGCTTCCGGCAATAAGCCTTGAGCCATACCTTTGGCCATTCAATGACTGCAAAACAGCCCCGCAAAACAAGTCAATCTGGTACTTGCAGGACGGAAGGTCAACAGTCAATTTTTTAGTCGCATTAGCATTTGAAACTCCAGTATTATAGTCAAAAATCAGTTGATTGTCAATGTTTTCGTCAAACTTTTCATAAACAGCCAATCCAACATTAAAATCAAAGTTTGAAGTATTGACAATTGTTGCAACTCCATTGTTGAAACTGCCAGTCAACAAGCCAAGGGTTTTTGCCTGAACGCAATCCAAGGCGCAATACTGGCTGCTTGCGCATTTTGAATCAGCGCAATCTGCTTTTCCATCACAATCATCATCAACCTTGTTATTGCATACTTCCACAGCAGTCGGATGAATGCTGGAATTAGAGTCATTGCAGTCATTTCCTGAAGGGCAAGAGGCAAAATTGTACATTTTATAAGTGTCATTGTCCCTGTCAACGCATTCAACATTGTAATTGTCATTCTTGCAGCCTGCAGTGAAAGAGTATTCGCCGCAATCATTGTTTGCAACAGTGTATGCTGAAAAACAGAATTTTCCCGCAGAATTAACATCAAAGCTTCCGGAAGCAACTATTTGATTTGGATCGCAGGAAGCGCTTCCGGGCTTTCCCTTGATTTTCCAAGAATAATGGCCTGCACTAAATCCAGAGCCGTTAATGAAGACTTTTTCCCCATTACCGTAAAAGTTTTCATTCTGTATTTCAGAACCGCAATCGCTCCTTGTAGTCCAGGCAGCGCCTGGACAGCAGTCAGTGAAAACAGCCGATGCAGAATTAACTCCATCAAAAGCAGTGGTAAAGTAAGAGCCGCCAAGCTTTTGCTGCAAATACTCAAAGAATAAACCGCCATTCTGGCTTGAAATTGCGCTTCCATTGAAAAAATCATCATCTGGAGTTGTAATTGAAAGCGCAACATCAGTTGAAGGCAAAAATCCAGAGCCCCTAATGTAAACTGGCTCTAAAGCATTAAAGTCAAGCTTTGGAACTCCAAAAACATCAGTTGTCCAAAT
>JAUSFL010000018.1 GCA_030649735.1 Candidatus Iainarchaeum sp. | reverse complement strand
TGTGGCTTTATTTTCGAATTTGCTAATTGTTGCTATTGAGAGAATTAGGGTTATTATTAGCATTGCGAAAAAGTATACTATTTTGCCAAGGATATTATACAAAAAAATTGAAAACCCGATTATTGCAATAAGAAGAATGATTGAGATTAGAATTGCTGTTGTGGGGGAAATTCTCTTCTTCATGTTTTATTTCTTCTTTGATTTTTTTGCAGGCTTTGCTTTTGGCTTTTTTGCAGTGTGCGCTTTTGCGGGCTTTTCTGGCTTTGCTTTTTCAGGGTTTTTTTGCGTGGCCGGCTTTTCAACTGCTTTTTTCCTTGCTTCTTTGATTGAGTAGTACTGCACTAGCGTCTTGAGTGCTTTTGCCGCGTCAAAAGGGCTTTGGAAAGTGCTGTCTCCGCCAGCTTCCATTCTTTGCCTTTGCTTTTCTGAAAAGATTCCGCCTGCTGAAATGAAAAGCATTGGCTTTGTTTTAGTGGCGGAAATTTTTTGCATATCTTCAACTATTTTCTCATCCAGGCTTGGAAGCTGGAATAATAAAATTGTGAGTATTGCGTCTACATTTTCGTCCTGCATTGCCTGTTCTACCGCAATCTTGTATCTTTCGTTATTGGCGTCTCCAGTCAGGTCTATTGGGTTTTTCACTACCGCATAATTCGGGCATGCTTTTCGGATTGTTTCCTTGCGCGCCTCGCTCATTTCAGCAAATTCCATTCCTTCTTTTGAAAGCGCGTCTGTTGCAAGCACTCCATAGCCGCCGCCGTCAGTTATTATCTGCACTCTTTTGCCTTTTGGGGCCGGCTCTGTGGTTAGGACGCGCGCAAAGTCAAACACTTCTTCCATGCTTTCCGCGATTATTGCATTGCATTGCTTTAGTGCTGCCAAAAACACTTCATGATTGCCTGCCATTGAGGCAGTGTGCGATTTTACCGCGAGAGCGCCTTTTTCGCTAATTCCGCCCTTTAATACAATGACTGGCTTTGTTTCGCAAATGCGCTTTAGTGTTTCAAAGAATTTTTTTCCGTTATGAATGCCTTCAAAATAAGCGACTATTACTTTAGTGCTTTCGTCCTGCCCTAAATAATCAAGCAATTCTGTTTCGCTGATTTCTGCGGCGTTTCCATAGCTTATGAATTTGTTAATGCCATAGCCTTTCATTGCGTCCCAGTCAAGGATTGCTGAGCCCAAGGCGCCGGACTGTGAGATAAAGCTTGTTGTTCCCTGCTTTGGCCTTCCAAGCCTTTCATTTGGCAGGAAGAGCATGTCCACTCCTGATTTTGAGTCAAAAACTCCAAGGCAGTTTGGCCCGATGACTTTTGTTTGCGTGTATTGCTTCATGACTTTTTCAAGCTCTGCTTCAAGCTTTTCGTTCCCGATTTCTTTAAAGCCCGCGGAAATTATTGTCACTGCCTTGACTTTTTTTTGCCCGCATTCTGCAAGCGCTTTCGGGACTGCCAAGGCGGGAATTGCGATTACTGCCGCGTCAATTTCTTCCTTTATTTCCTTAATGCTTTTGAAGCATTTGACTCCAAAAATTTGCTCTTCATGCTGGTTTATTGGATATATTTTTCCCCTGAAAGAGCGCACGAAGTTTGAAAAAATTACATTGCCTATTTTGCCTTCTTTTGCAGAGGCTCCAATTATTGCAATGCTTTTTGGCGAAAAGAAAGGTTCTAGAGTGTGGATTTTTTGAGCCATTTTTGCTTCCTAATTTTCAAAAACCGCATTAGCCAATCAACAATCTTAAATTCGTTGATTGTCTAATAAGTGTTTTTTCTTGTCATAATTATGCACTTTGAGTTTATATAATTTGCCGAAAAATACCTTGCAAAATGCCTTAAAATTAGTTATTTCTTTGATTTTCTCCCAGAGTTTTGCAAAATCCAGTGACTGTGCATTCTTGCCTGCTCAAACCGCAATTCCATAAACTTGGAATAAAACGTGCAAAACAATGTGGACAATTACAAGAAATATCAAAATTTTTCTCGTGTATTTGTGGTACTTAACCAGGCTAGTCCTGAACTTTTTTAACGGGCCCCAATTAAGGCTGTTATACCACCAGCAGGTCATCAAGTCCACAAAGAATGCAATGGTTAAGGCAACAGCTGCCCAGAACAGCAAATCATAGCCTAATATTACAGTTACTATTTTTTCCCACTTCCTCTCAAAAAATTAATACTCGTGGACTGTCCAGAATTCTCCTTTGTTGTAGGATTCCCATTCCTTGTTTACCATTTCCTGGATTTCGTCAATTTCCTCATCATTCAAGTGCGCGTATCTCCCCTGCATTTTCAGGGCTTCTTTCACTGGAATCATTTTTGGCTGCATTGAGACAGAAAACTTTCCATTCTCTAGTTCATACAATGGCCAAAGGCCGCTTTGGACTGAAAGCTCGCCTGACTTTCTTCCCTGCTCTGTGCTTAAAATCCAGCCCGGAATGCAAGGCGCCAAAAGCTCAATGTATTTGGGGCCGTAAATTGTGGAGGCCTTTTGCACTTTTTTCATGAAATCCAAAGGGTATGACGTGCAGGCAGTCGCAACGTAAGGCGAGTCGTGCGCCATCATTATTTTTGCCATGTGCTTTCTTGGAATCAAGTTTCCGCGGGATTTTTTCTCAATCGGCGTTGTTGTAGTGCGCGCGAAAAGCGGGGTTGCGGCAGACCTTTGATAGCCAGTGTTTGCAAAAATCTCGTTATTGTAGCAAACGTGAATTACGTTCTCAAACCTGTCGAACATTCCTGAAAGCGCCTGGAATCCAATGTCGTAAGTTGCCCCGTCCCCCGCATAAACCAGGATGTTGACTTTTTTTTCCAATCCTTTGCGCTTTAGGCCCATGAAAATTCCTGAAGCTGTTGAGTCAGCGTTTTCTATTGCATTATGCACCCAAGGGATTTTGTAAGGCGTGAAAGGATAAGTTGCAGTCAATGTCATGCAGCCTGAACTGTTCACCATTATAGTGTTTTTCCCAAGCGCCTTTAGCGCGAGCTTTATTCCCAAGACCGGCTGACAACCAGAGCACGCGAAAGTCCCCGCCTTGATGTAGTCTTCAGTGTCAATGTCTTTTATTGTCTGGACCGGCTTTTGCCCCAGGCTTCCGGAAATCTTCTGCCTTGACTCTTGCTCTAGCTCAACCATTTTTTTTCACTCTTCTTTGACTTTTCCAAATCAGCTAAAATTTGCTCGAAGTCTTGAATGCTCAAGTGCTTTCCGCCAAGGCCCGCAATGTAATTGCTCAGGATTTTTCCCTCGTCCTTCAATGTTTCGCAAATTTCATTGTATATTATTCCGTTCTTTCCCAAGCTGATGTTTTGGTCAACAACAGCAATTTTTTTGCATTTCTTCAAGGCTTGCATAATGCTTTTTTCAGGCCATGGCCTTAAAATCCTCAATTTTACTAGCCCGACTTTTTTTCCTTCACTGCGCATTTTTCGCACTGCCGCCTTTGCGATTGTAGCATTGGCGCCCATCATTACAATGGCAATTTCCGCATTTTCCATCCAGACTTTTTCCACAAAATCATACTTTCTTCCAGTAAGGATTTTCCATTCCTTGAATGCTTTCTCAAATTCCTTTAATGCATTGTTTTGCGCTGCCTGCATTTGCTCCTTGAAATTCTGGTAGTCTTCCAGTACTGGAGTTCCCAAAGTCATTGGCTTTTCAACATCAAGCATTGTTTCAAGCTTTAATTCTGGCAAAAACCTGTCAACGATTTCCTGCCTTGGAATTTCCACTGGCTCTCGCGTTTCTGAAAGAATAAAGCCGTCCATTTCAATCAAGGCGGGCAATAGCACGTTCTTGCTTTCTGCAACCCTGTATGCAATGCAAATGAAATCCAAAAGCTCCTGGTTTATTTCAGCAGCCATCATCAGCCATCCAAAATCCCTGCAGCTCAAAAAGTCATTATGGTCCGGCCATAACGCGATTGGCGCGGACAAAGCGCGCGAGCCGCAAATCATCACGATTGGCATTCTGGTTCCTGAAGCAATTGGCAAAATCTCGTGCATCAGCATTAATCCCTGGCTTCCAGAGCTTACAAAAGTCCTGACTCCTGTCATTTCGCTTCCGACTGCCGCTGACAGGACAGAATGCTCGCTTTCCATCACGTTCAAGTAAGAATCCAATTCTCCAGTGGAAATCCATAAAGCAAGCTTTTCCATCAGCTCTGTTTGCGGCGTTATTGGGAATGCTGGAATGCTTTCAACATGGCAGAGTTTTACTGCAAAAGCGCAGGCAGAGTTTCCGTCAATCAATTCGCGGCTTTTCAATTCAAGCTCGCGCTTTTTTGAAAGCTTGAACTTTTTTGCCGGCTTTTTGTTTTGCTTTTTCATTATCTCAACTCAAACTTCCTTCTTGAACTGCAATAAATCGCTTCTTTCAATTTTGTCATTGCGGTTTCTTTGCATTTCAATGCATTTTACAGGGCAGACTTCAGCGCATGCCCCGCAGCCCTTGCATTCAATATAGAATGAAAATGGATAGCTGTCTGAACGGATTTTAATTGCAGTGTCCGGGCAGTGAATCCAGCACAAGTGGCATTTAATGCATCTTGAATAATCAATTACTGGCCTGAATGTCTTCCAGCTTCCAGTGTCCGGGGTTTTTCCCTTTCCTTGAATGCTTGCGGGAATTCCTTCAACGCCCTTGCTTTTCAATTTTTCTTGCATTATTAGTTTTTTGTTCATTAAACCATCTCAAAGCATTTTTTTGCAGCGTTCACGTTCTTTTCAATGACTTCCGGAGCGTATTTTGCCAGTTCTATCTTGATTGCTTTTTCCAAGTTTTCCCAAGTGATGAATTCCGGAAGTTTTTTTGCCAATGCTCCAAGAAGCGCGGTGTTTGCAATTGCCTTTCCAGTCTCGTTTAAGGCAATTCCAGTCGCGTCCAAGGCATAAAATTCTTTTCCTGAAACTTTGTCCTGGGTGTTGATGAAAACTTTGGTGCTTTCTTTCTTTCCCGCAAGGGTTTTTTCCCTGGGTATTGAATCGTCAAGTATTACAATGACGTCAGGCTCGAAAACATACCCGCGGGTTGGCACGCAAAGCCTTTCAAGCCTTACAAAACTGGTCAATGGAGCGCCTTGCCTTTCTGCCCCGTAAATGCTGAAGTCTTGGGTTTCGAATCCTTTCAAGAATGCCGCGCGGCTTAAGATTTGCGCGCTTTTCTGCACGCCTTGCCCGCCCCTTCCATGAATGCGCATTTCAATCATTGGTATCGTAAAGAAACACGCTTTGGTTGATTTAAACCTTTTCTTTCAATTGGTTTTGCAATTCGCGCTTCCCTTGCTTTCTCTAATTCGTCAACTTGCTTGTAAATTGCAAGAAACCTTGTTTCAGGAGATTTTTGCCTGATTATTCGCTTAACATCTCCAACTTGCATTTCCACAACTGCCTGATAGTCTTTGTTGAATATTTTTCTTGTTCTAACTACCTTGTTTATTCCCTGCCGCCAAGCCGCATACTGCAAGGTTACTTGAGTGTCTTTTGGCAATTCCCTGAATGGCTTTAGCTTTCCACCGTGGTAAAAGAAACTGTCTTTCACAATGCCCGAATAATATGCGTTCATGCGAGTCACTCCCATGATGTTTTGCCCTTCATCCAAGCGGTCTGTAATAGTTATGTGGAATCTTTTTTTTAATTCTTGGACTGAAGCGTTTGTCAAACCGCCAAGCCCAGAACCGCTGCGCGAACTGTCTTCAGGATTTCCGCTGCTTTCCTTCAAAAAGACAGACTTCATGAAAGTCGAGTCCATCTTGAATTGCTCGCAATTCTTGACTATTTGAGAATGAATTCTTTCATTGGAGTTCAGTCTTTCAAGCATTTTCATGACGTCATTTTCTATTGGGGTTGCGAACTTTATTTTCCAGTTCTTTGGGGCTGTTTTCATTTTAAGCCGCTGCTTTTTCTCCAAAGCCTTTCTCGCCAGTTCTTTCCAGTCTTTTCCAACAAGCCTTCTTCCAACTTGCTGTTTCAAGCTTTCCACTGCTTTAGGCATTGCAGCCTGAATGAGCCTTTTAGGCATTGCCGGATTTCTAACGACGTTTGGCGCGCCGGCAGTGTTTGCAAGCATTGTCAAGCCCATGGCCATTGGAATTGCCTTTCGCCCAATCTTAATAATGCTTTTTTTTGCCTCTCGCTTGAAAAGCCTGACTCTTGCCTGCGTTCTTCTCATTTTACCACTCAATATTATTAACCTTCAATGAATAAATAAATTGCGTTGAGCGTTGTGGTTAAATTGAAAGCCAGGAAGGGAATTTGCGCTGTTGTTTTCAGGAAGCGAGGGAAAAAAACAGAGTTTTTGCTCTTGCACCGCGTTTTGCACTGGAAAGGCTGGGAGTTTCCCAAAGGCGGCCGCAAGGAAAACGAAACTTGCGAGCAGGCGTTTTTCAGGGAGCTTAAAGAAGAGCTTGGAGTTTCAAAAAAGCAATTGCTAAAGTTCAAGAAGCTTGCTTTCTTTCAGGAATTCGAGGATTTTGTCAGGCTGCGGCATCACAAAAACCGCGCTTTTGTCGCAGAGCTTTCGCCGAAAGCAAAAATCCTGCTTTCAAAAAACCCTGATGCAGAGCACTCTAGCTTTCGCTGGGTTTCGAAGGAAAAATTCCTGAGAATGATTGATTTTCAGGATTCAAAGCTTGTGTTTCGGAAAGCCTTGCGTTTTTATTGACTGACTGGTTTTTAATTTTTTTCACGCAATTTTGATTCAAGGTGTTTAAAAAATGGCTATTGAATTCGGGGAATTTAAAGGAAACAAGGTAATGACAATTCGAAAGGACGAGAACGACCGCTATCCTTTCACTTTTGGCAAGACAAAAGCCAAGCTGATTGTTGAAAACTTTGATGCAATAAAACAGTTCGCTGAAGAAGAGTGAAATCTTCTTCAAAACTTTTTTTTGACTCAACTTTTTGCAAGTTCTATTGTTTCATTGCAGCATTTCCCAAAAGGCCTGAGTGTTTCATAATTCCGGGAAAACTTGAGTTTTGGGTTGATGAATGAAGCCATTTCCTGCACTGGTTTTTCCCAGCCTTCCTTGCACGCAATTCTAGTGTCTGCATTCAGGCGCTTGCAGGCCTCCAGCACAGGGCATTCGTTAAACGCGTTCCAAACTATTTTCCTGTCATTTTCAAAAACCACTTGAATGTCGCTTGGCTCAAGCTTCATGTATTTGAAGAGTATGATTTCAAAGGCCTTTCTGACGCTGCTTCCTTCAATGGTTTCCAGCAATTCTTTGTTTTGCTCAAGCCAGGCAAGGCGTTTTGCTGACAGTTCAGAATTTACTGCTGAAAAATCCTTGATTTTCAGGGATTTTGAAATTCGTTTCATGTTCCGCCGGACGTTGTCTTCATCAAGCATACATTTTTTGTTTCAAGAATAGAATAAAAGTTGTTTGGGCAAAAACCTGCTTTTCAAGGCAAAAAGTCTTTGTTCTTGATTTTTTCCGGAACGTATGTTTCAGTAATGAACCTGATTCCTTTACGGCTTAATGCTTCAAGTTCCAGCTTGTAGTTCTTGTCTTTCATGTTCTGGAATTCTTTCTGCCATTCCTTGTTCTTGAACCATTCGTAAGCGCTCATTTCTTTCAAGCGCCCTGTGTCTTCAGCATTCAATTTTATTGTGACTTCTTTTGGAATCTTGAATTTTTCAACATCCATTGTGGTCAATCCAAGGAATTTTGCGTCCGGAGTTGCAAGCTTTTCTTCGCTGTAAGAAAGCGAAATAGAGCCTTGCTTTATTACTGAGTAAATGTACATTCCCCAAGGGTCTGCATCTGTCAAAACATAAATTGGGAGCTTGTGCTCTTTGCTCAATCTTTGCGCAAGCCTTCGTTCTCCCCTTCCAGGCTGTCCTTTTCCCGTCAGGATAATGCATTTTTCTTTTTTCCAGTATTGGTCTTCGTTAAACCTTCTCCAGACTGCCTCTTTTTCAATGAACAGGACATACTCTGCATCCAAATCTTTTATTTCAAGCTTGTCTGGCTCCACGTTTGACGGAACGCTCCATCCTCCAGAGCCCATTTTTGTCAAGTCAATCATGTCTTTTCCGTCTTTAATTTTCAAGTCTCCCGCAATTATTCCCTTGGCAGAGGCTGCCAAGTGCAGTTCTTCGCGGAGCAAGTCAAGCGATGCTTCAATGTCTTCAATTACTGGATCGCTTTCTCCCTGCTCTTCGAATGTGTTTTCGTCAGTTCCTGCAATCGTGTGCTTTAATGCGTAATACAGGTCACGGATTGACACTGTCGCCTGCTCGTCAATGACTTTCCTGATTTCAGCGGCCACAAGGATTGTTTGCATGAATTTTCTCGAATGCGCGACATTCAAGAATTGCCTTTGCGACATCTTGTCTCCAAGCTTGATTGTCTTTGACTTTTGGTCAAAGAAAACATTGTTCAAAGTCCTGACTGGAAGCTGGTAAGTCGGGCCTTCTCCCTTGTTCACTTGCTTTAAAATTTCAGTGCCTACATTTTGGAGCTTGTCTGAAACTTCCTTGTCTCTTTTTGTCATTTCTGTTTTTGCCATAAAAAATCACTCTTAATCTTCGTCACTCTTTTTCTTGCCTTTTAATGCCTTCTTTTTTTCTTTCTCTTTTGTTTTTTCGAAGTCTTTTTCTATTTTGTCTTCTGAAATAGTGTCCCATTTTTTCTCTTCGGCCTTTTCCTTGGCCTCTTCAATCTTCAAGTGCTTTAAGACAATGTCGTGCAGTTTTTTTTCAATGTCTGCCTTGTCCTTGCCTGTCATTTCTGCAACTGCAATCGCGAGTTCTGTCGCGTACTTGTAGTACATTTTCTTTTTGGCCTCTTTTTCAGCCATTCTTCTCTGGAATCCAATGAACCTGTAAATTTTCCTTCCGGCTTCCATTAAGGCCAGGCGGATTTCTTCCATTATTTCCTCTTCAGGGCTTACTGCCTGCTTTCCTGCCCCAGTGTATGGAATGTGCACTGAAAGCAAGTGGATGAAAATCGTCAGTGGAGAGTTTTCAAAGTCCCTAACGCCATATCTTTTCCAGTCAATTGACTGCACTGCCTGGTTTAAAGCGCATCCGCCAGTGTCAAAAAGCAAGGGAGTCCTGTTCGCAAAGCGCATTACCTCTGACTTCCACACGTTTCTTCCTTCCTCGTCAACTCCGGCCGCTCTTCCGGCATTTCCGCCATATCCAATTCCAACTTCAACGCAGAATGGAAAGCCGCCCTTGTAGACTGAAGGCTTTCTTTCAACAACTTCCAAAAACTCCGGTTCCACAATTGACTTGATGCTTTTTTTAATCCTGTCTTCGCCGATCGGAATCAAAGAGTCCAGGCGCGGCGCAATGAATGTCATTTTCTTGAATTGCTTGACTATTTCTTCGCATTGCTCCCAATTCAACTTTTTAGGGTCTGTGTTCAAGTCAAAGTCAACTGCTTTTGCGATTTCTTCAATTGACTTGTCTCCCATTCTGTCAAGCTCTTCTTTCAAAAAGCTTGAGACCTTCCGGCTTTTAGTGTACTTTGCCATTGTCACAAGCTCGTCGATAGTCACTCCTTTAGGGTGAGGCGCTATTGGCACTGGCCTTTTTGGAATTTCCTTGTTGCTCCTGTCAAACACTGTTGTTGTCCCGTCAGGCTCTGTGAAAGAAATCTTGGCGTGAGGGTTTGCTATTGCAGTCCTTCTCAAGTATTCCAAAGGGCTTTGGTCTGACTTTTGGTACTTTACTTCCTTGAATTTTGCCTTTATTGCAACGCCTTGGAATGGCTTGTCAATGTATTCCAAATTCATTATTTTTGGCTCGTTGATTTTTGGGTCAATTGTCAAGTCGCACTTGAATGCCTTTCCTTTTCCAGTGCCGCTGATCACTTGAATTGGCTTTCCAGTGGTGATTTGGGAAAACATTGTGCAGCCCGCGGCTCCAATTCCTTGCTGTCCTCTTTGCTGGATCAGCCTGTGGAATTTTGTTCCAGCCAGCAATTGCCCGAGGGCTTTTCCAACAGTTTCTTTATTCAATCCAGGGCCGTTGTCGCGAACGTACATTTCGTAATATTCGTCGCCGATTTCTGAAAGCTTCACTTCAATTTCAGGCAGGATTTTTGCCTCTTCGCAAGCGTCCAAGGCGTTTGAAACATACTCGTGGACTATGACTGTCAAAGTCTTGATTTTTCCAGTCAAGCCAAGCATTTGCCTGTTTTTTTTGAAGAATTCAGCGACTGAATGCTCCTTGAATTCTTTCGCCAAGTCATCTGCTGTCATTCCTATTTGGGCTTTGTCAGCCAAGGCTTCAACTGTTTTTCCATTGGACATTTTAGGCTCACTTTAATTGTTTTTTGGGCTGAATTTTAAGCAAAATTTCCCTAAAAATAGTGAAAAAAAACCTTAATTTCAGGCGTTTTCACCAATAATATTAGGTAGAAAACCTTTAAAAACCCTGTTTTTAAATTTTTCAAACTCTTGATGGGTTTTGAAAACGTTTATATTCTTGCCTAGCAAAAAAGCCCAATTCTTGCCTGTTTTTAGAGGTCGAATTCTTCAAAATCCTGGCTTAGCCTATTTCTTTTCAAGGCGCCAAAGGCAGTGTCAATGCTGCTTCCGTTCAAAATCAATTCAATGCTTTTCCTGCAGGAGTCCATTCCTTCAGGAGTCCCGATTATTGAGACAGTCTTTCCGTAAACGCTCACAAAACAGCCTGTCTCTTCCTCAATTTTTTCGCGCACTTTTCCTTCCTTTCCAATCAGCCTGCCTTTCTTGCTTTGCAGCTCTTTCTCCCTTTTTCCCACAAAATCTTCCAGGTCAATGATGTCAAAATAGTAGTTTTCGTCCAAAAGCCTCAATGCATGCTCTGGCGAAAACCCGCGCGCTATTGCCTTCACGATTTGCGTTGTAATGTAAAACTCCAATGCTTTTTCAGAAGTCCCTTCAACTTCAACCTCGCCGCTTTTGGAATCAATGTTGATTTTTGTCTTTGTCGCCTTTTCAAGCATTTTTTTTGTCTCGCCGCTCTTTCCAATCAATACTGCAATGCGGTCTTTCGGAACCCGGATGATTTCTTCCATGACTAAAACCTGGGGCGAAATGTTTAAAGCTCATTAACAATGCATCTCAAGCCGCCGCCTGCATTGCGGTTTGCCCTTAAAGAAACTGTTGTTGGAATGACTTCAACGCCGTTGGCTTTCAAAAGACTTATTGTTTCAACAGCGTCCTTGTCAACCAAAACCTTGTTTTCTTCAAGCTGAAGAAAGTTTGCAGGATGCAGGTCTGCATCTTTTTCAGGAACATAAACTATTTTCAAGCCAGAGGCCCTTGCAGCATCCTTGATTTGGCCCAAGTTCTGCCTGTAAAAATCATGGTCTGCAAGCATTACTTTTCCAACAGAGCCAACGAACAAGTCAGGATGTTCAAACAAAATATAAGTTTTTCTTCCGAGAAAATTGGTTAATGGCCGGTCAAATGCTTGGCCTCGGTTTGTAAAAAAGAACCTAAACCCTTTCTTTTGCAGCTCCCTGACTTTAGGGTCTTCCCTCAAATCAAAATTTGCAATAAAGCACTTCTTTGCAATTTGGACAAGCTTTCCGCCTTCTCCGAACGCGTTTTTGCCGGATTTGGAAAAGCGCATTATGCGCTTTCCTTCAACCTTGGTCCACAAGTCCCTGGCCCACAAGGCGCTGTTGTCGACTTCGCTGATTTCCCTGCCTTCGATAACTTTCTTTTCCCTGATTGGCTGTCTTGCTGGAAAAATCCTGGCGTGCTTTCCTGCCTTTTCAAAAAACCTGCTTCCCTTGAAAATTCCGTACTTTGGCACAGCCACTCTATAGCCAAGCTGGCTTAATTGCTTTATCAGCGCAAGCCGTTCAGCAGCAACCCTTGCAACTTCTAAAGGATTCCTGACCAGTGTTGAAATAGTTCTTACTTGCCGTAGCAGTGGGTGGGCTTCTTCATCAATTATAATGCCTTTTTGCGAGAATTTCACTCCCTTGATTTCACGCAATTTTCCAAGCGGAATTCCTGAACCTTTGTCTGCCTTGAATTTTTCAAAAAGCCTTCTTTCAATGTCTGCCTTTTCTTTTGACGGAGCTATTACGAAAGCCTTTCTTTTCAAGGGCATTCACAATGACTCCTTAGTTTTTTTCAAGTCTTCCTTTATTTCCTGGACGTTTTTCGCAAGGCCTTTTTTCGAAAAAAAGTTCGAGATGTTTTTCAAGTCCCTTTCCAAAAACTCTTTTGCCCGTGGATGCGACAGTGAAACTGCCTGCCCGACGTCAATGAAGACAATTTTTCCTTCATGGAAAAGCAAATTGTACTCTGACAAATCGGCGTGAACAATTTTTGCCTTGTAGAACATTCTTGCAATTCCTTCAATGGTTTGATTGTAACAGTCCTGCCAGTCAAGCTCTGAAACAATTGTCTTCAGGATTGGCGCTGAATTTCCTTCAGAATCCCCAATGAATTCCATCACCAGAGCGTTGTCCTTGAACGCGATTGGCATTGGCGCCGAGACTTTGGCTGCCATGCAGGCTTCAAGGTTCTTGAATTCTTTCCTGCACCATGCAAAAACCAGGTCGCTTTTTTCGTGCTTGATTTTCCTGAATCTTTCGTCTCCTTGAATGTAAGGCAGCATGTTGTTGAAAGTCGAGGCAGTGATTTTGTAGACTTTCACTGCCTTGTAATTGCCCGAATTGTCTGTCGCGCGAAACACCAGCGCTTCCTTTCCCTCGTTCACCAGGCTTTCAAGCTGCTTGAAATTGCCTTTCATTGCAAGCGAGTGGATTGTCTGGATTGTTTGATTATCGAAAACCCGCTGGAATACTTTCCGGACATTCTCGTCCTTTAATTCCTTTGTCAGTTCCTTGTCTTCTTTCTCTTGCATGATAAAATTAGTGTTGCTTTTGGTTATAAAACTTTTCAGCGCTTTCCCGCAATGAATTTCGCGGCCCTTTTGGCCCTTGCCCTTTTCTGCAAGGCTTGGGCTTTCAAAAAATCCGCGGCATTTATTTTTTCCCTGAAAACTCTTTCATTGTTTCCCTGCCTTGAGTTCATTTCCCTTAATCTGGCCCTTGCGTCCTGCACAAAGCCGGCCTTGGGCATTGTCCTGCCGTAATCTTGGATGGTTGAATCATACCCTTGCCCGATTTGGAAAGCAAGCCTTGCGTTTGCTTTTGCATTCCTTGCCTCTTTTTTCAGGCTTCTTGCCCGCGCGAGCATTGGGCTAGTTTTTTTTCTTGAAGCTTTCAGAATCCTTAAAGAAATTGTTTTCCTGGCTTTCTTAAAAATCGGCATTTTTTTCACTTTTAACGCGGCAGGTTTTTCAAAAGCCCTTGCCTTTCAAGCCTTTCAACCTGCATTCCCAAGTATCTCCAGACAATGTCTGCCTTTGAAGGCTGGAAGTCCCAAATCCTGATGATTACAACATCGCCTTCGCGAATCCAAACTCTTTTTTTCAGCTTGCCTGGAATCCTGCACATTCTTTCCTTGCCGTCCTCGCAAGCAACCTTGATTTGGTCTCCGCCGTGCAATTGGATTGCAATTCCAAGAATTTCGCCTTCTTTCCTGTTCGGCAAGCGCAGCCTAGTAAACTGCTCTTCTCCTTCAGGCGGTGCTGGTGCTGGCATTTTTTCACTCACTCTGCTTTTTTTTTAAATTTTGAATATTTGAACGTGCGGCACGTCTTGAATTAATCTAATGCTTGATTGTGTTATTAAGCCTTGCTTTAACGCAACTCCGACCGCTTTTTTTCCGACAAGGTTTGCGTTTTGCGAATTTTTCAAAAGCCCTGAAAGCTTTTTTTCAGTGACTGGAAACCCTTTGTAGAATCTTTCCCTCACTTCAAAAATTATTTCCCCATCGCACAATGTTTTTCCAACAAGCTCCTTGTCACAGCATGCCAGCACTTCAATTCCTTGCGCGTTGTGGATTTTAGCGAACGTTCTTTCACCTTAAAAATCAGATTTTCTTGATTGCTGTTCTTGCCCCGCAGGCTTCGCACTTCAAGACCTTGATTCCTTGCACGTCTTCAAAATGAGTGTCTGGCTTTCCGCAGGTTCCGCAAAGCACGTACTGTTTTGCATAGTTTTGGAAGGCGTTAATCACTTGGGTTCTTGAAAGCTTTGTCCCCAAAACCAGCCTTCCTTCCTCAACGCCTGCAGGAGTTGCGAGCTCTTTAGTCAAGAACTTTTGCAAGTGCCTTTGTTCGCGGCGTATTTGCTTCAGGATTACTCCAAAATTTTTCACTAGTGTCTTGTTTCCTTGAATGAACGAGTCAGGCTCTGTCATTTCAAAGCGTTCTTTCATCAAGGCTTCTTTTGGAACAAGCATGTAAAGCCTGTCAAGCATTTTTTCATACTCAATCAATTTTCAAAACCTGTTTCTTTCTTCTAAATAGCTTTGTGGGGCAATGTGTTTTTATAACAATTTCAGAAAAAACCCTGGTTTTTGCCTCTTAAAACCCCAAAACTTTTGCCACTCCAAAGGCCGCAATCATGAAAATTCCCTGCAGTGGAATTGCAGGCAAGGCTTTTCCAACATGCTTGCTGCTGTAGTCAATTGTCAAAAGCAGTCCAGCCAATGATCCTGCAAGAACAAAAATTCCCGCAATCATTCCGGAATTTTGCACTGACGCGCTTGCAAACACTAAAGGAATCACAAGGTCTCCAGTGCCCAGCTCGAACTTGTGCTCTTTTGTCGGCAAGGCAATAGTGAAGGCCAGGTTTTTGTCAACGACTGCCTTTGCAATGCTCACCATGTGCTTGGTTTTGAAGACTGCAATGTAATCGTAAATTATCAATGCAACAATGAAAAGAATTATTGGGATTATTCCCAAGGAAACTCCAATCAAGGAGCCTGCTCCAACAACTGCAATCATGCTTGCAATGTTCCGTATCCAAATGTTTTTTGAAACTCCAATCCTTAATGCAACCAAAAGCAATGCCAGCGCAAGCCCGAAAGCGTCTCCAAAGAATATTGAGAAAACAATGACAGAGCTTCCAAAAATCGCGAGAGTTTCAAAAGCCTTCAAAACCAAATAACTTGTTTTTGCCTTGAAGAATTTTATCACCAAAAGCAAAATCACCGTGAAAGAGAGAATGTAAAGCAAAAGCCCGGCAGTGTTTGCAATGTCGTCCGGATTGTCTGAAACAATTGTCGCATGCACGTCCTGTGCCACGAGCGAGCTTGCAACATACAGTCCCAAGGACTGCACAATCAAGAACACTATTACTAATTCTGCAATCAGCTTTGAGTTCATGATAGAAACTGGATTTGGTTGTTTTTAAAAAGCCTTCAATTTAGAGCTTGATTATAATTCGTTCTTGAATTGCTCAGTGTCTTCTTCCATTATTGCTTTTTCCTTGGCAATTTCCACAATGCTTTCAGGCAATTGTGAAATGTCAAAGTATTTTATTGGCTTGCCCAGTTTTTTGAACATTTGAATTTCGGCCAGCACTCCATTGCTTATTTCTCCAAAAACCCAGAGCTCGTCACAGCGCTTCAGGAGATTATTATTGCCGTTCCTTACTGCATTTCTGTCAACAAGCTCGTACAAGTAGTATCCGAAAGTGTTGAACGGGTTTACTGGAACAACACCTTGCCCGAAGGCAAACTTGCAGATTAGCATTCGTTGGTGAAAGTTTCTTGCAGACTGTGCTGTGAAAACTACTTTTCTATCTTCCTGAACGTCTTTTGCAATGTGTTTGAATTCAGTCAATGAAAACACCACTCAATCTTTCCTACCACTCATTTTAGGGTCTGCTAGTCTTTTTCGCTTTTCTTTTTCTGGTTCTTGCAGGTAGTTTTCTTTGCTTGCAACTTGCTTTTTTGTTTCTATCTCAAGTTTTTTGCGCGCATCTCCCGCAATTTTGCCGCCTTTGCGTGCTGCGGTTGAATTTTCGTCAAAGCCTTGCGAGTTTTTTGTCCGGGTAATTTCTGTTGTGGCGCGTTCGCCAAGCATTGAAAAAATCAGTTCCAGGTCTGTCATGTGGTCTCGGAGGTTTTGTTTTGAAAGGCTTTTGAATTGCCTGTATTCTTCCACTGTCTTGCCGAAAGTTGCCTTGCTTATTTCATTTGTTAAAATCGCAAATTCTTTGCTTTCTTGCACTCCTCGCTTTTTCCATTCATCAGTGAGTTCTTGACGGACTGCTATTCCACGGACTCTTTTTTCAATCCAGTCTTCAGAGTATCCTTTTGCTTGGTAAATTTCTTTCATGCGTTTTTGCGCAAGTTCTGGATTTTCTATCTCTTGGACTCTTTCGAAGCCCACTTGGGCGAGCCATTGCTTGAATGGTTCTGCTTTTGGCGAGGGGATTGACTGAATTACGCGGAACATGCTTCTTGTATTGGCGCAGTCTGTTTCTCTTAATTTTCCATCTTCTGCAGTGAGTTTCAACTGTACACAAAATGTGGACAGTTCGATTCCAGCTTCTTTTTCCCTTATCTTAATCATATGCCAGTAATTTCGAGGATTATCACTTTCAGTTAATGCTGCGACAACGTCAATCACTGAAAAATGCCATTCGTTTTCGTGCCAGGTTCTCCGGATTTTTTTGTCCTGAAACACTACCAACGCATTATGCTCGTTCATTTTCAGTCTTTCCTGTCTGTCATTTTAAGCCAGCCGAGCGTTGGCTCGTAAAGCTCGCCTTTCTTTTTCAAGTCGCTAATGAGTTCTTTGGCGCGGTCTTCGTCAATTCCTTCAGACACCGCAATTTTTACCACTTCATCATAGGCTGCCTGGCTTCTTCCATCCTGTGTTTTTTCCCTGATGATTCCGACAATTTTCTTGATTTGCGAAGTCTTGCTTGAAGCCTGGCCTGAAGTAATCAAGTCAATGTCCAATTTTCCAGTTTCCTTGTCAATTGCAAGCTCGTCAAGAGATGCCCTGAAAATGCGCGTTGCCCTTTCAGTGTCTTCTTCCTCGACAAAATCTTTCAGGCGCACACGCGCGCTTGCTTCAGACAGGCGGATTAGGGCTTCCAATTGCCTGTGCGTTGCGGCATAAACCTTGTCCTGCCTTCCCATGTCCCTTAACTTCAGGTAAAATTCCCTGATGTGGTTCATTGCGGCGTCAGTCATTATTGGGAATATTTTCTGCCTTGCGTAACTAATGTATTTTTTCAGGAATTCCGGGTCAACGCTTTCCTCATTTACTGATTCTGTTTTCACTTCATCCATTTTTACCTGGAATTTTTTTTCATGAATTGCCTTTTCGCCTTCCTGGTGCCTTTTCAGGATGAAGTCTGTAATGTCTTCGTCTTTTTTCCTGTCCAAATTGTCCTTTATCAAAAACAATAAGTCAAAGCGGCTGATCAATGTTGGCGGAAGGTCGACTTGCTCTAAAGAATTCATGTAAGCGTCAAACCTTGCGTATTTTGGGTTTGCTGCCGCAAGAACGCTGGTGTCAGTGCGGAATGTTGTCACAATTCCCGCCTTTGCAATGCTTATGGTTCCTTGCTCTAATGCTTCATGCATTGAAGAGCGGTCTTCAGGGTTCATTTTGTCAAATTCATCAATCATTGCCATTCCACCAGAAGCCAAAACCAATGCTCCGGCCTTTAAAGTCCAACCGCCTTCCCCGAACTCGTCTTTCTCTGCCGAAGCAGTATTATGCACGAAGAATCCATTTGCTATGAAATTATGGTTTTCTCTAACACTAAAATCGTAAACAAACTCAAAGTCTGGAGAAAATTCTGTTTTTTCCTTAATTTCATCCCAAAAAACGTCAGATTCTGAAAGATTTAGCAATTTATCATTCTCAACATTTGCTTTAAGGAATTTTCTTGAAGGATTGAATGAAAAGCCCGTTAGTTTCTTAATTTCTGGAATTGTGTCAATGTTTGTGTTTTCTTTTGAAATTTTTCCAATTATTATTTCAAGGGCTTTCTTTTTCCTTTCAAGCTTGAATCCTATTTCTTGCTCAAACAATTCAAGGTTATTTTTGCCCCTAATTTCAACACAGTATTGGTCGTGCTTGCTTTGAATCAACAGTCCTTTTGAGAATGCCTTGTTTCCTGCCCTTTTTCTCAACCTGATTTTTGACAGGATTCCAAATTTTAAGAGCGCAAGGCTTGTTGTTTGGGCGAGCTTTTTGCTGATTGTTGTAAACCCAACGTGTGATGATCCAGCTCTTGCATTGCTTGCATATCCATCAGTGTCAAACAGGCCTGAAAGAATTTCTTTGATGCTTTTATTTGATTGCTCTGTGGTTGAATGGCTTAATGCAATTTTTTCTTTTTTTGCCAACCCAAGCTCTTTCAAGAGCTCTATTGCTTCAAAGTATTTTATTCGCCTTCCTTCAAGGCCATTATGGTCTTTTATCTTTTCTGCCTTAATCGCAAATAATTCCTCAACATACTCTTCAATTGTTTCCAGGATTTGCCTGTCAGCGCTCCAAATCCTTAATTGGGCGGTGTTTTTTCCTTCATAAAGGCTTCCGTCTCCCAAGGCCAATCCTGCAAGATAGCAAAGTTTTTCATTGTCAAGTCTTTCTGGAATATTAATGTTTTTTCCATATCTTGAAAACACTGTTTTTATCTTGCCAGCCAGTTGATTTTTTGGAATTCCTGCTTCAATTCCAAGCTTCCAGAAAACACTCAATGGGATTCCTTGATAGAATTTTTGCATTCTCCAGCGATAAAATCGTTCTTTTTTCAAGCCAATGCTTTTGGCAAGTTCTTCAAGCGTGCAATTCTTTTTCTTAATTAATTTATTAGTGATTTCACTGAATTCTTTTGACACGTTGTTTTGGATTCTGATGGTTTGGTGACTGCTTAATATTTCAGCGCAGTAAACCTTTTGCTTTCCTTGAGGGAGCTTTCTTGCAGTTGCAACAAAGTCTCCAGCCTCAAGCAAGCTGCTTTTTATCCATTCAACTTTCCCATCTTTAATTCTCGGCAGGCTGGTGTTTGGTGTGAGCTTGATTTCTTTTCCGCTTCTTGTCTTGATTTTGAACATTTTTTCAGGCGCTTTAATTCTCCAAATCTTGTAAATTGGCTTTTCTTCCATTTTCAAGCTTGGGCTTAAGCAGTTTGCGTTTTTTGAATTGAACTGGTTGCTGAAAGCCCCTTGAATTTCCTCAATTGCTTTTTTCTCATCAAACGAGTCTTCAACGAATTCCTTGATTTCCTTAAATCCGTTGTCATTTAGTATTAAGGTGTCTGGCGCAACGCAAAGGCCCACACCGCTTGTGGTTTTTCCTGCGGCGTAAATGCTTTTTGGCGCTATTTGCCCTATTGCGCGGAGCATTTGAGACTTTGCAGTGTTGTGGGATATTATTCCATTTGCTATGAACCTGTGGGTTTTTGGGACTTCAATGTCAAAAACGTCTTCTGGAGAGTGCTTGATTATTTTCACGATTCTTTCGCTTCTTTGAGAATTGAATCTTCCAAAGCTTTCAGCGTCTTTTGCCAATTGCTTCATTCGAGATTTCTTTTTTTCTGAAGCGAAGCCAATGCTTTTTGAGAATTTTATAATGTCCTTGCCGCGCCTTATTTGCAGTGCATTTTCCGTGATTCTGGAGTGGATTCCAAACCTGAGCAAGAGCATTTGCACATCGCGCAAAAGCTCGATGTTTTTTGCCTTTAGCGCTATTGCTCTTTTGCCTCGGCCTTTGCTGAAAACGCAGCCGTCAGCCTCAAAAAGCCATTTAATGAATTCTGCAGCCACTTTGTTTCCGGAGCGCATTATTAATTTTGGGATTCTTTTTTCCTGCAGGAATGAAAGGTTTTTTGCAATGTTTTTGGAATGGATTATTGCATAATGCATTTGGACTTTGCGCCCGTTCTTGAGTTTCTTTTTCTCCAAGCTTGGCTTTATTCCAAACAATTCTTCGCTTGCCTCGAGCAGTTTTGGCAATAGGTCGATTTCTTCTTCAGAGACGACAAATCCAATCCTGTATTTTTGCGCCCACCCATCACCAATGCAATACCCTAGAAAGCCAGCAAGCTTTTTTGAAACTTTTTCAGGAAGCTTTCCTTTGGCTTTTGAATTATTTTCTTGGAGAACTGTCTTAAAGCCAGTTGGGATTTCTGCAGTGATAGTGCAAGGGATTTTTGTGACTGAAGCGACCTTGTCGCCTATTTTGAATTCGTCAAGCCTTTTCCACGCTCTTTTCACGCTGCTGTTTTCTTTTGAAACGCAAAGAAGCGGATGGTTTAGTGTTCCTTTGATGCTTTTTCCGCTTTCAGTGATTATTTCAATAACTGGCTGCTGCTTGTAATAGTGAAAGCAGGTTGCCCAGTCTCTTTTCTTTCCGCCTTCGCCTGTCAAGACTTGCGTTTGCAATTCCTGAAGGTGCTCTTTTCCCAAGTCCATAATTCTTTCAATGGATCCATTTCCTAAGGCGACTCTTTCATCGCCCACTAAACAGCCAGGATCTCCAACCAATAAAACGTGAATGTTTCCCCTGACTTTCATCTCTCCGGGAAGGGTTTTTTTCACTCCGTTGAAAAGCTGCAGGACTATTGCGTCTTTTACAGTGTCGTGGCCGTAAATGCTTGGGGCAATGCTTTGCCTTAATACTTCAAAAGCGTTTCTTTTTTTCGAGAATTTTTTTATTTCTTCCTCTTCTTCCTTTGAAACTTCCATTTCTTCGAATTCTCTTTCTTTTTCCTGAATGCTTAGTGCTTCCAGGTATCTTCCGTAAATCAAGTGCTTGTCTTTTTGCGGCGGGTACAGGCGCAAAATTCCAACAATTATTGTCTTGTCTCCTGGAGTCACTTTGTTTACCAAGTCATCAAGCGCGTGAACATCGAGAGTGTTTGCCTGTTCGCTTCCCTTCAATTTTTCCAATGGCTCTTGGACCCCGATTTTTTGGTGGTTTATGAAAGTGCTTTCAGGCTCGTTAAGCTCGAAGTCCCTGTGCTTGCATTCGCACATTGCGGGCATTTTTATGGAAAAACCGTCCTGTTCCATTTTGTAGGAGTTTCCGCACCTTCGGCATTTCCAAATTGCCATTTTCAGTTTTGGCTGCACTTGATTGAATTGGCGGACAACCCCTTCAATGGCCATTAGTTTTCCCAAATGCTTTGCGCTGACATCCCTAATGAGCACTGTGCTGTCTTTTGGGAGGTTGAAAAAGCGCACGTGCGGGGAAAAAGCATCAATTTCTAATGCCGGAACTTCTACTTTTTGGATTGCGATTTGCGCGCCTTGCAGCACGTTATCCGGGTTTGCCAAAAGCTCGTCTGCGAGCTGGTAGTCAAATTGTTCCAATTCTTTAAAATCAATTGTGAGGCTTTTTTTTTCAGGATAGCTTCCAATCAGCCGTTCAACCTGCTTTTTGATTGACTGTACTTTGAAGAATTCCTCGAACTTTTCAACAAAAGGGTTTTCAGAGCTTTCTGCCTGCACTTCCCGTAATTCTTCAACCAAACACTACACCTTTCGAATCCTGTCTCTTTCCTTTATTAAACTATTTCAGGCCGTTCTTCCGGTCGAGAAAAGTTTCTGCGGCTTTTATTTTTGAAAAAACTAGTATTTGGGAGTTTTTTTTAGTTTGTAAAAATAATTCTAATAACTTACGGCATTCCTGTTAATTACTTTATCAAGTTCAAAAAACAAACTGCGCTGTGTTTGAGGCTGCCAAAAAGCGAAAAAACTATTGTTTGTATAGTTGTTTTTTGCTTGGAAATTATGTTTGAGAAACTCTTGCGATTTGTTTTTATTCCTTATTATCTTTCTTTCATGTTCCTAAGAAAAAAGGGCAAAAACCAACCAATTTCCCGAATTTTTAGAGAATAAAGGGTGAGTAAAAATGAATAAAGAAAACAACAATTTTTTAGCCAAGGGATTTTTTGCACAAAACCAGGCTAAGACATTGTATATTATGGAGCATTCAAGCGAGGCAAAAAAGCTTGAAGGCAAAGGATATGACGCCTTAAGGCTTAAAGGAATGGGATTCACTGCATTCGCATTGAAGAATTTGGGCTTTCAGGCCTCTGATTTAATGCTTGCAGGCTATAACGTAAGGCAGTTGAAGGAAGCAGGCTTTAATGCCGCAGACTTGAAGCAGGCCGGATTCAGCATTTTTGCAATAAAAAGCGCTGGCTTCACTGCAATAGAGGCTGAAAAGGCCGGCTTTTCGCAAAAAGAGCTTTCTTCAGTGTTCAAAAAAACCGCGGTTTGACAAAAACCGTTGTTTTTCCATTTTTTTCTTTTTCTTTGAAGTTTTTGCGGCTTTTCAGCAATTCTTTTTTAATGAAAAACCCACATTATTCTCTAAAAAAAGGTTTTTGGAATGGGAAAATTTTACGTAACAACTGCAATTGATTATGTGAATGCAGAACCGCACATTGGCCACACTTACCAAAAGGTCATTGCCGATGTTCTTGCAAGATGGCACAGGCTTTCAGGCGAAGAAGTGTTTTTCCTTACTGGAACTGACGAGCACGGGCAAAAGATTGCAAGAAGCGCCGAGGCCGCGGGCCTTGCGCCCAAGGAATTTTCCGACCAAAATTCCGCAAAATTCCTGGAAGCGTGGAAAAAATTGGGGATTAATTTTGACAAATTCATAAGGACAACAGACCCGGAGCACAAATTGATTGTTCAAAAGTTCGCGCAAAAAATCAAAGGCGACATTTACAAGGGAGTTTATGAAGGCTTGTATTGCGTCGGGTGCGAAGCCTACATTACTGAAAAAGAGCTTGTTAACGGCCGCTGCCCTTTCCATCCTGACAAAATCCCCGAGCCTTTGAAGGAAGAGACTTACTTTTTCAAGCTGAGCAAGTTTGAAAAAAAGCTTTTGGAATTCTACTCAAAAAACCCTGACTGCATTCTTCCAAGGAAAAGGGCGAATGAAATAATAAACAGGGTCAAGGAAGGATTGAAGGACTTGAGCATTTCCAGAAAGAATCTAACCTGGGGAATTCCATACCCTGAAGACAATTCTCTGGTCATTTATGTATGGTTTGATGCATTGCTGAATTACATCACTGCCTTGGACTGGCCTAATGGAAAAAACTTCAAAAAATTCTGGCCTGCAGACATTGAGCTTTTGGGAGTTGACAATTCCTGGTTTCATTGCGTGATTTGGCCGGCAATGCTGATGTCTGCGGGAATAAAGCCTGCAAAAACAATTTTCGTGCACGGGTTTTTGACTTTCAACGGGCAAAAAATAAGCAAAAGCCTGGGGAACGTGATTTCCCCAATTTACTTGGCTGGCAAATACGGGGCAGACAGCACAAGGTATTACATTTGCAGGCAGTTTGTCTTTGGCGAGGACGGAGACTTCAGCGAAAAAACGCTTGCGGAAAGGCACAATAATGAATTGGCGAATGAATTGGGCAATTTGCTGAACCGCTCTCTTTCATTGATTGAAAAGGACTTTCAGGGAAAAATCCCAAATGCCAGAACCAATGCTGAATTGCAGAAAAAGCTTGATTTGAAGAAAATCCAAAAGTACATGGAAAAATTCGAGCTGCACATGGCGCTTTCTGAAATTTTTTCCTTCATTAACGCCTGCAACAAGTTTGTCAACGACAGGCAGCCTTGGAAGCAGTCTGGAAAAGAGCTTGAAGAAACGCTTTATTCAGTGGCTGATGCCTTGCGCATAATTTCAATACTTTTATCTCCTTTCATTCCGGAAACTTCGGAAAAAATCAATTCCCAATTAGGGGTTAAGGCAGGAACTTTGAAAGACTGCAAGTTCAATTTGCTTAAGGCAGGCACGCAAGCAAAAAAAGGCGAAGTGCTTTTCAAGAAAATAGAAATTGAAAAAGAAGCAGGCAAAAAATAGGAAAAAACCGCGAGGAATTTACTTCTTCCTTACAATCCTGATTTTCTCGTCGCACTTTATGTATTCTATTTCATCGCCTGCTTTCAGGCCTGTAATGTCTTTTGGCTTTGGCAAGTCGAAAGTCTGGTATGACGCGGTGTCCATTATTTGCAGGCTTGCTCCCAAGTCCGCGACAATTTGCGCTGTTCCCCTGTCAATGATTGGGCTTTCGGCATCGTCAGTCGCTGACTGCATTAAATTTCTTTTCACATCGTCAAAAACCCCGATTGCGGTAATCCTTGCCTTTGAAGCCCCGTGCTTTCCAGGCTTTGAAATGTCCAGGTCTTTCACTTGGCAAACTTGCTCGTCCACCAGCACATAACTGCCTGGCTTCAAATGGCTTGTTCTAACAAATCTTTTTTCCAAAAAATCCACCTTTTCAAAAAATCAAAAAAATTAAAGCAATAACAATACTTCAGTAATTTGGTTTAAAACACTTTCTTTTTCAAACCCATTGCTTTTTTCTAAACCCGATGATTCCCAGCACTATTCCAACTATTAGCACTGCGAAGAGCGGATTGGCTTCAGGCACTGCGGCTGCCGGCTGTTTTAGGATGAAATGAATTGGAAAAGAGCTTACTGCAGGCGGCGTTGCTGTTGCGTTGTCAAAAGCCTTGATTGTTATTGTGTAAACTTGGTTGTATTGGAAGTTTGTCCAGCCAGTGTCTGCTATGATTTCTCCAAGCTGGTGGCTTGTTTCTCCACTTGAGAATGTCTTTGGCCTCATTAATTCTATCGGGCTTGCAATTCCAGGCCCTGTCATTTTTGCTGTAAGCGACCCGTTGACTGGATTGCTGCCGTAATTCCTGACAATAACGCTCAAGCTTAACGACTGGTCTTTTTGCGGAGGGCTTGGGTCTGGAATTACGCTTTTGATTTCAATTGTCGCTGTTCCAGGACTTATGGTTATTGACGGAACAGTGCATAATGTCGAGTTTGCAGGAGCGGCGTTGATTGATTGCGTAATCACTGGCGTTACAGCAAGGCCTGAGCTTCCAGGATTTTTGTAGCCTGAACAGTTTGCAGTGCAATTGACTTGGTCGGTTATTACTGAATCTTCCGCACAGTTTTTGCTTGCTAATGCAGCACTGTCTCCGCAAGTCACATCAAAAGTAGTGATTGCTGAAATGCCTGAAACATTGTTGTAGTTCCACTCAAGCAAGTAGTCGCTGTTATTGTTGACTGTATCTCCTCCAGTCGGAGGGCTTGTTACTGTGCAGCTTTCAGAAGGGACTGGTATTGGAATACAGCAAGTATTTCCCCCATTCAAGCTGCAAGTTAAGTCTGTGAGGTCTTTTGTTTCACCAATCATGCAATTATTGAGTCTGCAGGTTGCTCCAGCAGTATTGCATGGGTCGATTATTGTAATGTGGTCTGGCCCGCAAGTTCCTATCAATTCGTTCCAAGTAGGGAACCATTCCACTAGCTCTTTCAGCATTTTCCATTTGCTTGGGTAAGTGTTGCCTGAAAGCAATGCTGGAGTTGCAGTAATCTGGAAAGTGAATGTTTTGCTAGCTCCAGGCGCTATGGTTTCTCCAGTATTTAGGCCAATTCTGCTCAATCCCCAAAGCGCGTTATCCCAAGGAATTTGTGCGCCCAGCCTGTAATCTTTTCCATCAGCGCTTCCAGTAGTCCAAGTTGTTGTTCCAATGTTTTTCATTGTAACAGAAACAGTTTTTGTCTCATTAGGCGCCATTACAATGTAATCTTCATTTAATCCAAGCCCAAAATCATATGAAACGCATTCTGCATTGTTTCCAGTGCCAGTTATGGAAGTTGTAACTGTTGTTTCGCAGTTAAATGCTCCCGCGCCAGAAGTTTCGGCCTTTATTTTTGAAGTTCCATAATTTGTTGTTGAAGTGAATGTCACTTTAGAATTGTCTATTGCTGAAACTAAAATGTTTCCATTGTCTGTCAAGCCAGTTCCTGTAATGATATGAGTCCAAGTCAATGTTGGGCAAGGCAGTTGGGATCCTAAAGTAACAGCATCATAGCATGTTGCACTGAACAATTGGGTTTGCGGCGCAACCCCAATAATGTTTGCCGGGTTTGGAGTTAAAGTGCATCTTTTTGCAGTAGTGCTTTGGCTCCTTATTGGAATTATTTTCGAAGCCGTGTTTCCGAAAGCAATGTTTGTTTTCACAATATCTTTTGCTATTTGCGCGTATTTTCCAGCAAGGATGTCTGAATAGCCGCTTTGGTTTGGGTCAACGTAAATGTAATACGGTTCTAAAGGCGCCTCTGCAATTCGGTCCTTTAAGAAATCGTAAGTTCCGTCTTCATACCCTACTTTGATTGCGTAAATTATTGCTCTTTCTGTAGAAAAATTTTTCCATTGAGTCTTGCTCAATAATGCCTCTTCTTCAGCAAAGTCTTTTGCCTCATCATCATTATCATATCTAACATTGGCATAAATTACTGAATCAGTATTGTCCGGAACGTTTTTTGGGTTTCCATCGCTTAAGACAACAATTATTCTCTTGTCAGTTCCTGCCTTTGCGTTAAATCGTTCCCTTGCAAGCTTTAACGCGTCAGCCATGTTGGTTCCGCCGCCAGCCTCAAAGTCATCAATTTTGTTTTTCAAGCTTGTCTTGTAGCTGCTTGTCAAGCTTGCCAGGTCTTTTTGCAAATCAACGTCTGTTTCAAAAGTGATTAATCCGATTTTAACATAATCTTCTGGAGCAAGGCTTACTGATTGGTATGCTGAGTATACTTCATCAATAAATCTCTTTCCAGCCACTCTTGCAGCCACAATTTTGTCAGGGTTAAAATCACCCTCAGACATGGATCCTGAAACATCAAACAGCATGAAAACTGCGATATGGTTAGGGCTTGAATTGCTCACGTTCACTGCATTGTTTGCAAAGTTGATTTCAGGATCTCCACTCATTTTTGGTTTTGTGTTTATTGAAATAGTCCTGCTTGTTCCATTCCTGAATGGATCTGTTTGGTTTGTCCTAAGCACTGTGAAAAGTCCGCTGTTTACTAAATTACTGTCGTAAGTTTGGAAAAAGCCTGAAAAAGTACTTCCAGTTACCCCGGTTGATAATGCAAAGCTTCCCTCGCAGGTTGTTGCGCCTTTGGCGCATGTTGGAGTCCAATTGTCTTTGCCTGCTGGATTTTCAATCTTCAATTTTATAATATATTCCTCTTGAGGGCCAGTTGTTGAATAAGTCAAGTAAGGGATTTTTGTCGGGGTTTCACTGGTTAGTGAAGTGTCCAAGAGCTTTCCAGTGGACTTTTCAGTGATGTTCTCAATTGTCACTCTAGAATCAAAATCAAGGGACGGCGGATTTATTGCAAGGGTGGTATTGCAGTATATTCTGGGAGCCACATCTGCAGGGTCCCTCAAGCTTACGCTAATGTTCGGGCTTGGGTTGCTGGCGTAAAGGTAAGGCCCGCATTTTATAATGCATTTTCTATTGTCGCATTCGCTGTATCCAACAAGCCTTCTTCCGTCTCCGCCATAATAGTCATTGCAGTAAACCCTAGAGCTTGTGCTTGGAGTAAAGCTCAGTCCAGAATAATTCACTTGAACCAAAATTGTCCCGAAATTGTCAATTGTGCTTGGAGTCAGTGCAACATTGCAGCTTGGTCCCGCAGGGGGCGCTACTGTTGTAATGCTTGCAGTGCAAGAATACAATCCAGCGTTTACCCTGACTGTCGAAGAGCCGTAAGTTGTGTTGGAAGTGAAATTCCTGGAAGTGTTTGAAACATTGGCCAGGCTTCCGTTGCTTCCTGTCAAAGACCAATTCAGTGTTGGGCAGGTTCTTTCAGTCCCTGAAACGTCAGTGCAGGTTGCATCAAGCGCTAAAACCTGTCCGCTTCCAGTCAATGTTGAGCTTGACGGCGCTATTTCACAAGAAACAGGAGTTATTGTCTGGGTAATGTAATCAAATGTTGAAATGAAGTTTCCTCCAGTGTCTCCAGCCCCTGAAAACATTCCAGAAACTGCCGTCATGTCTGATTTTCTGAATGCAAAGCTTGCGCCAGCCGGGTCATTGATGCAGTAAAGGTAGCGGTTGTCTGCCGCAAGGTCATCGCACCCGTTTGCCCAATTCGCGCTTCCTGAAAAATCAACCTTATTATACTGGCTTGTGCGGCCGCTGCTATCGCTGCTGCTGTAACTTGTAAAATAGCTCACATAAACATAAGTGTCATCGACTGCAACGCTTGGGGATTTTGATGCAGCCACAATCCCAAAGTCATAAACTTTCTTTGAGAGCGTGAGAGTTAATGAAGATTTTGAATATTTTAGCAAACTCAAATCTGCAGTTGCCGGAACAGTGTCAGTGATGTAAATGCTGTCTTCATCCAATGCAAAATTGTACGCTATTCCAGTCGCAGGCAGGGAAAGGGTCCTAATGCTTGCTGAAGCAAGATCATTGTCTATTGAAACTATTTTTTTGGTGGTTATCAAGGCGTAAACTTTTTGCCCATCTGTTTTAATCATGTATTTTACTGCGTCGCCGGCTATCAAGGCGTAAATTTGGACAGGGCTTCCAATAATTGTCAAGTCTGATTTTCTGTATTTTGAAATGTAGTACTTGTTGCTTGATCCGCCGCTTCCCTGCAATAACACATAAACATAGTCGTTGTCCGCTGTCAACGTTTTTGCCGAATAGCCAGAGCTTGTTGTTGCAGAATCAACCAGCGCAAGAGTGGCGTTTGAGAATTTCTTTAGAGTAGTGGTGCTTGACAGTGCGTAAATTGCATCGCTGCTGTGCTGCACGTTTGAAGGGGTTGTTGCAACTGAACCCTTGTAAGTCATTGCCCCTGCTTCGCTGACTTCAAAAGTCTTGACAAAGCCAAGTGAAGAATCGCCAAGAGTGATTTGTGTTACAATCCCAAAAACAGAACTTGAAAGAAATAAAATAAAAATGGCTAGCGGCAATTTCCCAAAACTCATAAAACCCCTCTCAAAAATCCACGACTGGAGAAAATAGATTTTTCCTATATTAATATATTACTCTAAAAACAGCTTTTTTTGAGCTAAAGATTAAATAAAAGAAATTGCATTAATCGATTGGACAGTGAATTTTGCATGGTCTTGAAGGAAATCAAAAAAAAGCTCGGGTTCTCAAAGAACAACAAGAAGCTCGCGGTCTTTGTCGACGGCCCGAACATTCTAAGGAAAGAATTCAGCGTTGACTTAAAAGACGTGAAAAAATCGCTCGAGCCTTTCGGGCAGATAAAGGTCGGCAAAGTATTCCTGAACCAATTTGCCTCGCAAAAATTGATTGAAGCCTGCAATAACCAAGGCTTTGAGACAATAATCACTGTAGGCGACGTTGACGTTGCAATGGCTGTTGACGCGACAGAAACCTGCTTTAACTCCACAATTGACACCATAGTCTGGGTAACAAGGGACTCTGACTTTTTGCCTTCAGTAGTGAAGGCAAAGCGTTATGGAAAGGAAACAATCGCGGTCATTGTTGAAGAGGCCTCGGCAGCGGCCTTGAAAAACACTGTCGATTTCGTGATTGTATTGAAAAAGTGATTTTGAATGAACTTGCCTTCAGGAAACATGCAAAAGCAAGGGCTGATTCTGAAAGAGAACAATTTCAAAAACCTGCTTGTTGGATTGATTGAGGAAAAATTCTCCGGCTATGTTGCATTGTTGATTGAAGGATTTGACGGCTTGGAAGAGGCGACACTGCTTTTCAAGAAAGGATTTGGAGTGGCCTGCGTTTTTGAATACTTGCGGTTTGACATTACAGTAATCAGCGATTTGGCATTGTCGCACTGCCTTAATGCCGCGGGCGCGGACTTTGGAATAATTGATGTAGTGCAGCTTTCAGAGCTTCAAGTCGACATGAGCATTGCATTTGACGAAAAAATAAAGCTTTCAACAGCGCTTGACAGGAAATTGCTTGACAAATTCAATATCGGAAAGTTTGACGCTTCTTTCGCGCAAAAAACGCTCCGCGAGGCAATCGATTTAAAAACTCCGAACGAATCCTCTAAAAAGGAATTGTTCAAGAAGTTTGGATTAGGGCAAATGAATTAGATTTTACGGTGAGCCAAAAATGGTAATGGGAAAAGTTTCTTCAGTAATGAAAACCATCGCTGCAAAAGTCCTTGACTTGGGCGACGACAGGCCTAACGAGCAATACAAGCTCTTGAAAGAAGCCTCAAGAAACAACAAGTACGATTTGGAAGTCAAGGAATTGAAGGAATTGATTGGCATTTTGAAAACAAAGCACGCCGTAGACAATATAATAGTCGCCTACAACAACGGCTCTTTGCTTGTTTCCTCAAGCGGCTCTGACCTTAAGGAAGCAGTCACTGGAACCGCATTATTGTCCTACATTAATTCTGAAATCCCAAAATCAGAGTCAGTCTTCATTCAAAGAAGCAAGGGATGGTACATGCTTTACCCTTTCGGGAAAAAAGTGTACATTGTCCACGCCGCAAACAACCTTCATGGCGTTGAATTAAGGGCAATAGCGCATGATTTGGAAAAATTCCTCAAAAAGCACGCGGAATAGCGCTTTTTCTCTAATGAAAAAATTAAAAAGCCAGAAGATTCTGTTTTAATGCATGGTTGGGGAAAAGCCAGAGTCTTTGTTGCATTCAATTGATTTTCTGAAAGTCTTTGCTGCAATAGTTGCTGTTGCAATGATTGCAGCATTTTCTTTTGCCGCTGTAAATTATTTTGAAAGCCAGAAAATCCCTAAATTCAACGTCAAAGAATGCGGAAATAATGTTGTGGTGGGAGCAAATGAAAAATGCCCCTGCGCTTTCGCATGCTGTGAAAAAAGCGACAAAAATTTTGCATTGAAAGCATGCGGCGAAGGTCTTGAATGCACAAGCCATGAATGCATTCCACAAATGGAAGAATGCCCTACAGAATGCTGCAATGAAGTCCAAAACTACATTGACAAGCCATGCGCTTCAGGCGGGGAATGCATAGGAAACGAGTGCGAAAATCCTGTCTGCCCTTTTGAATGCTGCCAAAGTTCTAAAAACTATCCAGAAAAAGACTGTACTGTAGGAAGTGAATGCATTAGCAATTCCTGCCAGGCAATCGCACAGCAAAAGCCGGCCTGCACTTTCGAATGCTGTTCAATACTTGATGTAAACTACAGCCAAAAAGACTGCAATGCCCCAAAGCACTGCTCTTCAAGGCAATGCGTAAGTCCAGCATGCCCTTTCAACTGCTGCACTGTTTCAGACTCAAACTACCAATCAAAATCCTGCAATTCAGGGCAAGTGTGCAATAGCAGCCACAATTGCGCGTTTTCAAGCGCGGCAGACAGTCCAAGCCCAACGCCGTCAAGCAAAGCCGCGTGCTCTTTCGAATGTTGCGATGCTTCAGACTCAAACTACCAGCCAAAATACTGCATTCTTCCATTCACTTGCCAAAACAATTCCTGCCTAAAGCCGGTCTGCCCTTTTGACTGCTGCAGCGGCATTGCAGAATACTCTGACAAAAACTGCGCTGCCGGAAAACTTTGCTATTATTCAGTCTGCGGCTCGGAATTCTACGATTGCGGAAGCAGCGTTCAATGCAGTCTTACAACTCTTGCTAGCTGCACAAAATCAAGCTCGACATTCTCGATTGCCGGAGAACAATACTATACTGAAGTGCAAGGATATTCCACAGCGCCAAACTGCAAGCTTTTTGTAAAATTGATTTCTTCGCCGCTGCGGCCTGAAAAAGTCAATTCGACAATGCTCTGCACTGTCCAGCTTTCAAGCCAGCAATTAAGCCAGTCTTTCTTTGAATTATTAATTCAAGGACAGCTTCCGCAATACTGCCAAGGCAGTTTAATTTAAAAGACTCAAAAAGCATTGATTCTTGCGATAGTTTTTTTATTCAATAACTACCTTAATGAATAAAACAGCAAAAAATCATGTTTTGGAATTGGTTGAAATGGGCCGGGTAATTTGCATTGCGTCAGGAAAAGGCGGTGTCGGAAAGACATTCCTTACAGGAAATGTGGGAATTGCATTGGCCCAGCACGGCTTCAGCGTGTGCTTGGTTGACGCGGACATTGCAATGGCAAACTTGAGCCTTCTTTTAGGAATGCAAAGCTCTCCAATAACACTGCACGACGTTCTTTTGGGAGAGGCCACAATCCAAGACGCAATTTATGAAGGCCCAAAGGGAGTGAAATTCATTCCATCAGGGCTAAGCCTTGAAAACTACAGGCGCGTTGATTCCGAAAGGCTTGAAAGCGTAATCAACAGCATTGCAAACCAGTTTGATTTTGTATTGCTTGACATTCCAGCAGGCATTGAAAAAAACGTCCTTTCCGCAATCGCGGCCTCTGACGAAGTGCTTTTGATAGCGACTCCAGACCCTCCAAGCATTGCCGATGTCTTGAAGACAAAAATTGTCGCGCAAAGGCTGAACAGGAAAACAATAGGCATTGTGCTAAATTTGGTGCGCGGGGAAAAAGGCGAAATTTCAGACACTGACGTAATGAAAATGCTGGAGCTTCCGGTTTACGGAATAATCCCTTACGATCCTGAAGTAAGGAAAACCTTTTTGCACGAGAAAGGCGGGCCTTTAATGGTCAGAACTCCTGACAGCCCTGCAGCTCTTGCAGTGCAAAAGACCGCGTCCAAAATCGCGGGCATTGAAATTTCAATTGCCTCGCCAAAGTCCAAAAACCCAATAATGCAGTTTTTTAATAAGTTGTTCTCAATATTCAAGAAGAAGCCAAAAGCCAGCAAGGATTAAGTGAATGAAAAATGAGCCAAAGACCTTTTGATTTATTGAATGACGCAATAGGCCGCGAAGTGCTTGTAATGCTAAAGGACGACATGCAGTTCCGCGGAACACTCAAAGCATTCGACATTCACATGAACCTAGTGCTTGAAGGCGCGCAAGAAATCAAGGACGGGGAAATGAAGACCAAGTACGGAAAGCTCATTCTCCGCGGAGACAATGTCCTGTTCATTTCGCCGTAAAACCGCGAAAAACTGTTTCTTTTAATTAAATTTCCCAAGAGAATTCTAATTATCGCAGGGCCTATAGTCTAGTGGTAGGACTGCTCCTTGGCGTGGAGCGGACGCGGGTTCAATTCCCGCTAGGTCCAATCCAATTTTTTTATTGGCTAAAGAATCGCCCATTTTCCAAAAAGGCTTTTATTGAAGTAAATCATTATAAAATCATGAAGCCTTCAATGCGCGCAAAAGCCAAGGCCGCGCTTGCATATTCCAAAGAAAGGGCAAGCCATCTTGCAAGGGTTGGGCTGGCAAAATACGGGGATTCTTTGGAAAATCGTTTTCCCGAAATTCAAAAGCCAGAAGGCGCGCTTTCAAGGAATGACGCGGAAATTTTAAGGCGAAAAATGGTGGCCGCGATAAAAAAAGCAAAAAGGCCGGTTATTTTCTCAACTGTCAGAAAGTACGCTTTAGCGGAAGCTTCGCTTAAGATGCTTCCAAAGCAGCGAAGAAAAATTTTTGAAAAAATGGCTCCCGAACTGAAAGAAGCGAGAAAAAAAGCCCAGCAAGTGATTGACGCAAGGCACGTTCTCGCTGCCAAGCAACTGGCGTTGGCAAATGAGCACGTCAGAAAACGCTTTTTCAGGATGCAAAAAACGCTAAGCCATTCGGCAAGGAAATAAAGGAATCCAAAGATTGGCTGGTTTGCCAGTGCCTTTTGCCGTGCGCGCCAAAGCGCAAAACCCGCTTTTTCTTTCAAATTTTAAATACCTTTTTAAATCCTAAAATGCTTTCTCTATAATAGCATGGACAAGAAGCAAATTCTTTTGGATTCTGTAAAAAAGCTCCTGGCCTTGGAAGGCGTTACAGAAAACGACATTATTGAAAACCTGAAAAGCGTCGGCTTGACTCAAGAGCAGGCTGTCGCGTTGATAAAAGAGGCAAAGCAAGGCCAATTTGAAAAAAAGCCAACGCCAAAGCCTGCTGAAGGATTCAAAAAGTCAAGAAAGCCAAGCTTTGACAATTTGGAAAAAGAAATGGTTCAAGAGTCAATGGACGATACTGCCCAGGAAGACTTAACCAGTGAAGAGGAAGAATTCAGGCCAATTGAAGAAACCCCAAAGCCTTCAAGAAAGCCCGCAAGGGCGGCTGAAGTCATTGAACGAAAGCAGGAAGCAGTCCAAGAAGCCCCAAGGGCCGCGGTCCAGCAAAGGCAAGAACCCAGAATTGAGTCCCGCATTGAGCCAGTGGCAAGATCAATGCCTGCAGAAGTCTACGAGCACGTTGACTTGAATAAGCTTTGGGAAACCGGGGTTTTGACAACAGTTGACGCAAAGCTTGAGGAAATGCGCACTTTAAGGAAAGAAATTGACGTTTTAATAGACAACAAAGTTTCAGGCGCTGTTGAAAAAGAAACAGGAAAAATCAAGGCATTCTTTGACGCGCAGCGCGACTTGAACAATTCCAGAATGAGCTCTTTGGTTTCTGAAAAGACTGAAGAGTTTTCTGAAACAATAAACGCAAAGCTTTCCGAACTTAGGCAAATAAACAATTCAGTCCAGGACGCAACCTCAAGGCTGGAGGCAAAACAGCAAGTGAATTCAGAATTGTACACCAATGTCAACGACAAGCTCGCTGACCTGGAAAAAACAAAATCCCGCCTCATCAGCTCAATGAATGCAGAATTGATAATGTCAAAAAGCAAGGTTGAGGCTTTCGTGCAGGAAGCGCAAAAAAAACTGACAGACCTGGACTTGAGAGTCACAAGGACTTTAGAATTGGAAAACAAGATTGCCGAAGGATTAATGAAGGATGCGGAAAACAAGATTAGCGCAATCGTTGACCAAAAAACTTACGGAATTGACAAGAAAATTTCGGACAAAATAACGGAATTGAATTCAATCCAGGAACGCGTTGACCCCAGAAAAATCGAAGAGCGTCTTGCCATTCTTGTCCAGGACGCGACTGCCCAAGTGCAGGAAAGCGTTTCAAGAAAAGTGGCGCCATTGGCCTTGGAAGTCGAGGAAAAAATCAATGACTTGTCAAACATTCAGTCCCGCGTTGACCCAAGAATGATGGAGTCGAGGATAATGGAGCTTGAAAAGCGCTTTCAAAAAGACGCTGACACAATCAACCAAAGAATGGAAGAATTCAATCTCTTCAAGGAGCAATTCATTGCAGTAATTGAAAAAAACACGCAGTCATTCAACAAGGCCATTAAAGAATTCAATGAAGACAGGCAAAAGCAAACAGTGGCGATTGACGCAAAAATCAAAGAGCTTGAAAATTTTGAGAGAAAATTTGCTGAAGAAATGGGATTAATGGTTGAAGAGCTTTACAGCAAGGACAAGGAAAAGACAAAAGCTGCACCAAGCCAAGCAGCCCAAGAAAAGCCAAAGCCGGCGCCATCCCAGCCAGCGCAAAACGCTGGAAAGAAAAAGAAAAACTGATTCTGCAAAAGTTTTGGAATGGGCCCGGGCGGAGTTGGACCACCTTCTTCTGCACGTCAAGCAGAAATTCTACCGTTAAACCACGGGCCCATTAAAACCGTGTAATACTATCTTTAATTGCTTAATTTTTTTAATTGTATGCAGGAAGCGCACTCAAATCCTGAAGAAGGCATTCCACAGCTCTTGCAGGCCCTGATTTTGGACTCTTTCCCAAAATCCTTCAAGAACGGCTTGATGCCTTGATAAAAGGAAATTGCAGAATACTTCACATTAGGGTACTTGCCTTCAATCTCGTCCATTGCTTTCCTGAAAGCATTGCGCTTTGCCTGACGGCTGAAAGGGCAGCATTCAGCATTGTAAACTTTCCATCCGTTGTACTGTGAAAACGCAATGATTTCTTTCTCAGGAGTTTCATACAATGGCTTAATTCGCGGCACAAACAGCTTGCTTTCTCCAGCCGCAATAGGCCCCAAGCGAGAAAACTTTGCCAAGTCATTCTGCAAGACATTCATTAAAATCGTCTGCACTTCATCGTCCAAATTATGGCCTGTCGCCAGTTTGTCAAATTTTTCCTTGAATGCAAAATCATTCAGCATTTTTCTCCTGAAAACCCCGCAATAGCTGCAAGTGCCTTGGGTTCCCTGCAAGTGCTTTCTTTCATTAAGCTTTTTTGCTATTTCCGCCATTGAAAACCCAAGCTCTTTCTTCATTTTCAGAATTGTGTAATCAACATCCAGCTCTTCAAAATGCTGTTCTGCAATTTTTAAGGCCTTGTCCCTGTAGCCTTTGATTCCCTCGTCAATGCAGACTGCGTGAATTTCAGTCCCTTTTGGGAAAATCTTCTTCAACAAATGCAAAGTGGTTATTGAGTCTTTTCCGCCGGAAACCCCGACAGCAATCCTTTCCCCCGGCTTTACAAGCCTGAATTTGTTGATTGTTTTGCGAACGCGCTTTTCAAAAAACTCCAAAAAATGCATTTTGCAGAAAGAATGCGGCCCGTAGGCAAGGAAAACTTTTGCCTCTTTCGAACAGCGATTGCACTTTTGCATAAAACAGCGCCTTTTTCCCAGCATTGGATTTTTAAAGGTTTCAAAAAACCTTTCAAGTTTTTGAAATTTTAAAAAGCCAGCATTGGCTTTTTAAAGGTTTTTCTAAAAGATTACTCTATTACAAATCATTTTAAGCACTATTATCAAATGATAAAAATCATTTGATAAATTATCAAAAGACATTATTCGAGAAATTCTACTAAGTGTCTTTTGATAATATTTTTGAACTAGTGTTTTTTTGAATTTTCTAGGAGCAGGATGTTATGAGCTTTTCAAAGCAATTGCAGAAAACCTTCGAAAAGGAATACTCTGCGGAAAAATCGCCGGATTACAATTACAAGAAAATCTTTCAGGAAAAAATGCAGGCTTTCAGGAAAGACAAGGACGCAATCATAAAATTAGAGCATCCTTCAAACATTGCCCGCGCTAGAAACTTGGGGTTTAAGGCAAAGCAAGGCGTCATTATAGTCCGAGTCAGGGTCAGGAAAGGCTCTGGAGGGCATAAAAGGCCAGTTGCAGGACGCAGGGCAAAAAGAATGGGAGTCAACAAGCTTACAAGAAAAATAGGCATTCAGACAATTGCAGAACAGCGCGCTGCAAAAAAATACACTAATTGCGAAGCATTGAACAGCTACTGGGTTGGAGAAGACGGCCAAAACTCATACTTTGAAGTAATTTTAGTGGACAAGTCCCATCCTTCAGTCTTGGCAGACAAGGACTTGAAATGGATTGCTGAAAAACAGCACGACAACAGGGCATTAAGGGGCTTGACTTCCAGCGCGAAGAAAGGCCGCGGATTGTCAAAGAAAGGAATCGGCGCTGAAAGAGTCAGGCCTTCATCAAGGGCAAAGGGAAGAAAGGCAAAATAATTCATTTTGCTTTTCAATTCTCCATTCTTTGCAAATTCTTTTATTCTCTAAAAGCGCTAGTTTTTTCATGCCTTCAAAACCGATTGGAAAAATGACGCGCAGGCGCTTTTTGTGGAATGCAGCAAAGATTGGAGCTGCAGGCACTGGAGTTGCTGCATTGTGGAAAATGCTTCCAAGCCCTTCAACACTGAAGGAAGGCGCAAGGCCGATTGAAGTCAGCACGCGAAAGCCAAACTCATTGAAGAGGATTATTGAGCAATGGCCCGACGTGCGGAATAGGGAAATTGCTTTGACAAAAAAGCAAGGAAAGGCCGGAACAGTTTATTACACAAAGCTTGGGGCAAGGTCTGAATCCCGGGTTATTATTCTCAGCAATCCAGAAACCAGGTCTTTGATTCACACGCATTCCCTTGGCGCAATCAACAAGCGGTTTCCAAGGCTTCCTGAATCCGAAAACAAGAAAGTACTGAGCACGCCTTCATCCACTGATGTATTGACTTTCCTGGAAAATGTCAACCGCCGTTTGGCTGGAAAAAACCAGGTCAGGAACTCTCACGTGGCATGCCTTGACGAGAAAGGCAGGTTTGTTGGCTATTTTTCCATGCGTTTTCCCGAAAAAAGCCCGAAAGTTGAAAACATCAAGGCCATTGGCGCTGCCGCGATTTCGCACGCGGAAAAATACAAAGCGCTTTACATGGATGGAAGATTTGCAGACATGGAAAAAGAAATAGACAATTTCCGGAATTTTCTTTTCAATGACGCAAAAAAGCTTGGATTGAGAGTTCGGGCAGTCCCGAATCGCGCGGAAGGATTTGAGTACTCTAACGGGATTTTCCGGCAAAAACCAGTGCGTTAATGCCTTGGTTTTAAATTCTGCATTTTTCCTAAATTCTTCATGCCTTTCCTGGATTTGGATTTTTTTGACAATTCATTGGACTTGAAAATTTTTGCGAAAAAGTTCTGCCAAGAATTCATTATTTGCAAGGTTTTCAAGAATGATTTTGAATTAAAGCAGTTGAAGGAAAAGGCAAAGGCAGAAAACTTTAAAATTTGCCATTTAATGCTTAACGCGAACATGCAGGAACTGCAAAAATTCAGGCAAAAGGCAGACTTCATTGCTGTTTTTGGAAAAAACATCCAAAGAAACAAGTTTGCTGTCTCCAGCGACAAGGTTGATTTTTTGCTAATGCCTTGCAGCACTGCAAAAAAGCCGGAGTTTGACGCAGCGCTCGCGCGCTTGGCCGGAGAAAATAAGGTCTGCATTGCGATTTCATTCTCAGAATTCTTGAACGCCAAGCCTGAAGACCTGCAAGACTTGCTGAGGAATTACATTTTTGTCTTAAGGCTTTGCAAAAAATTCAAAATCCAAGTTGCAGTGTTTTCATGCGCGAAAAGCCCGCAAGAATTAAGGCAAGTGAAAGACTTTGCAAGCTTTTTGGGGCTTTTGGGATTTGACCGCGAGAAAGCATTGAAGCAAGTGCGCGGGCTTTCAGAATTCCTTGCAAAAAAAGGAAAGCTCGAAGGGTTTGAAATCATTGCAAGCGAGGCTTCAAAATGAACAACATCAAAATGCGCGTAAAAGCATTGCCTTCAAGCCAGCGCGGAAAAAAACGCTATGTCTTGTTCGAGCTTTTGGCAGACAAGCCGTTAAGTGCTGCAATAGTTCAGAAAGAAGTTGAAAAAAAGTTTGCAGAAATTTTCGGCAGCCGCGGAATGGCCTTGCAAAAATTGCATTTCATTGGCTTTTACGGCCAAAAAAACCTCGGAGTTTTGAAATGCTCTCTTGAAACCTGTGAGGAAGTAAAGGCAGGGCTGCTTTTCGTGAAAAGCATTGCTGGATTTCCGGCAATTCCAAGGATTGTTTCAGTTTCCGGAAGCGTGAAAAAACTCAAAGGACTGGTTGGAAAATGAGCCCTTCGTTGAAAAGAATCCAATTAACAATAAGGCATCCGCGAAAAGCCCTCGCACTGAATGTTTTGAAAAACGCAAGGAAGAAATCCAGCGCAAGCATGTATAATTCCAGGGCTGCCGCAAGCCTTTCAAGAATGACTCACAGGTCAGCAAAAGGATATGTTGAAATTGCCGCAGATTTCAAAAAGCGGGGCAGTGATCCCAGTTTTGTTGAAAGCATTATCCTAGAGCAGGCCCAAAAGTCTATTAATTATGCAAAAGAATCGCAAAAGCACTTGAGTGATGCGCTTGCAATCAGGGCTGCTGCCAGAAAAAAAGCAAACTGGATTGCGGGAAAAAACCGCAAAAAACCGCATTAAGGCTTGTTTAATGTTTTTGGACATTATGGGAAGTTTTTAAACCTTTTCTTTCATTTAATGCTATACAATTGAGAGAAAAGCACAATTTTTATTATAATTATAGGCTCAATTTTTTTGAGAGAAGTCAAGCAAAGGTGAATGAAAATGTATCCTAGCCCTAAAATGTCAGCTTACGACCGCGCGGCCACAATGTTTTCCCCAGACGGAAGGCTGTACCAGGTTGAATACGCGTCAAAAATCGTTTCGCAAGGAACTTTAGGCCTTGGACTTGTTTACGACAAGGGCGTTCTTTTTGGAGTTGACAAGAAAACTTCAAGCAAGCTTTTGATTCCGGAAAGCATTGAAAAACTATTTGTAATTGACGACCACATTGCCGCAGTAAGCTCTGGATTGGTCGGAGACGCCAGGCGACTTGTGGAAATCGCAAGGCAGAAAGCGCAGGAAAACATGGTCTATTACGAAGAGCCAATTCATGTTGAAACATTGGTAAAAGAAATTTCTGGAATAAAGCAGGCTTTCACGCAGTACGGCGGAATGAGGCCTTTTGGAGTTTCATTCATTATTGGCGGAGTTGACGAGTCTGGAAAAAGGCTTTTTGAAACAGAGCCTTCAGGCGCTCTTGCGGAATACAGGGCAATTGCAATCGGCGCCGGAAGGAACGAGGCAATGGACTTGTTCGAGAAAGAATTCAAGGACGAAATGGCTTACGATGACGGAATTGCATTAATGCTTAAGGCAATAAAGAAAACACTGCCTGAAAGCGAAAAGCTCGACCCTTCAAGGCTTGAATTCGGCTACATTGACTTGCGAATGAAGTACAATTCAATCCCAAAGGAAGAAATGAAAAGCCACTTGGCCAATTTTTCAAAAAAATAAATCATATTTGAACTGTTAATGCATTTTCTAAAAAAAGAAAAGCGCTGTCTGCAAACTGCAGATAACGCATGCATGTTAACTGGGCGAAACCATTATGGTGAAAATGGAGGACGCAGTAATTGCGCGTTTTGAGCATTCGGGGCACAAGTTTGAAATCCTTGTAGATCCAGACCTTGCATTGCTTGTAAGGCAGGGAAAAAGCATTGATTTCGAAAGCCTTTTGGCGAACGAAGCAGTGTACAAGGACGCGAACAAGGGCGAGGAAGCCTCTGAAGAAACAGTCAAAAAGGTTTTCGGAACAACAGACCTGAAGGAAATTGCGCTCAAAATAATCAAGGACGGGGAAGTCCAATTAACGACAGATCAAAGGCGGAGGATGCACGAGCAAAAAAGGAAAGAAATCATAGCGTTCATTTCAAGCAATGCAATCAACCCGCAAACAAAAGCGCCCCATCCTGCAGTAAGGATTGAAAATGCAATGAATGAGGCAAAAGTGCAGGTTGATGTTTTCAAAAGCGTGCAAGAGCAAATTCCGGAAATTTTGAAGGAAATTCGAAAGTTGATTCCGCTTTCAATGGACAAATTGAAGGTCGCGGTCAAAGTTCCCGCTGAATTTTCAGGAAAAGCCGGGCCATTGCTTCACAAGTATGCCGCAATAAAGCAGGAATGGCAAAGCGACGGAAGCATTGTGGCTGTTTTTGAACTGCCAGTCGGAATGAAAAACGACCTGTTCAATGAATTGAACCATTTAACGCACGGGAATGTTGAAACAAAAATATTGTAAAAAAGCATTTATGGAAAAAAAAGAAACCGGAGGTTTTTAACCAATGAAAAAAATAGTAGTGCCAGGAGAGATTGTAAGCATTGAAAGAAAAAGGACAGGAGAGCACGTTTTCCTGCAGAATGGAAGGATTTATTCTGATGTCTTGGGCATTGTTGACGAAAGGCCCACTGAAGTGGCAGTCGTTGCCTTGGAAGGATTTTACATTCCAAAAAGCGAAGACGTGATTGTCGGAGTAATAGCAAGCGAAAAAGCGACAGGATACATGGTTGAATTGAACTCTTTCACGCAAAGCTTTATTTCAAAAAAAGAAGTCAGGGAGCAAATGAAGCCAGGATACATTATTTCAGCAAGAGTGATTGACGTTAACGAATTGAAGGAAGCAGAGCTTTCCCAAGTCAGGGTTTTTTACGGCGGGGAAATAATTTCAATCTCGCCAGTGAAAATTCCAAGAGTGATTGGAAAGAACGCAAGCATGCTTGAAGTATTGAAGCGCGGAACAAATTCGACAATCCTTGTGGGAAGGAACGGCTGGATTTGGGCAAAGGGAGGAAACCTTCCATTGCTGATTGGCTCAATAAAAAAAATCGAGGTTGAAGCGCACTTGGAAAACCTGACAGTAAAACTGCAGGACTTCATTTCACAAAGCAACAAGAGCGTGAAGTTTCCCTCAAAGCCTTTGGCTGGAGAAGCCGCAAAGCCTGAAGAAATAAAAGAGGTTGAAAAATTGGACAAGGAAGTTTTTGAAGAATTATCAAACGAGAGTGATTTTAATGGCAACTAAAAAGAAAGAAGAAAAAGAATCAAAGAAAGAAAGCAAATCCAAGGAAAACTTGGAGTACGTGAACAAGCAAGGAAAAAGGCTTGACGGAAGGACTGTTGACGAAACACGCCCAATCAAGATAAAAGTTGGAGTAGTTCCAAACGCTGACGGAAGCGCATATTTAGAATGGGGACAGAACAAAGTCATAGCAGCAGTTTACGGGCCGAGAGAATGCCTGCCAAAGCACACTGCAAACCCTTACAAGGCAATGGTCCGCTACACTTACAGAATGGCGACTTTTTCAGTTCCAGACAGGAAAAACCCAAGGCCTGGAAGAAGAGACGTTGAAATCTCAAAAGTTTCGAGCGAAGCATTCGAAAGGGCAATTTTCACTGAAAAATTCCCGAACACTGCAATAGACATTTACGTTGAAGTCTTGGACAGCAATGCAGGAACAAGAATTGCCGCGCTAACAACCGCGGCAGTTGCAGTCGCTGATGCAGGAATTCCAATGAGGGACATGATTGCAGGAGTTGCAGTAGGAAAAGCAGGCGGAAACATAATTGTAGACTTGAACAAGTACGAGGAAGACGCGCCTGACGCAGTCGACATTCCAATAGCAATTTTGCCAAACAGCGAAGAAATAGTGCTTTTGCAAATGGACGGCTTGCTTTCAAAAAAAGAATGGGTTGAAGCAAGGACAAAGGCATTTGCGGCAATAAAAAAAGTGCACGAGCTTCAAAAGCAGGCGCTTTTGGAAAAGTACAAGAATTTTGAATCAACGCCATCAAACGACGGAAGTGATAAGCAATGAGCAGCCTCATTTGTGATTTAAGGACAGACAAAGTGTTACAGACAATTCGTGAAGGAAAAAGGCTTGACGGAAGAAAGTTTGACGAATACAGGAAATTAAGCATTGAAAGGAACATTTCAGAAAATGCCGAAGGAACTGCAAGAGTCAGGCTTGGAGAAACAGACGTGATTGTTGGAGTAAAAATCCTTCCAATGACGCCGTTCCCGGACACTCCGGACGACGGAAGCTTGAGCGTTGGCGCAGAATTTTTGCCAATAGCATCCCCGACTTTCGAGTCAGGGCCGCCAAGCCCGGAGTCAATAGAGCTTTCAAGAGTCGTTGACAGGGGAATTCGCGAAAGCAAATGCATTGACTTTGCAGAATGGAGCATTGAATCAGGAAAGTACGCATGGAACGCGTTCGTGGACATTTACGCAATAAACCATGACGGAAATTTGTTCGATGCCGCGGCAATCGCTTCAATCACTGCACTCCTTGACAGCAAAATGCCAAAGTTTGAGGACGGAAAAGTAGTGAAAGGCGAGTTCAAGGGCAAAGTAAAGCTTTCAAGAAAGCCAATTCTCTGCACTGTCTCAAAAATCGGCAATGCAATAGTTTCTGACGCTACCTTTGCCGAAGAAAGAGCGCAAAGCGCAAGATTTTCAGTCGCAGTGACTGAAGACGAGTATTTTTCAGCATTCCAAAAAGGCGGCTTGGGAAGCTTCACGGCTTCAGAAATAGACACAGCGCTTGACACCGCATTAAAGAACTCGAAAGAATTAAGGAAATTAATCTAAAAAGAGGTAATGAAAGTGGCTACAAAAAAACTCAAAAGCGTTGCAAGGTTTGGCGCCAGGTACGGAACAGGCGTCAAAAGCCGTGTTCTGGAAATAGAGCAAAAGCAAAAGAAAAAATACAACTGCCCGCAATGCGGCTTTGCAAAAGTGAAAAGGCAGGCGCGCGGAATTTTCGAGTGCAGGAAATGCGGCGCAAAATTCACTGGCGGAGCCTACATTCCGGAAACCTTGACTGGAAGAATCATCAGGAAAATGGTGACCCAAAAGAGCTTTGTGCCTTCAATGGTCGAGCTTTTGGAAGCCACTGAAAAAACCAAGCACAAGCCAAGCGTTGAAGCAGAAGAAGAGCATGCAGAAAAGCATGAAAAGCACAAAAAACACAAGCATGAAGAGGAGGCTGTTGAAGAATGACTTACAAGTGCGGAAAATGCGGAACTGAAGTTGACTCATTGCCCGACGGCATTATTCGCTGCCCTAACTGCGCGAACAAAGTGTTTTACAAGCAGCGTTCTTCAAACCCAAAAAAGGTCACGGCGCGCTGAACCAATGAAAAAATAGGAGGAGTTCTAGAATGGACCAGCAGGAATTACAGCAAAACTTGATGGAGTTTGAAAAAAACCGCAATCAGCTAATGAACATTGGCGCGCAAAAGCAGCAATTACAAATGCAAAGCGCCGCAGCCGACGCTGCATTGGCAGAATTGAACAAGACTTCGGAAAAAAAAGCCTACAAGGCAGTGGGAAACATCCTGGTTTTGTGCGATGTTGAAGACTTGAAAAAAGAGCTTTCAGAACAAAAAGAAAGCACTGACTTGCGCATTAAAACAGTCCAAAAGCAAGAAGACAACCTGATTGAAAAGCTTAACAAGCTCCGCTCAAAAATTGAAACAGCAGCCGCTGAACTGCAAGGCCAAAGAGCTCCAAGCTCAAATTCTGGAGAAGAGCCAAAAATGACTCCAGAAAAGCAAAGCAAAGGCAAGAAGTAAAACTCTTGCTTTTTTCCAAACTTTTTTCTTTCGAAGCAACCAAAAAACTTTAATTACTCCAAAATCCTTGGTTTTCTCATGCCTTTAACTTTAACTTTCCAAAAATTCCTCAAGGGATTGAGCGGAAAGCATGTTTTGCTTTTGGTGCACAAGGCAGCAGACGTTGACTGCATTGCTTCTGCAGCGGTTTTGAAGAATTCATTGAATGATGTGCAATTCACTATTGGAGTTCCAGGCTACTTGAACCAGCATGCCTTAAGGCTTTCGGAAAGCATGAAAATAAAGCACGCTTTAAACCCAGTAATTTCTGACTTTGCCGCAGTCATTGTTCTAGACTTTAACACTCCAGAAATGCTTGGATTGCAGGCTTTAGAGCTTGAAAAATTCAAGAAGCCAATCTTCATAATAGACCATCATTCTAAAACCAAGGATTCATTGGATTTTCCAAACAAGTCAATCATTGACCCAAACGCTGTTTCAACAACGCAAATTGTGTTCCAAATCCTGCAAGAATTGAAAATCAAAGTTTCAGCAGGCAATGCAGTGCTCTTGAGCGCTGGAATAATTACTGACTCGAATGATTTGGCAATTGCCGACTCTAAAACATTACAGACTCTCGCAAGCCTCTTGAAAATTTGCGGAAAAACAGTCTCTGAAGTTCAGGCAGTTTATGAAGTCCCGCAGGATGTTTCTGAAAGAATTGCCTCCTTAAAGTCTGCAAAGAGAGTAATGCTTTTCAAGGCAGGGGATTTCTTGATTGCCTTAAGCCAAGTGAGCCATTTTGCAAGCAATGCAGCAAACAGCCTGATTTCTTTAGGCGCTGACCTGGTAATTGTCGGGTTTTCTGATAATAATGGAAACGCAAAGCTTAACGCCAGGGCTTCAGAGTCTTTTTTGAAAAAGACTGGAATTGACTTGGAAAAAGACATTCTTTCAAAGCTTGAGAGAAAGTTTGAAGGAACTAGCGGCGGCCATGAAGGAGCCGCAGGCTTTTCCGGAATTGCAAAAATTGACGAATTATTCCAGGAAAGCATGATTTTGATTGAAGACTTCCTTGGCTCTAAAGGATTTAGGGAAAAAATCAAGGAATTAAAAGATTAAAAAAAGGAAAAAACAGGTTAAACCAGTTTTTTCTTCCTGTTAGTGAACTTTCTCCGTTTCAGCTTGATTTTATTCTGGTTTATTGGCTTGCCTTTCATTTGCTTCTTTAATTTTCTCAGCAAGTCTTTGGGAAGCTTCACGTTCTTCCTGTACTTTATTGCAGTCCAAGCCTTTGGCTGCTTTTTCCTGAGGGTTTGCTCTTCTGCCAAGAGCATCAATCTTAATTTTTCAGACACATCCATAGAATTACCTGCTTTGTTGACTAAATAGTATTTTTTCTATTAATAAAGTTTTTGGCTCCTTGTTAAGCGTTTCAAGCGCTTAAAATCCTGCCTTTGTTCTTTAATTTTTTTCTCTGCGAGTAATGGTTCAGGTAATGCGCTGTGCTTTTGGAGATTCCGAGTTTTTCGGCGATTTTCCTGTAGCTTAAGCCGTCCTTGCGCAGTTCGTTGAATTCAAGGATTTTTTCCATGCTGGTGCTTAATGGCTTTCCGCGAAAGCTTTCCATTTCGAAAATAACGCCTTGCTCTTCCAAAAACTTTCGGGATTTCAACGGAGTGCGGGAAATGCAGCTTTTGCTGCAGTAAATTTTCCGAACGCCTTTTTCCAAAACCAGCTCTTTGAGCTTTGAAAGCCTTAAAGGCCTTGCAAGCAAGACTTCCTCAATGCCTTTCGGAAGCTTTGAAATGTTTTCCTTGCTTGAGCTAATGCAGTATTTCAAGAAACATCAGTCCTCGTTGAAATGCTTCTTGCGGTAGTAATGAATCAATTCCATCACTTGCGGAATGCATTCCTTGTCGTGCACTCCGACCTTGGTTTTTTGCTGGACTTCTTCAAAAGTCTTTGCGCCTTCCAAAACAGCGTGTTCGATGTCATTGTCTGTAGTGCCCAAAACTTTGTCAATGACCTTTTTTCCATCATCCACAACCTTGTCAAACTGCTTTGTGTTCCTGTAATAGTCATTTATTGCAGCGCGAAGCGCCTTGTCGCCCAGCACTGAACAATGCACTTTCCTTGCAGGCAAGCCGCCCAAGCGCTTCATGATGTCTTGCGGAGTGATTTTTAATGCCTTTTCAATTTTCATTCCGCCCTTCTCTGACACCATTGTTGAAAGCATTGAAGTGCTTGCAATTGCTGAAGCGCAGCCAAAAGTCTTCCACTTGCATTCCTTGATTCTTTCGGTCTTGGGGTCCACTTTAATCCACAAGTCCATCTTGTCGCCGCAATTATGCGCGGTCAGATTTTCAGTAATGTATGAATGGGCGTTTGCTATTTCAGCATTGTAAACTTTCCCATTAAACTGGCTTTTTGTGACTTTTTTGATGGCCGCGTAATAATAATTGTTGTCAAACCAAGCAAAAATTGCTGTTCTGCGTTTTATGCTTTTTCTGTCAAAATCAATTCCCAAAATTTTTGCCAATTTTCCAACGCTTTCAAGATCCCCAACATGTAGCCTGTAGCTTTTCTTGTGATTTACTCCTTTTCTTGTTTTTTCCAACTCAGTATAAATTGAACAGCCAATTTTTTGCCTTAAAAGCAGCAATTTCAACTGGTGAGCAAGCTTGTATGAAATTGTAGAGTATCCTGCTCTTGGGTGCTTTCTTTTCAAGTTAATGCAGCCGTCCCCTTGCCAAACTCCTTTAATTAGGCTTTTCTGCAGTTCGGGCTCTAAAAGTATTAATTCGTTTGGAACTTGCTTATTTTCTGCTCCTTTTCCAAATAATTTGGCAAAAAATTTTGATAAAAAGACATTTCCAACTGTTATGTCTAGCCTATTTTGCTCTTTTCTTTCCTTGATTTTTGCGCTTATTCCAAAAATGCTTTTAGCGTTCTTGTTTATCATTTCAGCAATTGCGCCTTCTTTTATTGACAAAGTAAAGCCAATTTCACTTCTTCTAGAATGTCCTTCAGCAATGTAAATCCCGAATAATTCAAGCAATTCCGGAGTAATTTTGACTTTCTCAGGCACTTGTTTGCTTTTGAAATCCCATTTTGCTTTCTCTTGAGAAATTTCCAGAAATCCAATATTCTTTACCTCTTTTGGAATTGGGTAAAGGAAAATGTCTTTCCTTTCCAATTGTTCTGCACAATACCATGCAGGATAAAGCTTCTTCTTACCTTCAGCATAATTAAACTTGTGTCCTGCTGGCTTTTTCATTGCATATACTAAATGTTCTGGAGTCAAGCTTACTGTCCCGAATTGGTTTTGGATTGTTATTAAATCTCCAGAATAATCTCTCTCAAATGTTTGAATGATTTCGTTATATTTTCCATCATGACTTAATACTTTCGTGCCTTTCTCCAAGCTTTCAATGTTCTTAAAATCTGGATTGGTGTGAATTTTAGAGCCTGAAACCAAACATGCCGGACTGCCGACAATTCCATAACCATTGGGCTTTAGCTTCTGCAATTCCTGCGTGCTTTTCAAAAAGTTTTTCGGGTTGAAAAAATGCTTTTTGACTATTTTGCTGTAAAACCATTCCTGCTCTCCAGTCTTGCTTGCAACGTCGGCTCCTGCTGTTTTTTTCTTTTTTCCAACCATTAAAAACCACCATTTTTTTACTTTAATTTTTCAAAATCCACCGGGCTTAACTGCCTCAAGTCTTTCACGATTTTTGGAAGCTTTTGCATAATGAAATCCAAGTCTTTCTTTGTTGTAGTCAGTCCCAAGCTAAACCTCAGGCTTCCATGCGCTTGCTCGAAAGAAACGCCAGTAGCCAAAATCACGTGGCTTGGGTCAAGGCTTGTTGAAGTGCACGCGCTGCCTGAAGAAGCGCAAACCCCAAGTTCATTAAGTCTTAACAGCATTGCTTCCCCTTCAATTCCCATTATTGAAACATTCACGTTATTCGGCAAGCGCTCTGTAGGATGGCCATTCAAGACCACTCCAGGAATTTTCTTCAATTTCTTGATGAAATAGTCCCTTAATTTTTCCTGCCTTTTTGCTTCCTTGCTTTTTTGCTTTTGGCAAATTTCCAAAGCCTTTGCAAACCCGACAATTCCTGGAACATTCTCTGTTCCAGAACGCAATCCGCGCTCTTGCCCCCCGCCTTGGATTATTGCCTGTATTGGAGTTCCTTTCTTCACGAAAAGCATTCCAGTGCCTTTAGGCCCGTAAATTTTGCTGCCATTCAAGGTCATCAAGTCAACGCCCAGGTTTTGCACATTAACGTCCAGTTCAAACCCTGCCTGGCACGCGTCAGTGTGGAATAAAACATTGCTTTCCCTCGCGATTTTTGCAATGTCATGGATTGGCTGGATTGTTCCAATCTCATTGTTTGCGTACATTATTGAAATCAAGATTGTCTTCGAAGTGATTCTTTCAGAAAGCTCTTCCAAATCAACTGTTCCGTACTTGTCAACGCTCAAATAAGTGATTTCAAACCCTTCATTTTCCTGCAGGAATCTGCAAGAATCCAAAACAGCGTGATGCTCTATCTTGCTTGTGATAATGTGGTTTCCTTTTCCCTGCTTTTTCAAGGCGCGCGCTACTCCCTTGATCGCCAAGTTAATGCTTTCAGTTCCAGACCCGGTGAAAATGACTTCTTCCGGCCTTGCACCAATAATTCCCGCAACTTTCTGCCTAGAGTCAGCCAATGCCTTTTTTGCCTTAAGGCCGGCATTGTGCAAACTGCTTGGGTTTCCAAAATCCCTTGTGAAGAAAGGATTCATTGCCTTCAGCACTTCAGGCCTTGTGAAAGTAGTTGCCGCAAAATCCAAGTAAATTTCCTTCATTCAATGATCACTCGCTTGTTTTATGCCTTCCAAAGCCAATTTTTTCCCAGCCCCTTTCATGAAAATAATACGCAAACAATTTCACCAAAGTGTCAATGCTTCCAATGGATATTGCAATCACCAGATTTCCAGTGATGGCAAAAGAAACCACTGATGTTATTACTGTCGCAATAAGCCTCCAAGAGACTGTTTTGCAGACCGAGCGCTTCTTGCTGTCCCCCAAAAATTCACCCTTTTCCCTTCAATCTTGACCCGCAAGTCTTGCATACAAAATCGTTGAAAATGCTTTGGAAAGTGGCGCAAATCTCATTGCATGCGTCCTTCAAGATGGCTTTTCCGGATTTTGAAATCTCGTAAACTTTCTTTTCCCTATTGCCTGTCTTCTTTATTTTGATGGTTTTTTCCTTCAGGAGCTTTTGAAGAATCGGGTACAATGTCCCGTTGGTTATTTCCCGTTTCCTTCCGGAATTCAAGTGCTTCAAGAGGGCATAGCCGTGCAATGGCTGCCTGGAGATTGCCCACAGGACGCGGGTCTCCAATATGCTTAAATTCAACCTGTCGGATTTCGACATATAGTATAGAAACAGGCTAGTGTTTTTAAACCTTGTCTTTTGTGCTTTTTTGCTCAATGCGCTTTGGCCTTCTTCTAAGGATCACTTTCTTTGCGGCATACTTCAGGCCGGCCAAAACTTCCATTCTTTTCACGCCTTGCTTTCTTTTCGCAAAGACCCCGTCGCCAATCTCAAAAGCCGGCGGCCCCGCCCAAAGCACATTGCTTTTGTCCCTTAATGCATGCAGGAATGCGCGATTGTCAATTTTTTCAGCAATCACTTTAACTTTGATTATTCCGCAGCCAATCCTGTCTGCAGAATGCGCGTCGCTTCCAGCAGTGATAAACTTTGCCTCTTCTCCAAAAGACATTGCGTTCAGGTTTCTTTGCACAATATCCAATGCCTGCTTGTTGAGCTTTTTGTTCAAGGGAGCCATTATTCTTGAAATGCCGGCAGTCTTCAAAAGCTTGTTTTTTTCCAGGTAAGCGAAAAATCCCATTGGTTTTCTCACCCAATTTGACTTGACCAAAGACTCTGCCAGCTCTCCAATCATTCCATTGTATGCCTCTGCGCCCATGTTGCCGTGAATTGCGTAATGCCTTAACTGGCTCAGGCCCTGCAAGTAAACCACGCTGTCATAATCAAAGCCCCAAGGATGCGCAAAGCTCAATAAAATATCATTCTCGTTTGCTATTTTGTATGCTTTCTCGAGCTTCACTCCTTTTTGCTGGAGTTCTGGAAAATCGTAGATTTCCTCGCTTTCCCCCAATGCCACAATATGGCCGTGGCTTGTGGACATTTCCATGCCAGGAATCAAAAGCAAGTCTTCGGGCTTTTTTGCCAGAACATCCAAGTAGGCTTTTTTTGGATTGTATTCCGAATGCTCGGTGATTGCAATCGCGTTCAAGCAGGCTTTTTGCGCAAATTCCCAGTATTTTGCAGGCTTTGTCTTTTTTTCAAGCAAGTGAGTGTGCAGGTCTGCAGTGATTATTTGCTCTCGCATAATACCTTAAATGCCTGAATCTTTATTAAAACAGTGTTTTTTTGCAAAAACTTAAAAAATCAGCAAGCACTTATAGGTAATTGAAGGCCCTCTAAAATGCTGAACAAGTTTTTTGACAAGTTTGTTTTCGTAAACCAGCTGAAATTCAAGGACTATAACTTTTCCCTAATCAATGTTCCATTTGTCATTCTTCCGACAGACATCATTGCAGGCTTGTGCGAGGCAGAGAATGAAGAATTCAACAAGCGCCTTTATTACGCGGTAAAAAATTCAGTGACAAAAGAGCTTTCCCCAAGATTCAAGCTTGATTTTGGAATGGAGCCAGAGCGTTTCTTGAAGTTTTCAGAGACTTTTTTCACTGCTTCAGGCTTTGGTTTTTTGAAAAACATTCAACTGGACTTCCAGACCAACCGCGCAATTGTGAGCGTGAGCAATTCCGCAGTGGCTCAATTGCTGCAAGGCAAGGTAAAAAAGCCCTGCGACCACTTGCTTCGCGGAATACTTGCAGGAACTTTTTCAGTCGCCTTCAAGACAAACATTGAATGCGTTGAAACTAAATGCCACGCCCAGCACCAAAGCAACTGCGAGTTCGTGTGCGAGCCTGCAGCCAGCATTGACTTCTCAAAGCAGGAAGTCAGGGAACAGCTGGATTTAAAGCTCTAAAAGCTGCATTTAGATTTTCCTGTCAACCATGAAGTCTGCAAAGTCTTTCATGATTCCTTTCGCTTTTGATTCTGGCAAGGCCTTGTCGACTTTAGCCCACGCGTCTTTCACTATCTTGTTCGCTTTTTCGCGAGCGTATTCTATGGTCTTGTACTTCTTGATTATTGCAATTGCTTCATCAATTGTCTTTTGGTCTTCAGGATGGTCGTTCATTATTTCTGCAAGGCGGATTTTGTCTTTAGGGTCTGCCTTCTCCAAAGTCTTAATGACCATCAAGGTCCTTTTTCCCTCATGAATGTCTTCCCCAACGCCTTTTCCTTTTTGGA
>JAUSFL010000001.1 GCA_030649735.1 Candidatus Iainarchaeum sp. | reverse complement strand
CCTTCCTTGACTCCAAGAATCTCGAGGGCTTTTGGAAACTGCTTTTTGCCGGAAATCCTCAAGAGCAATTCCATTTCCTTGCGTTTTGCAAAGCTTGTTCCGTTCGCGAAAGCGCTTTCTGTCTGTTCGACCGCCTGCAGCAAGTGCTTTTCTGAAACAATTGCCTTAGAGCTTAAAACCTGCCCAAAGCATTGGTTTTTCGCGAGAATTTCAAGAATGTTTTTAATAACTTCTTCGGAATCCTTTATTATTGCCTCTCCAAAGGCAGTGCTTGTTTTCTCCATAGAGAAAATTTAACGTTTAAACATCTTTTAAAACCATTATTTAGAGCAGGTGAATTTATAGTATGACAGAATGGCACATGAAATCAGGCAAAAAGCCTACTGGCGGCAGGTCAAGGACTTTAAGGCGCTGCAACAAGAAGCTTGCCTGGAAGGGCGGAATTTTTGCTTCAACAAAAGTCAATGCAGTAAAGCAGGTTTCTTTTACTGCTGAAGGCCTTGGCGGGACTTCAAAATTGAAGTTGAATGAGGCAAAGTTTGCCAATGTTTTGGACCCAAAAACCAAGAAATCCCAAAAGTTTGATATAGCGAATGTAGTGGAAAACTCGGCAAACAGGGAGTATGCCAGGCGAAACATACTTACAAAAGGCGCAATAATAGAGGTTAAAAAAGGCTCTGAAACCGTAAAAGCCCGCGTTACAAGCCGTCCTGGACAATCAGGCGTAATTAACGCAGTATTGCTCAATTAAAAGCCATTTGTTGGCTTTTTATATTCTTTCTTAAGAAATTGCACCGGAAAGTTTAAATATAATGGCGTAGGCATGTTATTATAGCTTATTGTTTTTTCCCAACTAGTTCAACATAATAATAAGTTTTTGTTGTTTAACCAACCCCAGCAATGCTTGTTTTCAAAACCTGTGGGAAAATCCAATATTTTGCATTTAATAAGAGGTGTAAGTTAAATGGTTGAAAAATGCCCTGAATGCGGAAGCATTAAGTTAATGAGAGATGCAGAGAAAGGAGAAGTTGTCTGCAGCAGTTGCGGCCTTATTATTAGTGATGAGGCAGTAGACTTTGGGAAAGAATGGAGGAGCTTTGACTCCGACCAGTTTGAGGAACGCTCCAGGACTGGAAGCCCAATGAAATACGTTAAGTTAAACAAGGGCCTTGTGACCATGATTGACCGTAGGGGAACTGACCTTAGGGGAAACAAGCTTTCCACTAAAAGCCGTGCGCAAATGTACCGCTTGATAAAATGGCATAAAAGGGCATCAATAAGCTCTTCAATGCAAAGAAACCTTTCAATAGCCCTTGCAGAGCTAAGGAGAGTTGCTTCATACCTGAACATTCCAGAACAGTTGGTTGAAGCAGCGGCATTGCTTTACAGGAAAACAGTCAAGAAAGGCCTTATTAGGGGACGCTTGATTGAAGCAGTTGTTGCGGCAGTATTGTACACTGTTTGCAGGACATATAATGTTCCAAGAACCTTGAATGAAATGGCAGAAGCATCCGGATTGACAAAAAAAGAAATTGGAAGAACCTACAGGTTCCTTGTTAGGGAATTAAAGTTGGATGTTCCATTGACTAATCCAATCCATTACATTCCAAGATTTGCTTCGGAATTGAATCTTTCTGGAGAAGTTCAGGAAGAAGGAAGAAAAATCCTTGAAGAAGCAATCGGAAACGGCCTTATCAGCGGCCGCGGACCAACTGGAGTTGCTGCAGCTGCAGTTTACATTGCGGGCCTTTTGAAAGGCGAACGCAGAACCCAGAAGGAAGTCGCGAATGTTGCCGGAGTTACTGAAGTCACAATCAGGAACCGCTATAGAGAATTAAAGAAAAGATTAAACATTGAAGTCGTCGCCTAAAGGCGGCACTTCTTTTCCCTTTTTTTTACAAAGGCGTTTTTTTGAAAGTTAAGAATTTTGAAGTGATTTTAGAAAAAGACGAGGGCGGCTGGTTTATTGCAGACGTTCCTTCTCTGCCTGGTTGCCATACGCAAGGCAAAACTAAGAAAGAAGCCTTAAATAATATTAAAGAAGCAATGGGGCTTTGTGTTGAAGAATACAAAGCAAAAAGAGCACAGCTTGCGGAGCATGAAGCAAGCGAGAAGAGTTAGGCACTACTGGTTTGCGGAGCAAACTTTGTGCAATAAATAGTTAGGCACTACATTTTTTAAAATTCCAAAAATAAAAAAACCCACTTCAATTTTTCCTCTTTTTAAGCTTGTTTTTTTATCCCGCGTTTTATTTAAAAAACCCTTCACTTCCGCTATTTTTTGTACGCCTTGACTTCGTCCACTGGCGAAACACCCTCAATTAGTTTTTTAAGCCAATATACAACAATAAATCATTCACTAGTTCTAAGGTGCAAAAATGGTTAAAATCAAGTTCAGGAGCTTCAAGTCCCAAGATACCAAAAGTATCGTCGGCATTGCCAAGGCTTTGGGCTATTTTACCTTGAAGGATTTGAAAAACATCAAGGACTGTGCTTTCAAAGACCATTGTGTTGTTGCAGAAGCCAAATCCAGGCCTGTTGGATTCATTGTTTTCAAAGCCCACAAGAAGGACAGCAAAATCCATTATTTGGCTGTGAGGCGGGATTTTCAAGGCTTTGGATTGGGCGGCAGGCTTTTGAAGCGCGCTGAATCCCACATTAAAACACACAAGGCAAAAAAGGTTGTTTTGCACACTTTCGGCTTTTCCGGCAATTACCAGCCGTTCTTGAAAGTCAGGGACTTTTACTACAGGAATGGCTTCCAGAGACTGCGCGAAATTCCGAACGGCTTTGTGAACGGCGTTGACAAGCTCATAATGGTCAAGGAATTCAATTAGGAAATTCTTGAATTACTCGTACTTTAAATAATCAAGTTTTTCAGCAACTTTTTCGATTTCTTGCTCGCTGTTCTTTAAGACCGCCATTGCGTCCCAAGTTCCATTCAAGAAAGACTGCCTTTTTCCTTCAGGAATTTCAAAGCCTAATTTTTTTCCAGCAAAGCTTATTGTCTTGTCCTGCAGGCTGATTGACAATTCTGTTTTTGGCTCTTTTTCAACTTGCTGCGCGAGCGCTGCAATTTCTTTGGCCGGCAGCGTAACTCCGACAACTCCAAGGCTTGCGCAGTTTCCAGCAAAAATTTCCGCAAAGCTTTCAGCAATTATTGCCTTAATCCCAAACCTGTGCAATGCCTGGGGAGCGTGCTCTCTTGAACTTCCACAGCCATAATTTGCTCCGGCAATCAGAATGCTTGCGCCCTTGAATTTTGCATTGTTAAATTGGTGTTCCTTGATTTCAATGCCGTTCTTGAATCTCTCGTCAAAGTAAACGTATTTTCCCATGTTCTTGAACGTGATTTCTTTCAAATACCTTGCAGGAATAATGTCGTCAGTGTTCTGGTCGTTTGAAATTTTCGGGATTGCAGTTCCTTTCAATGATTTTATTTCAGAATTCATTTCAATTCCTCAAGTGCTTTAATGGATTCGCTATTTTGCCTTCAATCGCCGTTGCTGCTGCAGTTAAAGGGCTCATTAAGTGAGTTCTTCCAGTAGGACTGCCTTGCCTTCCCTTGAAATTCCTGTTTGAAGTTGAAGCGCTCCTTTGATTTCCTTCAAGCTTGTCCGGATTCATTGCAAGGCACATTGAACAGCCTGCAAAACGCCATTCTGCCCCAGCATCTTTGAACACTTTATCAAGGCCTTTTTCTTCAGCCTGCCTTTTCATGATTTGAGAGCCTGGAACAACAAGAGTTTTTACAGCAACCTTTTTTCCTTGCAGGATTTTTGCGGCTGCTTCCAAATCGCTCAAGCGGCCGTTAGTGCAAGAGCCAATGAAAACCACGTCAACCGGAGTTCCAAGCAATTCTTTTCCTTCCTGCAAGCCCATGTAATTCAAAGCATCCTGCATTTCTTCCCTTGCTTTTCCCTCAAAAGAATCTAGTGAAGGAATTCGTTCTCCAATTCCAATGCTTTGCTCTGGATTCACGCCCCAAGAAACCATTGGCGTTATTTCACTGGCATTAAAATCAACGACAGAATCATAAATTGCATTTTTTTCTGAAGCAATGCTTTTCCAATAACTCACTGCTTTTTCAAAATCTTTTTTTGGCGCAAAATTCCTGCCCTTCAAGAATTCAAAAGTTTTCTCATCAGGATTCATGTAGCCTGAACGCGCTCCGCCTTCCACTGCCATATTGCATAAAGTCATTCGGCCTTCCATGCCCAGGCTTTCAACGGCTTTTCCGCCAAACTCGAAAGCAAATCCAACCCCGCCTTTAACGCCAAGCTTTCTAATCAAGTATAATGCCATGTCTTTTGCAGTCACTCCTGCATTTAATTCTCCGTTAAAGTTCACGCGTTTCACTTTCAGCTTGTCCATTGCCATTGTTTGCGTTGCCAAAACATGGCTTACTTGTGTTGTTCCAATCCCAAAAGCCAAAGCGCCGAAAGCCCCGTAAGTGCAAGTGTGGCTGTCTCCGCAAACAACCAACTGGCCAGGCCAAATCAGGCCTTGCTCTGGAAAAGCCACGTGGCAAACGCCTTGCTTTCCAGAACTTTCAGAAAATTCTTCAATTCCAAATTCTTTCGCGTTCTTTTCAAGGGTTGCGGTCATTAATTCTGCTTCAGCGTCAGCAAAAGGCCTTTTCCTGTCGTGAGTTGGAATCACGTGATCAACCACTGCTTTTGAAAATTGCGGAAATTTTGCTTTAATTCCTTTTTCGCGAAGCATTTCGAAAGCCTGCGGGCTTGTCACTTCATGAATCAAGTGCCTGCCTACAAAAACTTGCGTTTGTCCGGTGGGAAGTTTTGCGACAACGTGCTTTTCCCAAACCTTATCATACAATGTTCCATTAGACAATTTTCAACGCCCCGCAAAATCGCAAGCCTTTTTCACAAGCTCGTCAAGAGTTTTGGTTTTGTAATTTGGGTCGCGGATGTTTTCCAAGGCAGCCTGCTGGATTGCCTTTGCGGCCTTTAATTCGCCCAATTGCTCGAGCATCATTGCGTAAGAAAGGAAAGCGGCTTCTGGCTTTACTTGCTGGACTTTTTCTTTCACGAAAGTTCCCGGAATGCATTCTCCATTAGAGTTTATTTCATACCACTTGTCTGGCGCTGTTCCATGAATTGGCTCAAACATTGAAGGAAACTCTCCAGTCGGGTTTATGTTGCCCGAAACCGCAGAGCCAATTCCTCCTTGAATTACTGCCCCGGCGTCTGTTGCAATGTCGCCGAACATGTTTTCAGTAAGCACTTCATCAAACTGTTCTGGCTTCAAAAGCATTTGCATTAGGAAATTGTCAATGTGCATGTATTTTGCAGTCAAGTCTTTCCTGTCCTTGTACTCGTCAAAAACCCTTTGCCAAGGGCTTCCTGCATAAGTCAGCACGTTAGTTTTGAAAACAAAATGCAGTGTCGGCTTTTCCCCTTTTTTTCTCGCAAAGGCCCGTTCTTCAGCATACTTTGCAAGCCGTTTCACGCCCTTGTAAGTGCATTTCATTATTTGATAGCCTGCCTCTTCTTCAGTCCCTTTCTTTTCAATCCATCCGGCATCAACGTACAGTCCTTCAGAATTCTCCCTGCAAATCTCAAAATTGATTTCTTTGGATGTTTTTCCGATAAGTATTGAACTGACTCCTTCAGGAAGCGCCACAGGCCTTAAGTTCACGTACTGGTCAAACGCCTGCCTTAGCTTCAATAAAATCCCGACTTCCAGAATTCCCGGCTTCATTTTTGTCGGATCTCCGATTGCCCCGAGAAAAATTTGGTCAAACTTTTTCAACTCATCAAGCTCTTTATTTCCCAATTCTTTCAAGCCGTGCTTTAGAAAATAGTCTGCGTTATAGTCAAACCTTGAATGTTTTATCGGCTTTGACAATTTGCCCTTGACTGCCTCGCTTAATTTTAAGGCAGCTTCAGTCACTGTAATTCCGTTCAAGTCTCCAGGAATCACTGCAATGTTGTGAAAGCTTTTTTCAGGCATTACTTCATTAAGCCCGCAAAAAATTAAAAACTCTCGCAAAAGAATTGTTTAAAAACTAAATTGCTGGTTTGAATAATAATTATGATGCAGGGAAGCAAGTTCATTTGGCTCGACAACAAGCTTGTTGATTGGGAAAAGGCCAAAGTCCATCCAATGACCCACAGCCTGCACTATGGAGATGCTGTTTTTGAAGGCGTGAGGTTTTACAAGACTGAAAAAGGAACCGCAATTTTCAGGCTTAAAGAGCATGTTGACCGCTTGTTTCATTCAGCTTCTGCCTTTGACATGAAAGTTCCATTATCCAATAGGGAAGCATTTAATGCGATTAAGGAAGCCGTGAAAGCAAACGGCATTGAAGAAGGATACATTAGGCCGTTCTTGTTTTTTGGCGAAAAAATGGGATTGAACAATATTGACTTGGAAGCGCATTTTTCAGTGATTGTAATCCCTTGGGGCTCTTACTTGGGTGAAAATGCAGTCAGAGTCAAGACTTCAAAATTCATCAGGATTCATCCTTCAAGCTCTTTAATGACTGCAAAAATCAGCGGCCATTACGCAAACTCAATTCTCGCGTCAGCTGACGCAAAAAAGGCAGGGTTTGACGAGGCATTGCTTTTGGATTATAAGGGAAACATTGCCGAAGGCCCTGGAGAAAACTTTTTCATAATAAAGGATGGAAAGCTAATCACTCCAAAGCCAGGGACAATCTTGCCAGGAATCACGCGCGACAGCATTTTTAAGATTGCGAAAGATGAAGGAATTGAAACTGTGGAAACTGACTTGACTCTAAATGACGCTTACGGCGCTGACGAGGCATTCTTTACTGGAACAGCCGCCGAAGTCACTTTGATTGAATCCTTGGACAATAAAAAAATCGGCGATGGGAAAGGAAAAATCGGCGAAAAGCTAAAGCAAATTTACAAAAGCGCGGTTCGAGGAAAAGACAAGCGTTATTTGGGCTGGCTTGAGCTTGTGAAATGAAAAAACAGCTTTGCAAACCGCTAATTTTTTATTCTGGCCTTGCATGAATATAGCGTGCCTTTGCAAGAATTGACTCCAGCAGACTCTTTGGCTAATTCAATAAAGCGCAATTGCAAAATGTGCGCCACGTACAGGAATTTCCAGCCTTCTGGAAAAGAGCGTCCGATAGTCCAGGCTTCATTGAAGGAATTGTACGCTTATTTGATGGACAAGTACACTGTCTTGAAGAAAGACCCTAAAGTTCCCGGAAAGGAAGTTGTCCAAACAGCAGAAGACAGGCGTTTTATTTTGGACTTGATTGACGAATGCAATGCCTGCGGCAAAGAAGTAGATTTAGTCAACCAGAAAATCAAGGTTCACTTAACTTCTCATAAGTTTTAATAAATGGGCAATTTAACGAGCGCGGAGAAATTAGCAAGAATTGATGCGAGTTTAGTTAGTAATTGATTTTTTCAGAATATATTTGACAATTATAAAAGCTAACAACGCGCCTATGCCGCCACCTATCGCGGCCCCGATTAATTCGCCTAATGAAAATATTCCCATTTGTGAGTTTATTATGGGGCCAAATAGTGTTTCTCCAACTTTTCCTAAAATTACGATTAAAGAAACATAAAGGGTTAAACTGACATAATCGGTTTTTTTATTTTTTGATTCATCCATTTTATTCAACTAGTTTAAAAGATTCTAAAAAGTCCCCAACTTGCTTTTTCATAATATTATCTTTGCTTGCTGCGACTAGAACCATATACAGTTTATTTTTAACTAAAATTATCCGTGCTCTAATTCCGCCACCTTTAACTGTAATTGTAAACTCTCTTGCTGGATTGCCGTTAATAGATAATATTTCTTCTGATGTGAGAGTCCCAAACACATTGGCGACAGCTCCATCCCTAGCGCCATCTAACATTTGATCCGGTGTTTTTTCAGATACGGCTGCTTCAGGATAACTAGTATAACCTACAGTATATCCTAAATTATCCTTTTCAAGAACATACATTTTGATGTCTACCGGGCCGATTGCAGTATTCATTGTTTGAGTTTGAAGTTGAGGAGTTCCGGGCATTAAAACAGAGAATCCTGCGCCAGCTGGTTTGAATTCCTTAAGTGGAGTTTCATTTGTTGAACAACCCATCAAAAAGAACACAAAAAGAAGGCTTACTCCCAATATCGCAATATATTTCATCAGAAACTCACGCTCCAACTATTACAAATAATCAGAAGTTTATTAATTTATCACACAATCACAATTGGGGTTCAAATTGCTTCGTAAGTCATTTTTGACTACGTTTAATGAAAAAGGGACACTTTTATTTCTATAAGTTCCAAGAGTTAACGAAATGGTCTAATTCTCAACCAGAAAATCAAGGGAAGAAAGTTCTAAATTTTGTAAATTTTATCGTGATGCGAGTAATTTTCAATTATCACTTTTTTTTCATTTTCGACTATTGAGTAAACAAGCACGAAAGGCCCGTAAACATGGACTCTGCGCTTGTTTTGCATTGGCGCCTTTAATGGCTTGAATCTGTAAGGGTTTTCTAGAATTTGCTTTATTTTGCTTTTTACTGCCTCGCTTTGAACTCTGTCTTTTTTTGCAGTCTTTTCAAAGGATTTTTCGACTGACTCTTTGACTTCAAGCAAATAACTCAAGTGAATTCATCTCTTGCGAAGCTTTTCAAAATATTCATCAACATTGCTGACTTTAATGGTCTTTTCTTTCTCAATTTTTTTCATTTTTGCGATGAATTCTGGCCTTAATTCTGGTTCGAGAATTTCCAGTTGGTATTGTTCTATCATTTTGTTCAACGCCTGGCTTTTGTCCTTTAGACCATACTTTGCCTTGACAATATTAATTATTCTGTTGGCTTCGTCATTCAACTTAACAATTGCTGTAATAGACATATTAATACCACATTAATATGGTGTTAATATGGAATTAATAAAGCTATCTTTAGAAAAGCAAGTAAAAAAGGTCTAACGAAATTAGGTTTCTTTAATCGCTGATTTCTACTTTAGTTCCAATTGCCTGTCCTGGAAGGCCTTTGTCAAATTTTGCCCGCACTGCGCCTTTTGCCCCGTGCGCCTGCATTATTTTTCCAGCCATGCTTTTTCCGGCCTTGGTTTTCCAGACCACTTTTTTTCCGCGCAATTTTTCAGTCGCGTTTTTTGTTGAAATTCCTTCAACTTCAATAATGTACTGTCTTGGAGTCTGAGTCTTCAAGCCCCTGCGGTAGTTTATTATCAATCCTTTCATTTTCAATTCACCAAAAATCAGGTTATTTTTAGTATTTTATTGACAAAAAGCATTTTAAAACAAGGCTATTTTGCCGTTTTGACTAGTCTTCCACTCTTAAAATGCTGGATTATTGCCCTTGCAAGAATCATTCTTTGGCCATAGTCGTGAGTGTTGTTTTCAAACACTTCTTCCCTTATTGCCCTTTGCGCCGCCAATAGTGCAAAAAGCCTCGGGTTGCCGAATTCCGGGCTGTAATGGCCTAATGCTTCAAGCGCTGAAACAAGCGCTTTTCCCTGCGTGTCTTCCCTTTTTTCCAATTCCCGTTTGTATTTTTTCCAGGCCATTTTCCCGATTTCTTCAGTGCAAGCCATCAGAATCTGGTTTTTTTCCGCGCGATTAAAATGATTTGTCAAAGGCAGTTTTCTCCAATCCAAGCCAGTCCTTTGCCCTAAAGCCCTTGTAATCAAGGGCGACCTGCACGAATGCCTTGCATTTATTTGAGAGACTATTCCTTGCGGGATTTTCATTTCTCTTGCAATTTGCTTCATTGGCTTCAAAGTTTCTGAAAGCGCTAAAACCGCATTTTTTTCAACTGCGGGATTTTTCCAGGCCGGCGCCGGCCTTTTTTCCAATCCTTTCACTGGATAGCCTTGCCTTTCAGCAGAGTGCAAGACTTGCGAAATGTCGTCTGACGGCATTTGCAATTGCTTTCCAATCTGCTTTGGGTTTAATTGCGGGTTTTTGAAAGAAAATTTTACAATTTTGGCGAATTTTGAATTCAGCGTTGTTCTTGTTTTTAATCTTGCGGGCGGCATTTATTTCACTTTACAGCACTAAAGAGGCGTTTTGTTTTTAATAATTTGACTGCCTTATTCTAGAATGCTGATTGCCGGAATTGACGAGGCAGGCCGCGGGCCTTGCGTTGGGCCAATGGTAATGGCTGTTGCAGTCATTGAAAAAGAGCGCGAGTCATTGCTTTCTGAAATTGGCGTTGCAGACTCCAAATTGCTTTCCCCTGCAGAGCGCGAGAGCCAGTTTCCAAAAATCAAGAAATCTCTTTCCGAATTTGCCACAGTCCACATTTTGCCCGAAGAAATTGATTCATTGCGCGACCACAAAAGCCTGAATGAGATTGAGGCAATGCGCGCTGCTGAATTATTGAATTGCTTGAAGAACAAGCCCCAGCTTGTTTACGTTGACTCTCCAGATGTCTTGCAGGAGAATTTTGGCTTGCGAATCAAAAAATACTTGTCTTTTGATGTTGCGATAAAGTCAGAGCACAAGGCCGATGTAAATTATCCGATTGTTTCAGCAGCATCAATTTTGGCAAAAGTCGAGCGCGATGCAGCAATCAAAGTCCTTGAAAAAACCTTTGGCAAAATAGGCAGCGGCTATCCTCACGATCCAGACACAATTGCATTCATTGAAAAATACCTTTTAGAGCACAACAAGCTTCCTTCAATTGCGCGCAAAAGCTGGGACACAAGCCAAAGAATGCTTAATGCAAGGTTCCAGACAAAATTGTTTAATGGTGAGAATTAATGGTTGAGAAAGAAAAGCCTGAAAAGCGCAAGATTGACGAATTGATTGACTTTGAGAACTTGGAGCAGTTGATGGACCAGTTGATGAAGAGCTTTGAAGAGTCTGAAGGAATGAAGGCTGACAAGGCAGAAGTTTTCGGGGTTTCAATAAAAATCTCAAAAGACGGCAAGCCAATAATGCAAGAGCTTGCAAAAAACCTCAAGCCAAAGCAAGAATTGAAAATGCGCGAGCCATTGGTTGACATTCGTTCTGATTCTGAAAACGTTTTCATAATTGCAGAATTGCCGGGAGTTGAAAAAGAAAGCGTTGACGTTCGTTTGGACGGATTAAAGCTTTCAATCAGCGCTGAAAGCGCAGAGCCTTTCTTCAAGCAAGTTGCCTTGCCTTTCCAAGTTGTTGAAGAGCCTGAAAAAACCTCTTTCAATAATGGAATTCTTGAACTGGTTTTCAAAAGAAAGCAAAACCCAAAATTGAAGGGAAAGAAAATCAAAATTGATTAGACTTTCTCAAACAGAAGAATTGCTGTTGAAATTGATCTCCCAGGATATTTGATAATTGTATTCTTTTTTTTGCCAGTAGTGAAACTACTAAATAAGCTCAAATAATTGCCTCTTTCTAAAAGAGAAACGCTGCCCCCGCAATCAAACTCCATGGCGTCTAATACTTTGCCTTTAAATATTTTCTTAATTATTTTAGCCAATTCAAGGTGTGTTGCCCCAATGCTTTCAACTGTTCTGCCATTAATTGTAACAGTTGCAACCTTCCCGCCTTTTAATATGCAAAAAGCAGTTCTTGAAGTCCTTACAGACAAGGAATGAACTAGTGAAAATTGAATTGCTTTTGACTCAGTGCTTGTCCAGCCTTCTTTCTCTAAATTAATGCTTATTTTACTGTTTTTTATCAACACCGGCCCAGCTTCAATCATTGAACCGAAATTTTTGTAATTGCCCAGGGTGAATGAGATTTTCTTTAATTTTGCCCATGAATTAGAACATTGTTTTTTAGGTATTAGTAAAGTGAATGAAGGCATGCTTATTTTTGAAACCTGCCTTTCTTTTAGTACTTCAATAACTTTGTTAAATAAGAATTTTATTGCTATAAATCCTTGAGGGGCTGTTTGAATGTGTTTTTTTACAGTGCATAACGCTGGCTTGCCGGTCCAGAATTTTTCAGGATCTATTTGATTGAAGGCTATGTTGAAATTTGTGTTAGATAGTTGTATTGTTAGTTTGAGTTTTTTCACATTCAAGTAACTTATTTTTACATTTCCCTTTTGATCAATCGCTAATGCGGGCCGATTATTAAACAACGGCAGGGATAAAACTTCCTGATTAATTTTTAATAGCCCCAGCGGCGAGTTTAGCAAATGGCTGGGCAAATTCTCGCGCTTGGTTACTCTTTTATCTATGAAATACCCCCCATTCCATGCAAATAAGACTTTCTTATTATGGGTCAATTCAAATTTTCTGATCATTTTTTGTGGTGCGTTGGGGGCGGCAAAAAACTCAATGCCAAACTCGTATTTTTGATTGGGGTTTGAGATTTCTAATATATTGCCTGATATTGGGGCGCCGTCAAAAGTTTTGTCCGCGAACAAGCTCTTTTTCACAATCTGGCTTGGAATGCTTGGTGAATTTATTGGGTTTGTAAAAGTGGCACGCATATCAAGAATGGTTTTATTCACTAAAGGAAAGCCGGTAAACAAGCTTTTTCTTTCCAGATTGATTATTGCGTATCTTTCCCCCGCCTTCAAGCCGCTTAGGGCCGCGGTGCATTCGCTTTTTATTTTGCCAATGCTCATCCAATTAATGTTTAGGTTATTTGAGGTTACTAGCCCGTCTTCATCGAAAGAACAAACCAAACCATTATTTCTATTTTTGTACAAGAGCATCAAATTGTTTTTGCTCAATTGAAGCAAATTAATCCCGCCTGAAATTTGTTTGGTTTGGGCTATTTTTAATAAGCCGCATTTAGCGCATTTTTTTAGCAAGGAATCGTTCTTTATTGCAAAATCAATGAATTCACAATCCACGCGTTTGGCAAACTTTTTTTGGGTTGATGAAAAAACATACACTGGCGCAGAAGATTCCTTTTTTTTGATTCGCTTTTTTAGCGGATTAAGAACAGACAAAGCGAATGCTTCCAAAGAACAGCCGTCCAAGAAACAAAAAAGAGGCACGGCAGTATTCCCAAGTTTTTTGAGTATTTGGGGCGAATCATTTATTTTAGAAAAAGAGGGCTGCGCTAATTTAGAAAAGATAGTGTTGTTTTCTGAAATTTTTGAGATTGCCAGCTTATAATTGTGTATTAAGTGGTTTTTTTCCTTATTTTTGTGAATAGTGTTTATGAATTTATCAATTGCCCCTTTCAGCTCAATCTCTGTAAAATGGTAATATGCAAAATCTAATGGGTTTCGCCGCCTAAATGCAAATGAGCAGTCTGAAAGTGTAGTTAATTTTTTTCCAGATTTTAGATAAAATGAGCAGTCAATAAAGTTATGCAAAAGAATGCTTAATTTGGATTCTTGCGTTAATTCTAATTCATCCAGCTTATTTTTAGCATACTCGAAAAAGTTTCTTCTGATGATTTGCTCTTCTGAGTTAAAGCTCACGCTGTTTTCTAAAGACACTTTGTTGGAGAAATAAGCCAATTTATTAAGCCCCGCCAAATAAGGCTTTCGCAAAGATAATTTCCCTATTAATTTAGCCGTGCCAAAATGGTTTTTTTCTTTGCTTATTTTAAGGTATTTTTTGGCAAAATTCAATGATTTGTCCGAGCAAAGCCGGCTCATCGCGTGCTTTAACCCACGGCTTTTTCTAGAATTAACCAAAACTAACGCTGGATTCAGTCCCCTTCCTAAAAGAAGCCGCTTGGCAAAGTCTGAATTGCAAATGTGGATGCATCTTTGGGATTCCCATGGAAAGAATTTTTGTATATCGTTTGGATTCAAAAACCATGATTTGGAGAAACACCCGGAATCCCAATAACAAAAGACCGGATGGCCCAAAAATTCAGAAATAATGTGGAATGCAAGCAGCTCGTCAATATTCTTGCAGACAACTTCTGGTTTTTTATTAAAGCATCCGACAATAAAATTGAACGATTTGCAAACGTTTTTCCAAGAGAAATCAGAATTTCCTGTTTTTAGGTGTTTTGGATTAAAACTGGATTTTATTCTAATGGAAACTTTCGGCAAATTTGAGAGGCCCGAGAAATTAAAAGAACTGGCCTGGCGTGATGTCCGGAATTGGTTTAAAAATACCCAAAGGTCAAAAGTGCATTCAATTTTGAGTGAATTCAAATATTCAAGCGCGTCTTTTGGGTTTTTTTTAACTATTTTTTGCGGGATTGAAAATAAACTGCCTCTTTTTTCCAGCATTTAATCGCCTTTAAATTGAATTTGCTAAATTTACATCAAATAAAATCCCAGGAAGACGGTCTTGCATAGTTTTTGTTGTCAAAAAGCGTCCAAAACAACTTAATCTCTTTATCATTTAATGGCGTTTTGACAGTGGCTCTTATTTCAGACAGCAAGTTTTGCACTCCAGTTAATTTATTGTATACTGGCGCTTTTCTTTTCCCATTAGAGTATTCTTTATGAAGTTTCAGCCGTTCTTTAGAAAACCAGGCGCTATTCATTGTCTGTGACATCAAATTGCCCCATTTGGAACCTGGCCATTTTGATCCGCATAATTCACTCAAAATGTATCCTTCTCCCAAATGATTAAATGAAGTTGCCCATCCAGTGCAAAAAGCAGGGTGGGCTTTTGCATTTTTGCTAGCGTAATTTAAGGCATAAGCATTATTTTGTATTTTCAAGGTTTTTGATTTTGGGAGATTGGGCAGAACATATTTCTTCACTTTTTCTGCAATTCGCCCAATGTTCAGTGCTGCTTCGGCGGCAAGTTCAGGGTTCACGGCGCCATTGCTTTTGTAGTAAATGAATTTTGGCCTAAAGTGCGCATAAAGCGGCAATTTGTTTGACGCCTCGTGAATTTCACGGATGAACTTGGCCATTCCAACATAACTTGAAGGCTGTTCATTGCCAAGCAGAACAAAAGAAAACCCAAAACTAGTATTTGCTTTGGATTTCTTTATTTCATCCAAATAAATTAATGCATTTTCTTTGATTGTTTTCCAAGCGCTTTTTCCATTGGCTGATTCAATGTGGTATTCGTTTTGGTGTTCTTTTTCCGAACCTGCATTAATGCTCATTCGAATGAATTTTGGCTCAAGTCTAACAATGTTTCTTATTTGTGATTCGCGATTTGGAACAGTGCCGTTTGTGTATATTCCCAATTTTAGTCCTTTATTCTTGAATATTTTAGCAATTTTGTCTATGTTTGGATTCATGAATGGCTCTCCGCCACCAGTCAATAGCACGCTATGAATTCCGAATTTTGCAAGCTGTGATGAAACTCTTTTTGCTATTTTTGGGGTTGTTAAGATCAGATTATTGCTTTTATCTGCATTCTCGCGCGCTTTATTTGCGCGGTATGGGCAAAGGCTGCAGCGTGCATTGCAGCTAAGGCTTGGCCAAAATTCAGCTGTCACTGGCCGGATTAGCCCGTCTTTAAACTTTAGAAAATTTGTGAAATTTTTTCTGTGCCAGACAAGTTTAAACCTTGCATCGGCGGAATATTCGATTCCGCCGGCATAAAGGGAATGAATAATTCCAAAAACTGCCATTGCTTTTGAGGGCGAATTTTTTTTGCTTAGCCACAATTTCAAATCTAATGGGTTGCATCCGACAGACCTTAATTTGCTTGGTTTAACTTTTGAGCTTGCTATGCAATACCAGCAATTTATTGTGCAGGGCGCTTGTCGCGTCCAGCCAAACCAGGAAGAAGTGCAATCGCAAAAAGAATCATTTATTGTTTTTGACAAAAGAGTCAAATTGTTGAGTTTTGGCAGTTTAGGCGCATTATGGCAAATTATTTTAATAAAATTCTTGTCTCCCCTCGTCCACGGGTAAGAATCGCCCCCTAGTTTGGGGTCTGGGAAAAGATTCCCATTTACAGCATGCAAGGGATACCCTATTTTTCGTATAAACTCAACGTTTACTGGATTCAAATTCTCGTGAACTGGGCAAGGAGTCTTATAAAAGTCTGACACTGCGCAAACTGTTCTTTCATACATTTTTACTTTCTTTTGCCCGCAGATTTTGGAAATGCGGGCGGTCAATTTTTTGTTTTCCAGATAAGGCCGATTGCTTAAATTAATGTCTTTATAGCCGCGCACAACAATTAATTTTTGCCCCTTTGCCGCCAAATCAATTATTGGGTTAATGGCTTTTAGATTATCATTATAATTTGGGATTATTGGCCTAAGGTAGACAATGACATGTTTTAATTCACTGCAGGCTTTGAGGTAATTTTCTCTAATTTTGTCAAAATTAGTTTTTTTGTTTTCATTTAATCCTGTTATTGACATGAAAACCCAAACATCCAGCGGGGATTTCTTAAGGCGCTCTAATTGTGTTTTGGTCAAAAGAGATTTTGTAATCAGTCCCACTGGCCCTGAATGATTGGACATTTCCAAACTAATTAATTTGCTTAATGTGTTTTTCCATTGGTCTTTTTGTAAAGGATCGCCCAATTGGCAGTTAAGCGACACAGGAATGTTTTTTAAAACCTTAATGAATTTGTAATTCCGGTTTTTCACTGCAAACACTTCAAGTTGTGTGTCGTGTTGGATTAATATTCTTTCAATTATTATAGTTGCCGTTGTATTTTTACGCTTTTTAAAGGATTATAAAAACCATATTTAAATGACTGATCAGTATTTACGCCTTTTGAAGCAAATTTAGGGCATGGGGAGAATGGGAATCAAATTAACAAGCTTGGCAGTGTTTCTTTTTGCCTTATTTTTCATTCAAGCAGCCTTTGCAATTAATCCTGTTTTTTATGAGCCTTTTGATTCAATCCAGTCAGTAAAAGACAAGAATGGTTTTTTTACTTTGAGCAATGGCCAGGCTAATGTTAATCCTTTGTATTCTACAATAGAATCCGGGGTGGTTGGGAATGCATTGCATATGCGGACTAATGAGTTTGTGCAATACCAGTTAAAAGATCTTGATACTTTAAATCAAGGCACAATAGAGCTTCTCTTTAAGCGCTTTGACCCTTCAATGCAACAAGGGTTAGTTCAAATTGACAGCAATTTCCCAACGCTTTGGAACACAAACAAAAGTTATGGAATCCCTTATGTCATGGGTTTCATTAGCAGCTTTAACGCATTTTATTTAGAGTTATACAGTGGGGGCCAATCTTCAGGAGGGCGTGTTTCTTCAGGAGTATGGCATCACATGGCCTTAACTTGGAATTGCGGGCCAAACAGCACTGGAGTATTTAGAGTCTATTATGACGGAATGCCTGGCGGCGCAAATAGTTGGGATAAGTGCGATGATGTTAATTTCCTAAAGCCATTCCTGCTAAGGGTTGGCCAATCATACTTTTATGGGGTAAAAGAGTCAGTTATTGATGAAGTGAAAGTTTTTGATTACACAAAAACAGGCGCTGAAATAAGCCAGGACTATAATAGTTATTCTTTGCAGTTAATTACTTGCACATTGAATGCCGATTGCGGAAAGCCGAATACTTGGAATACTTGTTACAATGGGAATGCGGCTAAAGATTATATTACTCCAATTTGCACAAGTCCCAACACTACTGATGCAGCCTGTGTAACTGATAACAATTATGTTACTGTGCAGGTTTGCGGTACAACAACTTATGGGGATTGGGGCGCAAATTATTGCGATGGAAGCGCAATCAAAAAAACAAGAATAATTCACAACAAGGGCTGTTATGGCGGGGCTTGCACTGCTTCGGATACGAATGAGACTCAAACAATAAAAGTTTGCGCGGTTTGCTCTGGCGGGGTTTGTGAAACTGAAATAAAACCGCAAAGCACAGGCAGTGTAAAAGTTTCCGGAAGAGAATTATTGGTTGATAATGGGAAATACAAAATCAAGAGTGTGGGGTATGCGCCAGTTCCCATTGGAAACACTCCAGATCAGGGTTATGACATAACCGTTCATCCAGAACTTACCGCAAGGGATTTTCCATTGCTAAGGACAATGAATGCCAATACTATTAGGACTTGGGGCAAAGTAAATAGCCCGGCTTTTTTGGACGCTGCCTGGAATAATGGAAATAACCCAATTAGGGTAATGATGGGCTTTTGGATGAGTCACAGGGGCGATTTTAGCGATCCTACAGTTAGAACTTCGATTCTTGCTGATTTCAACAATTATGTTACTGCTTACAAGAATCATCCGGCTGTTTTAGTCTGGGCGATTGGAAATGAAGAGAACCGCTTTTACGCTAATGGAAACAATGCAAGGCACGCCCTTTATTTTTCCCTTGTTAACGAGATGGCAAAAAATGCTTATTTGATTGAAGGAAGCGCTTATCATCCAGTAATGGCTGTTTCGCTTGAAATGCCGGATCAAATGACCACTGTTGGAAATTCTGCCGGAGGGGCTGATGATGCGAACATTCCTTACATTGATATTTGGGGAATAAATCATTACCCGACATATACTTTCACCAATTTTTTCAGCATGTTTGAATCAAAAACTTCAAAACCCCTTGTCATAACCGAGTATGGAATTGATGCTTTGGATAATAGGGTTTCTAGCGAGTATGAGCAAACCCAGGCCGACTGGACAGTAAGGCTTTGGAGAGAAATTTCAGCCTCAAACGTTGCTATTGGCGGGTCATTAATGGAATACAGTGACGAATTTTGGAAAGCCGCGGGAAGTTATTCTGCGCATGACAATGGAGGATATCCTACCACAAGCCATCCTGATGGATACTCGAATGAAGAATGGTGGGGAGTAATGAGAGTAACTAATAATGGCTCTAATCCGGACATTATGACTCCAAGGAAAGTATATTATGCGCTGCAGCAAGAGTTTGATAAAAACAAATATATCTTGCATTTGGCCGACATGCCTTTTTTTCAAGCTGATTTGAATAACTTTAGCGGGGCCGCGAGCGCTCAAATGATCCTGAATTATATTCGTAATGGCGCGGGGCAGTCAGACTTGACTCAGCAAGAAATTCAGGATTATGCCCATCAGTATAATCGCGCTGAAAATTCTTCTCTGCCTGAATTGGATGCTGATGGAATGGATGCCGCGCTTGGGCATTTTGACCCGTATGATTCAATCGTGAGCAATAATTATGATAATTATGATTCACAAGTTGGAGGAAATCCTTACCAAGGATATAATTATTCTGTTGATGTTTATGACTCGTCTTCTCCTGATGCGTTGAATAATTATTTGCGGGATATTGCGCATTGGATGGCCTATCCAGTCACTAAAGAAGAGTGGTGGAAGCAAGGAGAATTAGTATTTGAGCCAAACACTCCAGCTGCCTTGCCTATTTTTGGTTCTTACTCCAGATGGGTTGCGGTGAATGGCTTTGCCGCAAGCGCTAATCCCACTCCAAACCCAAAAACCGACCCTTGGTTTACTCCCCAAGTTACGCTTTATGGGTTTTGGATCACTGATCCAGTCTTAAATGGATTAGGACAACACATTTATGTTACCGCGAGCGATGCGGGCGAGATTTATTTCAAGCCAATGCAAACAAATGATTCTTATAACGGCAAATATTTGCAGATTGCCGAGCCGCCTGTGAAAAAAGATGGGGATAAAATTCCTTTTAGCGATAAACAGGAAAAAATGATTTCTGCAGGAATAAAAGTCGCCAAGCCAGCCGCGGATTTAGAAAACCTTAATTTTATAGGAGTGGCTGGAATAAAGAATTTGACGAAAATCACTAAGAAAAAAAGCTGGAAGGACCTTGTTGATTCGCACTTGCTTTCAGATTCTGAGGCAGTTTCTGCTTTTGAAGGCTCTAAAATGAGTAAGGCAATTAAAATTCAAGGGCAAACAAGCGAACAGGATTATTATCTGGTTGCTTTCAAGAAAGGCAAGTTGACTTCTGGAGCGATAATGCTTGATGCCGGCGATGGCTCTTTCAAACAGGCTTCTTGGACTTTAAAGCCAGTGAATTATTTGCCAGTAAGCAAGGAAATTGCGTTGTCTTTGGCGAAGAAAGCAGCAAAGCAAAAGCAGCCATCAGTGGTTAGCAAGCAAGCGTCAACAGCCCAGTTCAGGATTACTGCAGAAGTGTTGATTGCTGGAAACCGCTCGGCACAGGTAATTAAGGAATGCAAAAGCCAGAAGAAAATTCCAGCAATAATTGCAACAAGCGCAAGCAATGAAACGCAAACCCTGCAATTACAGTTGAAGAAAGGAACTCAATCACTAAGGCTTTCAAAGCAAATGAGCGAGGGCGGACCACTGACTTTTGAATACCAGAACGATTGCTGCATTGGCTGGAATGGAAGCAAATGCACAATTGGCAGCACTGATGTAAGGCTCAAGAGCATTCAAGCGAATGGGAAAACAATCCAAATTGACAAGACATTATATTCAAATTCTGACACGGCTACAATCGTGCTGTCTGAAGCAGCTAATGATTCCACTAGCGCAGTGCTTTCCTGGGAGCCAAACAAATACTCAAAAAGCCCCTTTGACCCTTACTGGGTTGTAAAAATCAACAGGCAAACGTGGATTGTAACCCAAGCGAAAGAAGTTCTAGAAATAGGCTGATTTTTTCCAGGAAGAAAATCAAAACCTAGCTTTTTTTTTCCAAGCCCTCTTTTTCTTTCAAGATCAAAGAGTCTTCGCCGAAAGCGTTCAGGAATTTTTTTGTAGTCCTTACAATGAATGTCTTGTCTTTTGGCTCTCGAGTAATGTAGCCTTTTTCTTCCAAGACCTTGATTTCATCATAGGCTGAAGTCGTCCTGTATTTGACAAGGTCGCTTTGCTTGAGCGGTTGCTTGTAGGCAATGAAAGCCAAAGTTTTCATTACTCCCTTGCTTAATTCAGGCGCTTTAGTCAATTGAGTGACTTTCTCGTCAAATCCCTTGCGCACTTTCATTTGATAGCCTTGCAGTGTTTCAACAATCTCCAAGGCCGATTCTGTCTCGTTGTAGTGGCTTATGAGCTCATTTAATGCAATGCGCAGTTCTGAAACATTCTTTTTTGTCAGCTCGTAAAAGTCAGTCAGGCTTAATGGGTTTGGGCTTGTGAACAATGCTGCCTCAATTGTTTTTGCGGTGTCGTTCATAACAAAAATTGAGTGCTGAAACTGGTTAAAAAAGTATTCTTTTTCCGCCTTGCCCCAAAAAGAGTAAATAAAAGAATTCACTATTTTTTTAATGCAAGTTAAAATTCACAAGTCTTTTGAGAGAGGAACTGTAGAGCACGGCTGGCTGCATTCGCGCTTTAGCTTCAGCTTTGCGGACTATTATAATCCAGAACGCTTGGGCTTTGGGGCCTTGCTGGCATTGAATGATGACATTATAGGCCCGGCTTCAGGCTTTGGAATGCATTCTCATTCTGACATGGAAATAGTGACTATTGTCCTTGAAGGCGAGTTAATGCATGAGGACAGTGTTGGAAACAAGGGCGTTTTAAAGTTTGGCCAGGTGCAGAAAATGACTGCAGGTTCTGGAATAATGCATTCTGAAACCAATCCTTCAAAAAGCGAGAAATTGAGGCTTTTGCAAGTTTGGGTGCTGCCTAAAAAGCAAGGTTTGAAGCCGTCTTATGAGCTTGTTGAATTTTCTAAAGAAAGCCTGAAAAACCGCCTGCTCGCGGTTGCTTCTGGAAAAAAACTCAAGAACTCTGCATTGCTTTATCAGGATTCTGCATTCTTTCTTGGCGTGCTTGAAAAAGGCAAGGAATTGTTCCATAAATTAGAGTGGAAAAACAATGGCGTTTTTGTTTTCCTGATTGAAGGTTCAGTTGAGGTTTTTGGAAAAAAGCTTTCAGAACGGGATTCTGCAGAAATTACCGGCATTCAAGACTTTGAAATCAATGCTTTGGAAAAATCATTTGTTCTGTTAATTGAAGTTCCAATGATAAAGACTGATTAACTGCTTATGATGGAAATGAATATTTCCCCGAACCATTCTTCCTGCCAGGCGTTTATTTTGTCCCGAGTGCACAGGAAAAGCACTGGCAAGAAAACGTCAATTGTTTCTATCGGGTTTTTTCCTTCAGTCAACTGGCTGAATAGGCAAAGGCCTTGAGAGTCTGCTTTTGAATTTACGTCTTCCAAAGTTTTTGCAATCCGTTCCTCAATGTTTATTCCGCTGAAAGGCAGCTTGAATTCCGGCATGTCAAGCCTTTTCTTCAAGGACTTTTGCCTTGACTTTTCCATCATTTCCTCAATTGCGGAAACCAAGTCATTAAGCGTGATTGTTCCTTCCCGGTTCATTCGCGGATTTTTCAAGAAAGGGTCATAGTCTGCGAAAAGCTTTGTGTTTTTTAGTTCTAATGCCTGCTCTTGGATTGCCAGTTCTTCAGCGTCTTCAATGCTTGAAATCCTTAATTTTTTGCTTTTGAACCGCAATAAAATTGCAGAGCAAAGCATTGCGTTTGCAGGAATCCGCAGGTTTGTTTCAGTCAGGCTTTGAATCCTGACGTAGTATTTTTCAGCAAGCGCTGTCAAGTCAATGTCCCAAGCATCCATTCTTTCGCTTTGAACCAAATCCAAAAGAATTGTCTTCCAGTCTGGCGCGTAAATTAATTCAACCAAGTCCATTGGCTTTTCTTCGACAAAAGGCTCTTGTAAAGTCTCAGTTTTCTCTAGCATGTTCAGTAATTAAAGCTGCTTTCAGGTTTTTAAGAGTTTAGTTTAGGAAAAACAATTATTTTTTGCGTTTTCTCCAAGCCGAGTGCAGGGTATAGTCTGCATTAAGCCCTGGATTTTCCCGCAAGACTTTCCCTGCCTTCATTTTCATTTCAGTAGCCGCTATTGCCTGATTTACTGGCTTTACGCCGTCAGTCTGGTCTAATTTCCTATAGTGCGTCATTGGCGCTATTCTTCCTTTTCTTTGCGCTTTTTCTATTTTCAAGCCCCGCCGCATCAATGAAGTTATCGCGTTTTTTCCAAACTTTCCCACAATTTGCGCAAGCTCTTGCCTTGAAATAATCCTGTTTCTTGAACTGATTCTGTGCCTTGCAAAAGAATTAAAGGCAGCGCCAATTTCCCCGCTGGGAGCCGTTGGCGAGAATTCCCTGCCCAAGAATTCCTGCAGGCTTATTGGCTTTGCGGTTTTCATTTGTGTAATTACTGGAATCTTTCTTCTTTCAAAACGCATTGTTTAATTAGTGCTTGAAAATATTTAACTTTAAGCTTTTTCAACTTCAAGCCCGTAGCGTTTTAGCATGGTTCTTATGTCAATGTGGTTAGGCCCGAATTTTCCAACTAATTGCCCGAATTCGCTTCTGCTGATTATTTTATTTCCGCGCGCAATTCTTTCGCTGGCAAAGCCTGCAACTGCCTGTTTAATTACTTGTGGCTTGGTTAATGGATTGATTTCCATGCTTAAAAGCAAGTGAAGCCTGCTTTCTTTTCCAGCATCAGCCCTTGCAGAAAACCGCGGTCTTGCTGTCCGTTTGACAAGCTTTGCCCTTGCATTAATGAACGGCCTTCTTGAAATCATGCATAAAAAAATGTTTTTTTACAATAAAAACCTTGCTGAAACTGGAGAATTGGCGTTTTTTTGGAAACTCTTAAAAACGCCAAATTCCAACATCTATCATGCAGAGAATTTTGACTGGCATTGACGGATTGGACAAGATTTTGAATGGCGGAATCCCAACCGGGGCTTCAATACTGCTTGCCGGGGCCGCAGGAACTGGAAAAACAATCCTTGCAATGCAGTTCTTGTACAATGGCGCGACAAAATTTAATGAGGCCGGCTTGTACGTGACTTTTGAGGCCAATCAAAAGGCAATCGCGTGGGACATGGAGAATTTTGGCTGGGACTTGAAACGGCTGCAGGACAAAAGCATGCTGAAAATTTACAAGCTGAACTTGACTGCAACAAGGCCAGAGCAATTGCACCAGCAGATAGAGGCAGAATTAAGGATTATTTCCAAAATGTGCAAGGAATTCAACATCAAGCGCCTGGTTGTTGACAGCACTACTGCCTTTGGGGCCAGAATTTCAAATGATGGAGAATTGAGGAACATCCTTTACGAGTTTTGCGATTCCTTGAAAGAGCTTGATTGCACTTCATTGCTGGTTGCTGAAACCAAGGGCGGAAGAAGCGACTTTTCAGCATTCGGCGTTGAAGAGTTTGTTGCTGACGGAATAATTGCATTATACTTCATGCCGCCAAACCGGAGTGTTTTCATAAGAAAGCTCAGGGGAACAAGCCACAGCAAGAAAATCCATCCTTTAGAAATCAATAACAAAGGAATAGTCATCAACGACAAGGATGAAGTAATGTGGGATGTTTTAGGAAGATAATTTAGTGGTTTTTGTGGCCCGTCCAAGCTTTACTAATTTTGGCGAAGAGCGAATTCAATTTAGTAGTAATTTTGGAATTGATATTACTCCGCGTTGCCAGTTCAAGTGCTCTTTTTGCTTTCAGGACGGAAGATTTGGGTATGGAAATGCTGGTTCTGGAAAGGACACTACTTTTGAAGAATTCAAGGGCATAATTGACCAAATTCGCGAGCTTGGCAGAATTACTGGAAAAGAGCATTCAATTTGCGTTGCAGGCGGCGAGCCTTTCTTGAACAAGGACGCGCCGAGAATGATTTCTTACGCCTGCGGAATTTTAGGCAGAAAAAACGTTGCAGTTACCACCAATTATTTTCTTTTCTCAAAAAATTCCGGAGAAGTCAAAGCATTGCTTGAAAAGTGCGGCAGGCCTAGAGTGAATCTTTCAATAGACCGCGAGCACTTGCGCTTTGACAGGCAGGCTCCAGAAAAATTGAAGGCAATTTTTTCAGCAATCAAGTCTTTAGGGTCTAGAGCAACAGTAATCAGCGTTGCAACCAATGCTTATGAAAAGCGGCATCCATGGCCTGCGGAAATTTCTAGAATAATTCCTAAAGAAGTCAGAAAGGAAAGCCTGGCTTCAGAAACTCTTGTAAGGGATGAATTCTATCGCGGCAAGCGAGGCGGAAAAGTAAGGCAGGCATTGGTTGAAGCGACTAAAGGAAAACCCGGGGAATTGCAAGGTTATGCATTGTTCGGTATGGGAGTTCCAATAATGCCCGGGCTTAGCCTTCCAGTCAATGTTGTTTTTTCGCCAGACGGAAAATCTTACCTTTTTGGCCAGGATTATTTGTACACTCCGCAGCTTTCTTTAGGAAGCTGGAAACGCGAATCATTGAGGGATATTTTGGGAAAAAATTTGCCTTTCAAAATGAACATGCTTAAAGGATGGGTTGGCGCTCGCAAAGCTAAAGAGCGGGTAATTCTAGGCGGGAAATATTTCGGGGTTTTTACAGAAGAGCCAGACCTCACGAAAACCGGTTTGTTTGCAAAGCAGGCCTTGAGGCGTTTTGACGCCATAAAATTAAAGCGTTCTGGCAGAAGACTATAATCTTATGAAAAAAAACATTCATGCAATAATGCTTTTGCTCCGCAAAGAAATTGGAGTGACAACGCCAGCAGTCCTGCATGCAACGCCTTTCAAGACTTTGATTGCGACAATTCTTTCAGCACGCACCAAGGACACCACGACTTTTCCAGCATCATTGCGCCTGTTCAAAAAATTCCCAACTCCGGAAAAGCTTTCTCGCGCCTCTCCGCGAGAAATTGAAAAACTGATTTTTCCAGTCGGTTTTTACAAAACCAAAGCAAAGCACATTATTCAAGCTTCAAAGCTCTTGCTTTCAAAATTCAATGGAAAAGTCCCAAAAACTTTGGAAGAGCTCACAAGCCTGCCCGGAGTTGGAAAGAAAACTGCCGGTTGCGTTTTAGTTTATGCTTTTAGAATTCCTGATATTCCAGTTGACGTTCATGTTGCTGTCATATCGCAACGGCTTGGATTGACAAAGGAGAAGGAAGCTGACAAGATTAGGTTAGATTTAATGAAAAAAGTCCCAAAACCATACTGGCTTGAATTGAATGAGTTAATGGTAAAGCACGGACAAAGAGTTTGCATTACAAGAAAACCGAAATGCGAAATTTGCCATCTTCAAAAGATTTGTGATTACTATATTCGCAAGACCAGTAAAACCTAATTCCTTTTCTTTCTCTAGATATTATTTTCTCTTCAACAAGCCATTTTAAGTGTTTTAAAACCGTACTTTCATTCCATTTAATCCTAGCACTGTAATTTCTCAATTCTTTAGTTATTTCCTTAAGGCATAATGGCTGAGAGTTATTTTTTATGATTTCCAAAATCTTGTGTTTTGCCTCTTTTTTGCATAATCTTTTTGTTTTACTTTCATTTAATTTCTTAATTAAAATTGCTAACTTGTTCATTTTCTCAGTTGCTGTAAATCCAATTATTCTTTCAAACTTGGCTAAGTTGTCAAAGCCAGAAATGTTGAAATAATACCTTTGTTTTTCTCTTTTTAGATAAAAATGAAGTTCGCTTGAATTTATTTCAAATTCTTTCAGCAATTTCCTAAAGTCCTCGAGTAGTGCAGGTCGGTCTTGAAAAACCCGTATGTTTCTTGAAAGCACATCTACTGTGCATTCATCATCAAAAAAAGCCCGAACTAATGCTTTCTTGAATTCTTTTGGTGCGGTAATGATTTGTTCAGTTATCTTTTTATCTTTTCCAATGGCAAAATTGCCTAAAGCAGCATTAAGAAGTACTCCGCAGATTTTTTTATAAAATAAGCCAACAGGACACCCAAATTCTATATCCTTTAATGAATTAGCCCTAAATTTCCATTTAGTTTTTTCTTCAAAACTTCTTTTTTCTTGAACCCAGATTCTGGGTTCAACGCCGAACACAACCATCATGTTTTCTGAAAACTCTGACAGCAATGAAATGTCTGTGTTTGAGAAGAATACTGCATTATCTCTTGCAGTTATTGATCCGTCTCCAAGAATGTGCCCAGCGATTGAACCTGTCTCTTTTCCCAAGGTAATTTGCCTATTCATATATTGAATATTCTGAATTGCACTTTATTAATGCTTATTTAGCCAGACTTCCAGTCGTAAATTGAATAAGCTTGAAATCAACGAACTGATGGTAAAGTTCGGCCAGCGCAAGTGCTTTCCGAGAAACCCTAATTGTTCAAAGTGCAGTCTGCAAAAGCACTGCAATTACTACAAAACAGAATTTTTGCAAAAAACCAGCCTTGAAAAGCCTTAAATATTAGAAAATCCTGAATTAAATTATGAAGAGCAAATTAGTCATTGCGGGAATTTTAATTCTGGCAATCGCAGTTGTTGCGGCATACTTTCTTTTTTTCAGCAATCAGCCCGGCGCAGGCAATTATACAGTCTCCTGCAATGCACAAAGCATTCCCTGCACTGGCAATAATGACTGTTCTGTTTCAAGCATGAGTTCTTTCTGCAGTCCTGGCGCTCCAAATCTTTTGAAATGCGTCAATGCAAGCTATTATTGCGGAATTGACGGCTTTTGCAAAGGCAGCGACTGCACTGTGCAGTAGTTTAAAAGCCAAAATTGTTTTTTTTGGCGGAGTTTTTAATTGTTTTCTTCCTTTCTAAATGGGGAGTTTGGGGCTGGTGGCTTTTTTTGGACTGTAGAATTGAGGTTTTTTCAAAAATTCCTGACGCGCGCGCTTTGACGAAGCTGAAGAAAATTCACGCGCTTGGATTCAAGGCAGTTAATGCTGTCGATGTGATTGATGTTTACACTGTTTCTTCGCCAAAGCTAGAGCTTGCGGACTTGGAAAAGTGCGGTTCTTTGCTTTCAAACCCTGTAATGCAGGGCTTTCGCATAAATGGAAACGGCATGATTTCTTCTTTGCAGGGCATTTTTGATTTTGCGATTGAAACAGGCTTTTTGCCCGGAGTCACAGACAATGTTGGAAACACCGCGGCTGAAACAATTTATGACTTTTTTGGAGAAAAAGCCGAAGGAACAACTGTTTATTACTCGCAGGTTTTTTACTTGCGCGGAAAAACCAGTCCGGATGATGCTGAAAAAATCGCGAAGTCTTTCGCAAACCCTTTGATTCAAAGAATCCATATTAAAGGCTGGGAAAAATTCTCGCAAGACAATGGAATGGACTTGATAGTGCCAAAAGTTCGCTTGAATCAGTCGCCAAACTCTGACTTGGTTGACTTGAATGTTCCTGACGAGGAATTGATTGTAATTGGAAAGAAAGGAATCGCGGATTCTGACGGGTCTAGAAGAGGGCCTTTGGCCTTGGATTTGGATTCAATGAAAGTTATTCGCGATTATTTCAATGCATTGCAAAGAAAGCCCACAGACATTGAATTGGAAAGCCTTGCGCAGACTTGGAGCGAGCACTGCAAGCACACGATTTTTGCCGCAGAGCTTGACGAGATCAAAGGTGGTTTGTTCAAGGAAAAAATCCAAAAGTCAACAGAGCAAATCCGCGCATTGAAGGGAAGTAAGGACTTGTGCGCTTCAGTTTTTGTCGACAATTCAGGCGCGTTGTTTTTTGACGAAAAATTCCTTGTTACAGACAAGGCAGAAACGCACAATTCCCCAAGCGCTTTGGATCCTTTCGGCGGCGCAATTACCGGAATTGTTGGCGTCAATAGGGACGCGATTGGTTTTGGAATGAGCGCAAAGCCAATAATAAACCGTTACGGGTTTTGCTTTGCAGACCCCAAGGACGCCAAATTATTGTTCAAGGCAAAAGACAGGCAAAGCCCGATTTTGCTGCCTGAAAGAATAATGCTTGGAGTCATTGAAGGCGTGAATGTTGGAGGAAACTGCTCTGGCATTCCAACGCCTCAAGGATTCTTGTATTTTGAAGAGCGTTATAAGGGAAAGCCGCTGGTTTTTGTAGGCACTTTAGGGCTGATTCCTAGAAAAGTTAATGGAAAAGACTCCACTGAAAAAGCCGCATTGCCTGGAGACGCAATTGTAATGGTTGGAAACCGCGTTGGACAGGATGGAATTCACGGCGCGACTTTTTCTTCAGAAGCCTTGACTGAAGGAAGCCCGGCAACTGCAGTGCAGATTGGCGATCCAATCACGCAGAAAAAATTAAGCGACGCAATAGTGAAAGAAGCCCGCGATTTGGAATTGTTTAACAGCATTACAGACAATGGAGCCGGAGGCCTTAGCTGTTCTGTCGCTGAAATGGCCAAAGAATGCAATGGCTGCGTTGTGGAATTGGAGAAAATTCCGGTAAAATATCCTGGAATGCAGCCTTGGAAAGTGTGGGTTTCAGAAAGCCAAGAGCGCATGACTTTGGCAATTCCAAAGGAAAAAGTGCAAAAGTTTTTGGACCTGATGGATTCTCGCGGAGTAGAATCCACAGTAATTGGAGAATTCAATGATTCGGGAAAATGCATTGTGAACAGCAATGGCCAAAAAATAATGGAAATAGACCTGAAGTTCTTGCATGACGGATTGCCGAAAAAAGTCCTGAAAAGCGCAAACTTTCCAAAAGACCTGAAAGAGCCGGAATTCAAGGAGCCTGAAAGCCTTTCTGAAGAATTGCTTGCAATGCTTGCGCGATTGAACATTTGCAGCAAAGAGTTTGTTTCAACACAGTATGATTTTGAAGTCCAGGGAACAAGCGTCCTAAAGCCATTGCAGGGCGCTGGAAAAGTCAATGCCGAAGCAACAGTGCTGCGGCCGGTTTTGCAAAGCAAGCGCGCTGTTTCATTATCGCAGGCCTTGTTTCCAAAGTACGGCGACATTAGCACTTATGAAATGGCCGCGTGCGCGATTGATGCCGCAATAAAAAACCTGGTTTGCGTTGGAACAAAATTGGAAAACATTGCATTGATGGATAATTTTTGCTGGTGCTCTTCCTTGCAGCCTGAACGCTTGGGGCAATTGAAGGATTCAGTGCAGGCTTGCTTTGAATTGTCAGTTAATTTTGGGACTCCGTTCATTTCCGGAAAAGACAGCATGTTCAATGACTTTGCAGGCTTTGACGAAAGCAATTCTCCAGTCAAGATTTCAGTGCCTCCAACGCTCTTGATTTCCTCGCTGGGAATAATGGACAATGCCGAAAAAAGCGTTTCAATAGACTTCAAGCTTGAAGGCGATTTCATTTATGCCTTGGGCCTGACAAAGAATGAGCTTGGCGGCTCTGAATATTACGCTTCCAAGGGATTTGTCGGAAAAAACGTGCCTTCAGTGAATGCCGAAAAATCAATTGGAATTTACAATTCTTTAAGCCAGGCAATTGACAAAGAATTAGTTGCTTCTTCAATTCCTGTCGGCTTTGGCGGTTTGGGAATTGCCTTGGCAAAGGCATGTATTGCAGGCAATTGCGGAGCGCAAATTGACTTGCAGAAAACCCCGTTGGAAGGTATTTCAAGAAATGACGCTTTGCTTTTTTCAGAATCAGCAGGCAGGATTATTGTCACTGTGGCTCCAAAAGACTCTGCCGCATTTGAGCAGTTAATGCAAGGCAATGCATTCTCAAAAATCGGGGTTGTTTTAGGAAACGGCCTGGAAATCAAGGGCTTGAATGGCAAGGCAGTTTGCAAGAATTCAATCAAGGACTTGAATGAAGCTTACAGGAAAACATTGAGGGATTTTTAATGGCGATTCCCAGAGTTTTGGTTTTGACTGGCTATGGAATAAACTGTGATGAAGAGACAGCCTTTGCTTTTGAAAAAGCCGGCGCCCTGCCGCAAATAATCCACGTCAATGACTTGATAAAAAACCCGCAACTTTTGAAAAGCTTTGAAATCCTTTCATTTCCTGGAGGGTTTTCTTACGGCGATGACACTGGCTCCGGAAATGCCTTGGCGAATAAAATTCGCAACAACTTGTGGGAAAACCTTTTGGAATTCATTGATGAAAAAAAGTTGGTCATTGGGATTTGCAATGGCTTTCAAGTTATTACAAATCTCGGGCTTTTGCCCGGAATTGACAAAAAGTACGGCGAGCGCTCTGTTGCCTTGGCGCACAATAATACTGCGCGTTATGAATGCCGCTGGATTTCTTTAAAGAATTTCTCAAAAAAGTGCGTTTTCACCAAAGGCATTGACAATATTAGCCTGCCAGTAGCGCACGGCGAGGGAAAATTCACTGCAAGCCAGCAGGTTTTGGAAAAGCTTGGAGTCAAAGACCAGATTGTCCTCAAGTACGCAAAGCGTGAAAGCCTTGCAAATGGAGAATTCCCTTTCAATCCTAACGGCGCAATGCTTGACATTGCTGGAATTTGCGATGAAACAGGCAGGATTTTTGGGTTAATGCCGCATCCTGAAAGGAACATTCTGTTCACTCAGCAGGACAATTGGCCATTGCAGAAGGAAATCCTCAAGCGCGCTGGCGCCGAAATTCCAGAAGACAGTTCTGGCCTGAAGATTTTCAAGAATGCTGTGGACTTCTTCAAGTAAAAAGGTTTGTGAATGGTCAAGATTTTCCTAATCCGCCACGGTGAAACCACTGGCGATGTTGAAAACCGCTATGGCGGAGACTTTGATGACTGCCTTTCAGAAAAAGGCAAATTGCAGGCCAAAGCACTTGCTGAAAAACTTTCGGGAAAAGGAATTGAAGTTATTTTTCATTCCCCGCGAAAAAGGGCTGCTGAAACAGCAAAAGTAATTGCGGCAAAGCTCAATGTTGAAATGAAAGTTGTTGATGATTTGCGTGAAAGAAACCAGTATGGAGTGCTGACTGGCCTTGTAAAGTCTGAAGCCAAAGCTAAATTCCCAAAAGAAGTTGAAAAGCTTTCAAAGCACAAGTACAGGAATTTTGTTTCTGGCTCTGAAGATTATGATTTTTTTGCCAAGCGAGTGATTGCAGCATTCAAGAAAATCTCAAGCGAAGATTACAAGAAAATTGCAATAATAACCCACGGTGGGCCAATTAGCACTTTGGCTAGGGGATTATTAAATCTTGGAGAATTCAAGATATTAGGTGATTGCTCAATAATGATTCTAGAAGCAAAGAATGGAAAGTACTTGCTTGTTTCACTGCAGGGCGCAGAGCTTGAAGGAAAGTGATTTTTGATGAAGTACTCCGACATTGTTGATTATTCAAAGCTTGATCCTGTAAAGAAGGCCGCGATTCAAAAGTTCTCTGAAACAATGGATTCTCCGAAAAAATTCGGCTTGCGATTGGTCAATGGGACTTTAGGCGAAAGCGCTGTTGCGATAGACTTTCCAGAGCAGGATTTCTACCTCGCATTCAATGTTGAAGGATTGGGTACAAAGAATTTGATTGCAGACTCAATGAGCAATGACTCGCGCGGAAAGGGAGTAAAATATTATGAGAGCATTGGAATTGACACTGTCGCAATGAGCACTAATGACCTTTCCTCAATTGGCGCAGAGCCAATAATTTACGGCGACATAATAAGCACTGGGGATTCCAACTGGTTCACTGAAGAAAAAGCGCAAGCGCTTTTGGAAGGCTATAGGAAGGCCGCCGTTGAATTGCAGATTGCAATTCCTTGCGGTGAAACCCCGACCTTGAAAGGCGTAGTTTTTCCTGAAACTTTGGATTTGGCCGGCTCTTCAGTCGGCTTGATAAAGCCAAAACAGAATTTGACAATTGGCCAAAACTTGAAGGCTGGGGACTTTATTTTTGGAATTCAAAGCTCTGGAATCCACAGCAATGGAATTTCCCTTGCAAGAAAAATTGCTGAAGGCCTTTCTGACGGCTATTTTACAGAATTGCCTGAATCCGGCAAAATTTTGGGCGAAGAATTGCTCAAGCCCACTGCGCTTTACTCTCCAGTCGTTAAAAAAATCCTTGAAACTTGCGAAGTGCATTATTTTTCTCCAATCACCGGGCACGGGTGGAAGAAAATAATGCGCGCCAAAAAGAACTTTTCCTATAAGATTGATTTTGTTCCAGAATCAAGCGAACTTTTCAAATTTTTGCAAAGCAAAGGCAATCTTCCAGATTCTGAAGCATACTATACTTGGAACATGGGGATCGGCTATGCTGTTATAGCGCCTGAAGAAAGCGCGAAAGCAATCCAAAAAGCCAGCAAGGAATCAGGCCTTGAAGTTTTTGAATTAGGCAGGACTGTCTTAGGGCCTAAAAAAGTTGAAATAAAGCCCAAGCAAATTGTCTTTGAAGACTATTGAGTCAAAAAGGAAGGATTAAAAGAAGAAAAATCAGGGCTGTTTTAGGCCCCGTAAAGCAATTTTATTCCTTTAATGTCGCCGATGTTCAAAGTGCGCTTTTGTGTTTCTCCAACAGAGCTGTAACCGTACATTGTTTCATTATTGCATGAGACTGTGTACAAGTCAGCCATTCCTGCAGCGTGCCCTAGTTCGTGGGTTGCAATGTTTTGCACATCCATTACATAATCAGTTGTTGTTGCATCGCCGTATTGGAAGTAATCATTGAATTGCAAGTCCCATTCAATAAGTTCCCTTGATTGTGTTGGCCCGCTGAAATAACCCCAAATAGTGGTTACTGCAATGATTCCTTGATTGCCCAGGTCTCCAAAAGTTACTGTATTAATTCCATCCAAGGCTCCGCCATTATAGCTTGCAGTATAGTCAATGCTTCCGTTCCCAAAAATGTTTCCGCCGGACTTTTCCCATTCTGCAACTCCGGCATTTACTGCGTTTTGAACGGCTGTTTCGCTTACGCTGTCATTGTTTGATGGATTGATTGCGAAAGGCTCTGTTGTTTTCCATTTTGCGCCAGTGCTCAAGAAAGAGTAGCAGGATGTTCCTGGCTTGGCTTTTCCGGAATTGTTTGCTTCGTGAGTTCCTTTTTTGTAATGTATGAAAGTTATTTTTTCTAAAGGCCCTTTGTCTTCTTTTTCAGGCCGTGTTGCCACTGCCAAGAATCCAAAGAGTACTAAGGCAATTAATGCCGCAATTAATATCTTTTTCATTCAAAAACCCCCAAATTAACTAATACTAGTTAATGTGTTATATATTCTTTTTCTTATCTTATTTAAATAGGTTTTGGCTTTTAAGAACTTTTTGGGGCATTTTCGGCTTTTTCGCTATTAATAAATTAAATTTTCAGTTCTTTCTTCCAGTGTTCACAAATTAAGCCCGTCTTTTCCACAGCCTTTCCAATGTATTTTTCAGGCTGGAGGGCGATTTCCTTTTGCCGTTCATCAAGCTTTTCCAGCCATTCTTTGGCTTCCTTGTCTTGCTTTATTATTTCAATCAATGGCTTTTTTTCCTGCTGTGCCTTCAGCGTCAATTGCTTCAAAAACTCGTGCGCGTCAGGATGGCCCTTGAAAGCGAACAGCAAGTATAATGGCTCTGCAATAATGCTTTCGCTTGCTGTTTCAAAATTCTTTCGCATGTTTTCCTTGTCCACCACTAATTTTGAAAGAATTTTGTCCATTCTTTTCACGCTTGAATAAAAGCCCACGAAAAGCTCTGGCAAAAACCTCTGGCTTGCAGAATTAGTCAAGTCCCTTTGATGCTCTGAAATTTGGTCCAGATAGACTGAAGTCATGCGCGGCATGAATTCTTTGTAAAAGCTTTTAACGTTCTCAAAGTTTATTGGATTGCGCTTGTGAGGCATTGTTGAACTGCCGACCTGCTTTGAATCAAAGGCTTCCGCGACTTCCGCAATTTCGCTCCTTTGCAAATGCCTTAAATCATCGGCCAAGTTTGCCAAAACCCCAAAGCAGGAAACCACTGCATGGCTTAAGTCAGTCAATGGCTCTGGCTCTATGATTTGAGTTGAAGACTCGCTTGGCAAAAGGCCCAATTGCGCAAGGACTTCTTTCTCAAACTCCAGCGCATTGTCAAAGAAAAGGCTTGAAGCATTGTATGCCCCAACTGCTCCTGAAAATTTTCCCTTCAATGAATTTGCGCGTGCTTCAATTTCCTTGATTCTTTGCCCAATCCTGCTTGCATAGCATGCCAAAAAATACCCGAAAGTTATTGGCTCTGCGTGCTGCCCATGAGTCCTTCCAATCTGCACTGTCTCTTTCTCCCGCAATGCAAGCTCAATTATGGTTTTCTCAAGCTCTTTTAATGCGGGAATCAAAAGCTCCAGCGTGCCTTCCTTAAACCTCAATGAATTCGCGGTATCAACGATATCATAGGATGTTGAAGTCAAGTGAATGAATGGCTTTGCCTCTTCAGAAACTTTCGAGCGCAGCACATTAACTAAAGCCTTAATGTCGTGTTTTGTAATGTCTTCTTCATTGTAAACTTCTTCTGCTTTTATTTCCTGAATTGCTTTCTCTACTTCTTCAACAACTTTTTGAGAGCAAACTTTTCTTGCGGCTAAAGCTTTTATCAACGCAAGCTCTATTTTAGCCTGGTATTTGATGCGGGAGTTTTCTGAAAAAAAGCCGGCAATTTTTGCAAAATCCTTGTCTCTTCCAATATACCTGTAATCTAAAGGGCTGATGAAATCAAAAGAATCCATTAAGAACCACGTTATCCATTAGAATTAAATATTAAAACCCCTTTTTTCTAAATGAATGAGATTCAAATTATTGCTGCTGGTTTTCTTCTTGCTTTTTGCAGGCTTTGCTTTTTCCGCAACTTATAATGTTTCGATCACAGGCAGTGATTCTAATCCCGGGAGTGAAGCGCAGCCTTTCAGGACTATCCAAAAGTGCACAGGCATGGTTTCTCCAGGGGATTCTTGCATTGTAAGCGCTGGCGGCTATAACGAAAATGTAAATTTAAGCCGCGGGGGGAGTGCTGGAAGCCCAGTGACTTTCAAGGCTAATGGGGCTGTTGTCACTAGCCAAATTAACATTTCGGCGCCTTATGTGATTGTTGACGGTTTTGACATTACTGGCACTTCTGAGGCCGTGGCTTGGCGTGGAATGATTTCAGTTGGCACTGGCGCGCATTACTGTCAAATATTGAATAATACGCTTCATGATGTTCCTTTTGACAGTGCGTCAGGCATTGAATTCAATAAAGGCGGCAATTTGCCGTCACAGTCTGCAGGCCATTGCATTGTCAAGGGGAATATAATTAAGGACATTGGGTATGTGAGCTTGTTTCTTTTTGGCGACAGCCATTTGATAGAAAACAACACTTTTGACGGCGCCAATGGCGGAGGTTTTGACGTGATTCAGCCTTTTGGCGCGCACCATATTTTCCGAGGAAATTATTTTACTAATATGTGGGAAAATGGCCACCATACTGATATCATTCAAACTTTTGGGAATAATGGCGATTCTGCCTATGACATTATTTTTGAGAACAACACAATCACTAATTCTGAAGCCCAATTATGCAATCTTTCACAAGACGGAATTGCCGATATTCGTGATTGGACGTTTCGCAATAATCTTTTAGTGAATGTTGCCTATTCCTGCAATGTTTATATTCCAAACGTGTCATTTTACAACAATACTTTTATCAATACAAGAATAGACACGATTTTTTTGAATATAAATCAGAACGATGCCAGAAACGCTGGAGCGGCATCCAATGCAAGAGTATTCAATAACTTGTTTGTTGATTCTGGCATGCACGCAAACAACAGCCTTTATAGCGTGGGGGCTGGAGTTCTCAGCACTTTCCAAGCCAACAATAATTATATTGCCGGCTCTCCGCC
>JAUSFL010000050.1 GCA_030649735.1 Candidatus Iainarchaeum sp. | reverse complement strand
GCCAACCTCATACTGATCAGCATCCTTATTCCTTTGCTGATTTACTTTCTTGCAGAAAAATGGTGGGCCGTCCTTGCTTATTTCAGCCTGACAAGCCTGCCGCACATACTCATTTATGGTGCAACTTACCCCCAAGCAATGATTCTTTTCTTTTTCCTGATTTATTTGATGAACCGCCGGAATTTTATCTTATTGACTGTTCTTTCTTTCGCGGCCGCAGGAACGCACAAAAGCGGAGCATACCTTTTCGCGGCAATCTTCATTTTAGAATTAGCCATTGCATTCGGGATTCTCATTAAAGACCAAATCAAGAAAGGCATTGAAGAAAACCTTAAGAAAAAAGGATATTTGGCAACAGGGCTTTTAACGCCAATCCGAATAAACAATAGCACAAATGCCTGGCTATTTTTTCTCACATCCCTTCCAATCCCGCTTGTTTGGTTCGGGCTTAAAAAAATAGTCAAAGAGTATTTCTTTCTTGGAATGGTCATTCTCAGCATGATCGCGAGCTGGGCCATTGACTGGCGGGCCTCAAGCATTGCGCAAATCCTTTTTATCATTGCCGGCGGGCATGCAATTTCTGAAACGAATAAAAAAACAAAAATTGCTTTTATTGTTCTTGCTTGCATTTTGACTATTTATTATTTCCTTGATTTGGGGCTTGCGACAGTCAAAATGATTGTTTTAAATTAGTGCTTTCTTGAAGTTTCCCATAAGTAAGCAAGGAAAGCCATGAAGGAAAGGAACAAGAGCCCGAGGAAAACTGTCGTGAAAGAATTTTCTGCATTGCTCCAATAAGCAAAGTCAGTAATTAAAGAATTCGGGCTTACTCCAAAAGCAATGTCTTCTTTTTGGTCCACTACAATGCGCGCATTTGCTGTTGCGGTATTGCAATAAACGACTACGTTGTAATCAATGCCTCGCCGGAATAAAGGCTCGGTCACTGGATAGGTTGAGCTGAAACTTCCATCGCTGAAAGTATATTCATCGCTTAAGCGTTTAATGAGCTGATTCTGGTCTTTGAGGTCAAAAATCCAGAAAGAGCAAATCACATTTCCATTGCCGTTAACATCAGAGTATTTTCCATAAATTGAAAGGTTTTTGTTCAAGGGAATGTGCAAAGGAACGTTAAAATTTGAAATGGTATTGGCTGTTGCGAACGGCGCGATTAAAGTTCCAAGAATTGCCGCGCTCAAAACAATCAAAAGAAGTTTTTTCCAATCCATTACTGCCGCCTCTTTTTATGCCACCAAGCCACTGCAATTATTGCGACAATGACGGCAATGATTAAAATAAGCCATAATGTATTATTTAAACCTTGCGAGTTGCTTAAAAAGAAACCTCCAACTTCGATTTTGCCTGCTCTTTTATCGTCTTGAGTGAAAAA
>JAUSFL010000049.1 GCA_030649735.1 Candidatus Iainarchaeum sp. | reverse complement strand
AAGTGCGTGATTTCTGCAAAGCAAGGCTTTGACTTGACTGACAGTAATCGTTTTGCAATTATTGACGTGGAAGCCGGCAACGGCGATATTATTAGAGTCAATGAAGTTTGTGGAGTACTGTATGGTGAATTGCTTGCTGCTTTTGAATACCCTGGCCATGAAGAGCATCCGATAGTGGATGACCAGAATAAAACAATCGTGGTTGGCGGGGAAAAAAGAAAAACAAAAAGAACAATTTGCGTTTTGGGAAAATGACTATTTTGGTGTTTTTGCCCATTGTCCTATGAATTGGTTGAATTTCTGCAAATCAATGCCTTTGTCTTGTAATTGTTTTATTTCGACAATCATTGACTGCAAGTATTCCAATGCTTTTTCGTCTTTTTTTTCTTTTTCTTCACCCGAAATAATGGTTTTTTGCAAGAGCGCAGAATTGCATTTCTTGCAGTATTCCAGGACTCCTTCATTAATTGTGCTGCAAGACTTGCATCTGATTATCCGCAAAACGTTTTCACTGCTGTTGTAAAATTTTAAGTACTCGTCCAAAAGTTTTAACCCCGACATGTGAATGTACTTGTGATTAGTTTTGTCAGAACCCCAAGTAAACCATTCATCCAATGATTTCTCGCTAAAGTGACGGGCGTAAAGTGTTGCTGCAGAATGCCGCCAATGGTGCGGGTTGACTGGTTTTTGCAAGCCAGACCGTCTCATTAAAACCATCAGCATTTTCCTCATGGCGGGATAGCTCATTCGATCCTTGGCTTTGCGTGTTCCTAATTCAATGAATAATGGGCTGTTGGCGCCGTCAAGTTTTGGGTGCTTTGAAAGCCATTCAAGAATGTACGGGCGGGAATTAATTATTGGCAGTTTGTGCGGGCCGTTTTTTCCGCGCGGCATTGTGACCAGAACATAGTCTTCCTTGTCTTCAATGTGCTTAATGTCAATGGACGCGAGCTCGCCAATCCTGCAGCCCAAGTCAAAAAGCAGTGAAACAAAGCACCTGTCACGAGAGTTCATTGCAACACTAATGATTTTCTTGACTTCGAATGGCTCAAGCAAGTCTTCAGGCAGTCTTTGCCTGCTTCTGGAAACAGTTGTTTCTAAAGCCAAAACTTGAATTGGATACTGGCCTTTAGGCATGCCATAAATGCAACGGTAAAAACGCTTTAGGCAAATCAAGTATTTTTGCTTGGTGTAAGGCGTTAGTTTATCGTTAGAGTTTATTTCATTGGCTAGTTTGTCAATGTCTTTTTTTGAGGCATCCTTGAATTCTTTCTTTAGCTTCTTGGAAATTGCGTACATTACTTGCAGGTTTTTCCAAATAGTTGGAGTTGCCTTGCCTGATAATGATTCTCGGTATTCAAGCAATGTGCTTTTTGTGAGTGCAGATATCTCTGTATCTTCACTGATTTTCCGCATGTAAAAGTTGAGCTTGGCATCATAGTTGTGTATATCATCCATAGTTACATATAGCACGCGAGCAAAGAGCTTTAAAATGAACTTAAGGGAAAAGCGCCCGAGGGTGGACTTGAACCACCGACCGCCCGATTAACAGTCGGGTGCTCTACCTACTGCTCCAAACTAAAGCATCATTTAACGCTGTCATTTGTCTGAGCTACCCGGGCATGCTTTTCCAAAAAGTTATCCAAATCGGACTCGTTAACTAAGTATTCCTCAATAATTTTATAATACCTTTCTAGACGTTCCGGAATGACAACAACTACCATAAAACCATTACTTTTCATGCTTTCAATCTTGCTTTTCAATTGCTCGGCTTTTGAAGTTCCTTTCCACATTGTTGCTTCAATTATCAGATTTCCAATTTTAAAGTCTGGAAAAAAAACCTTTGTTTTCAAATCCAAGAAAGGCTCATACTTGTATAATATTCCTTTTTGAAAAAGCAGGTTGGCGATTTTCTTTTCCAAGCTATTTCGCACCAAGTGGCCTTTCTCAGTTTTAAATTTATACTCGCCAATTTTCTTGAATCTTTCATATTGCGTTAGATAATATTTCTCTCGATTTTCCGCCTTCAACCTCGAATGCATTTCCCGCATTCTTTTTGAAGAAACCAAACGCATCTTCTCAAAGTTTTTATCAAGCAAGCCGGCTTTTCTCTTTGATTTAATGGAATTTCTCCCGCCTTTTGAAAGCCACTCTTTCCCCGAAACCAAGTTAAATTTGAAATCCGTTCGGTCGAATCTCAGAAATTCAATAATTCTTTCGAACCGTTCAATAGGGATTCTTGCTCCTTTAGAATATTCATAAAAGCTACTTTTAGGGATTTTTAAGCTTGCGGCAATTTTTCTGTCAGAACCTAGTTTTTCATGAAGCAGTTTCAAGAGCTCTTTTTGGTCTTGCATTCTAGCAAATTTGACAAACATTATAGAATTTGAATTTTTTCATTAATAAAAGAATTTAAGGCATTTTTCCGGTGGAAAAAAGAGTGCGAGCGCGCCTTCGAGTGGACTTAAAGGAAATTTTCAAACTTGGCTGTCAGAATGCCTCGCTTTTGTTTCCCTTAATGCACGCTCTTGTTGAACTACCGTTGCTTTCTTCCGAACCTGGCGGGGTTCTTTCAGCAAAAACGCCTTTAAGGACAAAAGGTCAGCGGCATTGCCGCAGTTTTTTGAAAAAACCTTAAGCCGCCTTAAAGGCTTCGGCCCCGCCTAAAGCAGATTTGCGGATACAGGAAACTGCTGACTTCCCGGCCTAGCTCGCAATAACAATTCTGGCTGGTTTTGTTTAAAAAAAGATTTATTCTTGAGGCTTTTTCCTCTGCTTTTTTCTGGCTGGCTCCTGTGCAGCTTGAGGAGTTGGCGCTATTATTTCACGGCGCCTTTTTTCCAAATCAATCATTTGCTGGTTTCTTCTAACGCGCCAGTCAGCGAATCCTTTTAATGCCCCGCCAACAGGTCTTGAGCGAGTGCTCCAAAAACGCTTGTGCAATGGGTTAAAGTGTTCTTGAAAGCCTTTTGAAGTACTGGCTTTAGCAAGCCTTGAACGCTTTTCCCAATTTGTTTTCTTTCCTTCAAGCTTGCTTATTCTGGAATTCAAAAAATCCAGTTCTCTTTTAATCCTAGCGTCAGGAATCCTTCTTTGCTTGAAACCACGGTATTTGGAAACAATTTTTGTTCTGGAATTCTTTAATTTTTGACCGGCAGATTTTACTTTTCCTTGCGCGGCTTTAAAATCAGCCTTTGTTCTTTGCCAGTCTCTTGCAAGGAATTCCCGGGATTTCCTTCCCGCAGTATTCAACCCAACCCAGCTTACTTTGGCGGCTCTTACTGAAACTTGCTTTGCCTTGCCTTTTGCTTTGTCAAAAAATTCTTTCCGTTTTCTTCTTTTAATGCCTTTAAGCCGCTCTTCTGCTGCATTATGCCATTTGCTATTGACGCTTTGACTTTCTGCTCTTCTATCGGCCCGGTAAGCAGTTGATTCGTGCCCCAAAGAAACCTGCTCTATTGGATGGCCTTCATGCAGTTCATTCTCTTCAAAAGGCATTGGTTCTTTAGGAAATTTCCGCCCAATTTTCTTTTCTGGCTCGCTAGATTTTAGCGGTTCGTTTCCTGGCTTTTTGCGCAGCATTCCGCTTTCTGGCTGTGGCGTTCTTTTAGAAAATGGTTTTTTTGGCATAGCTTGAAGTTTTAGAGTTTTGCTGTTTTTATTCTTTTCGCGTTTTTGAGTTTTTATTTAAGCAAGTATTTTATACTTGCTTTGAGTAATACTTAACGGTTTTTTCATGGATTCTTCTCAAGAAACTCTTAATTCTGGGGCGCCAAAGATTTTGGTCATTGGAGTTGGCGGAGCCGGAGGGAACACAGTCCATAGAATGAACTTTTTAGGCATTGACGGCAGCTGCGGTTTAGTGGCTGTAAACACTGACAAGCAGCAATTAGGCGTCATTAGCGACGACTTGATCAAGGTTTTGATTGGAAAAAGCATTACTCAAGGAATGGGGACAAAAGGAGACATTACTAAAGGAATCAAGGCTGCTGAAACTTCCAGGGCGTCTTTTGGGAAAATCCTTGAAGGAATCAATTTTTTGTTCTTGACTGGCGGAATGGGCGGCGGAACATCAACCGGAACTTTGCCAATTATTGCAGACGTTGCAAAACAGCAAGGCGCTTTAGTTTGCAGCATTGTGACTTTTCCTTTTGATTTGGAACGCTCTAAAATGCTCAAGGCAGAAGACGGCATTGTGGAATTAAGCGAGAAAAGCGACACTACAGTCGTAATCAACAACAACCGCTTGGCAGAATTAGTTCCTGGACTGCCGGTCGCTGACGCTTTCAAAGTAATTGATGAATTGATTGCTAAAACCGTGAAGGGAATTACAGAATCATTGACACAGCCTTCTTTAGTCAGCTTGAATTTTGCCGACGTGAAAAGCGCTTTAAGCAATAATGGAGTCGGGCTTTTGGCTTTTGGAGAGTCCCGCGAGCCAACAGACAGGATTGGAGACGTAGTGCAGGATGTTTTAAACAATACTTTATTGGATGCTGACATTTCAGAAGCAAAAGGAGCAGTGCTGAACATTACTGGCGGCAGCGACTTGACGCTTAACGAGGCCAAATCAATTGGCGAATTGATAATGCAGCGCATCAGCCCAGAGGCAACAGTCACTTGGGGCGCTAGAGTGCGTGAAAACTTTGAAGGAAAAGTCGAAGTGATTGCTGTTTTTTCAGGAGTTCCAAGCCCTTACCGTGCAGGACGCTTTGAAAGAGAGGCTGGAAAAAGCTCTTCAGGCGCAAGCAAGTACGCAATTCGCGGACTTGACGGAAAGTTAAAGAAAGGAATCATTGAAGTCTAATTCTTTCTTTTGAACTGGCTAAATATAAAAAGAAGTTTTCCTAATTAATCCCAGAGAGGTGTTGTTTGATGGCAAAGTTCAAGATAGAGCATGACCGGGAAGGTTGCATTAGCTGCGGGGCTTGCGCTGCAGTTTGCCCTGAAAATTGGGAAATGGCTTCTGACGGAAAAAGCAAGTGCTTGAAAACCGACTTGGAAATTTTAGGATGCAATGAAACAGCGGCTTCAGGCTGTCCAGTGAATGTAATCCACATTAAAGACTTGAAAACTGGAAAAAGGCTTTATTGATTTTTATGAGCGGCGGTTTTTTCGACAGGGTTTATGGAATTATTGACAAGAGCGACATTGTGCTCGAGATTTTAGACGCTAGATTTCCCGAAATATCACGAAACCGGGAGCTTGAGCAAACTGTCATCCGCAAGGGAAAAAAGCTGGTTTTAGTTCTGAACAAGTCAGACTTGCTTTCAAAAAGAACTGCTGACAAAATCAAGGGACAGCTTGCGCAGGAATTCCCGACAGTTTTTGTTTCAGCAGTGGAACGGCACGGCAGCGCTTTCTTGCGCAACTTGATTGGAAAGCTTTCGAAAGGCGAAAACTGCGTTGTCGGAATTGTCGGCTTTCCAAACACTGGAAAATCTTCAGTCATTAACTTTCTTTCAGGAAGGCATTCAGCAAGAACAAGCTCAAAGGCAGGATTCACGCGCGGAGAGCAATTGATCCGCCTGAATGCAAAAGTCACTTTGTGGGATTCTCCAGGAGTAATTCCATACCGCGAGCATGATTCATTCAAGCTTTTGCTGATTGGAAGCAAAAACCCTGACAGGGTCGGAGACATAGAGCACTATGCAGTGAAGTTTTTCGAATGGTTCAGGCAGGAAAACCCTGAAGCAGTGAAAAGCCTGACTGGATTGGATGAAACTGCTGACGCTGAAGAGCTTTTGGAAGCCTTTGCCAAAAAAAAGAACAAGCTTTTGAAAGGCGGAATTCCAGACAAAAAAAACGCCTCAATGATGCTATTCCAGGCCTGGCAAAAGGGAAAGATAAAGGTTTAAGTAAAACATCAAACAAAGTATTTGCAAGTGAAATTGAATGCTTGAAGAATTAGTCATTGATTCTGGTTCTGGAAAATTTAAAGACTGGCTTAAAGAGCTTAAACTAATGCTGGGCAAAGAAAAACCAGATTCTGAATTAGTTAAATTGCTTAGAAAAGCCCATAATGGAAACCCTTTTGATTTTCAAAACAAGCTTTTTGAAATAGAGGATTATTTGAAAGCAAGCAAAAATAATCCCTTGCAAGAACGCATGAAAAAAGTCAAGCAAATTCTGGGAAGAGACAATGCCTGAATTCAAGAGAATGTCGCCTGCTGAAATTGCGGCCTCGAGAAAAAAGATCCAGGAATTAATGGGCAAAAAGAAAGAGCCGGCAAGAGAAGAACCTGGAAAAATGCAGTTCAAGCAGCCCAGAACAGAAACCGAATTAAGGAACGAACTTAGGCAATGCAACGTACTGCTAACGCATGCAATAAACACAAACAATGAGCCATCAAAAAGGCAGTTGATAGAAAAAATTACAATCTTAAGAAGAGAATTGCACAGTAAAAAGCCCTAAAGCGCTAATTTTATAAACTTGGAATTCTTTCTCTAAAACAGTGATGTTTGAATGCCATTGTTTGATAATATAGGCCCGGAAAAAATTGTTGAAGTCTATGACGTAAAGACTGGAATGCACGGCGTTGCAGTGATTGACAATACTGCATTAGGCCCTGGAAAAGGCGGCATTAGAATGACTGCAACAGTCAATACTGAAGAAGTCGCAAAGCTCGCGCGCATCATGACTTGGAAAACCGCATTGGCAGAATTGCCTTTTGGGGGAGCAAAGGCAGGGATTTTCTGCGATGCAAAAAGCATTTCCCTGAAGCAAAAAGAGGCAATAATCAAGTCTTTTGCCCGCGCGTTAAAGTGCGTTGTTCCTTCACAATACATTGCAGCCCCAGACATGAACACGGGAGAGAAAGAAATGAAATGGTTCGCGCAAGGCGCTGGAAACTTAAAGGCTTGCACTGGAAAGCCAAAATCAATGCATGGAATTCCGCACGAGCTTGGAAGCACGGGATTTGGAGTTTACCACGCTACAATTGAGGCTTTAAAATTCAAGGGAATAAAAATTAAAGGCGCAAAAATCGCTGTTGAAGGCTTTGGGAATGTGGGAAGCTTTGCTGCAAAATTCCTTACAGAAAAAGGCGCTTTGCTTGTTGGAACTTCAGACAGCCAAGGCTGCATAATGAACGAGGACGGGCTAAACTTTAAGGAGCTTTCAGCAGTAAAGGCCAAGAAAGGCAGCGTAAACTATTACCAAAAAGGCTATACTGGAGTTAGCGGAAAGCTGGCAAGCATTGAATGTGATGTTTTAATCACTGCGGCAGTGCCAAACTTCATTAACGAAAGCAATTACCGCTTTGTCAAAGCCCCAATACTGGTTGAAGGAAGCAATATTCCCATGCCTATTTCAATAGAGCAAAAGCTTTTTGAGCGCGGCATTACAATAGTGCCGGACTTTGTGGCAAATGCTGGCGGAGTAATCAGCAGTTACATTGAATTCAAGGACGGAACTCCAAAGCAAATGTTCAAGCTGGTTGAGGAAAAAGTCGTGCGAAACACTGACCTGACTTTAAAACTTGCTGAAAAGCAAGGGATTTTCCAGCGCGGCGCGGCACAGCAAATTGCAGTAAAGCGCGTAATGCAGGCAATGAAAAAAAGAAAGAATTGATCATTCAATTGGAAACGTGAACATTTTTGCCTTTCCAGTCTTTGGGTCTATGGCTTCAATCCTGAAGTTATTGTCCAAATTGTCTTTCGGATTGCTTTTTCCCTGCTTTTCAAGAAAAGGCACCCGGCTATTTGGCCTGTACTTCAATCTCCTGAACAAGCGATTGAAAGATTCATTGCTTGTGTTTGGAATGCTATTATAGCCTTCCTGTTTTGCACGCACGTGCCTGTCAGCCTTTGACACAACCTTTAAGGCAAGGCTGGTTTTTCTTAGGCCAATTGGCAATATCATGTGCGCAAGGTCTGAGTTTGCTGAAAAAAAGGCTGACCACACGTTCTGCCAGTTACCAAGGGCGGGCATTGCTCTTTCAATGCCTTGGCTTAGCTCGTAAATCCTAAATTGCGACTTACCGCCCAATGTAAAAAATCTGGCGGCAATTATTCTTCCATTAACAGAGTACACTCCAGAAAGCCTTTCTTCATCCAGGGAAACAAGCGGAATCTCTATTCTTTCCTTTCCATTGTAAAAAACCATTTTTCCATGCTTTAATGCTTCTTGCCTTTCTTTAACTGGCGCAATTATTAGCGGCTCTGCCAATGGCTTTTTTCTAAATTGAATTCTTCTTTTAGTCCTTCTTTGCCTTTTTAATTCCCATTTAGTTTCTTTCTCAGCAAATTTGGGCTTTCTTGCAGACAGCACATTTTGATGAAGCTTTCTCAAAGGCATAATCCATTAATCACTTCAAAGTTTTTAATGCTTTCAAAACTGGAATAACGGAAGCACGTTGATTAGTATTAGAATTCCCATTATCCAAATGAAAACCCTGCTGATGAATTTTTCAGACTCCTTGCGGTTAAATCCCAAAAATCCAACGTACGGCAGGAACAATAATTTTACTATTTGGCCGCCGTCAAATGGAACCAAAGGCATGAAGTTGGAGATTGCGACAAACAAGTTCAAAAGGAAAAGCCAGTAAAAGAATTCAACCAAAAGCAGGCTTAAAGGATTTATTTTGCTCTCATCAATCTGCTGATCGTACACGATGCCAATCACTCCAGCCTTGTTTTTTTCAATAGTTTCAGAACGCACTATTCCATTGACGTCCTTTAATTCAAACTGCAAGACATTGCTTTGCTTAACAATTGACTGCAAGTCTTTTTTAGTTGAAATTTTCTGGCCATTGACTGAAAGAATAATGTCTCCAGCAAAAATCGTTCCAAAAGCAGGGTTTTTCTCCTTCACCCCATTGATTATTGAAAACTCCTCGAGTGAAGAAACAACAACGCTTTGGCTTGCAAAAGGCGCAATCAAAGAAGCTAGAAGCAGAAGGTAGATTCCAAAGACAATTGCAGACAATGCAAAGTTTGCCATTGAGCCAGCCGCCAAAACATCAAGCCTTTTCGAGTCAGGCTCCTTGTTGAATTGCTTTTCATCAGGCTCTACAAAAGCCCCAATTGGCAAAAACCCGAACAAGAGCAATCCAGTGCTTTTGACCTTGATTTTGTGCATTCTTGCAAGAATTCCATGGCTTGCCTCATGCACTACCAAAATAATCAATAATGAAAGCCAGCCGTGCAATGGGACAGTAAAAGGCACGTTAGGAATTGTCAGTCCAGGAATCAATGGAGCGACTCCGGGAATTGACTTCGCGCCAGTGAAAAAGTTTTCAATTATTGTGATGGCATTTACTGCAAGCAGGACAATTGAAAGCCCGGCGCAGCCAAACAATGCAAAGCTTGAAAATAAAATAATTGAGTTAGAGCTTGCTGCAGGAGTTAGCAGGCCACTCAGCAAGTAAAATAGAATTGTGTAAAGCACAACGAATGAAACAGCGAACAGCAGGATTCTTTTTGCTTTCGAAAGCTTTCTTCCAAAAAGATAATCCACTGCAATGCTTCCAAAACCAAGTATGAGCGCAAACCTTGCGAATGCTGTCCAGAATTTATTGAATTTTGCGAATTTTTCAAAGATCGGGATTGGCTTCTTTGTCTTCACAATGCTGAAAATATTGAAAAACACTTGGGCTTTGAACTGCCTTTTCAAGAAATACGCGAAAGAAAAGCCGGCTGCAAGGAACAGTATAATATAGAATGCAATTTCAAGCCACGCCATGCAAATCAATCCTGCAGTTTTTCCAGTAATGAAACTTGCAAGGCTTTCTCAAGCTTTAAAACCATGGAGTCTGAAGGCACTATCTTTTGGTTTTCAATCTTGTGCAAAATGCTTTCCTTTTCAAAAATCTTTTTCGCAAGCTCTTCGACAGTCAAGTTTAACTGCTGCCTTTTTTTTCTAACAATCGAACCAAAATCCTGTTTTAAGTCAAGGCCTTCACTTATTCCAATCCTTGCGCTTGGCTTGAAGGATTGCTTTTGCTGAACGCTTTGGGCTGAAGAAAACTCGGTAATTTCAGAACCGTGCGCTCCAGCGCATTCAGGGCACACTAGCATTCTGGAACCGTCAATGTTTGCAGAAATCTTCTCAAAAAGAGCTTTTCCGCAAACTTCACAGCGCATAAAGAGAGAAAGGAAAAAATGAGTTAAAAAAGCAATTGCTTTTTCACAGCCTGAAGGCTTTACTGGCCAGTAAAAGTAAAGGAAAAAGAGTCCGCGGCACAAATGCACCGCGAGACTAGAGAGAGTTGGTCGAACTTAGATAGAAATTGGGATAGGCTCACCAAAACTAAGTTCTATCGACACAAACCGAAATTTGTGTAGAATAATATTATGCGCATAGGATATATATAAACATTCCTGCATATCTGGCCTGGAAAAATAGCCAACCCCAAATAAAGCTCCGCTAGTATTTAAATGTTTGTTAAAGTATCCTGCTTTTTTGCAAAAACGCAGAATTCCAGGATGTTTTACGCATTAATGAAACATACTGCTTTTTTTACTTCATTCAAGCTATTTCTTTGAGTGATTTTTTGGGAACTGCAATTGGAGAGCTCTTGGACAAGGAAAAAATAGAGCTTGAGTTTTTGGCAAACAAGACAGTCGGAGTTGACTCTTACAACATAATTTACCAGTTTTTGAGCAGCATTCGCGGGCCTGACGGCACTCCATTAATGGATTCGCAAGGAAATGTCACAAGCCATTTGACTGGAATTCTTTACAGGACAACAAACCTTTTCGAAAAAGGAATAAGGCCTGTTTTTGTTTTTGACGGCAAGCCGCATTTTTTAAAAGCTGAAACAATCAAAAAAAGGCAGGAAATCCGCACTGAAGCAATTGGAAAGCACGAGCGGGCTTTAAAGGACGGGGATTTGGAAGAGGCAAAAAAGCAAGGCTCGCGCGCCTTAAAACTGACAAAAGAAATGCTTTCTGACGCCAAAGAGCTCATCAGAGCGCTTGGCTTTCCGGTAATTGAAGCCCCAATGGAAGGCGAAGCGCAAATCAGCGTAATGTGTAGCGAGGGAAAGATTTACGGGGTTGTAAGCCAGGATTATGACTGCCTGCTTTTTGGCGCTCCAAAAATCTTTCGCAACATTACTGTTTCCGGAAAGCGCAAGGTTCCTGGAAAAAGCTATTACATTGACATTTCTCCAGAATTCATTGACTTGCGCAAAAACCTTGAAGGCTTGAAAATTTCAAGGCAAAAGATTGTCTGGCTTGGAATTCTAATTGGAACAGACTTTAATGAAAAGTTTCCGCGCATCGGCCCAAAAACAGCGTTAAAACTGGTTCAAGAGCACGATACTTTTGAAAGCATTTGCGATACAGTGAAATTCAAGCCAGAGTTTGACTATAAGGAAATCGAGGAAATTTTCCTAAAGCCAGAAGCAACAAGCGATTACAATATTGAATTCAGGCTTCCGGAGCGCGAAAAAGTCTTGGAGTTCTTGTGCGAAAAGCACGACTTCAACCGCGAGCGCGTTGAATCAGTCCTGAAAAAGCTAGAGGCAAAAGCCAATGAGAAAGGCTCGCAGCAGGATTTAAGCGCGTGGTTCAAGTAAGCATACGTTAATATACTATTGTATACACAAGTAGATTGGTGATTGATTTTGGCTGCTTTAACCACTACAATAAGGCTTGAAAAATCAGTGAAGAAAGACCTGGATTCTTTCAAGAATTCAAAAAAAGAGCCGTACTCCGAGGTAATAAGAAGGCTCATAAATTCCTGCAAGGACGACCCTTTAAGCGATGATGAAATCAAGCAAATCCAGGAATCGCTGGAAGATGTAAAAGCAGGCAGGGTTTTAAGCTGGAAGCAGGCCAAGAAAGAATGGGGAGTCTGAATGTTTGAACTTTGCCCGACCAAAAAGTTCAGCAAGGAGATTAAAAAGCTCCAAAAGAGCGAAATTGAAAGGATTTCCAGAAAGCTGGAGCTTGCTGCAGAACAGCCAATGGTTTTTTTCGAAAAGCTTGAAGGATTCAATCTTTACAAAACCCGGGTTGGAAAATTTAGGGTAATTTCTTCAATAAATTTCCAGCTTAAAAAAATAACCCTGCTTTCGGTGGGCTTGAGGAAAAACATTTACAAAAAGCTCTAACCATTGTTTTTCAAGTAATCAGCGAAAATTGAAGGGCTTTCTTTTCTTTGCAAAGCTTGACATCAAAGGCCTTAAGATTTTATCAAGCTCCTTGAAAGAATTGGTTTCTTCAATCGCAATCACAAAGGCAGTTTGATAATTTCCGCCAATTTTATAAGTGAGGACATAGCTTCCTTCGCCATGGTTTATTGTCTCGTTTTCCTGGAGAATCCTAAAGTCAACAAAATAATTCTTGTCATTCAGTATTTTTTCTACTTTCTCAAAAACCGGCTTTCGCGTGCTTTCTTCAACATTCCAGTCATAACTATCATTATGGTTGAGTTCAATTGGGGTTCCCCAAATGTAAGCGTTGAATCCAAGCTTTCCGTTCTTTTCCAGGATAAAATGCTCTGAAGCCTTGTTGCTGTAATGCTCGTCAAAAACCCCGTCAGAGTAAAACTCTATTATTTCCAGGCTTTTCATTTCATTCATTTCAACACAACCTGCAGAAATCAATGCTGCAATTAACAGCATAATTAGAACAAATCTCATTTTAGAATTAAAGCTTTTCGTCATTTTAAGACATTGCTTTTGCAGCCGCCTGAGAAATGAATTGCAGGCTGCAAAAATGCAAGGATTAAATACTTGAACTTTCTAAATAAATTCATGGAAGAAAAAAGCCCGGCAGCAATTCAGAAAGAGCTTGAGAATTGTTACAGGAATTTCAAGAAAGCATTGAAGGAAAAAAACCTTGAGGCATTCAAGGGCCTTGATGTTTCCGCAAGATATTCCAGCATCGCAAGCCAGGATTGCTTTAATTGGGCCGCGCCAATAATTGACGGGCAATTTCCCGGCTTTGAAGAAATCAAGTTTGAAAGCATAACTGATGAAGGACAAAGCAAGGAAATCAAATACTATAATTTTAAGGCCAAAAACCTTTCGGCAAGCATCAGGTTCCATTACACCAGCGGAGCCTGGGACAGCAAGCCTGAAGGATGGAAGTTTGAAGGATTATACTTCAAAGAATTTGAAGTAAAACGCGATGATAAAGGAAACTTCAAGACAGAAATGTGGGTTGGCGTCCATTGCCCTTCAGATTTTAGGCTTTTCATTGACGGCAAGCTTGCATGGCAAGACTGCTATTTTACAACTTCAAGGAGTGGAATGGAAATTTTTTCCTTTGCACTTCCCGAAGGAAGCCATGCCTTGAAAATAGAGTCTTCATTTGCAAAAAAGCCATTGGAAAAGAAATTCTCGACCGGAAAAGAAGGCGCTTTTGCAAAAATCAAGTTCATTTTTAAAAAAGACGCGCCTGAAATTGGCTATGGCCCAAAGCCAGAAGCTTTTGAAATCAGCGCGGAAATTGAAGACTTTGCTTCCTTAAGGCTGCTTGCGGAAAAGACTTTCGCTTCCTTCAAAAAATCCCTGAAAGAAAATGACTTTGCAGCATTCAAGAAACTCTCTATTTTTGATGCGGGATATGTGACTTCAAAAAAACAGTTTGACTGGGCCTCAAAATTTCTTGACAATTATTTGCCGGACTTGAAAAAAGCAGGCTTTGAAGAATTAAGGGTTTTCATGAGCACGGTCGCTTACTGCTTTTCAATGAATGGAACAAAATATGTCCTTGGTTTTGAGAAAGAAAAAGACAGCCTGAAAGTCGGAAGGCTTACTGCGCTGGACTCCAAGTTTGAAAACTGCCCTTCGCCTTTCGGGGACATTGGATTCCAGTTAGGGAATGAAAGCAAGGAAGCAAGCCCAATAGACATTGAATTGAAAATTGACGGCAAAACCGCGGCGAACAATTACTTTTACAATTCAAAGAAAGAAGACTGGCAGTATTATACATTCCAAGCCGGGAAAAGCAGCCATAAAATAAGCGTTGAGTCAAAGCAAGGCAACGCTGTTTTGGAAAAAGAAATCAAGCTTGAAGAAAGGACATTGTTCATTATCGGCTATGCAAATGATTCTTTTGGAAAGAAAACCAGCGGACACTTTAGCTTTGAATCCAAGCCATGGCCTGCAAGATGGTGCGGAAATGACGTAAGAAACTAGTTTTCCCTTTCTTTCAAAAGCTTGAGCAATTCTTTCTTTTTGTGCAGTTCTTCCAATTCTTTTTCCAGAACTACTGGAGTGTGCTGGATGCACTCCAGCTTGAATTCTTTCGCAATAATCATTGAATGGCTGTCAAAAACTGCCTTTGTGCGCTCTAAAACCAGTGCCTTTCTTTCAATCTCCACTTTTGACGCGCCCTTGTTTATTATCAAAGGCTCTTCATTTTCAGGCAGGTTTTTAGAGAATGCCTTGAATGGCGCGTGATTGAAAACAGCAATCTTCAAGCCTAAAGAATTCAACTGCTTTAATGCAGAGTCTTCGACTTTTTCAACTCCTTCAGGCCTTTGCCGCATAGAATGCAATGGATTGCTTTGCAAAATAAGCCTTTCCCCCAATTCTTCCTCAAGCCTTTTCGCCAGTTCCAAAGAAGCATTGCTGCCTTGCTCAAAGCGGTAAATGCTTTCAGCGCTGCTGCCGATTCTTTCAGCAAGGCCTTGCGCGCTCAAGTTCAGTCCAGAACGCAGGCTTTTGAGCTTTTCAGAATCCAAAGCAACTGTCTCACGGCCTTTAAAGTAATTGATTTCCGGAATTTCTCCGGAAAAAAGATCCTTGAAAGTTTCAAAACTTACAGTGGGAATTGAATGCCTTTCAAAAATCACGCCTTTTTTCAGCTTGAATGCCTTTGATTTCTCGCCCACAATCAAACTTACTGCATTAAGCACGTTCGCGAGCTTTTGCATTTCTTTCGCGCTTTCAGGCCTTAAGGAGTCAATGTTTTCCAAGACTTTCACAAGCAAGTTCAAGTCTTCGCGCCTTGCGGCAATGTCAAAGCAGCTTTTAAAGTCTGAAAAGCAGGCTGTTTGAAACCCGTTCTTTTGAAGGAAGGAAAGCAAATTCTGCAGTGTTTTTGCACGCATTCAAAAGCTCCTAAAACAAGACCGCAAAGTAAGCCAGCAGCGCAAAAACCATTCCAAGCTTTGCAAGCGACTGGGCTTTTGAAAAATTGTTTTTTCCAACGGAAAAAACTGAAAGAAAAAACACCACTGCGGCTATTGAAACAAACAGCAAGTAAAAATAGCTTTTCACAATCCCGAAAGAAAACGCGTAATACGAGAACATTATCGCCAACGCGTAAACCGCGGCAATGACGTATTTTGAACGCTTTACTCCAATCATTGAAGGCAAGGTTTTTTTCACGCCCTTGTCCGCATGCAAGTCTTCCAAGTCCTTGATCAATTCGCGCGCGGCATTAGCGAAAAGCATTGCCGGAAAAAGCCAAATCACAATTCCAAAATTTCCCGCAATTGCAGCGCCAAAAACCAATGTCATTGCAGTGCCTAACGCAACAATCCAGTTTCCCAAAAACTTGAGTTTTGGAAAAGCACTGTATGCTGTAAGCAAAAGGCTCATGAATAACGCAATCATGAAAGCAAGGCTCCCCAAAAAAATTGCGAAAACCAAGCCAAGCAAGAACAAGACCATTGAGAATGAAAAAGCGTCATGCGGCTTGATTTTTCCAGAAGCCAAGGGCCTTTTTGACTTTTTTTTCCCGTCAATTTCCAGGTCAAAATAGTCATTCACTGCCTGTCCTGCGCCGCACACGAAAAACACTGCAAGAAAAGCCAAAAGAGCATGCTCATTCAACAGGATTTTTCCTGAAGCAATCCAAAATCCAATGAGCGAGGCAATTCCTGCAATAACGCAGTTTGCCGGCCTCAAAAGCAAAAAGTAGTCTTTAACAGCCATGATGAAAGAATTATTGCTAGATGAAGTATTTAAATCATTTCAGATTTCTGCGCCTTGCAGGCTTTGGAATTGCCGGCCTGTCTTTCAAGCCCCAAGGCCTTTGGATCTTTCTTGGGCTTGGACGAATTTGCTTTCCTTTCAAAGCTGAAAGATAACGGTCTATAATGTCCTTTTCCCTGCTTGAAATGCTTTTGTCGCGCAATGCCTGTTTTAAGCGAGGCAAGTGAGTTCCTGATTCTTTCAATTTTATAATCCACGCGTTTTCCAATTTTGTAAGGACTTCAGAAGTCAAAAAATTAATACTATACTCTAAAGAATTCAGCCTTGCCTGCCTTTCCCTTGCAGCCCCAGGCCATTCAGAAATTGACGCCTTTGCTTTTGCCAAAGAATTAAGCCGCTGGACTTCAGTTGAAATTCCCGCGGTTAAAATTTTTTCCCTTTCTGAAAAAGGCATTTTATTGCTTCTTTCATAATAAGCGTAAATTTGCGGGTTTGTGTGGCCTAAATGCTGAATCAAGCGGCGCTCTAAATCCAAAACAAGATTATACCTTGCGACAAAAGCCTTTTGCCCTGGCTCTGCAATTAATCCTGACTTGTCAAAAGCGTGAATTAACAAGTAAGGATTTGTAAATTCAGTCACAAAATAAGCCGTCAGCAGGGAATTTTCAGAATTTAATCGAACTGCAGTGTTCCTTATTCTCGCGGCCTTCTTTTTCGAAAAGTCAATTCCGCTATTTGCCGCGGCAATGCATTCTTCAACAAGCCCTGCGACTGCTTTGTTTTTTTCCATTTTCTCAGCTTCTACCATTAAAGAACCTCAAACTTTAAATTCTCTCACGGCAACTTTTAATACATGGCAGAATTCTTTGCAAAAGCCATCAATGTCTTATTCCTTGTAATAATCATGTTTGGAATCGGGTTTTTTACAGGCTATAGCATGCAGCCGCAAGCGCAAAAGCTTGCGCCAATCACTGAAGCAAAGCTTTCAGCAAGCGTTAACATTGTGGCAGTCACTGCAGACAACCAAGGCGTGGTAAGCCAGGCAAGCGTTGAAATAATTCCAGGCTCTGGCAGGATTTTGCTTTCAGTCAATCCATTCATAGAGCCTGACACGCAAGATTCTGCAAAGACTGCGGCGCAAGTTGCTGAAAAATACACTGGAAAAAGCCTGCAGGACAAGGACTTGATTTTGACTATTGAGAATTCTCAAGCCCAATTGGTCGGAGGGCCAAGCGCTGGAGCCGCTTTCACTCTAGCGACAATTGCGGCAATTGAAAAAAAGCAAGTGAACCAAAACGCGGCAATCACTGGAACAATAAACAGTGACGGAAGCATTGGCCAGATTGGCGGAGTGATTGAAAAAGCCACAGCGGCCGCAGAAAAAGGGCTTTCCTTGTTTGTAGTTCCAAAAGGCCAAAGAGTTTTCATGATTTACCAGCCGCAAACGCAAGAAATCCAGAGAGGAAATTTGAAAATCACGCGAACATTTTATGTTTCCAAAAGAATAGACTTGCAGGAATATTTGAAAGAGCAAGGCTACAGCATTCAAATCGCGGAAGCGGCAAGCATTACAGAAGCCGCAAAGCTAATGTTGCAGTGAGAACCAAAACAAGTGTAACGCCAGAATTTAGACAATTCTGGACATTACTTTCTTGAAAGAAATTGATATTATTTTTTCCTTAAACTTTCTTTCCAGCTCGCTTATTTGGCTTTGCAATTGCTCAGTCTGGTCATTGACTTTGTCAATTTTGTCGTCAATTTCTGAAAGCTTTTTGCTGTATTTTGCCCTTAATTGCTCTCTTTGCTTGTCTTCAGAAGTTGGGACAGCAGTTGGATAGTACAAGTCACAGTTTTGCCTGGTCCTGTTCTGGTCTTCAACAAGCCTGTTTCTTGACTCCTGCAATGCCGCAAGCTTTTGCTTCATGTCCATGATTTTTGACTGCTCTTCAATCAAGGATTTTATTGCAGAAGCAGAATCTCCCGCAAGCCAATTGTTTGTGAAATAATAGGAAAGCTGGTTTTTCAAGTCAGAGTTTTCAATCAGGCTAATGTTAGTGCTGTAGTTTGTCCTTTGCTTGACTCCAAGCTCTGAATTCTTTTTTCCATCAACGATTATTTCAAAACGGTAAAAGTCAGAAGTTTCCTCTTTAGGTTTTGGAGAAACTAGGATAGTGTCAGATTGCCTAGGGTGCTCAATGATTACTGTTTTTTTCTGGCCTGACTTGTTCGTTATATTATAACTCGTCAATAATTCAGTGTAGTAATTAAAGTACAAGAATCCTTTCTCGCAAAGAACTTCTGAAACATTGGATGATTGCGAGCCAATCTTGTCTTCAACAACAACTGCAGTGTCAAGCGCGTAAGAAAGCAAAACACTCTCTGCCTTCTTTAAAGGCTTAAGCAATGACTCGCCCATGTACTCTCCAGAGTCAAAGGCAACCAAAGGGCCTGACTGCCAGGCATTTCCTGAAGAGTTTCTCAATTCTAAAACCATCATTGGATTCTTGCCGCCAATAGTGCTTGAGTTGTAAACAGAAAGCTTTCTTGCAGGAACACTTTCAGAAAACAAGGGCAAAGCAACAGACTTTCCTTTAGGCAAGTTCACTTTTCCAGCAATTGAGTAAATAGTGGTTTCTTCAACTTCCCTGGATGTTACATTAAATGCCCGGCCATCGGAAATTCCAACTCCAGCTCCGACATTCTTCAATCTTCCGTAAACTAAAGGCATTGCCATTTTTTTAGCCCTATCCATAGACATGGGCTTTTGAGATACTTCCTTATCAGCCGTGTAAGCGTCTGATTCTGCCATTTCCATTGCGGGAACGCTTGGAGGCACTGCATACTCGTCTTTGGCGCCTGGAACATTTTCCTGGAATTCAACAGGCATTAAAGTGTTCTCTTCAGCAATTTGCATGAAAGGCCTTGAAGCAAACCTTGCAGAATACAAGTCATACTGGAAAGAAATAGGCCTTCCTGAAGCCAGGGATAATTCTGCATTCTTCCAATCCTGCTCAGTGCTATTCTCAATAATTGCAAGGCAGGAAACGCTTGCCTTTTCATCACCCAAGTTCAGCCTGTAAGAAACCTTCCAGACAGGCATTTCAGTCATGAAAGAAACCTTTGCTTTTGAAAGCGATTTTCCTTGCGGGAACAAAAAACTGATTTGCTTGGTTTCTTTTTTCTTGCTGCGGCTAACTTCTTCAAGAAATCGCGCCAAGTCTTCCCGGCATTCAATATTAAGCAGGCTCAATGATTGAATTTCAGAGAATGGAATTTCTTCAATGCTTTGATCAGGCATTGAAAGAACCAAAGTTGCCTCATTGATTGGATTGTTTCCTTTCACAACGCGGTAGTTTGTTCCGACAACAATGCCTTTTTTTGCCTTGCTTTTCTGGCTCACTTGAACCTGAAAGCCAATCATTTGCCTTGCCAAGGCAGTCAAAGAGCCGTCTGCAGGAATGTTAAGCCCAATTTCTTCAAGCTTTTTCTCCAAAGTTTTTGAAGTGTCAAAAACAAAGAAAGGAATGCTTTTCCCATCCTCAGAACTCACTTGCAGTGTTTTCAAAACATCTGCCATTTGCTCTTTCTTGAACTCTAACGCAAAAGAACTGTCCTTTACTGCAGCAGTCCCTTCAAACAAACTCAAACCATTCTTGAATAAAGTGATTTTATTAACTTCCATTAAAAAAGCCCCCAAAAACAGGATTAGAAAGGCTTTGCAAATATTTAACTCTTTTGGTCTCTGCTTCCTTTAGCCGCGCTTCCAAATCCAGAAGCGGCCGGCATTAACTACGCTGCAAAGCCAATGCTTGAGTGAAATCACGCGCTGGTTTAAATTACTGATTTTCTAAAGATTCTAAATATATGATAGTTGAAAAAACCCGGGCTTTCGCGAAAGAAAACCACGACAGCGAAGGATTCAAATACCACATTCTTCCAGTAGTGAAAAACGCAATGCTCTTGGCAAAAAAACTCCATGCCGACTTGGAAGTTGTTGAAACAGCGGCTTTTTTGCATGACATTGGCGTTGCAGCCAAAATTGCGGAATTTGAGGTTGAAAACGACCATCACATTACAGGCTCTGAAATTGCCGGAGAGTTTTTGCAAAAGACAGGATGCAAGAAGGAATTTATTGAAAAAGTAAAGCATTGCATTCTAGCCCACAGGGGAAGGAAAGGCCCAAAGCCTGAAACCCTTGAAGCGGAAATTATAGCAAATGCCGACGCAATGGCGCATTTCGAGTCATTCCTCACAATTTTTGGCTATTTTTTGAAAACCACTTCAAGCTTTGAAGAAGCCGTTGTGGAAGTTGAAAAGAAAATGCAGAGAGACTGGAACAAGAAATTGACTCTGCCTGAAGCGAAAGAAATCGTGAAGCCAAAGTATGAGGCCATAATGCTGGTGCTGAAAAGCACAATGGAATATTTTGAAAAATAAAAAAAGAAAAGCCTTTCTTATTCAGGCTTTTTTGACTTTCTTGCTTTTTACACGGAATTTTTTTGCCCCGCATTTCCTGCATTTTCCAGGCATGCCAGTGGCAGAACGGTTCTTTGCAGTGCATTTCATGCAAATGTAAATGTTTTTGAAAGTCCTGTTCTCTGTTGCTTCAAATTTTGCCATTGTAAATCACTTTAGAAACAATATTGCATTAGGTTTAAAATGGTTTTTAAAAACAAAAGAATACAGTAAAACCCTATTTTTTCCGGAAAAATAGAATCCATCACTGCCCTGATCGTCCAGCCCGGTTAAGGACATCGGCCTTTCAAGCCGAGAACACGGGTTCGAATCCCGTTCAGGGCATTCACGATTTTTTTATGACTGCCCGTTTAGGGCAAAAATACCTTCATTCTGAAATTTAGGGCAACACTTTTATATCTCCACAGCAGGAGAGTAAAACATGCCTAAAGAAATAGAACAAAACCAAAACATGCCTAAAAGAAAGGAAATCCACGATTACGACAAAGACCTTGAAAGCAATTGCTGAAAGCAAAATTAAAGGACCGTTAGAGGGCAGTTTTCATAACCTAAACTTTATCTCTCAAACAAAACGCCTGAAGTGAATCTAAAAGGCTTTGTGCATTTGCTGCTGGTTTGTTTTTCAATCTTTAAAGTTGTTTCATTTAATAATTCCAGAACGATTGTAAAATCCCAATGCTTACTTTCATAACAATAGGCAGTTCCCGGCTTGACTTTAGAAAAAGCAAGATTTACCTCTCCTGTCAGTACTAAATCGAATGGGTATCTGTTCGGAATTAAATTAGGTATTGAAGTTCCCACAGAAAAAACATTGATGGCGGGATTACCTCCAGCATGAGGAGCTAACGCCAGATGAGGTGATTCAGGATAAGTATTTGTTGTGCCTTTGACAAACCATACGCCTTGGGCAGTTCCTTTAATATCCTGTTCTACTGTCCCACAACGCGGTTCAGTGGTTCTTTTATGACCATCAAAATCTTCCAGCAGAGCATATAACTTTTCCCTTTCTTCTTTAATGAAATAGTCTAGAGGACAGGCAGCATATTTCAGGCTCTCGTAATTGTACCAACTATCTGGATTAGCAACTTCTAAATCTTCTGTTTTTCGATAATCAGTAGCAAAGAGATCCAGCGCATTCTGGCCAGGATTTCCGCCGGCGGTTCCAATTTCTTGACCCGAACTAACTTTAAGTTTTAGATTTTTGTAAGAACACCACCTTAATCTCTTGCCACCCGCTTCTTGCTCATCGCATTGTTTTTCTCCATTAAGTTCCGATAAAATTTCTGGAGATAAAGAAGTGATATGCCCCAATATAAATTTTAATTCTTTACACGGATAAAAAACAAGTTCATAATCAATATAGGGCGGATTCTCAGATAAATGCTCTGAAGCGCTAATCTCTGTAATCCAACCATCCCCTGGCACGTATAAAGGAACGTTAGCCGTTCCTATATCTACATTATTTCGATAGGCTCTTTTTATCTGCAGGTAGATATGGTCGGTGGGAAATACATGGGATGGCGGGCTTAAAACACCTAAAGGGTTTATACTCTTAAAATCACCATATTTCAGGGGAGAAATTTCCAAAAAATCCATTTTATCTCCGCAACTGGGAAAAGTTTCAAAAAAATTAGTTGGTCCATTGTCATAATTAGGTTGGTTATTATCGTTATGATAACATTCGCATTTATTGCCATCCACACATGCAGTCCTGTCAGCGCCGGGGCATTCGACGTTACAATTGAGACATGGGTTTTTAGATGGACTGACGGATTGATTATTATCTAGATTGTTGTCAAAGTTATTTCTTTGATAACTTCCTGAATTATTATCTTTTTCGTTATAATAACATTCGCATTTATTGCCATCCACGCATGCAGTCCTGTCAGCGCCGGGGCATTCGACGTTACAATTGAGACATGGGTTTTTAGATGGACTGACGCATCCAACTAAAACAAGAACTAGAACACAAACCAGCCCTAACAAAATTAGTGCTTTCATGCTTTCAAAAAAGAAGGTTTTAGTATAAAAGCCTTGCTTGGCTTGTCAGAGAATATTGATTATTATGGAAACAGTCAAAATCAAAAGCCACAGCATTCAAGTCGTTCACGCCACTAACTCATTCAATAGGCGCGCAGTGCAATTCAAGAACAAGATAATAACTGCGCTGGAACAATTGGGAGTGGCAAGGGATGACATTGACTTAGAGCTTGACGGGAATTGCGGAAAAGGGGCAAAAGCAATTGTTACCTGGTATTTTGACGGGTATAAATTGCAGTATGAAACCGCAAGTCAGGAAAGATTCATTGACAATTTAGGCATTGTTTTAAAAGTCATTGAAAAAGAAGTTGAATTAGTGCTTGCTGGAAAAAAAGAAATTGAAGAATTCATTGCGGAATTTGCGGAAAACGATGACGTGCATGACTCGCGCAAGGAAGCGCGGGAATTCTTCGGGCTAGAGCACGACCACAAGGACATTCAAGAAGTGGACAAAAAATACAAAGAAATGGCTAAAACTCTCCATCCGGACATGCCGACTGGAGACGTTGAAAAATTCAAGAAACTCAATCACGCGCACAAAATACTGAAAAGAGAGCTTGCGTAAAAAAAACCGGCTTTTAGGCGCTGGGTTTACAGGCTTTCAAAATATCTTTTCTTTTCCCACCCAGTCACTTGAATTTTGTAATCATTCCACTCTAAAGTCTTTGCCCGCGCGTATTTTTTGAAAGCTTCCTCGCCTAAAACTTCTTCCATTAACTGGCTTTTCTTGAATTCTAAAACAGCGTCGTTCAAAGAGGCAGGCAGTGTTGCAATTCCCCTCTTCTCCAGCTCTTCGCTACTGAATTCGTAAACGTCTTCTTCAACTGGCTCTGGAGGCAAGAGGCATTTCTTTATTCCATCAAGCCCGGCCTTCAGCATGACTGCAAAAGCCAGGTAAGGATTGCAGCTTGGGTCTGGACAGCGCAGTTCAGCGCGGGTCGCCTGCTCTCGGCCTATTGAATAATGGGGAACCCGAATTAGCGCTGAACGGTTTGTTTGACCCCAGCAAACATAAACTGGCGCTTCATAGCCTGGAACTAACCGCTTGTAAGAATTGACTGTTGGCGCAGTGATTGCCGAAAAGCTTCTGGCGTGCTTTAACTGGCCTGCAATGAAACTAAGCGCGGTTTTTGAAAGATTGTATTTTGAGCCGGAATCATAAAATAATGTCTTGCCTTTATCATCAAACAATGACTGGTGAACGTGCATTCCGCTGCCATTGATTCCAAAAACCGGCTTTGGCATGAAGGTTGCGTAAACTCCATGCGCTTGGGCAATTGATTTCACGACAAACTTGAGGGTTAATGCCTTGTCGGCAGTGGTTAAAGCTTCAGAATACTTGAAGTCAATCTCGTGCTGGCCTGCGGCAACTTCATGATGCGCCATTTCAACATTGATTCCAAAAGCCTCCAAGGCAATGGTTATGTCTTTCCTGATGTCTGACGCGAGGTCCACTGTTGACAAGTCAAAATAACCTGCAATGTCGTGCGGCAAGGAAGTGATCCTGCCGTTCTCTTTTTTGAATAGAAAAAATTCCAGTTCAGGCCCTGCATTGTAAACAAACCCTTCCTTTTTTGCCTCTTCAATCGCATTCTTTAAAATGTACCGTGGATCGCTTTCCAAATGCTTTCCATTATGCTTAAAAATGTCGCAAATCAGCCTTGCGACTTTTGCATTGCCGTTATTGAAGGGAAGCACTGCGTAAGTGCTTTCATCAGGCTTCAAGTACATGTCAGACTCGTGAATTCTGGCAAATCCTTCAATGGAACTGCCGTCAAACCAAGTCCCTTTTTCAAGGCTTTCGGGCAAGTGCTGAACTGGAAGAGTTACTTCTTTCATTGCCCCAAACAAGTCAGTGAACTGCAACTGCACGAACTTTACGTTGTCTTTTTTTACCCGCTCTAAAACAAGATTTGATTCCATTTTCAAAAACCTGAAAAAATCCTTTAACGCATTACTTAAGGGATTCTGGAATAAATAGCAATTCCTCGAATTAGTGAAAAATTTTCAATTAAAAGCCCGAATTACGCAATAATTTTTAAAAACAATGCAAGAATTCTTTTAATATTATAAAAGTTTGGGGGGCGTTTTGTTGGCTGAATTGGACAGGCTTGACTTGAAAATCCTGAACATTCTTTTGGCAAAAGGAAACATTGGCTATAAGGAAATGGCCAAAGAGCTTGGCACTACAATGGGGACAGTGCACAACAGGATTAAGGCATTGCGGGCGGAAAAAGTCTTGAACGGCTTTAAGCCGGTAATTGACTCAAAGCAATTGGGGTTTGAAATTTCAGTGATAATAAGCATTACAATCAAGGGCGGGCATTTGGAAGATGTTGAAAAAAAATATGCAAGGCACAAGAACGTGTGCTGCGTTTATGACACCACTGGAGGGTTTGATTCAATGATCATAGCAAAATTCAGGAAAACTTCAGAGCTGAACGCTTTCGTGAAAAGGCTGATGGCTGAAGACTTTGTCGAAAGAACAAACACCAACCTGGTATTGAACATTGTGAAAGAGTCATCAACGCCTTTCCCGCTTGACTGAAGAATGGCCAAGCATTGGCAATTTGCCCCGTGCATTCAATTGCTTTCTGCGCTGTTCTGTTGTTTTCTTGCCTTATTAAGGCGGTTGCTGTATTAGTATAGTATGATTAATGACATTTATTTCACTAGAGAGAACAAAAACAAGGAAGCAAGCGCTGACGAAGTCAGGAAGTTTGAGCGGTCTGCAATTTCAGACTTTGGCAGGGGAAACAGGGTTTTCATTATTGAAAAGTTTCCGAAAAAATTCTACCAGCTTTCCACAAGGCTAAAGCTTGAGAAAGTCATGGAGCCAGTCTCAACTCTTTCCGCGCTTTCAAACTCAAGGCTGTTCAAAGTGGTTTCAGCAAACAGCATTTACGAATGACAAGGCATTGAGCCAACTTGCCGCAGGACATTTTCCGGCAATTTGCGCTTTCTGCAGAGTTTCCTTTTTTATACCTTATTTTACTGTTATTTGGTATTAGGACGTGATGGCTTGAGTCTTAACCGCAATCAACTGATTTTTATTGTGCTGGCTAGCGCAGTTGTTGGGGCCTTGGCGGCTTTGACTGCCTCTAACTTTCTTAATTCCGGCAATTCTGGCCTGATTAGCGATTTTTACGCCACTGAAGTGGCGGTTAGCGTAAGCCCGTCAGATTTCATCAATCACTTAAAGACCGGGCAATTGGATGGACTGCTGGTTGACTTGCGAAGCCAAAAAGAATACGAAAAAGCGCATCTTGTCACTGCAGTCAATGTTCCTGCAGGGGGAATGAGCGCGCAGCAGCTTGTTTTGGCGTTTAATAATTTGCCAAAAGACAAGCCGTTCATCACTTATTGCTACAGCAGCTACTGCATGCTGTCAAAAAACGTTGGAAAAAAACTGGCTGAAAACGGAATTTACGCCAAGCACTTGACTGCCGGATGGTATGAAATCAACAGGGACTTCAATGATTATATCATTGCGGGAAAAGGGCCGGGCATTCTAAAAACTGATGGAAATTACCCAATCAGGCCTTGCCAAACTGACGGCAGCGGAGAATTAAGCTGCTAAAATAAATCCAGGCATTGACTGCCTGAATTTAGAAAACACCCAAAACCAATCGGCGGCCAAATAATTTTTAGCACGCTTTAAAAAATTCGTTCTAATGATAATTACTTATGGCTCTTTCAATCAAAAACCTTTCAATTTCCCTTGGAAAGAAGGAAATACTGATTAATGAAAGCGTGGGAATAGCCGATGGCTCTAAAGTCGGGCTTATTGGAAGGAATGGAGTTGGAAAAACAACTTTTCTTAAGGCAATTTTAGGCCAAATTGATTACAATGGAGAAATTAAATTCAACGGCAAGGCAGTTTATTTTTCCCAGCACGTTGAAATGGAACTGCACAAGACAGTCAGACAGGCAATTGGGGAAAGCGCGGTAATCCATCATCAAAACCAGTTTGAGAAAGAATTGCGCGAAATAGAACAGCTTCTTTCAAGCCCTGAAATTCACCAAGACAATAAAAAATTAAGCAAGCTAATGGAACGTTACGTGGAATTGCAGGCCGAACTTGCAAAGCATGAAAGCCCGCGAGCCACTAACGAAATCAAGTCTGTCTTGCGGACTTTAGAAGTTAAAGAATCCTGGCTTGACCAGACAATCAACTCACTTTCGACAGGACAACGCGCAATCATTGCACTCGCGCAAATTTTGTCGTCAGACGCTGATTTCTTATTGCTTGACGAGCCAACCAACCACTTGGATTTCAAGCGCTTGAATATTCTGGAGAATTACTTGCGCAATTTTAAGGGAACAGTCCTAATGGTCACTCACGACAGGTTTTTTTTGAACCGCGTGTGCGACACCATACTGAAAATAGAGAAAGGAAAATGGATCAAGTATAACGGAAATTATTCAGCTTACGTGAAAACTCGCGAGGCTGCCTTTGAAGCCCAAAAAACAGCCTACAAGCTTGAGAATGAATACATTGCAATTGAAAAAGACAAGATATCACGCATTGGCAAAAGCCCGCAAAAAGTAAAGCAAGGCCAGTACCGCGAAAGGCTTTTGGAAAAGCGTGAAATTGTTGAAAGGCCTGACATGGACCAGTCAAAATTCAAGACTCATTTTGACGCTTCGCCAACCCAGGCCAACGTGATTTTAGAGCTTGAAAACTTGAGCGTTGGCTATGAAAAGCCGCTCATTTCCGGCATTAACCTTTACGTGGGAGTTGGCCAGCGCATTATCCTGATTGGAGAAAACGGGCTTGGAAAAAGCACCTTATTCAAGACAATTGAAGGAAGAGTTCCGGCGCTTTCAGGCAAAGTTATTTTGGACTCGCAGACAAAGCTGGGCTATGCAGACCAAGAGCTCAAAGACTTGAAAACAGAGAATACATTGTATGATGAAATTTTTCTCATGCTTAAAGACCGCGCAAAAACCCGCCAGCAATTGTCAATGGTCGGTTTTATTGCGGACGATGAAGTCTTCAAGCCAATTGCCCAGCTTTCCATGGGCGAAAAGTCACGGCTTAACCTGCTTAAGATTTTGATTAAAAAGCCCAACTTGCTTTTGCTTGACGAGCCAACCAACCACTTGGACATTGACGCTTGCGAAATCATTGAAAAGGCATTCTTGAATTATGACGGCGCAATCCTTGCAGTATCGCACGATCGTTATTTCATTGAAAAAATCGCGAAGCGAATCCTGAAAGTAAGCGATGGAACAATCAAGGAACTCGCCAGAAAGAATGACGCAATATGAAAAAAAGCAAGCAATAAAGCGCTTGCGAATTTCATGCCGCAAAAAGCGCGGCTAATGCTCCAACACTTTCCTAAAATCAGGCTTTTTTTTAAAACCGCTTTCAGCCAATGATTTTCTTGGCTTCTTCCATTGTGAAATACTTCTTGTCTGAAGGGCTTGTCACTTCAACACTGTCTGCCTTGCCGCCATCGTTTTCATACGCGTTCTTGCAAACCAGAACCTGCTTCCAAGTAACTTGCTTTAAAGCGTCCCTAAAATTTTTAGCCTCAAATTTTGCAAAAGTCTGGGAATTTCTCTTACTGCCTACTGAAACGAAAAATTGCATAGTATATTAAGGCCTCAACGAGGTTAATAAGGCATGTTTGGGGCTCTTTCCGCAAATTTGCATTTTACCCAATCTTTAAATTTAACAAAAGCCTTGAAATATTGATTATGACTGATTTTTTGTTTTCTTTGAAAGAACGCAAACTAATTGCCGAAGAAACAATGGCTTTTATCATTGACACTTCAGGAAATGAGTATTCATTCAAGGCAGGCCAGTATGCAGACTTTACTTTGGAAAACCCTTCACAAACTGACTCTGAAGGAAACACCCGCGCTTTTTCAATAGCAAGCCCTCCACAATCTAAAGGCACAATAATGTTTGCCACTAGAATGAGAAGCACTGCATTCAAGAACGAGCTGAAAAAAATGCCTTTAGGCGCTAAAATCAAAGTAAGCCAGGCAATGGGAAGCTTTACTTTGCACTCTGACTCTTCAAGGCCTGCAGTTTTCTTGAGCGGCGGAATTGGAATCACTCCAGTTAGAAGCATTATTGAAACAGCGACTTTGGAGAAAAAACCGCACAAGATTTTCCTGTTTTATTCCAACAGGACTCCTGCAGCAACTGCGTTTTTGCCAGACTTGGAAAACTGGCAAAAGCAGAACAAGAACTTCAAAATGTTTGCAACAATCACTGACATCGAAGACTCAAAATGGAAGTACTTGAAGGGAAGGATTGATTTCGCAATGCTTGAAAAGAACGTTCCAAAATTGAAAGAATCCAATCCAATATTCTACATTTCCGGGCCGCCTGCAATGGTTGCAGGCTTGCAGAAGCTGCTTACAGACAATGGAATTAATGAAGACAACATTAGGGCTGAAGAGTTCGCGGGATATTAGCCTGTTCCGCCAGTATAAGAAGACTCTAATATTGTAAAAACCGGCTCAAAGCTCGAATTGATTCTTTTTGCGTTCCCGAACAAGGTTCCAAAAACAAGGAATTTTTCCCAAAGCACTATTTCTTCAGGGGCTTTGTCCTTCAAGTAGCCAAAGTCATCAAAGAACTTCTTTAGCCCAAGCCATTTAATGTAATGCTCAAAGCCAAGTTTTGTTTTCTTGCACAAAATTACAGGGAAAAACGAGATTCCAAAAAAAATCAAAATTGGAATTACAGTAAGGAAAAAACCACTTAGGAAAATAGGGTTTGGCCCAAAAAAAGCCCACGCTGCGAAAAAAACAACAAAGTGCAGAATGAATAATGCACTGACTATTTTTGAAAATTTATCCACTCTTGAAAAATCAAGAAAGTTTTTCTCAGTCTTGTTTGTTACGACCTCTTTTTCCGTAAACGGCTTCCAAAGCAAGAACAATGAAAAGGAAGCTTTGGAACGATAACCTGCAATTTCAGAAAGAGTTATTTGATTCACTGAATTTGGCACCAAACTATTCCCAATCTGCTTTGCAAAAATCAAGTCAAGCAGGTATTTCTCTGGCTTTGCCAAATGGTCTTTACTTTCAAGCCTTGTGAAAAGAAAATCCTTCAAATTCAATGCCTTTCCAATAAATCCCTTAGAATTTTGGATATTTTTTATTGAAATGTGCTTTCTACGCAATAAATCAATAAAAGTTGCAGTCATTCCCCTACAGGTTATTTGAGAATGGAACAAATAATCAACAACATAAGGCCTGTCCTCAAAAGGAATTTCCCTTTCAATTTTCAGGTCCTTCAATCCTTCCTCGCTTTTGCGGCATTCAAAATAATACTTCAGGAAAAATAAACCGCCAATCACAGTTGAGGCCAAAAACCCTGCTAAAATCAAAAACTCTTCAAACATTCTCAAATTACGCTGGCTTTATTTAAATTATTAGCGCAGTTTGGCATTTTTAATAAAGCTCTTCATGCAGGAACGGCGCTAACGCGCAGGCTGTTGCTGTCTTGAATTGGTCTACGCGAGTGCACATTCCGTCAGTCAAAATTCCAATAGTGCCTCCAGAATGCCTGATTTCGTCCTTTGGGTCATTGTATAATTCGCGGATTATTGCGCTTAATTCCATTCCTGCCTTTATTTTTTCACGAAAGCTTTCAGGCAAGAGAATTTTTGGGCTTCCGCCAATTCCTTTCTTTCCAGACTTGTGCAGTATTACTACCCAGCCGCACAAGAACATTCCATGCTCGTTCTCGTCAACTGTTCCTTCAGCCCCAATCCCAAAATCAGCATCCTCAACTTTTTCCAAAGCCTGCTTTGCGCGGTTTTCCGCGCCTTGAATTGCTTCACTGTCTGAAAGCGGCTGTGCCTTGACTCCAGAGTCTGTTGCAATGCTCCAAAACTCGCAGCCAGGCACAACTAGTGAGAAAACGTCCTGGATTGCACTGCTTTTTGCCTTGTTTGTTGTCCCAATGGCGATTTTCATTTCTTTCCCTTCTTTTTCAAAGGATGCGCTTTGATAAAATCGCTTATTTTCTTTCCCAATTCGCTAATGCTTGAATATGAAACGCATTCAACCAATGGAGTGAATTTTGAGCCTGCCATTCCCATAATGTATGCTGAAATAGAATCTTTAACGCTTGACTGGTAAATGCAAAGCACTGGCTTGTTGCGCCAGTTTGCATCGCTGATTTCGCCGCCAACTCCAAGGCTTGGATTGCTGATTTCTGCGATTACATACTCTGCATTCAGCAAAAACTTTACATCGCGATCGTGAATTTGAACTTCAGTCAACTGGACTTCATCCTGGCTGAAAGTCTTGCTTACCTGGTGCTTGCTAACCAAAGAATGACCTAAAGACTCGATTAATTCTGGAATTTGACGCAATTTGTCCTGGCTTACATTGCCAAAACCGCCTCGCATTGAGCATGCAAAAAATATTCGAGCCATAATAGGAATAATTCTGGCTAGATTTATAACATAATCCCATTTCACGGCTTAAGTAATGCGTGTTTTAAACCTTTTGCTGGTTTAAATTTTAAAAAACAATTAGAAATGGTGGATTTTTTGGGAACTAGGACTAAGGATACTTCGCGCTTTAAAAAAACCCGTTCCAGGGAACGCTGGAAATGGAAAAAGAAGAAAATGCGCGAAAAACAGAGAAAGAAAAGATACTTGAGGAAGAGAGCGACAACTTAATTGAAAAAAAGGCTTTTTGCCTTTTTTATTTCTTATTTTCACGAAAGAACCTGATGGCTTTTTATTCCCTAATTTCTCTTTCTTAATTAAAACCGGCGTGATATTTTGAGTTCTAAAAAAAGGCTTTCATTAACCAAGTCAAAAAAAGTCGTGAAAAAGCCGACTGGCCCAAGGCCAGACTTGAGCGTTGTAGTCATTGCCTTGAATGAAGAAAAGCGCATTAAAGACTGCCTTGAAAGCATTCGCTCGCAAGACTTTGGCGGAAGCTTGGAAATAATTCTTGCTGACGGAAATTCTGAAGACTGCACTGTGGAAATCGCCAAGCCATTGGTTGATGGAATCATTATTGAAAAAAACAAGAATTGCGCTTTTGAAAGAAATGCCGGAAGCTTGCTGGCCCGCGCGCCAATAATTGCCTTTGCAGACTCTGACAGCATTATTGGAAAAAACTGGGCAAAAGAAATAATGAAGACTTTCATTGACAGCAAGCACACTATTGCAGTCTTTGGAGTCTCAGGAATTCATGACGCCGGAAAACTTGAGAAAAAATTAAGCCGAAGCATTATGGCGTCTTATGCGGGCTATTGCTATTTTACTGGAACTTTTGCCCCGGCAAACAGCAATTACGCGTTCAGGACTTGGGCTTGGAAAAAAGCAGACGGCATGGACACTTCTTACATTACTTGCGAAGACCACGAGTTTTTTTCCAGGGTTTCAAAATTAGGGAAAGTGGTTTTCAATCCAAAACTTGTTGTTTACACGAGCGCCCGCAGAGTCAAAAAAATGGGGTATTTGAAGTTCTTGAAATTCCAGCTTGAAAATTCCAAAAAATTCTACAAAAACGGCGAAATCGCCAAAGAGTACGAGAACATTAGGTAAAATTTTGCCTTAAAACGCGAATTCTGCAATAATGCTTAAATATTAGTGAATTTCTAATTACAGCAATGGATTGCAAAAAAACAATTCTGGTAATGCTCGCCTGCATGCTTTTTTTTGGAACAGCGCTAGCTGAAGAAACAATTCCCCCACTGCCTAATGCAGGAAACACTGGAAATTCAGTCCAGTCCCAAATTAAAATGCCAGGCTCTGTAGATTTTGGAATTCCACAGCAAAGCTTTGCAAGCCCGGAATATGTGGCGCAGGAAAGAATGCTTGAAAGCATGACTACAGCGTACAATTGGATTACATTAAACAGTTCAAGATTTGCCCAAGGCTGCAAAACCGACAAGCCGGCCTTGATTACAGAAATCACTACTGTCTTAAGCAAGGCGCAAGAAACCTCAACAGTCTGCAAGACTTTTGAAACAGAGGCAAAATCCTGCAATCCAAAAACATTCTGCGCAAAATTCAAGCAAGGAAATCTTCCACTGCCGCAAAACGCGATTACAATTTTAAAAAAGCTCGGCTATGACCCAACCAGCCTGAAAATAGAAGACATTACAACAGACTTGATCACTAAAGTGTGCATTGAGCAAAGAAGCGCCAATACAGCGGAAAAAAACTCAATGATTGAAAGCGTGAAGCAAAAAATTCAAGACCAGCTTCCAGAATTCAAGAAAAAATGCGAGCTTTTAAAGCAAACAAAAAGCAATATGCCAAATGTAATGCTTCCAAACATTGAAATAAGGCCTCAAGCGCAGCAAAACTACCAAAACCAGCAATTCAACAGGACTCAAAGCCAAACGCAAGGCGGAGCCTGCAAAGAACCGCACCCAGACTGTTATCCACTGCCCGCGCCAAAATGCAATAATGGAAATTGGGTTTGCGAAGGCGCTCCACAAAAAGAAATGCAACAGCAAAACCAGCAGCAAACTGATTCTTCAGGAAACATTGTATGCCAAAGCCAGGCGCCAGAATGTTCTCCAGGCGGCCCTGCGCCAATGTGCCAGAATGGAAACTGGACTTGCCCACAGCAAGAGCCAGCACCACAACCGATAGAACAGCCACAGCCAGTCACTGAACCACAGCCAGCACCAGTGGAACAGCCTCAAACTACTACAGAGCCAGTCCCAGCAGAAACTCCAGCAACTACGACTGAAACTGCAAGCCCGGCAACTGGCGCAGTAACAATGGCCGCAGTTTGCGGAAACAATTTATGCGAGCCAGACTTGGGAGAGAATAATTCCAACTGCCAGCAAGACTGCATGCCAAACTCGGGAAATTATAATTACGACCCACAGCAGAAACCTTACAATCAACAACAGCCAGAACAGCAAATTGACGGACAATCTCCACAACAATACAATCCACAGCAGCCGCAAGGACAGCAAATGCCTTACGGCCAACAGCAGCAGCCTTACGGAAACCAACAACCAAACCAGCAATACAATCAACAGCCAACGCAACAAGAGCAACAAATGCCTTATGGGCAAGGCCAAGGAACGCAGCAACCGCAAGTGAACAATTTTGTAATGCCCGGGCCTGAACAACTTTGCCAAATGAGCGATGAAGAAATAATTGACATTTACACCAAGCAAATGAGCGGCGGAACTCCAAGCACTGACGAAATTCAATTACAGTGCGGTCAAGAAGCACAGCGCGAACTAAACAACATGGGGCGCTTCAAGCTTGAAATTGCGAAATGCGAGGCAGAATCTGCATTGGACTGCGAGGCAAAAAAGCAGGCTTTAAGCTCTTGCAGTGAAATGAAAAGCTCTCCTGAAAAAGTTGCTGGAATGATTGTTGACAGCATGTGCAGAAAATTCGGGGTTAACTCAAGCAATGCCGCAACCAATGGACTTTACGCAGTGGCTGACAAATGGGCCAATTCAGACCCTGCATTGGCGAACCAATTAGGAGATACAGCAGACAAAGTGACTCAAGAAAAGAAAAAGCTTGATGTAATCAGCTATGTTTTTGGAAACGGCGATTACGCCAATAAATTAAGCTCACGCGCTGCAGAACTTCGCACTGTAAGGCAAAAACTCGCAAGCAGTGGAGTCAACGACCAAGAAACGCTAAGGACTTTGGACTCTCAAGCAGAACAGTTGGAAACAGAGTCAAGCCAGTTCAAAAACCTGATTGACTTCGGCAGAATCGGGCAAATGTTCGCCCCAAAGTAAAACCCCACTTTTTTTAGCAAACTTCAAATGCTTTCGCTTCCTGCCGAAAGGCTCGAAAGCTTAAAAAAAGAAAACACAGAACTTTACAACCAGCCAACCTAAAGAAAAAACCAAAAGCCTTTTAAATTAGTTTAACTAAGTTTAACTTAGGTGGTGTTAGTTGAGTGGTTCTGTGAATATGAATGTCAAAATCAAGGATTACACAAGCAGGGTCTTGGGAGTGCTAAAGGAAAAGTACGCCCTTAAGGATAAAGGCCAGGCATTGGACAAGCTTGCTGAAATGTACGGCGACGAGTTCGTAGACAAAGAAGTCAAAGATGAAATTGTGAAAGAAGTAATTGAATCCTGCAACAGGCACATGAAAAAATACGGTTTTCGCAGCCGGACAACGTTTGATTTGAGAAAAATCATAGAGGAATGATAATGACTTTCAAGTACGACCTCAGCGACGAGCTTGAAGAAACTCTCAAAAAACTCCATAAGAAAGACAATAAGCGATATGAGGCAGTAATGAAAAAGATCGACGAGATTGCAGAAAGGGACGAAACAGCAATTGACTTTTACAAAAACCTAAAGCACGGCTTAAGCGATTGCAAAAGAGTGCACATTGACAAAAGCTTTGTTTTGCTGTTCAAAGTCTTCAAGAAGGAAAAATTCATACTCTTCGACCGTTTAGAACACCACGACAATGTATACAAGCGCTAAAAAACCGCAGATAAAAGGCAAGAGATTGTAAAATTTCCCAAATAAAACATTATGTTTTTATTAGGAAACGTTTTGTTTTCTATTATGAACAATTTTATCTTTGATGAATTCTGCTTCAGGATTCTGGAAGAGCTTGCGCTTTCAGGCAATAGGCACTTGCGCGAGCTTGCTGAAAGGCTTGGAATGCCTGCAAGCACTGCATTTAAGGCATTGCAAAAGCTTGAAGACAATAGGCTTGTGAATTCTGCAATGCAAAAGAACAGGAAAGTCTTCAGCATAAACTATGACTCTCCGCTAGCAAACAATGCCTTGCGGCTAATCCTGACGCAGAAAATAATGGGCTGCAAGCAATTCAATGCATTAAAAGGCCTCAAGCCAGAGGCAATAATTCTTTTCGGAAGCGCTGCCAGTGGCAAAATAAGCCCTCAAAGCGACATTGACATTGCACTTTTTTTCAAAGGCAAGCCAGATTCTTTCAAAATTAGCGGAATCAAGCTTGCGATGGAGAAAGAGCTAGGCAAGGAAATCCAACTACTTTCGTTTTCTGCCGAAAGGCTCGAAAGCTTAAAAAAAGAAAACAACGAACTTTACAACCAGATCCACTACAAAGGAATAGTGCTTTCTGGTGAAATGATTGAGTAAATTCCAAGATTGCCTTGAGAAAGGATTGCTCAAGAAAATTGAGAAAAGCACGAAGTTTTCAACTCAAGATTTGAAACAGGCCGAATTCTTCCTTAATGAAGCTTACGACTTGATTAATTTAAAAAAGAAGGAAATGGCATTGATTGCGTTATACAATGCTGTTTTTCATGCTGGCCGGGCGATTTTGTTCAATGATGGTTTTGGAGAGAGAAGCCATTACTGCCTTGAAAAATACTTGGAAGAAAATTATTTGGGAAAAGGTTTTGAAGCCAGGGATCTTTCATTGTTTGACATTTTGCGGGAAACAAGGCAAGAAGTCCAGTACGACACTGTCAGAGTTGAAATCGAGCACGACTTGAACGAGCTTTTTGAAGGCGCAGAACAATTCATTCAAAAAAACAAGAAAATCGTCGGAAAATAACAGTTGTCCCCAATTTAGATACAACTAATTTAGATAATTCACTCGGCAAAAATGAAGAGCACACAAAGGATAGGTACAAGTTGTACCTGCCCTTTCAGTTCAAACAGACTGAAAAAGGTCAAAAGACTGTTTAATTCACAGGAAATTGTTCCAGTAAGTTTCGTTAAGCTCTGCAGTGGCGAAAGCAATCAGTCCGGCATAATGTTCTGGCTTTGCCTCTGTAATGAATGCCTTGTCTGCCTCATTCAGTATTTCCAAGTATTCGCTCCTGTGCTTTTTCTGCAGTATCTCTGGAGGATAATTGTTTTTCAAGAGTATGAAGTTCATTAGCATTCTTCCAGTCCTTCCATTTCCATCCATGAACGGATGGATTTTCTCAAACTTGTGGTGGAAAATCACTGCAAGCACGAAAGGATGCAGTTTCTTGTTCTTGTCAAACCATTCTAGGAGAAAGTCCATGTCCTCGCGCACTTTATAGTAGGGGCTTGGCTTGAACCTTGATTTTGTGACCATAATATCCCTGATGCGGTATTCGTTCCTTGAGTCAATGTTTTCAAGCAGTCCGGCGTGGATTTCTTTAATCAGCTCGCGGGACAATTGTCTCTTGAGGTCTAGTGATTCAAAGACTCTTTTTGTATTCTGCAAGTCATGGATTTCCCTCAATGTCTTGTCTTTTGGAGTCAGGCCTTCCTCAAGCAGGCCTCTTGCTTCTTTAAGCCCAATTGTGTTTCCTTCAATTGCCGTGGTGTTGAAAGCGTATTCTACAATGAAATTGTCAAGAATTTCCTTTTGGGTCAAGGCATCAAGTTTCTTGAATGCTTTATTGTAGTGCAAAGCGCAGGCTTCCACAATTGCCTGATTTTCCTTGAGAAAATCGTCATGCTTGAGCTTTGCCTTTTGGGCCCCTTCCAAGTAATGGTTTGATTCAAGGAATAATCGGATTTTCCTGTAAGATTTTTCAATCTTGTCTTTAAATTGCGGCAGTCGTTCAATCTCTTTTTTTGCGTTTTCTATTGAATTCCCCAAGTATGCAATGTCCTTGACTACTGACTTTCCCTTGCTTATTGAAGAAGCGCGCAAATAATAGTACGGCTTGCCGGCAATCATTTTCTTGTAGACATAGACCATGAACTATTCAAGCAGGCAAGCCTTTTTAACTCTTACCCTCTATTTAATATTATTTTAAAATAGAGGGTAAGCCAGACCATAATTATATAAACTTGTATTTGTATAAACTTATACATGGAAACTGCTGTTTTGCATTACCCGCGCCTTGACACTGTGATAATGGTTGAAGACGCCATCCAAAAATCCAAGATTGAGCTTTCGAAAAATGGCTTGTGGAGAACTCTTCCAAAGCAAGTGCAGTATCAGACATTCAACGTAATCATCCAATACCTTGAAAAATCCAACAAAATAACATTCTCTAAGGAGAACAAGATAGTGTGGATTGCCTCCAATCAAAAGTTAGACTCGCTAGTGAAAAAAGGCAAGAAATTGTGACTCCTGACGACTGGAAATCTGGCTTGAGACTATCTTAATACTGATCACTTGTGAATACTTTGGGCTAGTGTTGGAATGGCAATTGAAACTTTTGAAAAAACAAGCCCTTTGGATGGCTCGTTGAATGATTTTTTAATCACTAGAATCGAGTTCAACAAAAAAACCAAGGAAATTCTTAGTTTTTGTGTTTTGCAAATGCATTATTCTGGAGAAAAAACTCACGAAATCATCAGATTTGACACTTCGCATGGTTTTTGCCACGTTCACAGATTCTTTGAGGCCCTTAATTCCAAAGGAATCAAGCTTGCAGGAATAGCGTGCGATCAAGTCGGATTCAATTACTGTAAAAATGATGTGAAAAGCAATTGGAGAAATTACAAAAGAAGATACATTGAAAAGTGGATTGATTGAGTTTTGGCTTTTTAAAACCAGAACGTTTATTAATATCTGCGTTATATAACATAATTGTTAAGTAAAGGAGGCGAGGCGAAATGAAGCGAAAGATACTAACGATAACTATCGGGGCAGATATGGATTCAGACTTTAATGAATTGTTCTCCGATAAGCCATTTTCAGAGATTAAGCAAGCCAAGAATATGCTGTACTTGGAATCTTACGCTCAATTGAACAAGCTTTTATCGCCTAAAAGAATGGACTTGCTAAAGTATTTGATGGAGCATCAATCTGCAGAAAAGCCGCAATCAATAGGCCAGATAGCAAAAGAGCTAAACAGGCACCAGGAAGCCATAAGCAGGGACATTAACCAATTGAAAAAACTAGGGCTAGTGGCATTGAAAAGATTCAAGCAAACAATCTATGCGATTCCAGAATACTCCAGTATTAACATCAAAGTCTGCTAGAAAACCAATGAAGCCTGCAAAAATTCAGGATTCAAGCCAGATAATCATTTTCCCAGCGTCAGGAAAACGAAACCAATACCTTAAGCCCCAGCCTTGAACCACCTAGTTAAAAAAGCCTTTAATTCCTTATTTTTCTCATGCGAATTGCTATTTTTACTGATTCTTTTTTGCCGCAGATTAATGGCGTTACTATTGGAACAATGAAGCTTGTGGAAGAACTGCCAAAGCACGAGTTTTTGATAGTCGCTCCTGATGGTGGGAGTTTTTCTTGGAAGCCAAAAAACTGCAAGACTGTTCTAATCAGTCCTTCAATTGCCTTGCCTACTTACAAGGATTATAGGGTTTGCTTTTTTGTGAAGCATTCTGCCTGGAAGCAAATTGAAGAGTTTAAGCCTGACTTGGTTTTTTGCCAGACTCCATTCTTTATTGGAAAGCTTGGCTTAAAGCTTGCGAAAAAAAGCAAGATTCCTTCAATTGGGTATTACAATACTTTACTGCCTGACTTTCTAGTGTACTTGCCTTTGCCAGTGATTAAAAACACGCAGTTTGCCAAGGACAGTGCGTGGAAGTTTGGAAGCAATTTTTACAATTCCTGCAACATTGTCCTTGCAAACAGCAAAGTAATGAGTTCTGAATTAACAAAGCACGGGCTTTTGAAAAAGCCTGTTTTACTGCCTTGGGGAATTGAAGAATTATTCTTTAAAGCCGGAAAAAAAGCAAAAAAAGACCCAAAGCATTTCAAGCTAGTCTTCATGGGCAGAGTGAGTTTTGAAAAAAACATTGAAGTCTTGGTCAAAAGCTTCGCTCTTTTAGAAAAAGCCTTCCCAAACTTGCGTTTAGTCATTATTGGCGACGGGCCTGCAAGAAAAGGCCTCGAAAGCCTTTGCATTCAATTAGGAGTCAAGGACAAAGTTGAATTTGCAGGCATGATTTCCGGCGAAAAACGCGCCTTAAAACTCGCAAGCTGCAACCTCTACTTGACAGCCTCCACAATTGAAACCCAAGGCATAGTCAACTACGAAGCCATGGCCGCTGGCTTGCCCGCAATTGCTGCTGACGCAATGGCCAACCCAGAAGCAGTACAAGACGGCTTTAATGGTTTTTTGTTCAAGCCGTTCAACGAGAAGGATTGCGCGGAAAAAATTGAGAAAGTGCTGAAAAGCAAAGTGCTGCAGAAAAAGTTGGGAAAGAATGCAGTAAAGTTTGCGGAAGACTACAAGTGGAAGAAGATAGCGGGGAAGTTTGAAAGATTGTTTAAAGAAACAGAAAAGAAAAGCTAACTATTTCATTATTTGTTTATACTTCTTTTCTAAAGCAAACCAAACTTCTTTCGTTTCTACAACATTATTTTTTGCAATATTTTTGAATACTTCATTCTGTTTTTCTGTTTTAAGCTTAAAATATTCAATTAATGTTTCCAAATTTGCTTCAGAATTAAGATAATTTTCAATTAGGGTTTCCAAAAAAACGACATCTGCCTCTTGCAATCTTTGAAGCCAATCTTTCTCCTTAGTAGTTGTATAAGTTTGATCTTTCCAAATCTGAAAAT
>JAUSFL010000047.1 GCA_030649735.1 Candidatus Iainarchaeum sp. | reverse complement strand
AGCTTCCGGAAAGCCTTTGGCCTTCAAGACTGTCAATCTCGCAATTGGAGGCCAAGCAAGTCAAGTTTTCACAGACTCTCAAGGTCAAGCAAGCTTTACATTTAATCCAGAAACTTCTAAAGGACTTATTACTGCAAGCTTTAAGGACTCCGAATTCAAGGCCCAATCTACATTGCGCTTGGTTCAAACAAACCCAAGAGCATTAGCTACTTTGTTTGACGTTTTTGGCTTTCTTGCAGGTTATTTCTTCATTTTTTTGATAGTAAGGCATTGCTTTCGGAAGGTGTTCTAAATGGGCTTGTGGGAGTCAATAACCAATCTTCCGGGAGACTTGGTTAACTCGATTTTTTCAGGAATTGGCAATTTATTGGCTGGCTTTGTCCAGCCATTGTTTGACATTGCCAAGGCCTTGCTTACAGTCAACATTGACCCCTTTCACTTTGAAAGCCTTTGGCTGGTCATTATTGCAGTAATTTCCTGCTTTTACTTGCTCATTTTCTTGATTGTTGGCTTCAAATTCTTGTTCGGAAGCTATGATGCAGTGCAAAGGGCAGAGGCTAAAGAGTGGTTTAAGCAAGCCCTGCTCTTGGTCATTGCAGTAAACGCTTCACTGCTACTGTATTCCCTGCTTTTAAGCCTCAGTTCAGGAATAGCCCTAACCTTATGGAATTCTTCCTTAGAAAGCGTCTTCTCAATCCAAAACCTCACAGCAATAGACATTCTCTGGCTTGCAACACTAGCAATTTCCGCCTTCCTGACAGTAATAACCCTGGTCTTGCGCCAAATAGTCCTAATCCTGGGAGTAATGCTCTTCCCAATCGGACTCTTCTTGTACTTTATCCCGCCAGTAAAAGCCTACGGTTCAGCAATCCTGCAATTACTTGGCGCAGCAGCATTCATGAACGTCCTAGATGTAATCATTCTAATTGCAGTCCAAATGTTCAAAACAGAATTCACAACACTACCATTAATCAACTTGCTAGCCCCAAGCATCGGCTTCATGCTCATAGGAATAGCAAACATAGCCCTAATCATTTTTGCAATTCAAAAAGCACTAAACAGCGCAGGAGTAAACGTGA